>JBEKUB010000019.1:0-78244 GCA_049515455.1 Occallatibacter sp.
CGAAACGGCATCTGGGAAGCGATCCGGGAACTGATGCCGATGCCAGGCAGCCTTGGAGTCGAGCCGATGTGCCGGCTGGCAGGAGTCAGCCGCGCCGGATTCTATCGTTTTCTTCAGCAACGTCACTGCCGCGAAGAAGACATGGAGGTGCGCAGCACCATCCAGCGGATCGTCCTTGAGCATCGCCGCCGCTACGGGTACCGGCGCGTCACCGTTGAGCTTCGCCGCCGCGGCATGGCCGTCAACCACAAGCGCGTCCTGCGGCTGATGCGCGAAGACAACCTACTGGGCATTGAGCCGAAGGCTTTCATTGCAACCACACAGTCGGACCACGATGCGGAAGTTTACCTGAACCTGGCCAGCCGCATGAAGCTGACCGCGATCAACCAGTTATGGGTGGCCGACATCACGTTTATCCGGCTCCGCCAGGAGTTCGTCTACCTGGCCCTGGTGCTCGATGCATTCTCGCGTAAAGTGGTCGGATGGGCATTGGATCGCAGCCTGACCACACCTCTGCCGCTGTTGGCGTTGCAACGGGCTATCGCTCTGCGCCAACCAGCTGCTGGCCTGGTACACCACTCCGATCGTGGCGTCCAGTACGCCTCCGAGCAGTACACGCGCATGCTCCAGTACCATGGCATCTTGCCGAGTATGAGCCGACCCGGCAACCCTTACGACAACGCCTTCTGCGAGAGTTTTATCAAGACGCTCAAGCGTGAAGAGATCTATGCCAACGACTACGAACACATCGATGCGCTGGGCGCCCATCTGGAAGAGTTCATCGATCACTACTACAACCGGCTCCGGCTCCACTCGGCACTGGGATACAAGACGCCCGCGGAGTTCGAAGCCGCCTTAGCACCGCAGGCTGCCTCGACCGAGCCATCCATGAGTTTTCCAAGGCATGCGGAAATCTATCGATCATGGAAACGGCGAGGCCGGCCTCGAAAAGGAAGCGGGGAGCCTGTTTCGTCCGACTCCCCAGCTCATCAGATCGATGAGTCTCCAGTTGGCTATTCCTTGACAGGTTGGTCTCCACCAGAGCCTGTCTCCGCTTCACCAACCACTAGCCAGTCTGACGCAGAACCAATAAAATGAACACCATTTTTCAACCAACGGCGAACTGTCAAAATACAAACTGTCTCACTGAAGGGGTGCACCTCAAAGCTATATATTTGTCAGGGAAGTTCAAACAACTCTAAAGTAATGAAAGAATGATTCTTATTGACCAATTACGGATTGACTCCATATTAATTGCTAAGATATCGTGTCAACTGGATCGATCAGACAGGATACGGATTCGACCTGAGTATGAGTGAAAGCACTTGCTTCCATTCATAGGGACCGCAATTATTTTTTGAGTCGGATTTGTCAGGTCGGGACGCTGGGGGAATAATCCCCATCCTAGTGAGGATGGCTTGACGTTGCGCATTACGGCACATCGGCGTGTTCGATCGGAGCGCAGTTCCACGGCGGCGACTCTGCCGACTGCGCACAGCGAATCGAACTGGTTTGCCGTCTATACGGCCTCACGCCACGAGAAACGCGTTGCCCAGCACCTGACCCAGAGGGAGATCGAATTTTATCTTCCACTCTATCGCTCGGCGCGTAAGTGGAGAGATGGGTCGAAGGTTACGCTGGAGCTGCCTCTGTTTCCCGGTTACCTTTTTGTTCACATCAAGCGGAGCGAGCGGGTACGCGTATTGAACGTGCCGGGTGCTCTGGCCGTGGTGGGGGGAATGGGGCGCGAGCCCGTTCCGCTACCGGAGGAAACGATCGACGCTCTGCGCGCCGGCCTTCACCTTCGTGCCGCCGAGCCGTACCCGCTGTTGACGGTGGGACAGCGGGCCCGCATTCGAGCGGGCGCACTGGTCGGGATGGAAGGCGTTGTAGTGCGGAAGAAGAATGGCTTTCGTGTGGTGCTCACACTGGAACACATCATGCAGAGCATCGCGGTGGAAGTGGCCGCTGAGGATCTGGAGCCGATGCCGGCCGAGACTCTGGCCTGCGCCTGATTCTCAAGGATCCCATTCACACTCCACTTAGCGGAAAATACCTACGGCGCAACTGCGCGATGAACCAATTTCGCGCGGCGAAGACTGATTCTCGGGATTGGTTCTAGGCCTTCTTACCAGCCATCCTTCTACGAGCCAATCCGGCAGCCAGACCGCTGAGCAACAGAGTCAAGGAGGCCGGCTCCGGGACCGTGGAACCCAACGGCGCAATATAGGCAGTTGCATCGGGCTGGAAGCCAACGTCCCCCGGGTAGAAGTCGTGGAAATCTATCGCCACAACGGGCCCGAAGCTGGAAGGCGTCTGACCTTCCGCTGAAGTCCAAAGGTTGGTATCGTCCCTGGACACAGTAAATATCTGACCCACTTCGCCGCCGGAGTCGACCTGGGAAGCAGTCAGCGGATATCCCACGAGATAGATATCGCCGTCGTGATCATTCACCTGGAAAGTGCCAGCGGACGGATCCTCATAGAAGTACAAAGGGGACACGCTGGTTGGCCCGGTGTTACACGGAGTTGGCTCCGCACACTTTCCGACGTCGGTGATGCTCTCCACGTCGCCAGTGATAAAGCCGCCGGTTTCTACAGTAATGTTGTCAATGAAAAGCTCGGGTGGCGGATTAAGGGGATAAACGTCGGCAAACGCCATCGTTGGCAGGCACGTCAGGCAAGCCGTCAAGATTCTCAGAGAAGCGCGCATACTTATTGCCCTTTCAGAGTTTCGATTCATTGCCTGGGTCATTGAAGAACTGAGATCGATCTCGTGGCAGTCCAGTCGCCGGAACCGAAGATCGAAGGAGCGGGAAGACAAGCCCAACCATAACCACGACAATGCTTTTAGCTATATTGCAATTGAGCGCCCACTCTGCAGCATAAAAGAATCAAGGAGTTGCGAATATTCAAGTCCTCAGAATGCGCAAGAAGCTGCACATGCGAGGTGAAGGAATTTACATTTGCTGGCTAATGCACCGTATTGCGCTTGAAAAAGTTGTCTAACCTTTCAACTTCCTTTTACAGGGCCGAATCCCCTCGACGATGCAAACTCAGCCATTTCCGCGGTCAAAAAGTGCGCGGTCTGTATTGATCAGTAATCGAAAGATGAGTGCGTAAGACTGGATATTGAATGACGCGCCACGGACCAAAGGCTGCCGGATTTTCCGGCGTGCGATCTCTAGTGAATCCGACAACACAAAAGAGGAAGCATCCCAACCGCCGCGCGCGCGAGTCGGATGAAGTTATGGAGAAACGAATGACACTGCTCAAAGGCTTAGGAACAGGACTTTGCGTTATCGTGCTTTGCTTACTTGTCGCGCCCAATGTGAAGGCCGACCAATGGGACAGAAAAACTGTCGTTACTTTCAGCGAGCCGGTCGAGATTCCCGGCATTGGCGTCAATGTTTTACCTGCGGGTACTTACGTGTTCAAGGTAATGGATGCGGCGACTGACCGGCACACGGTCCAGATCTACAACCAGGACGAAACTCGTTTGATCACCACCGTCCTAGCAATCCCCAACTATCGCATCAAGCCAACCGAGAAGACCGTCATCACATTTTCTGAGCGGCCGGCCGGTGAGCCTCAGGCTCTGAAGGCATGGTTCTATCCAGGCCGTGAATGCGGCGATCAATTTGTCTATGGCAGGGCGAGGGCCATCATACTGGCAAAGGAAACAAACGAAACGATTCTTTCCACGCCAGCGCCGCTGGAGACCGCGACCCCTGAAGTTCTAGCGACGGCGCCCGTCGAGGCAGTTACCCCCGCCGGTGAAACGGTTGCCACCGCAGTGGTAGTTGAACCTCCTCCTCCGGCCCAGGTAGCTGTGGTTGAGCCGCCGGTTGCAGTTGCGCCTGCTGCTCCTCTGCCCAAGACGGCCAGCCAGCTTCCCCTTATCGGGTTGCTTGGATTGTTCTCACTGGGTGGTGGTTTTGTTCTTCTGAGCTTCTTAAGACGAATCGCTTAACGCGAGTCGAGAGGTTGGATTCCACGGCCTTTGAGGAACTGTGAACGATGCGCTGGAGGAGGCGGTACGGGTGTACCGCCTTCCTGCGCATGCTGCGAAGGCGATCTCTTCAGAATTGCATTGAAGGACTGAACGGATGATTGAAATGATTGCATCCGCACGTACGCTACGGCAGGCGAGCCGGCATCATCGGCACCCATTAAAGGCACGAATGCACATTCCGGAGAGAAACTCTTTCGCGCTCCGGGGACTGGTGTTTCTGATTGCCGCAATTCTTCTGCACTGTGTTGCCGGCGCACAGGTTTCCCAGCGTCCCGAGGGCTCTATGGGGGAGGAATACACTCTCAAACTGAATGCCGACCTCGTTACCTTGAGCGCAACCGTTCTTGACCACCACAACGCGCTCGTCTCCGGGCTCGGTAAAGATAATTTTCAGATCTACGAGAATGGGGTACTGCAAACGATCAGGAACTTCAGCCACGAAGATATTCCAGTTACCGTTGGGATTCTCGTGGATAACAGCACAAGCATGGGACCGAAACGCGATGATGTGATTGTCGCGGCATTGGCGTTCGCCCGCTCAAGCAATCCCCAGGACCAGATGTTTGTGGTCAATTTCAACGAGCATGTTTCCTTTGGCCTTCCGGCGAATATTCCCTTCACAGACAAAAGGGATCAGCTGCAAGAGGCTCTTTCTGAAATCAAGGCGATGGGACAGACCGCGCTTTACGATGGGATTGCCGTGGGATTGGATCATCTCAAGCAGGCCAATCGCGACAAAAAAGTGCTGGTGCTGATCAGCGACGGCGGCGACAATGCGAGCAAGCACAGCCTGGCGCAGGTTCTCAGCATGGCAAAACAGTCCTCCTCGATCATCTATACGATCGGTATCTTCGATGAAAGCGATTCAGATCAGAATCCCGGGGTGTTGAACCGATTTGCCCGGGAGACGGGCGGCAAAGCCTACTTTCCGGCATCATCCAGAGAGATTGCATCCATCTGCGAGGAGATCGCTCACGATATTCGCAACCAGTATACATTGGCCTACGTGCCCACGATTGCAGCACAGGATGGGAGCTATCGGACCATCGAAGTTAAGGCCAGCGCGCCGGGTCATGGGCGCTTATCAGTTCGTACGCGGCCAGGATATTCCGTATCTTCAACTCCTTCGCGGTTGGCGTCCAGGTAAACGATGATGAATTCTACGAATGAGCAGACGCGGTTTGCAAAGCGGGGTCACAAGTTTCTCCACTTTACACAAAGGTTCTTTGTGTTGGCTGGAATCCTGTCACTCAGCTACGTTGCGGTCACGCTTCTATACGCAAGGATCTATCAGAAAGTCGCGAACAATACCCTGGAACAGCAGATGCATGCGGAAGAACTGCATACGGTCAGCTTGCCCCGGACTGCCGTTAAAGAAGGCGATCTTCTGGGGCGCATCGAAATTCCACGGCTTAAAGTCCAGGTGGCGATTCTCGAGGGGACCAGTTCGCAAACTCTCAGGCTGGGCGTGGGACATATCGAAGGGACTGCACTTCCAGGTGAGCCGGGAAATATCGGAATCGCCGGGCATCGGGACACTTATTTTCGGGCGTTGAAGGACATTCGCCCGGATGACGAGATTCAGATCCAGACAGCAGCGGGAGTGGCCAGGTACGCGGTGGATTGGATCCAGATTACTGCTCCCGGCGACAGCGACATTTTGATCCATAAAACTGGATCCGCTCTCACGCTTGTGACATGCTATCCATTTTATTTCGTAGGCTCGGCGCCGGAACGATATGTTGTTCATGCGCACACTAAGTAGGCACCGGGCGCGGTAGTTAGTGTGAAGGAACAAGGTGCAGGCTCATCAGAGGATTGGTGGATGGGCCTGCACTTTTTTGCATCGAATTGTTCGGATTGGGATTGGTGTGACTGAATTGGTCCGGCTTATTCCTTGTAAACGGCAGCTCCCGCAATCGCGCCAAGGACGACTTCGACCAATGCGCCGGCGGTTGTGTAGGCGCACAGGCGACGCGAAAACAGGCCGGCGATCCACATGAAGCTGAGGTTGGGAATCAGCGAAGTGAGAATCCAGGCGGCCACACCTGCGCAGATCGCGGTATGAACTCCCGCGCCGAAGCGAGGCCGGATGGCCGCGTAAATCCAGATCACGACGATTCCACTGACAATTCCGAGCACGTTGAACCAGATCCACATGTTGGACGAGAAGTCACCATGCCCGAGTTCGGTCATGCCCTCATTCCATCTAGGCGCCAGCAGTACGCCATCTACGAGAAAACCCAGGATATCTGAAACGATCCCGGCAACAATACCGCCAAGAATTACGCGACCCAAGTTGATTTTTCCCATACATTCTCCTTATCTGTTTTCGTGGAAGTTTGGAAAAACAGTTGCAGTTAAGCAACTGCTGAGGAATTCGCAAAGTATACGCACGCCATAGGCGAGGGGGCAAGAGAATTCTCACCTAACTTGAAAACACGCTTTTGATGAACGAGGGTGCAGAATCTGCGATCTGAGTTGTGTTTTCAGGCTCTCAAGTTATAACCGTATTGATGAACAAGGAACGCTTACCTAAGTTATCTATCCGGCTTTTCGATCACGCTCGGTTATAATTCGGGCACCTATGGTCCTTACTTCCGGTTCAAAACTCGGTCCTTATGTTATCCAGTCGCCTTTGGGTGCAGGCGGCATGGGCGAGGTGTATCGGGCGAGGGATTCACGCCTGGATCGCGACGTTGCGCTGAAGGTTCTGCTGGCTGAGATTGCGGGCGACGCCGACCGGCGGGCGCGGTTTGAGCGCGAGGCCAAGACTGTCGCTGCCTTGAGCCATCCAAATATTGTGGCGCTGTATGAAGTGGGCCACATCGACGGCGTGGAGTACACGGTGAGCGAGTTGGTAGACGGCGAACTGCTGCGGGAGAAGATGCGGCATGGCGCAATGCCGGTGCGGCATGTGGTGGAGCTGGCAACGCAGATTGCCGACGGAATGGCGGCCGCGCACACAGCGGGAATTGTGCATCGGGACCTGAAGCCGGAGAACGTAATGGTGACCCGAGACGGACGGGTAAAAATTCTGGATTTTGGGCTGGCGCGCATCATGCGGGCATCGCCCGCCAGCGGTTCCGACGCCGAGACCATCGCTACCGCAGCAACGATTGCCAAACCGGCGGCTGCTGAGTACATGACCAGCCCCGGAATGGTGCTGGGAACGGTGGCGTACATGAGCCCCGAACAGGCGCGGGGACAAGAGGCGGGATACCGCTCCGACCAGTTTTCATTTGGGCTGATTCTGTACGAGATGCTGAGCGGCAAGCAGGCGTTTGCGCGCGGCTCCGCGGTGGAAACCATGGCGGCCATTGTTCGCGAAGAGCCTGAGCCGCTTGAGGGCAAGATCCCGGTGCCGCTGAAGTGGCTGGTGGATCGCTGCCTGGAGAAGGACCCAACGCGGCGCTTCGATTCGTCGCGGGACCTGTATCAGCAACTGCGCACCTTGCGCGATCATTTTTCTGAGGCGTATTCGAGCGGCGTGCATGCGGTCACAGCGGAGGTTGTGCAGGCCGGCGCCAAGCGGAAGGGATTCAGCGTCGGCGTGGCCGTTGCGCTGGCGGTGCTGGTGGCAGCGCTGGCTGGCGCATGCGCATGGTGGCTACACCCGGCGGGCGTTCAGCTTTCAAAATATAGATACACGCCGTTTGCTGTGAATGCCAGGAGTCCACTGTGGTCGCATGACGGAAAAATGGCTGTTTACGCAGGCGATGTGGGCGACGATCAGGATCTTTTTCTGCGCAGGCTGGATTCGCCGATGGCGCAGCAGTTGACCAGTGCACCAGGCACCGTCCGGCCCTTGGGCTGGTCGCCGGACTCGTCTCATATCTATTATTTGCAAACAGAACCCGGCGGCGAGGCGAACAAGGTGCTTTCAATCGCTTCAGTGGGAGGTGAGCCGGACGTGATCTGGACGCTGCCGCCGATGATGTTCGATTTCGTGGCCATAACTCCGGATGGCAAAGCAGGAGTCATTTATTGCACTGATTCTGTGAGTCCCTGTGACCTGGAAATTTCCGATCCGATCGGTTCGCCGCTGCGCCGCTATCCGGATTCGCATGTGTTTGCGCACAACACTTTCAACAGTCCGGAGTTGAAGTTTTCGCCGGACGGCAAGAAGCTGCTGATTATTCGCGCAGGCGATTCGGGAGCAGAAGAGGCGTGGCTGCTGCCGTGGCCGGTCGGTAAAGGAACTCCGCGGCAGATTCTGAAAAAAATGCCGCATGATATGGGCACACCGCCTTTTGACTGGATGCCGGACAGCCGGCACATTATCGCAGCAACCGGTATAGGCATGGAAGGGACGCGGCATCTTTACCTGGCCGACACGAAGTCCGATCGTCTGCAGCAGATTACGCAGGGGACCGGCTTAGAGGATAGCCCTTCGGTTTCTCCCGATGGTGCGTCGATTCTGTACACCGAGGGCCGTTTTGACTTTGACATTGTATCCATGTCGATTGCGGATGGAACAACGAAGGGCCTGATTGTGACACCCCGAGGGGAAAGCATGCCGGCGTGGGCCGCGAAAGGAGATTCGCTGGTTTACGTTTCCAATCGGTTGGGCCCGGAAGATATCTGGCTGCACACGGGAGATGGCCAGGATCGACCGCTGGTGACCAGGGCAAGTTTTGCGCAGGATCCACCCAAGTGGATTTATGCCCCGGTACTTTCACCGGATGGCACCCGGGTGATTTTTGTGAGTGTAGAAACGAGCGGCGGCGGGCGGCTTTGGGAGGCGTCGGTGGCTGGCGGCGCTCCGGTTCGTTTAGTGGATTCTTCTGAAGCGACGACAAAACAGTTCGCCGGGGATTGGTCGCCCGATGGCAAGCAGTTCGCGTTCATGTCAGTTGAGCGTGAGGGCAAAAACAGCTTGAGGGTTGTGCGGACCACTGGCGGGGCAGCTTCACAGAAACTGGTGGATGGGGTATACGGCGTTATTTCCTGGATGCCTGACGGCAAATGGATTGCATATCCCGACGACAATTCGAGATGGCATCTGATCTCTCCCGATGGGAAGCAACACCGCGACCTGGGGATCATCAAGACCGACAACCTCGGATTCTCGAAAGACAGCAAGACCGCATACGGCATTCGCGAAGAAGGCGGCAAGTTGTTCCTTTTTTCCCTCGATATGGAGACGGCAAAACTGCGCGATATCAAGCCGCTGGACAGCAGCCTGCAACCGCGATCGCCGCTGAACCCGGCAGTTCGGTTCACGCTGGCGCCAGATGGCAAGAGCTTTGCGTATTCGATTGCCAAGCCGGAGAGCAGCGTGTGGATGCTGCAGGGGTTTGACGGCAAATGATCTGGATTCAAAAGTCGTTGGTGGAGGCGGCGAAAGATGGATTCCTTCGCCGCGATGCGCGAGGAAATTGATGAACGCAAGCTCAATGAACTTTCAGCGAATCGCTGTGTCGCAGATTCGTGTGCAAATCGGCTCAGTGAATCAGTAAGCTAATCTTGGGAAGTCCATATGAGACTCTCTGCCGGCGACAAACTTGGACCCTATCAGATCCTTTCGCTTATCGGCGCGGGAGGTATGGGTGAGGTATATAAGGCGCGAGACTTGCGACTCGATCGCGAGGTGGCCATCAAAGTTCTGCCGGAGGCTTCTCCCACTGATGCTGCGCGCGGGCGTTTCCAGCGGGAGGTCCGCTCCGCTTGCGCGCTCAATCACCCTAATATCTGCGCTGTCTACGACGTGGGTGAAGAAGCGTGCCATCCATTCTTCGTGATGGAACTACTTGACGGCGAGAGCCTTCACGAGAGAACCGGAGGTAAGCCAATCGATATCCCGACTGCGCTCGCGCTGAGCATTCAGGTAGCAGATGCGCTGGAGGCAGCCCACGGCAAAGGCATCATTCATCGGGATATCAAGCCGGCGAATATCTTTGTAACCCAGCGCGGTCAAGTCAAGGTGATGGATTTCGGCTTAGCCAAGCAAATCGGACCGGCGGATGGGGAAGCGACGACGATTAAGCCACTCACAGATCCGGGCACGGCCATGGGCACGATCGCCTACATGTCGCCCGAACAGGCACGCGGCCAGACCGTGGATTCACGTAGCGACCTTTGGTCTCTTGGCGTGGTTCTGTACGAGATGGTGACTGAGGCCCTGCCGTTTGACGGTCCGACGGCGGCAATCATCTTCGACGCAATCCTGAATCAAAAGCCCAAATCGGCCCGTGAGCGGAATCCCAATGTCCCCGCCGAGTTGGAAAGGGTCATCTGCAGACTGCTCGAAAAAGATCTCAACCGGCGCTACACATCCGCCGCAGAGCTGCGCGGCGATCTGGAGCGTTTGCAATCGGGAGCGAATCCGGCCCCGGCTGTCCGAAGACATAGTTCTTTGTTCAAGTGCGGAATCGCTGCTGCTGTCGCGCTCGTTTTGGCGATTGGCGGGTTATTCGTTTGGCGAAAGCCCGCGCCGGCTAAATTGCTCACGGATAAAGATGTGCTGGTGCTCGCCGACTTCGCCAATAACACAGGCGACCCGGTTTTCGATGGCACGCTGCGCCAGGCGGTCGCCATCCAACTGGAGCAGTCGCCCTTTCTGAAAATCATGGACGATGTGCAGGTACAACAGGATCTGCGCCTCATGGGCCTGTCGCCCGGGGAGCACATCACGAACCAGATCGCGCATGACATCTGCGTCCGCGACGCGGCTGCGGCTACCATTGGCGGCTCTATTGCTAGTTTAGGTAAGAGCTACGTTATCACATTCCAAGCGATCACCTGCCAGGGCGGAGACACACTCGACCGGGAACAGGTCCAGGTGGACGGCAAGGAGCACGTGCTGAACGCCCTGGGAACCTCCGTGACGGCCATGCGCGCCAGGCTCGGGGAATCGCGCAGCTCGATTCAGAAGTTGAATCTTCCGCTGGAACAGGTGACCACAGGTTCGCTGGAAGCTCTCCAGAACTACTCAGCGGGCATCTCCGAACTGACCCACGGCCGGTTTCTGGCTGCTCGTCCGATGTTCGAGCGCGCCATCGCGGTCGATCCGAATTTCGCCATGGCTTACTTCTACCTCTCGGTTGCTTACGGTAATGCTGGGGACGTAGAGCGCGAGGCCGAATACACAAGAAAGGCTTTTGCGTTAATCGATCGCGTCTCCGAGTATGAGCGGGAGTACATTACGGCGGGCTACTACGAGACGACTGGCGAGCTGGACGAAGCCATTGACGCCTATCGCCTAGGTGTCGCGAACTATCCCCGCGTATGGGGAATTCCTAACGGCTTAAGCGAAAATTACATAACCCTGGGGGAATTCGAAGAGGGACTCCAGGAGGGCCTAGTAGCAAATCAATTGCAACCAAATGCTGAGCCGCCCTATCGACGGTTATTGGATGCATACATATGCATGAATCGGCTTGATGAGGCGAGGAAAGTCGCGGAACGGGTGCGAAGGCAGGGAGTCGACGGTGCGAGGATCCACCAACGCTTCCTCGAAATGGCTTACGTCGAGGACGACCAGGCTGCGATCGCCAAGGAGATTCAATGGTATGCAGGCAAGCCGGAGGAGTACCTCAGCTTTGGATTGCAAGCAGCACATCGGAATGCTCTTGGCCAGCGTCGCGAGTCTGCGAAGTTGTACCGACGAGCTGCGGCGATTGCGCTGCGCGAAGGACTCGGGAACGTCGCAGGAAGCTTCGAAGAAGCCAATGCGCTCGCCGATGGTTTGTCGGGTGACTGCAACACCACGGGTCGCCTGGGTCGGCCGGCGCTGGCGCTAGCGATATGCGGGGATGCGGCCAAGGCGGAGAATCTCGCCGGAAAGTCTTCAAAGCTCTTTCCCAATGGAACAATTTGGAATACTGTGCAACTACCTGCGATTCGAGCTGCCGTCGAGGTCCAGCGCGGTCAGCCCGACAAGGCAGTGGAACTGCTGGCATCCGCTTCGCCTTACGAGCGCGCTTACCCCGCAACGGTGTATCTGCGGGGCTTGGCGTACCTGCGTTTGCGTAAGGGCTCGGAGGCCGCAGCCGAATTCCAGAAGATCCTGGATCAGAAAGGCGCAAGTTGGGGCAGCACTTGGCGTTATCCGAATTGGGGGCTTTACTATTCGATTTCCGCCTTGGGCCTGGCGCGCGCTTTAGAACTCGAAGGCGACCGGGTGAAAACCCGGAAAGCCTTTCAAGGCTTCTTCGCACAATGGAAGGATGCCGACCCGGATCTACCCATCCTCATTGAAGCAAAGAAGGACTACGCGGCGTTGCATTAGGCGCCACGCGAAAAACTCATTCTTATTTGTCGTTGAAACGGCAGCGGCGCAGGCTTATTTTTCGCGGGTTATTGGTGGAGGCGGCGGGAGTTCCGAAATCGCTGTCAGCCAGGAGTATTCATGCTTTGCCCGGTTCCTTTTGGATTCGCCCCCGGAACTCAGAACGGACAAGATGCGCCGGAAACTAGTCCGATGATCTCGCGGTTACAACACGGACCGAGCCGCAACCGCCAGCCTACTGTATGACGTCCGCTCACTGCCCATAGGCGAAGCTGTGGAAGACGGCAGCTTAATTAATTAAGCTGCAAGTGCCAGATTATCGTTGGCAACTTTGTTTTTGCAGGCGATTACGGGTGCCCACACCCCGACATGACTCCCAAGCCGCAATCGATCCCGTCGAAACCGTGACGCCCCCGTGATACTGCAACCTTCCACTGAAGGGAAAGTTGCCCAGGTGCGAGCCGGGCCAACTGGCTCGTGCTGCATAGTTCCATTCTACGTCAATTCATGATTCACCTGTGGAGGAATGATGATAGGGTGGCAGGAAGCTGTTTTGAAACTGGTGGAAAAGGAGAAGAGGATGGCGGAGCAGGTGGTTCGGCTGACGGTTGACCTGACGGTCAACGAAGGGAAATTGGATGCATTCATGACCATTGCGGAGACCATGACTGCAGTTTGCCAGACGGAGTTCGGTACGCTCGGGTACGACTGGTTTTCGAGCGCCGACAAAAAGCGCTTTCGGCTGATGGAAACCTACGCGAATGCCGATGCCGTGTTTGCGCACTTCACGGGACCGGTGGTACAGGAGCTGGTGCCGAAGCTTGCGGCGTTATGCAGCGTAGGCAGATTTGAAGTCTATGGCGACCCCGGCTCAAAGATGAAAGAGTTGGCGGCGGGATTCGGCGCGGAGATCTTTGAGTACTGGACGGGGATCAACCGCTGAGTCTGTTACCGGTTAATGTGCGGATCAGTGGCCGGAGATGAGCTTTCAGTCCGGTATCACTGCTTCTTGAGATCGATGCTCGTGTACTCATGACGGGCAATGGCGGCACGAATCTCAGATGGGGTCTTGCCCGCCTTAGTCATGCGGTAGGCAAGGAAGGCCTCTGCCGCACACACGTCGCATTCCGTGCCGTGCGCATTCTCAAAGCAACTGCGCAGGCTGGTGTGGCCCAGGGAGCGGTCGCAGCGGCAGTTGCAGGGCAACTGATAGAGTACGTCCCCAATTTGAACCGCCTGCTGGTAGACGTGCTTCTGCCAGGGATAGACGAAGTGTTCGCCGGTGAGCTGGGCGCCCTTGAGGATGGGCGGCAACTTGGTTACCTTGAGCGGAGCGGAGACATGATAGGCGGGAACGTCGTCGGCTGGGTTGGACCATTGCGCATAGCTGGCCGCGGTGAGGACAAAGACGGCGAGGCCCATGGCCCAGCGGCTTTTGATCGGATTCTTCATGGAAACACACTCCCCAAGACTATTGTAGTCCGGGAGCGGGTTGAAGAGGAGTCGCGGGTCGGCTCCAAATGTGATTAGCATCACCGTGCCGGGCGGGGAGCAAAAAAAGACGGCACGAACGGTCTTGCTGTTCGTGCCGGGAGGCCAGTGACGCAACTTACTTCCAGCACGGGAGCGATAGGATGATCGTCTCCATCACCGGAATAAATACAGCATAGCATAGATTCGGAAAAACGCAATACAAAATTCGAAATTATTTTTCCTGTGTTGGAATAGGTTCGAATTTGGTATGAAATGCGTCTACCAGGTAGGCCCAAGAGAAACCGGAGATGCAGAGAGGTTCGCGAGGATGGCTCTTAAAACGATGGCAAACTCTTTAGAATCTGAGTCTTTAACAAAGTCACATCGGGCGAACGGTCGGCCCACGGACTGGCTGAAGGTGGCGGCGGTTGCAGCAGCTACGGCGCTCGCCGGAGGGCTAGCAGCCGCCTGGTGGTACCGAAGTGTGGTAAAAAAGCTTCACGAGGCAGATGAAATACACACGAATCCACATTTTGGGATACCTGGGGACGACCCCGCGGACGAAGACTGAGGTTTCTACTGAGACACCTTGTCCGCGCCAGCTGCTACGGCGAAGTCTTTGCTGGTGATACCGCCGGCATCGTGGGAGACCAGGGCCAGGCGGACCCGGTTATAACGAATATCGATGTCCGGGTGGTGGTTGGACTCCTCGGCGATTTCCGCCACTTTGTTCACGAAGGCGATGGCCTCTGGGAAAGTCTCGAATATGAATGTTCGCACCAACTCTCCACTTTCGATGCTCCAATGGGGACGATGGCTGAGGTGGTCAGTAATTTCATCATGAGAAAGTACGGTCATATCTGCTCCCAGGAAAGGATGTAGCCAGCTCTACGTAGTCAGATGCAGGACTGGGCTCTGGGGAGCGTTAAATAATGCGGTGCTTCAGAGTTGTGGCGGGCGGGGGATACCGGTTAGCTCAAAGGTGGAGTACCGTTTGTTCTGGTTGGTGATCTCAGAGCGCAACTCGAACCAAAGCTCGTTGGAGATTTTGAGCAGGACCTCAACGACGGCTGGATCGAACTGTGTGCCGGAGCAGCGAAGAATCTCTTCGCGGGCCACGTCGAAGCTGCGAGCCTTGCGATAGGGGCGGTCGCTGGTGATGGCGTCAAGGGTATCTGCTACGGCGAAGATGCGAGCCCCGATGGGAATGTCACTGCCGCGCAATCCGCTGGGATAACCGCTGCCGTCATAGTGCTCCTGATGAGAGAAGACGATCTCCGCGGCGCCGGCCAGAAAAGGGATTTTGCGCAGCATGTGATAACCGCGGCTGGAGTGCTCGCGCATGATTTCCTGTTCTTTGGTGGTGAGCTTGCCGGGCTTGCGCAGGATTTCGTCCGGAATGGCCATTTTGCCGATGTCGTGCAGGAAAGCGCCGCGCGCGATGACCTTGATTTCAGCCGGAGAGATGCCCATGGCGCGAGCCAGTGCGATGGTGTAGGCGGTGACCCGCTTGGAATGGCCCTCGGTTTCGGAGTCCTTCAGATCGAGCGCATCGCCCAGAGCTTCTAATGTGACGTCGTAGGAGTGCTCCAGATTTTCCATCGCCTGGCGGAGCATCTCGGTTCTTGCGCGCACCACCTGTTCAAGGTTCTCCTGGTAGTTATGGTTCTCCTGCAGGAGCTGGCGATGTTCGAGCGCACGCTGCACCGTGTTCACCAGGTGCTCGCGCTCGAAGGGCTTGAGCAGATAATCGTATGCCCCGCGACGCATGGCGTCGATGGCCACACTGATATCGTGCACGGCCGATACCATGACAACGGGAAGCTGCGGCTGCTGCGCGTGGATTCGGTCCAGCACGGCAATGCCGTTTCCGTCCTGCATCACAATGTCAGTCAGCACCAGGTCAAAGGTATTTTGATCCAGGGTCTCAAGCGCTTCATTGCCGCTGGCGGCCATCTGCACGTCGTAACCGTGCCGCTCCAAAGTGGCGCCCATCATGGAGCGGATGTGCGCTTCGTCGTCCACGATAAGAATTCGGGCCGCCTTGCGCCGTCGAGAGTCCGGGCGTGCTTCCGCGTCCGTGCTCAGACTCCCCGCGTGGTCCGGTGTTCCGGGTCTTGCCAAGTTTAATGCCAAGCCGTGCTCTCCGATAATCTTCGCCTGCCACAAAGAGGCAGCGAAGACCTGCTTTCCTAAAACTAACTTTACACTGTCCGCAGTTCCAAATTTACAGGCCGAAAAACTGAAGCGGACAGTTTCGATTCTGAACCAATTTGACTCGCCCGGCCCGCATTGGAATACGCAACGGGAGGGGGCGATGTTCCCGGATAAAGCTGCGCAGCGCTCTTCGGCATCTGCGCAAGTGCCATGCTTTCTGGACCCTAAACTATCCCCGTTCGATTAGATCAAGATGGCGTCGAGCGCGGTTCAAAAGAAAAAGAATAGGGATTCATATTTTGTTCAAGCTTCAATAAGCTGAGGCCTGAGGGGAAAATCGATCCTTGCCAGCCTGTGCTTGGCCCGTATGGGTCCCTGTAATTATATAGAACGTTATGCCAGCGCTGCTGGAGAGAAGTAGTTCGATGGCACCAGCGTCCACTGGATGTACCAATTTAGCAACGACATAGGGCCGCTTTCAAGCGCGATTCGGGAAAGAATCTTCGCGTGCGCTGGAGAGCATCGGACCTATTCCTCCTTCTTTTGTCGGTCGCGCCTGGCGGCCGCCCAACCTTCCCTGGTTACTTGGCGAGCCCGGCCGACGGCAAGAGAGCCGGCAGGCACGTCCCTGGTGATGCAGGAGCCTGCACCAATGAATGCGCCGTCCGCGACGGTAATTGGCGCGACCAACGTGGAATCGCTGCCTACGAAGGCGTTCTTGCCGATGTGTGTGCGATGTTTGTTGACGCCATCGTAGTTGCAGGTGATAACCCCGGCGCCGATGTTGGTTCCTTCGCCGATCTCGGCATCGCCAAGATATGTGAGATGGCTGGCTTTGACGCCCTTGCCCAGTCGGGATTTTTTGACTTCAACAAAGTTGCCCACGTGGGCCTCTTCACCAATCTCGCACCCGGGACGCAGGTGAGCGAAAGGACCGATCTTTGCATCGTCGCCAACCGCGCTATCGGCCAGCACACAGCTTTGCCTAATCAGGACGCGGTTGCCCAAGGTGCAGTTTTCTATCACCGAGTAAGAGCGGATAAGGCATTCAGAGCCGACGCGGGTGCGGCCGAGCAACTGCACAAAGGGCTCGATGACGGTATCCGGCGCCACTTCGACGTCAGCGTCGATCACGCAGGTTTCAGGCCGATGGATGGTTACGCCCTGGGCAATCAGCCGGTCGGCGGCCGCGATTCGCCTTAAGTTCAATACGACTTCACTTCTCATGTGCGAACTCCCGTTGTGATTTGTGGTATCCCAGGTCTCAAAGGCGAGACCTGGGGCGCCCGGCTGCTCCCTATCTATAAAACTACGCTTCACAAATTGTAGTTTCACCTTTCTTCACGGAATGAATCGAATGCGTCGCCTGTCGTCGAAATTCCCGGAAGTATAGTTGTGCCGCGTCCGGTAATTCCGAGTTCGAATAGGTTTGCCATTTCGAATTTCATACTCTGTTATCCGATAGGCAGTTTCGCAGGCGTTACAGGCACCTTCGTGCAGACTGTCCCAAGTTCTGAAGTGAAGCGGGTTGACCATGGAAACATCCACAATTCCACCGGAGATCGACGGGAGAGTGGAGACTTCGTATCCCTGTGGTGAGGGAACCAATATGAAAACAAGGGCCGGGCTGATATCGTCGCCCATCCATTGCATCGTTATGAAATAAATTGGATCTCGGCTCGTACAGGCTCGGGTTACGGCAAGCGTCGAAAAGCCCTCCGAGAACGTAGGATCCCCGTGAAACTCCGGCAGTTGCCCCAGGATCGAGCTTTGCATCGTCTTCCCATTTCGAGTGATTACAAAACCAGTATCATATGGCCCGATAGAAGTTTCGGTGTCCTCGTGCGACCGGATAAGGAGTGAGTCGGAGGGAGATAGTGAGTAGCGAAAACGGGCGAAGTCTCGGGATTTGGTCGCCGCTTTCATGGCTGTGAGCGGTACGAGGGTAATTCGGTTATTGCATTGGGAGAGAGCTACCGTAGCAGGCCTTAAGACAGATATCAGAGCAAGCGCAACTAGAACAACGTATCTCTGAGACATGGTCTCGGAATCCTCTTACACTCCGGATTTCCCAGGTCTCAAAATCGAGACCTGGGCCACCCGGCATCTGCGTTATTTTGGCATCCGCTTTGGCGGGGGAATGGTGATATCGATTGGATGCGCGGGACCCAGTTTCAGATCTTCCAGAGGCGGCTTGATCTCCGGTCCGTTGCCTACTACGATAACGGCATAATTGTTGGGGTGTATGTACTTCTTTGCCACCGCAGTCACGTCCTCCAAAGTTACCTTTTCGAGTCCGGCTCTGTAGGTCTCAAGGTAATCCGCAGGATAGCCGTAGAACTCAAGCAGCTCGCGTTCGCTGAGCACCTTTTCCCTCGTGTCGTAGCGGAAGAGAAAGGAATTCAGGATGTTGTCCTTGGCGCGATTTACCTCCTCCGGAGTGAAGGGCCTGGTGGTGAGTTCGGCGATCTCGTCCAGAGCGTGCCGGGTTGCGTCCACGGTGGCGGTGCTCTGGGTAAGAACTTCTACGCGGAATGGACCGGGATGGTCATAGTCGAAGCTCAGGCCGCCGCCTACAGCATAGGCGAGACCCAGCTCGGTGCGGATTTTTTGAAAGAGACGGCTGGCAAATCCTCCGCCCAGAATCTCGTTCATCACCGCGAGCGCAGGCACATCCGGATTGTGACGGTCAGTGCCGAGTCCCACGATCTGCACGTTGGATTGGTTCACGTCTTCCTTATCAATGAAGTAGAGGCCGGGTTTGGGGCCCTTGAAGACGTCGTAGCGGGCGGGCAGCGGTTTGGCCGACGGAAAACCTTCAAAGGCCGCACGCAATTTGGCTTCCATGGCTGCGGGATCGAAATCACCGAAGACTCCGACGATGAGCTTGCCTCCGATGGTGCGGCCGTGCCAGGCCTCGAGATCGGCAACGGTTACGGCGCCAACGGTGGCCAACTCCGGTTGGCGGGTATAGGGGCTGTTCGCGCCGTAAACCAGCTTGGCCGATTCTCGGTTGGCGATTGCCCCTTCGTCGTCGTTGCGACGGACGATGCCGGTGGCTTCCTGCTGTTGGGCGAGTCGGAGCTTCTCCGCGCTGAATTTTGGATGCAGAAACAGGTCCATGGCGAGCGAGAAGACCTGGTCGGCATCGGCCTTAAGCGAATCCCATTCGATGGTGGTGGAGTCTTCATCGCCCGAGGTCTCAATGTGCGCTGCCTTGGCCTCAAGCAGATCGTCGAGGGCGTCGCCGTCCATTTTGGCTGTTCCGCTGGTGCGCCAAGCCTGACCGTAAATGCCGATGAAGCCGGTCTTGGCCGGATCTTCGTCGCGCGAGCCTCCGGGAATCAGAACCGATCCCGCGATGAAGGGGAGTTCGTGATCTTCCTGTAAGAAGAGGACGATGCCGTTTTTCAGCTCAATGCGTTTTGGCTGCTGGGGCTTGAATTCGTGCAGTTTGGGGATAGGGATTTTTTCCCAGGGCTTGCTTTGCTGGGCTGGGAGGGTGATCGGAGCAAATGCTGCGGCAACGGCTACGGCGGCAAAGATCGTTCGGGAAAAATCATTCATGTGCAGGCTCTTCATTGCGCGCCTCCATCTTTCGGTGCTGCCTCTGATTGCTGTGCGGGAGGTGCGGTTGTATCGATCCAGGCTTCAGTGCGGTTGCTTTCAATGAAAACCTTGTTGGCCACGCGGCGAATGTCGGCTTTGGTTACTTTGTCGACCCGCTCGAGTTGCAGGAAAAGCTGACGCCAGTCGCCATAGCGGGTTTGATATTCGGCCAGGGTGTTGGCCAGGCCTTGATTGTCAGCGAGGCTGCGCAGCAGATCGGCGCGCGTGCGGGTCTTGAAAATTTGCAGCTCATCGTCGGTTACGTCGGCGGTCTTCAGCTTGTCGATTTCCTTGTGAATGGCGTCACGCATCTCTACCGGCGTGTGCCCCGGCAGAGGAACTCCGAGAAAGACGAAAAGGCCGGGGTATTTGTCGCCCGGATAGGGACTGACCCCCTCAGCTGCAGCGGCAATCTGCTGGTCGCGCACCAGGCTGCGATAGAGCCGCGAGACGCGGCCGTTGGAGAGAATGTCGCTGATGGCGTCGTAGACGGCATCGTCGGGGTCGCGATAGTCCGGGCGGTGGTAGCCCTCGACGTAAATGGGCTGCGTGGCCTCGCGAATGGCAACTGTCTTCTCGGCAAACTGCTTGGGCTCGATGGTGGTCATTTCCTCCGGCTTGGGTCCGGCGGGAACGCGGCTGAAATATTTTTCCAGGACAGGCAGGGCCTCGGATGCTTTTATGTCGCCGACCACGGCGACCACGATATTGGCCCCCACGTAATATTTCTTGTGGAACGCCATAGCCTCAGTGGCGTTGATCTGGCCCACTTCACTGGGCCAGCCGATGCCGCTGCGGCCATAGGGATGGGCCACGTAGGCGGTGGCGACGAACTGCTCAAAGAGGCGCCCTTCGGGATTGGAATCAGTGCGCATGCGGCGTTCTTCGATCACCACGTCGCGCTCTTTGTAGAACTCGCGGGGCACCGTATCGGCCAGGCGGCTGCTCTCGAGATAGGCCCAAAGCTCAAGGCGATTCTCCGGCATGGACCAGAAGAACTGGGTTTCATCGAGGCCAGTTTCAGCGTTCAGGCCTTCGGCGCCGTTGCGCTCGGCGATATCAGTGAACTGATTGGGGATGACGAATTTGTGCGCTTCGGTCTGAGCGTCAATAAATTTCTGTTTCAGCTCGGCCAGCTTTTTGGGGTCGCGGCCTACTTCCTTCAGGTACTCGGCTTCGTAGGCGTCGTTGGCCGCCTCCACTTTTTCGAGGGCGGCTTTCTCGGCGGCGTGGTCAGTGGTCCCGATCTGGCTGGTTCCCTTAAAGGCCAGATGCTCGAACATGTGGGCCAGGCCGCTTTGGCCCGAGGGGTCGTTTACGTCTCCGGCGTCGACGAAAGTTGAGTAGCTGAAGACCGGCGCATCAGGGCGCTCGCAAATGATGAGAGTGAGACCGTTGGGCATCACCTTGACGGTGGTCCGCCGCTCAAAGTTTTTCAAATACTGGTCCCGCGCTCCGGCATATGCAATCGCCGCCATCGCCAGACTCAGGGCCACAATGCTCTTCCAAAATCGGGGAAGTAACCTGCTTCGCATCCAATCTCCTTGTGGGAAAGGCGTTCAATCGACCCCTCGCACTCTTCCAAGCTATTGCCCACGACCGAGAAGGGTCAAACGGGGCGTACTTTCGAATTTTCGGTGCTCTTCCATTGCTATGCAACTTTAGTCCTTGACCGCGTGGTGCATTGCTCCGTATCCTGCGATGGTTTCCGCGTGTTGGACGGTTACTCACCAACCCGCGCGAGGGAAAGCCCTTATGAGCACGTCTTCCCCAGTCGCAACTCCTGTTTTCAGTCCTATCGCTCAGCCGTTTCTGGTTAGCCGCGCCGCGGTGTTGGGCGCCGGAACCATGGGTTCCCGCATCGCCGCACACCTGGCTAACGCCGGCATTCCCACATTGCTCCTCGACCTGGTTCCGGCCGGCGACGGTGCACGCAATCGGATGGCACTGGCGGCGATCGACGCCCTAGGCAAGGCCAAACCCGCAGCTTTCTATGAGCCTTCGCTGGCCGCGCTTATCACCCCCGGCAACTTTGAAGACGATCTGGGAAAACTGGCCGCCTGCGATTGGGTAATCGAGGCCGTGGCTGAGAATCTCGCGATCAAGACGGAGCTGCTGGCGCGCGTGGTGCCTCATCTTGCGCTCCATGCGGTCCTAACCACGAACACTTCAGGATTGCCGGTGAGGCAGATTGCAGCGGGATTGGCATCGCATCGGGGGCGGTTCTTTGGGACGCACTTCTTTAACCCGCCGCGCTACATGCGGCTGCTGGAGACGATTCCGACAGCGGAGAGCGATGCGGCTGTGGTGAGCGCGTTTGCCGACTTTGCCGATCTCAAGCTGGGCAAGCAGGTGGTGTTTGCCTGTGATACGCCGAATTTTATCGCCAACCGCATCGGCATCGCCGTCATGTTCAACGCGGCGGACTTGATGCTGAAGCAGGGGCTAACCGTGGAAGAGGTGGACGCGCTGACCGGGCAGGCGATTGGCTGGCCGCGCACCGGAACCTTTCGGCTTGCGGACCTGGTGGGCATCGACATTCTGGCCCATGTGGCCGCGAATTTTCCACAGGGCGTGACGCAGAGCGGCTTTTCTGCAGTTCTGGAAGAGATTGTGAAGCGCGGCTGGCTGGGCGATAAGGCTGGACAGGGTTTCTACAAAAAGAATCGCGGCGCGGATGGGAAAGATGAACGGCTGGTGCTGGATATCGTAACGTTCGAATACAAGCCTGCGGTTAAGGCTGCGCTGCCCGCGCTGGAGATGGCGAAGAATGCGGCCACTCTGCCGGAACGGTTGAAGCTGCTGCTGGCGAATGATCCGGCCAAGGATAAGGCTGCGGCGTTTGTGTGGCCATTTCTCGCTTCGCTATGGAACTTTGCAGCCGAACGCATTGGTGAAGTGGCCGGCGACGCGGCCTCCATCGACCAGGCGATGCGCGCCGGGTTCAACTGGGAGATGGGGCCGTTTGAGATGTGGGATGCGGCCGGGGTTGGCTCGACAGTGGAGCGCATGAAGGCACTTGGGCTTCCGGTGAGCGAGCGCGTGGAGGCAATGCTGGCTGCGGGGCAGACGGCTTGGTATGCGAGCGGTGGGCGGGAGTGTTTTCAGCCGGCAACGGGAAAGCTGGAGCCGGTAGCCGCCGTATCAGGGCATGCACGGGTTGCGGATTTCAGGCGGTCGAATGGGGTGGTCCGGTCGAACGCTGGTGCTTCGCTGGTGGATTTGGGCGACGGCATCGGGTGCGTCGAGTTGCACTCGCTGAAGAACGCGATTGGCGGCGATGTGCTGGCGCTGATTTCGGCGGTGCTCAAACCGGACTCCGATGCGGTGTGCGACTTTGCGGGATTCGTGATTACCGGCGACCGCGACAACTTCAGCGTGGGCGCCAACCTGATGCAACTGCTGCTGGTGGCGCAGGAGGGCGAGTGGGAAGAGTTGAATGCGGTGATCAACGGCTTCCAGCAGATGACCGCGGCTATCAAGTTCTGCCCGCGGCCTGTGGTGGTTGCGCCGTTTGGGATGGCGTTTGGCGGTGGAGCTGAGATCTGCCTGCATGGCGCGCGACGGCAGGCGCATGCGGAGACTTATATTGGGTTGGTCGAGGCTGGAGTGGGACTGATTCCGGCCGGAGGAGGTACGAAGGAGATGCTGTTGCGGGCCGTGGATCAGGCTGCTGCGCTGGCTCCGCCCGACCCGCGCGACCCGCCTTCGCGGTTTGCACAATCGGCGGAGATGGGGACGGCGTTGCGTCGGGTGTTTGAGACGATCGCGCTGGCCAAGGTCTCCACTTCGGCTGCCGAGGCTCGGCCGCTGGGGCTGCTTTCCGCTGCCGACCGCATCACTATGAACAGAGAACGGCTGTTGCTGGATGCAAAGACGCTGGCGGCGGGGTTGGCGGAGGCTGGGTATGTTGCTCCGCAGCCGAGGACGCAGATTCCTGCTCCCGGAATAGCAGCGCTGGCTGCGCTCGAGACCGGAGCCTTTCTGATGGGCGAGGCTGGATATGCATCGGAGCACGACCAGAAGGTGGCACGCTGGGCGGCCTATATTCTGGCTGGTGGACGTGTGACGGCGGGCTCGCTGGTGAGCGAGCAGTATCTGCTGGACTTGGAGCGGGAGGCGTTTCTCTCGCTTGCGGGCGAGCGGAAGACGCAGGAGCGGATTGCGTTTACGCTGAAGACCGGCAAGCCGTTGCGGAACTAGGATTGAAGTGTTGGGTGCGAAGATTGGCAGAGGAATGGCTGGAGCAAATTTATCTTGTGCCCGCGTGACGCGGAGCGGATGGTTGTTAAGCGGATTTTTCTTTGCCTGTGCGATGGTTCTGGCTCAGCAATCACGAAACCCTGCACAACTTGTTGAGTCAGGGCAGATCGTTGTCGATGGGCACTCGACGCCTTACCTCATCCGCCATTTGCCGGTCAGTTCGTTTCCTGAACTTCCCGCCGCGGTTCAGGACCAGCTCAATCGGCGCGGATGCTTGATTCCGCAGACTTACGAGGCGTATCACCCGGAGAACGTGGTGCATGCCAGCCTGGAGCGCGCGGGGTCCTCCGACTGGGCGGTTTTGTGCTCGGCGGAGGGGACGGTTTCACTGCTGGTTTTCTTCGGCAGCAGGAATGCGTCGGCCCAGCCGTTGGTGCTGGTCTCTGCGCTCGAGACTGAGCGATTGCAGGCTCACGACCCCAGTGGAGTGCTGGGATTCAATTGGGGCATTGATCCGGCATCGCCGCAACAAATTCATGAGGCGCAGTACGGCATGGAGCATCGGCCGTTACGGCTGGACCACGATGCACTGGCTGACTCGATTGTTGAGCGCCGCACGGTCTACCATTTTTATACGAAGAGCGTTTGGACGCTTTTAGAGATGCCGGATTAAGCGAACGCGAAATTCAAGGAGTTTTTCTTATGTCCGAAGCTGTGATCGTCAGCGCTGTTCGCACTCCTGTTGGGCGCGCTCCCAAGGGCGCGCTTTCCACCAGTCGCCCCGATGACCTTGCCGCACTGGCTATCGGCGGAGCTTTGGGCAAGGTTCCCGAACTCGACAAATCTGAAATCGACGACGTGATTCTGGGCTGCGCGCAGCCGGAGGGCGAGCAGGGGTGGGATATTGCTCGCTGGGCGGCGCTGCGTGCGGGTTTGCCGGTGGAGGTTCCCGGGGTTACCGTCAATCGGCTTTGCTCCTCGGGGCTGGAGGCGATTGCGCTGGCCGATCTGCGCATTCGCTCGGGAGGCGACGTGGTGGTGATTGCGGGCGGAGCGGAGACTATGAGCCTGTTGCCATTTGGCGGGGTCAAGCCCAGCCCCAATCCTTATATGGTTGAGCACTATCCGGCGTCGATGACGACCATGGGCCTGACCGCTGAACGGGTTGCGAGGCACTACGGCGTTTCGCGCGAAGATCAGGACGCTTTTGCTCTCGGCAGCCACCGGAAAGCTGTGGCCGCGCAGGCTGCAGGACGATTTGCCGAGGAGCTGATTGCGGTGACGGTTACTACGGCCGTGCCGGGAACGAAGGCGGGAAAGCCGGTGGTGACGGAGACAGTGTTTGCCGCCGATGAAGGACCGCGCGCAGATACTTCCGCCGAGGCGCTGGCCAAACTGAAACCGGCTTTCGCCGCGCAGGGAACGGTGACCGCAGGCAATTCGTCGCAGACCTCGGACGGGGCGGCGGCTACCGTTCTTATGGAAGCCGGACGGGCAAAGGAGCTGGGAATTCGCCCGCTGGCGCGGCTGGTGGCTTACGCTACGACCGGCTGCCTGCCGGAGGAGATGGGCATTGGGCCGATTACGGCAATTCCCAAGGCGCTGAAGCGGGCCGGGCTTACCCTGGACCAGATCGGGCTGATCGAATTGAACGAGGCGTTTGCCGCGCAGGTGCTGGCTATCATTCGTGAACTGGGACTCGATCCGGAGCGGGTGAATGTGAATGGCGGGGCGATTGCGCTGGGGCATCCGCTGGGGTGCACCGGGGCGAAACTGACGGCTACTCTGATCGGCGAAATGAGGCGGCGGCAGGTTCGTTATGGAATGGTGACGATGTGCGTGGGCGGCGGAATGGGCGCAGCGGGGATCTTTGAGCAGCTGGATTGAGGGCGGATTCGGGAGATTCGGTAATGTTGCGCATGTTTGGATCCTGCCCCCCCCACCCCCACCCCCGTCCTTTTGGGCAAATTCCTCATTTTAAACGGGATGCGGGGGGTGATTGGCTGTAAGTGTCTTATTATGTTGAAGTTAAATTCCAAATTCCTGAGGAAAAAGGGGTTAGTGGCGTTCTGTTGGAGATCGCTGCTTCCCGCTCCCCTGAGCCGCATGCGGTCTGCACTGGTTTTGAGAGATGCCATGGAACTATTGTGCGCCGGGGAAGGGTAATTATCTGCAAAACTGGTGCGGGGAATTAGGTGGGATCCAAGGTCTCAGAAGCGAGACTTGGGTCACCCGGCCGTTGATTTTGGTAAGGATATTGCCTGCATTTGACATTGGAGACGAGAACGCGTACCGTCGCTCCACGTGCTGCCCCTTCCAAATGACGAAAAAGCCTCTCGGAAACGAGAGGCTTTGTGATTTGAAACGCAGGTGTGCGGGCAACATGGCACTGCACGGAGGCGTAATTCCGGCGCGAGATTTTGTCAGACCACTTAAACCACTAGACGATGCCCTGCAAATTCTCGTCATAAGCCCACTCCGACGTCTCATTTAGAAGGGGAAAATGATGACATGTACGCGAGAGCCCGTCAGGATGTCAGGAGTTCTAAATGGCAACGGGTTTGCAGCGTTTTGCACAGTGTCAGCTGTGAGGGTTGCTCTGTCCGGAACCAGGCTATTCAAGAACTGCCGCTATTCCGTCCTGTGGGTTGCAAAACCCCTACCGGACGGCATGTATCAGTTGGAGGTTGAAGGCGATACCGTCCAAATGCGTCTATCCAGCGGTAACTGGCAGACGACCTAGGCATCCATCAGTGAGCACGCGGTTACCTTCCGGTTAGCAGATTCAACCTGCATAGGCATTCTCTGCCGAGATCTGGGGTACCCGATGTTACTCGGAGATGCCGGTGGTTACGCAATGCCAGACGGCGCCGTCCGGGAGAAGGACTTCATATTCCTGATAGATGACCGCGCTGCTGCTCGTTTGAACGTCTTTCGTGAGACGGGCTGGATAGTCGCCCGGAATTAGAAGGACCGAATTCTTCTTATCAAGCGTAGTTGAGCCCATTAACTCGAATTTTTTCCCGCTCAGGATTGCGCTTGCATAGAGCGCATAGTTGCAAGTGAGACCGGCTCCTGGTTCAATGCAGTGATTTCGCATATGCGATGCGGAGATATGCATTTTGACTGGGTAGTCGGTTGGGTTGGGCTTTTCCGGGGTCTGCCCGAACCGTTGTTTCTGCCCGCAGATCAGAGATGTGGAGCAGGCCAGCAGGAATAAGACGGCAAAGAATTGTTTCACGGTTGCCTCACTTGTGGAATTACACAACGAGTATATTCACATCTTTGATGCAATCGAATTGCGCCAAGGATGGGCACCGGCGTCATTCGGAGAGGCCGGTGATGTGGCAAACCCATGCGCTTCTATCCGGCAGAAGCACATAGTACCTCTGGCCGACGACTGCCAGGCCTGCGTAAGGGGGCTTCTGCGGCAGCATGGCGAGATAGTCGCCGAGCTCGATCTGCTCGGACTGGTGCTTATCAAGATTGCCGAATAACTCGACATTTTGCCCGTCCATGACTGCGTCCAGATAGACCCCATTACTGCAGGGACTGTTTCCAGAGCAGAAGGTGCGGAAATGCGTCGCGGAGATGTGGACCTTAATGGAGTAGTCGTCGGGATTCTGGCTCGTGGGTTTCTGTCCCCAACGGTACTTGCCCTGGGCCGATGCCATGGAACATAGGAGCAGGATTGACAGTGCGAGCATCCTTTTCATTGAGGCCTTTCCCGCAGGGACTCTCAGTGAATTCATCTTTCGCCCTGCTTTGTGAAGCACGATCGGTCTCAAATCGTTCGATCTTCGATTTGAGCAAGAGGAAACTGCTGTCTAGACGGGCGGATCGGTAGAAAAGTTACGAGGATCTTTTATAGGACGCAGGAACAGCCGGGGTTGGTCCCGGCTGTTTGTGCTAAATATCGGAATTCTTGAGTTGTGTGGCGCTTATGCCTTGGTGGCCAGGGCTTTCAGGCGGGCGTTGAGGCGGCTCTTGTAGCGGGAGACGGTGTTGTCGTGGAGGATGCCCTTCTGCACGCTCTTGTCGAGGGTGGAGACGGTGGCGCGGTACTGGGCCTGGGCAGCTTTGACGTCACCCTTGGCGAGAGCTTCGCGGAGGTCGCGGAGGCTGGTGCGGACGCGGCTGCGGTTGGAGCGGTTTACTTCAGTGCGGGTTTCGGTTTGCCGGGCGCGCTTCAGCGACGATACGTGGTTTGCCATTGGTTTTCCTTGAGCTCGAAGAGGTTTTGATGCGGGTGAGAATGCAACTCTAGCCGCATCCCTCGCAATTTCTTAGTCTACGGGAAATGGGGCTGGGGGTCAATGCGGGGTGGTGCTCCGGCTATCAAAAAGAAGAGCAAAAGCAACCGCAGGTCCTTCGACTGCGCCTCTCGCGATAAAGCTGCGAGAGGCTCCGCTCAGGATGACAGTAACTAGCTTCTGTGGTTTCCCAGGTCTCAAGAGCGAGACCTGGGGCACCCAGCCTTGATGCAAGATCATTCGGTTAGAGGCTCAGGGTTTGTTGCGGAGGGTGAAGATGAGGAAGGTGTAGTCGAGATCGAATTGGGGCCAGCGGATGGGTTTTTCAGCGCAATCGAGATTGACTTCGCCGGTTTGCTCGAAGCCGCACCCGACGGCGAGGCGCAGTGTGTCCTCTATTTCTGCGCGGGTGAAGATTTTGATGGGGGCGCCGTGGGCTAGCTGGTTGCGGGTATCGATGGGCGTGGGGTAGTAGTCGGTGGAAGTGATGAGAAGCGCGCCGGGCTTGAGGATGCGGTGCATTTCGCGGAAATAGCCTTTGAGAGGGACGCCGTGCTCGATGACGCTCATGCAGGTAGCGGCGTCGAAGTGGGCGTTGGGGAAGGCGGTTTGGGTGATGTCGCCGGGGAGATAGCGAATGGGACCGCGGCGGGCAGGAAAGGGGAAGGAGAGATTGAGGGCAAAGAGGTTGCGGTAGCCGTAGGCGAAGAGGGTGGGGAGGACATTGCTGTAATACTCGGCGCCGGCATCGAGGACGCAGGCCGAAGGGGAGGTGTGGGCTAGGATGGCGAATGCGGCGGCGAGATGGTCCCAGTTTTTTTCGTCACTGCGATGCAGGGGGACGCGAAGGCTGCGAGCCTGGTGGAGCGCTGATTGCCACTCGGCGGTGGTTTTGAGGGCGCCGTTGGGGAGCGGGGCACCTGAGGGGCGAGGAGGATTGCCGGTGTCGAATTTCAGCTTGAGATAGAGGCGATAGGCGAAGTCCGTGCGGAGAACGGCGCTTTTGAGGCGGCGGAAGAGATTTCTGGATGCGAACGGCACGGTTGGAGTTCGAAACCTCGTGATTGCAAATTGTTTGCCTAGGCTGCTCAGACTATAGGTTTCAAGGGGGGCGAAGTGCAAGCGGGTGGCTTGAGGTACCTGCGAAGGCACTTTAGTGCGGAAAATTCACGAAGTGGTGGATTGACGTGGATGGCGGCTGGCGGTACTCTCAAGCGCAGATACAAGATTTGGCCGCCCACCCCATTCCGCGGTTCAGCGAGGCAACCCAGAGCTTCAGCTCGGTTGAGCGTTACGCGCGGAGAGTTCCCGAAAAATCTGACGCCGATTGGGTTTGCGAAAAGCATTTCTCCGGGGCTAAAGCCCGCACTGTTGCTCTTTGCGCTATGCGGGGGTTGAAACCCCCGCCTCCCTCCGTATTTGTGCGGAGGTTGAAATCCTCGCTTCTTTCCGTATTTGGTTTTTCCACTGCCGGTCAAATTGAGACGGTCGTTCTCAGTCCCATTCATCGACAATTTATTTCAGGAGCTGGCGACGGTGGGGCGGTCGCGCTCAAGTTCGTTCGCCGGCAAATCAATCAAGCTTCACAACGCCGCATAGGAGGCCACAGAAACCATTGAAGATCGCTCTGGAGATCACGCCCAATCTTGAGCCGCTGTTTGGGACTCGCGATGAAAACCTCAGACTGATGGAAGACTCGCTCGGCGTACGGATCGATCTCCGCTCCGATGCCGTGCATGTTCAGGGACCGGATGCGGGCGTGGCTCGCGTGCAGAGCATTTTTCAGGATTTTGAGGCGCTGCGACGGCAGGGCGTAAATCCGCACAATGGGGAGCTGAACGGAATGCTGCGGCTGGTGGTGGCCGACCCGGCGACTACGCTGCGCTCGCTTTCCGACGCGGGCAAACAGCGCTCGGCGGGAGTGAAGAGGACGGTGCAGCCGCGGTCAATCAATCAGCGCAAGTATGTGGAGGCCATTGAGCAGAACGATATGGTCTTCGGCGTGGGGCCGGCGGGAACCGGGAAGACTTATCTCGCCGTGGCGATGGCCGTGGCGGCGATGAATGCGAAGAAGGTGAGCCGCATTGTGCTGGTGAGGCCGGCGGTGGAGGCGGGCGAACGGCTGGGGTTCTTGCCGGGCACGTTGCAGGAGAAGGTAGACCCTTATTTGAGGCCGCTTTACGATGCGCTTTACGATTTGCTCGATCCCGAAAAAGTGGACAAGATGCTGGAGAAGAACGTGATTGAGGTTGCGCCGCTGGCATTCATGCGCGGGCGGACACTCAACGACGCCTTCATCATCATGGACGAGGCGCAGAACACCACCATCGAGCAGATGAAGATGTTTTTGACGCGCATGGGGAATAACTCGAAGGCTGTGATTACAGGCGATATTACGCAGATCGATTTGCCGAATCCGCGCAAGTCGGGACTGCTGGATGCGATTAATATTCTAGGCGGGGTGGAGGGGATTCATTTTTGCCACTTCGATGACTCGGATGTGGTGAGGCATGCGCTGGTGCAGAGAATCGTGCGCGCTTACGAGAGCGTCAAGCCACAGCAGCAGGAGTTGCCGCTGGCGATTGGCGAGGCGATCGATGTGGCCGACGGGGCGCGCGAAGAACGGCCGCAGGGGTTGCATGCGGGGAAACCGCAATAGGGGAAGAGTGAGAAGGTGCAGAAGAAAAAAGGGTTCGTGAACAATGCCGTTGGTATGCAGCATCGAAACCTTAGGGATCGAATTGAGGCATTTAAGCAATACGGCGGACCAATGTGTGCATGTTGTGGAGAAGATGAATTCACCTTTCTGAGCCTTGATCACATCGAAGGCGGTGGTAACACAGGAAGGGCCAAATTCTTCGGCAACAGATACCAAGGTGGTCATCATATTTATCGCAGACTTCGCTTGGAGGGTTATCCCACGGGGTATCAAGTACTCTGCATGAACTGCCAAGTGAGCCGTCGGGATAACGGGGGTGTTTGCGCCCACAAAAAGGAAATAACCCTTTCCGGAGACGAACTCTTGAATGAGTTTGACAAACTCAGGGTGGGGTGGGGGAACACTGAGGCGACGCAATGCGAGGAATACAAAATCGCTTCTACCAACCTAATGCGAAAATTAAAACTCGCCAATTGAAAGTGGAGCCGACTTGCCATTTTGGGTCTTAGATGGGAGGGACGATGTCGAAACATTTCGGTGTGAAATGTGGTCGGTGTAAAACGCCGATCATACTAGGAGATCTGGAAGAATTTGCGAAAGATAAACTCCCAGTGTACGTAGTTCCGCTGACCCCGATTTCGTGCCATTGCGGCTATACCGCTCAATACGGATCGCAAGACAAGATTGAATTTGAAACTCAAGATTGATAATGAGTAAGGTGGGACGCTACGTTCCCGCGTAGAATGAGAGTTATCAGTGCCGCGTTTCATGCGGCCCTCGGCACGATGATCCTTCTCGACCAAGATTTGGACCCTGACCCTGCGCCGAAGGCTACTTCAGCGAAGCGGGGCTCTGTCCGTAGCTCCCAACAAAAATCTTCTGATTTTCGATTGCCCTCGGCGCGGAGTTTGGCGCGGTTTCTGAAGTCTGCGCAGGATGCTGTGCGGCTGAAGGGGCAGGTGACTGTGCTGCTGACTACCGATGCGGCCATCACCAAACTGAATCGGCGGTTCAGGGGGAAGAATAAGGCTACGGATGTTCTGTCGTTTCCCGCGGAGGGGTTGGGCGCGGAAGAGATTGCGGGGGACATTGCGATCAGCGTGACGACGGCGTTGGCGCAGGCTGCGGGGCAGGGGCACTCACTTGCTACGGAGATCAAGGTGCTGATTTTGCATGGGGTGTTGCACCTGGCTGGGTTTGATCATGAGGCGGATGCGGGGCAGATGGCGCGGCGAGAGCGGGTGCTGCGGGGGAAGCTGGGGTTGCCGCTGGGGTTGATTGAGCGGGCTGGGCAGGAAGCATTCCCTCAGGGGCTAAAGCCCAAATTTCGATTGGCCCAAGCGGCGGCGCGGCTAGAGCCGCGCCCTTTCAAAGCCTCCAAACCACTGGCTAAGGCTGCGTCAAAGGCAAAAGCAGCGGCGAAAGACAAACCACAGGCCCAGGCAAAATCTGCGGCGAAGGACAGACGGCCATGAGCGCCCTTGCCATTGCGATGGTTTTGCTGCTGGCTCTGGTGGAGATGCTGGCCAGCTACATCAGGCGCGTCTATGCGGACTTCGGGAAGATTCTGGCGCGCGAGGAACAGGAGAATCTGGACGCGTGGGAAGAACTGATCGAGCCGCGTCTGGGACTGAGCCGCGAACATGCGGCCATCTGCGCGGCGATCTTGCAGCAACTGGCGCTGGGGATTATTGCGCTGGAGTTTGGCGCGGTGCTCTTCGATCGGGCGCCTGGCCTGGCGCGGCCTACTTATGCAGAGATTGCGCAGGCGGTGCTGGGCGTGGTGATGGTGGTGGTTTTTTGCAACCAGGTTTTGCCTTCGCTGCTGTTTAACCGTACGAGGGGACGCTGGGTAAAGCCGCTGGTGTGGCCAATCCGGCTGCTGCTGTGGGTGGTGACGCCGATTACGGTTTTTGTGCGCTTCTTCTTTTCTGTGGCGGCGCTGGCGGAGGAGCCGGTTACCGCGGAAGAGGAGTCGGCCGTGGACGTGGAGGCACTGCTCGAAGCCGGCGAAGAAGAGGGGATTCTGGAAGAGAACGACATTGACCTGGTGCGCTCGGCGGTGGAGTTTGGGGATAAGCTGGTGCGCGAGGTAATGACGCCGCGACCGGAGATCTTTGCGGTTCTCGATTCGATGACGCTGGAACAGTTTCTGATTCAACTACGCGAACATAATTTTTCTCGCGTTCCGGTTTATTCGGGGTCGCTGGACAATGTGACCGGGATCGCGTTTGCGCATGACCTGCTACAGATCTCGGACGAGGAGGCGCGGACGCGAACCGTGGGCGGCATCAAGCGCGAGGCGGTTTTTGTTCCCGAGACCAAGCGCGGCTACGAGCTGCTGCGAGAGATGCAGCGGGAAAAACAGCACATGCGGATTGTGATCGATGAGTATGGCGGCGTGGCTGGGCTGGTGACGATTGAGGATCTGCTGGAACAAATTGTGGGTGATATCTGCGACGAGCACGAAGAGGAAGTGAACCCGCTGCGCGAGCCGGGAGGGGTTTGGGTGGTTCCGGGGAGCTTTCCAGTGGATCAGTTGGCGGATTTGTTTGGCGAACCGATTGAGTTGGGTGAAGAGTATGAGGCGACTACGCTGGGCGGGCTGGCTAGCGAGATCACGGGACGTATTCCGCTGGCCGGCGAGTTGGTGATGCTGGAACCTGTCGGGCTGAAAATGGAAATTGTGGCGTCTACCGGAAGGCGCGTGGAGCGGGTGCGGGTTTTTCCGCCGGCGGGTGAATCGAACCATGCAACGGCGGGGAAATGATCCAGCTGAAGGGTAGGGGCTTAGTGAGTCCTGCATAAATAATGTTCTTGCGCCGTCCCTACGGGACTCCGTAACGAAATTGTGGATTTCCTTTTCCCCACGCTGAAGCGCGGGGCTAACAAACTCTGCGCCTACGGCGCGTTTGTGCTCTTCAGCTCCGACACATTTGTGCTTGTCACCCTCCGGCGCGCTTGTGCGGACGTCCATATGCATTCCTTGATAGAGCCTATTTTTGATGGCCTTTTTCCGCAGCCTGTAAAGCCCACGTTGATTCCATTGCCGTTATATCCGGGATAAATCCCGGACCTGCCGCACGAACGAGCATTTCCGCAGCCTGTGAAGTCGTGGCCTGACACAAAGCCGTTCTGATACAAGACTGTTTTTGAAGCACGCTCTAAGTGCGACTTTGATTGAGTGCCTTCCATGCGCGCCACTCTTTGGCGGTGATCTCCCAAATTTCTGAGGGCAGGCGGCCGGATACGTAGTCGCGTTCTTCCATGCTTACAAGGCGCATCCCGTGCTTTTCTGAGATGCGGTGGGAGGGGTGGTTGGCTGCGGCTTTGGAGACGCGCAGGAGGGGGAAGCCGAGGGTCTCAAACCAATAATCGTTGGCCCAGGCGCAGGCTTCGCTCATCAGGCCCTGACCCTGCCAGGGAAGGCCGATCCAGAAGCCGCGGTTGGTTTCCTTTTCCGTTGTGAGGCTGATGAAGCCGATGATTTGAGAGGGTGCGGTGCGCAGGCGGAGGGTCCAGTGCCAGGCTTCGCCACGCTCCATCTGGGGGAGTGCGACTTCACAGCAAAATTGCAGTGCGCCGTCGGGGGGGTAGGGCCACGGGATGCGGTTGAGGAGGTAGCGAACAATCTCCCAGTGGGGGAAGAGCGCCTGAATCTGCGCCGCGTCGGCAAGTGCAAGCGGGCGGAGGAGGAGGCGCTCAGTTTGGCCTTCGGAGATCATAGGGTGATGATAGCAACGGAATGAGTGCACATCCGCGATAATGGAAGACAGGAGTAGAAAATCATTTGAAATCTGGATTTGTTGCCATACTGGGCCGGCCGAATGCCGGGAAAAGCACGCTGCTGAATGCGCTGACTGGCGAAAAAGTGGCCATCGTCTCGACGAAGCCGCAGACTACGCGGAATCGTATCACTGGGGTGGTGGAAGTTGCGGCGCAAAAGGGAGTACATCCGGCGGCGCAGATTGTTTTTGTGGATACGCCGGGGGTGCATAAGCCGGGATCGCAGTTGGACCGGCGGATGCTGCAGGAGGTTTACGAGGCGCTGGAGACTCGGGACCTGGTGCTGGTGCTGATGGATGCTACCCGGCGGGTGCAGTTGGACGAAGTTGCGGAGACTGTTACCGATGGTGGGAGTGGTGTGGGATCCCAGGTCTCAGAATCGAGACCTGGGGCACCCGCTTCTGTTGCAACTTCAGCCTCCATTGCTCATAAACGCGAACGCACGAATTGGGCCAGCGAGGATGAATTTCTGTTTGGGTTGATTCGGAAGGTCGATTGCCCGGTTTTTTTGGTGCTGACGAAAATTGATTTGGTTCCTAAGGACCGGCTGCTGCCACTGATCGATTCGCTGACTCGGCAGTATAAGTTTACTGAGATTATTCCGGTGAGCGCACGGAAGAGGGATGGGCTGGATCTGCTGGTACGGAAGATTGTTGACGTGTTGCCTCCCGGCGAGCGGTACTATCCCAAAGACCAGTACACCGATCAGCCGCAGCGGTTTATGGTGGCTGAACTGATTCGCGAGAGCATTCTGGTGGAGACGGGCGAAGAGGTTCCTTATGCTTCGGCGGTGGTGATTGAGCGGTTTGAGGAGCCGGAGGTTGCGGCGCCCTCGAAGAAAAAAAGTCCGCCCGCCAGGTTGCCGCTGACTCGGATTGCGGCGGCTATCTACTGCGAGCGCGATGGGCAGAAGGCGATTTTGATTGGCAAGGGCGGTTCGAAGCTGAAGGAGATTGGGACTCGGGCGAGGCGGCAGATTGAGTCGCTGCTGGGGACGCGGGTTTATCTTGAGCTGCATGTGATCGTCGAGGCGAATTGGCGTGAGTCAAAAAGTTTTGTCGAGGGGCTGGACTGGCGAAATCAGTTGGAACGGCTGGTTGGGGAACAGATTACGGTGAAGCCGCAAGGCGAGGGCGATTAGATGATGTCTAAATTTCGGGGATAGAGAATGGGGCACCGTCCCTACGGGACTCCGTTACGAACTTATGGAATCGTTTTCCCCACGTTACCACCCCAAGAAACAAAGACCGTTTCTTGGGGACCCCGGTGAAGCGCGGGGCTAACAAACTCTGCGCCTACGGCGCGTTTTGCTCTGCATAACCTGCGTAATTGCAGTTCTCAATAGATCCCACATTTATGGCGCGTGTGTGTGGACATTACTTATTCAGCCCTTGGTAGCTTCCGTTTCGCTGACGCAATCATTAACTTCTACTTCGTCAAAACAACTTCATTCTGATCGTCTGCGGCTACTGGGTTTTGGCCTTTGTAGTCGGAGAAGTGGACTACGTTGTCGTAGGCGTCCTTGATCAGGTCCTGCAGTGGGATAACGCTGCCGTTGACGCGCTGCTCATCGAGCAGATCAAGATCGACGTCGGCGACGATTATCTGCTCCTGGTTGATGGTGCCCTCGGCGGCGATGCCGTCGCGGGCGAAGAAGTAATCCGAGGGGGTGAGGATGGCGGCCTGACCATAGTTGGTGGCCATATAGGGCACCAGCGGAAGATTGCCGACAGTACCGGTCATGGCCACGTAGACCTGGTTTTCGATGGCGCGGGCCTGGGCGCAGTAGCGGACGCGGCAGAAGCCCTCGCGGCCGTCGGTGCAGGAGGGGACGAAGAGGATTTCGGCGCCGGCCTCGGCCATGACCCTGGCTACCTCGGGGAACTCGACGTCATAGCAGACCAGGATGGCGATGTTGCCGAAGTCGGTATGATAGACGTAGAGGCCGTGACCGCGGCTGAGCTGGTAAGGGCCGCTCTCGGTGGAGGTGAGGTGGACCTTCTTCTGCCGGAAGACTCGGCCGTTGGGAGTAAAGAGGTGGGCGGCGTTGAAAATCTTGCCCCGTTGGAAGACGGGATGAGTTCCTCCGATGATATAGATGCCTGTTTCCTTGGCCAGCCGCATGAAGAGTGCTTCGTACTCCGGCGCCATACGGGCCAGGCGGCGCACGGCCATTGCCGGGGCGGGCTCGTTGATGTAGCTGAGAAGCTGCATGGTGAAGTACTCGGGGAAGAGGACGAAATGGGCGTGGTACTCCCTGGCGCTGTGAACGAAGAACTCCACCTGTTTGGCGAAGTCGTCAAAGCTGGCGATGGGGCGGAGCAGGTATTGGACGGCGGCGATGCGCACGCGGCGCGGGCGTGGAGTGCCGCGCATGGCCTCGGCGGCGGCTTGTTCGAGGGCCGCGTAGTGCTGGCCGGCCTGCAGGCTCACTGAGGAAGAATACTCGGGGTTCAGCCATTCCAGCACGGTGGCGAAACCGCGGGATTCGATATCGTGCATGTACTCCGGGACGACATCGAGGACCACCAGCCCGTTCTCGAGTTGAAAGCTGAGCGCTGGATCCCATCGTTTGCCGTCGATTACTTCGGCCACATATTCCTTGGGCGTCACTTGTTCAGCGACGTCGGCGTAGCCGGCAATGCGTCCGCCGGTGAGCAGCCGCTTGAGTCCGCGCTCACGGATCAGATCTTTGCGGGCCTCGTAAAGCAGAGTACCGATGCCTTGTTTGCGCGCCAATGCGTCTACGCCGATTTCAGCACCGTACAGTGTCAGGCCTAGCGGGTTATGAGTATCGAATGTACCCTTTCCGGTAATCACCGCCCAGTTTGCTGATTCGGCATAATCGTCCCAGTCGATGATCAGCGAGCTGGACGAACCCACGATGCAGCCGGTGCCGTCAACGGCGACGAATTGTCCCTCGGGGAAGATTTCGAGATGACGCGCCATCAGTTCGGATCCCCAGGGCGGCTTGCCGGGGAACGCCCGCTCCATCAATTCGATGACTGACGAGACATCGTCGAGGGTCATCTGCCTGACTACAAAGGGATTCAGTGGATCAGCTGTCGTGTTCATGGTGGTACGCTCCGGACTTCCTGTGAAGCCATACCAGCCAGTCTATTGATCCACTGTGAATGGGGATGTAACATTCTGCTCAATTCAATCTGCGTTCACATTGGAATGCGACGGATGCGATTTGAGGAGCGGACTGAGTCTGCCTAAGCGCCGCGGACAGTGCCTCGGCCTTCTAGTTTTACCAGGTACATACGGGCGTCTGCGGCGCCGATGATGGCATGGACGGTGGTGCCGTCGGCGGGTGCGGTTGCCAGGCCCACGCTGGCGCTCATGGTTAACTCGCGGCCGTTCTTCATTGTGAAGCAGGTCTGCATCAACTCACTGAGTAATCGATTGGCAAAGGCCAGGGCGTCGCTGGCGCCGGTCTGCGGCATCAGGATGACGAACTCGTCGCCGCCGTAGCGAAAACAAAGATCCTGCTTGCGGCTCAGCTCCCGAAGCCGGCGTCCGGTTTGGGCGAGCAGTTCGCTGCCCACCAGGTGGCCCTGCTCGTCGTTGACCAGCTTGAAGCGGTCAAGGTCAAGGAACGCGAGGCTGACCGGCTGGCGCGTTTTGCGGGTTTGCTCCAACTCGCGGTATAGCACATCGTAAAGATGGCGCGCGTTGAAGAGGCCGGTGCAGTCGTCAGTGATGCTCAACTGCTGGATGCGGGCGACGTCGCGGGAGTTCTCAATGGCGATGGCAGCGTGATCGGCCAGAATGTGCAGGTAGGCGATGGTGTAGTCGGTCATCTGGTCGGCGCGGGGGTTGAAGATCTCAATGACGCCGTGGGTGCCCTTGCGTCCGCGCAGGGGCAAGGCAATGACTGAACGCACCTTGCCCGGCCTGGTGGCATGCTCTTCCAACAGGCGCGAATCGTGCTCTGCATCTCCGACGATCAGGGTTTCGCCGTGCTGGACCACCCACCCGGCCACGCCCTCGCCCACCTTGACACGCAGGTTGCTGAGCGCCTCGTGTTCTCCGCCGGCGGCGATGGCGTAATAGAGGTCCTGAGAGTCTTCGTCGAGCATCAGCATGGTCCACAACTCCGCCTCCATAATCTGCTCCATCTGCTCGAGAATGGTGCGCAGAATGGTATCCAGTTCGAAGCTCGAGGTGAGCGAGCGCGTCAACTGGTTAAAGACAAGCAGGTCTGGGAGTGGGATGCGATTTTCCGACTCGTTCATTTTGAAGGCCCGACTGGAAGGAGTCTATGGATGCAATTCTTGCACATGATGGGTACGTGTGCGCATCTGCGCCAGATCTAATTCACACTTGAGCGGATTTCCGCGACTGCGTCCGCTGGAGGGTGATCTGGCTGGAATTTAAAGTGGCCCTAGTCCAGGCGGGGCGTTCCCCGGCGCAATAGGAGGCCAGTGATGCCAAAGGCCGCAATAATGGCCAGGGCGATAAGGAAGTAATAGAAGATGGGGTGCGCCCAGCCGGGCGAATACGTGAGGTCCTGGCCCACCCACAACAGCAGAATGGTGGCGATGACGGCGAACTGGCCGGCGATGACCAGGAAGGTGTGGCCCAGGTCGCGCCGTTTGTCCAGCGCCTCCACCTGGTCGGGGGTGAGGAAGCGCTCTTCGGGGGGAAGCAGGGAATTTGCCATCGAGTTTCTCCAGTTCACGGGGCGGGCCGCGGTCAAATTAGAAGTCTGCGGCTGCGGCCGTTCTCACTCTCGATTCAATCACATGCGGCGGGGGCTGCGCCAGTTGGGCGGTAGCGCTGTTGGTTCGGTCATTTGCGTTCAATGTTTCCCGAGGTCGCTACTGCGGTGGATAGCCGACGGATTGGGCATAGAGGGCGCGCTTGTCTGGCGGCAGATTCAGGGTCTTGGCCACATCCTGCGCGTGGAAGGTGAAAAACCAGGCGTTCAGTCCCTCGGAGGCGGCAAAGAGGTAGACGTTCTGCCCGATGAAGCCGGTGTCTACCTGGGCGTAATCGTCTTTGGCGGCGGCTACATAGACCAGAGTTACGGCGGCGTGCGCGGCCGGCTCCGGGCTGATTTTGGCGCGGAAGTCGCCGGAGAGAAACGGGCGCAGGCGATTGGCCTCGGCATCGTAGACGTAGACTCCATCGGCGAGGAGCACATCGAGCTCAATGTCCTGGCTGTTCATGGCCGATGGAGCGGTGCGGCCCAGTTCCGGCTTGACCGAGCGAGGCCGATTGACGCCGAAGGCTGCCCAGAGGAGATTGGAGAGCGCTTGCAGAGGGAGCGGCCGATCGCGGAAAGCGCGGGTGGTTTTGCGCTGGGAGAGGGCCTGCATAAGAGGCATGCCGGAGGTGATCTGCGGTAGGGGGAGCTCGATGGGTTTCAGATCGGCTGCGAGGACTGGAGTCGCGCCCGGATTGTGGCAGGCTGCAAGCAACGCAACCGATACCAGGAAGGCTAGACGGCGGAGCGAAATGTGGGTTAGAGTGCGCATGGTTTCTCCTCGAAGGTCGCAGTTGAGCACGCCCACCTCCGGGGGTGTGCGGGTGAGGGGAAGTATCACTCGAATTTTACTGCCGGGGGGCTTTGCCCAAAAAATTGGCAGTAACTACGTTCTCGCCGAAATAGTCGAGAACACGCGAAAAGTCGGGAGCTTGCCCAAAACTGCGAGCTTCGACCCGAGACCTCGTGCGTTTTGGGCACCCCACTCGTGGAAGTGCGGCAGTTGCTTCCTTTTGGCCTTAAGCGTCTCGAGTGGAACCCGTCTGGCGAACCAAAATCGTCGGGAGCTGGATTTAAGAAAGAGCAGCTGCGGCTAGAGAACACATACCTGTTCACATCTTGCGTCTCATCGAGGCAGGTGCCGGGGGAATGCTGCCTAATGAGCTAAATGGAGCAGATCTGGGCAATGGATTAGCCGTACGGTTAGGTAACGGGAAGGAAGGAAACTCATGGATGATGAAATGGTTCAAGAAACTCCCAAAACGTATTTCGGCGCGCTGTTGGCGGGGATCGCAGTGGCGATACTTTTGGGATTAGGCGGGATTCTCTGGAGCTACACGCTGAGCAACAAACTGGCTGCTCAGCAGCAGGCTTTGGCGGACGCCGCAGCGCAGAACACCAAGCTGAGTACAGCGTTGCAGGATACCGATGCGCGACTGAATGTGGCCACGGACGAGTTGAAGACCTCGCTTGGCCTGACGCAGAAGCAACTGGATACGCGCTCGGCTGCGCTGCAGGTCCGCGAGGTTCGCGGGGAGCAGAAGACGGCACAGTTGGCAACCGCGGAGCAGCAGACGGAGGGTCAGGTGGCCGCAGTGCAGACAGATGTCGGCGGCGTCAAAACCGATGTGGCCAAGACGCAGAGCGATCTGGCCGAAACCAACAACCAGTTGACGTCGATGAAAGGGGATCTGAACGGCCACAGCACTCTGATCGCGCGTAATAGCGACGAGTTGGAGATTCTGAAGCACAAGGGCGACCGGAACTACTACTCGTTTACGCTGGTAAAGGGGCAAAAGAAGCAAGTGGGGACAGTGACCCTGGAGTTGAAGAGAGCCGACTCGAAGAGGAGCAGGTTCACGGTCGCCGTCTATTCCGACGACAAGATGTACGAGAAGAAGGACAAGAGCCTGAACGAGCCGCTTCAGTTCTACAGCGGTAAGGAGCCCATGTTGTTTGAGATCGTGGTCAACAACGTGAGCGCCAAGAATACGGTGACAGGGTATCTGTCTTCTCCGAAGGGTGCGCCGGTGCCGGTGGTTGTTGCCGAGCGATAAAGCGCCAACTGCAGACACGTCCTCGATTCCAGATTGAGAATGAGAGGCATAGAACTTCCCAAGGGCTCCCGGATATCCCATCCGGGAGCCCTTTAGACCTTGTGCCGCGTTCATTGCTGATAGGACGAGAGGCCGCATTTGGGAAGATTACCGATAAAGTAACTGCCGATTGGCCGGTGACTCGACCGGGACTGATTCTTCGCCTCGCTAAGCGCATTGGCGGATGATGAAAGATAATGAATGCGTTGCCGAACTTCCTTCGAGGTGATGGGATGAAGGCAGTGCGAATTCAGCGCTTCGGCGGGCCCGAAGTAGTGGTGATCGAGGATGTGCCCGTGCCTACGCCCGGCGAGCAGGAGGTGCTAGTGCGCGTGGCAGCCGCTGGGGTTGCGCCGTGGGATGCGCTTATTCGCGAGGGCTTGAGCAAGGTTAGCCCGCAGCCACCACTGACGCTCGGCTCAGACCTCTCCGGTATCGTTGAAGCTGTTGGCAGGGGCGTAAGCGGGTTCCCGATCGGCCACCAGATCTATGGCGTCACAAATCCGCAGTTCTGCGGGGCACAGGCCGAGTATGCCGTCGCTGCAGCGGGAATGATCGCACTCAAGCCGCGATTGCTCGACTTCGTCGAGGCTGCATCTGCTCCGGTGATCGCGGTGGCCGCATGGCAGATGCTGTTTGAATATGCGAAGGCGAAACGTGGCGAGACTGTGACGATCCTCGGTGCTGCAGGCAACGTGGGGGCCTACGCGGTGCAGATGGCAGTCGACGCCGGTGCGCGAGTGGTTGCGGTAGCTTATGCAAGAGATGAACCGCTACTGCACTCTCTCGGGGCGCAGAGCATTGTCGACTCATCCACACCTCAGTTTGAGAAGCACCTGCCGCAGGTTGACGCGATTCTCGATTGCGTTGGCGGCAGCATACTCGAGCTCTGCCTTCCTGCGCTTAAGCCGGGCGGCAAGCTGGTTACGATCGTTTCTTCACAATCACTCCCACAACGCTCCGATGTGCAGCCCATCTTCTTCTACGCGGAGGTGAGCGCGGCACGTCTGCGCACCCTCACGTCCTTGTTTGAGGAGAGACGCATCACACCACGCGTCGGCTCAATTCTTCCACTCGAAGACGCGCTCACCGCATACAAGATGCTCTCGGGAGCCCCGCACAACCCGGGTAAAATCGTCCTGCAGATCCAGCAGTAACCATCCGGAACCGCCGCCACAAATGACGACTCCGGCCAACGCGATCAACGATCCCGGATGATGTGCGTCTTTTTAATTCCGGTTGGTTTATCGGCAAACCGGAAGTTACCATGTAGTTATGCCTGCAATGCCGCCAGAGTTCGGGTGACTCTAGCTGACTCGACTCTCGGCGCGAAAAGTCAGGACCCTGCCTAAAAGCTCGACCGCTTGCCCAAAAACCCAGTGGAGAAGGGTAGATTTTAGGCAACGCCGGCTAGGCGGAAACACCGGCGCCGGGCTCACTCTGAAAGGAACGCCAGCGATTGCAGCTGGGTAATCTCGAAAGGCTTGCGGCAGCGGACGTTGGCGCAGGAGAGCTTGTCGTCGCGGCGCACCATGTAGGACTGAGCTTTGGCGAAGCGGGCGCGGTCACGCTCGTCGGCTCCGCGAGGCAGCTGCGCACGCTTGCGCCGCACGACCCAGTTGACTTTGTATTCGCCTGCCTGGCCGCATTTGGGGCAGGTGAGGGTGTGAGTTCTCAGCTCAGTGGTCTCGTTGAAGAAATCCCGTTCTTCCATCTAGTTTCAGCCTCCGTGGATTTTCACCCCACGGACCAAGACCCGTCCGTGGGGACCCCGCTCTTCCACTTCGGTTCATTTTAATTCATACTCATGCTTGCCATGAGGAAACGCAAAGTAGATAGGTTTTCAGCAACCAAGGCGGTAAAGGCCAATGCCCGCGAGCGTGTGGGCCAACCCAAGCCGGCGCGCGTGCTCTCGACCGAGCCGCGGACCGGGCGGGAGACCAAGCACAAACCCAAGATGGAAGAGATCATCCGACAGGAGGAATAGTGATGGCGAAAGCGGTTGGAGTGGGAGGGGTATTTTTGAAGGCGAAGGATCCTAAAGCTCTCTCGGCGTGGTATGCGGAGCATCTGGGCATACCGGCGCAGGATGGAGGGTCTCTGGCCTTTGACGGGCCTGAGTCGGCGGGGATGACTGTCTTTGCGCATTTTCCACTGGAGTCGAAGTACTTTGGCGAGGGCGGGCAGCAGACGATGGTGAATTTCCGCGTGGACGATCTGGACGGATTGCTTGCCGAGTTGGCTTCCGCTGGGGTGCGCATCGATCCGAAGCGGGAAGATGCCCCCTACGGGAAATTCGCGTGGATCTGGGACCCGGAAGGCAACCGGGTGGAATTGTGGGAGGTGCCTTTGGCGGACTGAGGTCGGGAATTTCAATTTCAAAATTCGGGAAACGGATCTCAGCGGCTGTAAGACAGCGTGTGGGACGGGGTGGGTGCGAAGAGGCTTTGTCTTACGCGCTCTAACGGGCGTAAGACAAATGTTTTACTGGCGAAAGACGAAGCACTTTCGCCCACCAGGCGACGGATCTTCGACGAAGGCTATACTGTAGCCTCGCACTGGAGGTTCAGCGAATGTCTCTCGAACAACAACTGGGTAATGTGACTGTCCGTCGCGCCACCATCGAAGATACGGCTGTCTGCGGGCAAATCTGTTTCGACGCCTTCAACACAATCAATCGGAGCTATGGTTTTCCATGCGACTTCGCTGACCCCGATGCCGCCGCCCAATTTATTTCCACGCTCTTCTCACACCAGAGATTTTACTGTGTAGTCGCAGAAATCGATGGGCGCATTGCGGGCAGCAATTGCCTGGATGAACGGTCAACGATCGCAGGTGTGGGACCCGTCATCGTAGATCCCCAACTGCAGAACCGCGGTGTCGGGCGATTACTGATGCGAGCCGTGCTCGATCGCGCCGATGAACGCAGATCCGCGGGAGTTCGTCTGGTTCAAGCGGCCTTTCACAGCCGGTCTCTATCGCTCTATGCGAGCCTCGGCTTTGACATTCGGGAGCCGCTCTCCTGCATGCAAGGCCGGACGGTGCAAAGGACGGTGCCCGGATGCACGGTGCGGCCTGCTCAATTAGCAGACATGAATGCCTGTAAAACTTTGGCACTCCAGGTGCACGGCTTTGATCGCAGTAACGAGCTGACTGAAGGTATTGAGAATGGCACCGCTGTGCTCGTGGAGCGAGGCGGCCGGATCACGGGATACTCTTCCTTACTCGGCGCCTTTGGTCACTCCGTCGCGGAAACCAACCTTGACATTCAGGCCCTCATGGTCTCCGCCGACTCCTTCCCTGGCGCCGGAATCCCGGTGCCATCACGCAACAGTGCGCTTCTTCGCTGGTGTCTCGCCAACGGCCTGCGCATTGCCCAGCCCATGACGCTGATGGCAACCGGGCTCTACAACGAGCCTGAGGGCGCATGGCTGCCCTCTGTCTTCTATTAGTTATTAGTGTTACTGCCTGCCTTTGTTTTCAGCGATGTCGCGGAGTCGGCGAACACTTCTTCACGCATGAGGGCGAAATTACCTTCTGCGGAGAGTTGAGAAGTTGCCTCGCCGGCAACGACGAAAATGAGACCAGGTAAAGCAGGGAAAGGCGCTGATACGCTTGCATCGCGGCCTGATTAACTTTGCTGCGCGAGTAGAGCGTCCTATAAACTGATTGCTGAGCGCAGCGATGAAAGACTCGATTCACGTATCAAAAGAAAATTATTTGAAGGCCATTCTGGAGGCTGAGGCCGAGGGGCGCCAGGTGATTCCGGCGATGTTGGCGCATTGGCTGGAGGTTTCAGCGCCGGCGGTGACCATGGCGCTGAAGCGGCTGAAGCGGGACGGATTTGCGGAGGTGGACGCGGCGGGGATAGTGCGGCTGACGGCGGCGGGGCGGGAGACGGCCTACCGGACGGCACTACGGCACCACCTGATCGAGCGCATGCTAAGCGAGATTTTCGGGATGGAGTGGCACGAGATTCACGAAGAGGCGGAGCGGCTGGAGCATGCAGTCTCGCCGGCATTCGAGACAAAATTGAGGGAAAAGCTAGGCGAGGGCGGGGCCTGTCCGCATGGGAACGCGGTGCTGCCGGAGGACCCTGCGCGACGGAAAGAGCGCGGGGAGACGCCGCTCTCAGAAGCTGCGGAGGGCGAACGCTACACCGTCGTCAGCCTGGAGGAGCGCGATCTGAAGCTGCTGCTTTTTCTGCATCGGGCGGGGATTGGGCCGGGACAAAGCCTGCGCGTGGTGAGCCAGAACTACGATCAAACTGTTTTGATTGAGTTACCTACAGGCAATTCGATTTTAGGAAGGCCGGCGGCGGAGGCGGTTTGGCTGCGACTGGCAGCAGGCTCGTAATTCAAAGTAATCATGTTTATTAACCATAGTTAACCTAGTTGTGGCATACTCGGTTGTATGAGCGTTACAGCCGAAACCCCGGTACGCGAAATCCCTGGCTTGGCGCCGGATCCGGAGCACCTGGTTCCCTCGCTGCCGGAGGTTCATGCGACGGTGCCCGTTTCTCGGTCGCCACAGTATTGGCGGCGGCTGCTGGGATTTCTGGGGCCGGGATTTCTGATTTCTGTGGGCTACATGGACCCCGGCAACTGGGCAACGGACATTGCCGGCGGGTCGCGGTTCGGCTATACGCTGCTGTTCGTCATCATGGCCTCGAATCTGATAGCGATTCTGCTGCAGAGCCTCTCGCTAAAGCTGGGGATTGCCACGGAGCGCGACCTGGCGCAGCTTTGCCACCAGAGCTACGGGCCCAAGGTGAGTTACGCGCTGTGGGTGGGCGCGGAGATTGCGATTGCGGCCTGCGACCTCGCGGAGGTGATCGGGTCGGCGATTGCGCTGAATCTGCTGTTCCACATTCCGCTGTTTTACGGCGTGCTGATTACCGGGCTGGACGTGCTGCTGATTCTGCTTATGCAGCGCTGGGGCTTCCGCTATGTGGAGGCGCTGGTGATGACGCTGATCGCCACCATTATCGGGATGTTCGGCGTGCAGATGTTTTTGTCAAAGCCGGATTACTGGCCGGTGCTGCACAATCTTTTTGTTCCCTCGACGGCGATTGTGACCAATCCGGCGATGCTTTATATCGCGATTGGAATTCTGGGCGCGACGGTAATGCCGCACAATCTTTATTTGCACTCGTCGATTGTGCAGAGCCGGCGCTATGAGCGAACGCCGAAGGGCAAGCGCGAGGCCATTTTCATGGCTAACATCGATTCGGCGCTGGCGCTGACGGTGGCGCTGTTTGTGAATGCGGCGATTTTGATTGTGGCGGCGGCAGTTTTCAATCGCAGGGGTCTCTACGAGGTTGCGGCGATTCAGGACGCGTATAAGCTGCTGAGCCCGCTGCTGGGCGCGGCGGGGGCGAGCACGCTGTTTGCCGTGGCGCTGCTCGCTTCGGGGCAGAACTCGTCGATCACCGGTACGCTGGCCGGGCAAGTGGTGATGGAGGGGTTCATTCATCTGAAGGTTTCGCCCTGGCTGCGGCGGATGATTACGCGGACTCTGGCTATTATTCCTACGATTATTGTGGTCGCGATTACCGGCGAGCAGGGGACGGAAAAGCTGTTGATTCTGAGCCAGGTGATTCTGTCGCTGCAATTGAGTTTTGCGGTGGTGCCGCTGGTGATGTTTACCGGCAGCCGGAAAAAGATGGGCGAGTTTGTGAATGGGCGCTGGCTGCAAGGGCTAGCGTGGTTTACGGCGGCGCTGATTGCGGGGCTGAATGGCTGGCTGCTGATTGAAACGGCGATGGGGCGCTGAGTGCTCAATTCCCCACGGAGGCAAAGCATGAAATCTGTTCGCACGTATGGGCATTTTTTTCGCTATTTTCTGCTATTAACCATAGTTAATTCACAGTTGGCGGCAGGGCAAAGCGGCACATCGAGCGCTATCTCCGGGACTATTGCGGATTCAAACGGCGCGGGGCTGCCCAATGCGGCAGTTAAGGCAACCAATGCGGACACAAAGGCGACCCGCGCCGGAGTTACTAACGCTGATGGGCGGTATTTATTTTCGCAGGTAAATCCAGGCACTTATACCGTAACTGTGAAAGCCAGCGGATTTGCTGAGCAGACTTCAGCTCCGTTTCCGGTAGAAGTGGGACGCACGGTGACGTTGAACCTGACTTTGCGGCTGTCTTCGACGACGCAGAACGTGGAAGTGAGTGCTGAACAGGCCATGCTCAGCCTTGAGAACGCGAATTTCACGACAACGCTGGACAGCAAGACGATTGCAAGCCTTCCCAATCCAGGTCAGGACATGACTTATATCGTTCAATACGCGCAGGGCGCTCTGATGAACACCGCCGGTTCCTCGAGCGATGCCAAGGCTCCGGGAGGGTACGGCAGCGTGGAGTTTAACGGCTTGCCTGCGACCTCGAACGGCTACATTCTGGACGGCTACGACTCCAACGATCCCTGGCTGGGGCTGAATATCGGGCTATCGACGAACCTGGTGATCGGGCTGGATGCCGTTGGTGAAGCGACCGTGAATACGAACTCTTACTCAGTCGATCAGGGAAGATATGGCGCCTCGCAGGCGGACTACTTCACCAAGTCGGGAACCAATCGGTTTCACGGTGATCTCTACGAGATATGGAACGGATCTCTGCTCAACGCGGAAAATTATTTTCTCCACGCCAACGACACGCCGGGCAACATCGCCACCAAACCGCGCGATGTGGTCAATGAGTTCGGGGTGAGCGTGGGTGGGCCGATCCGCAGGAACAAGCTGTTTTTCTTTGTCCACTATGAGGGCATTCGCCTGGCATTGCCGATCGTGACGCCAACCACCCTGCCTACGCCCGCATATCAGCAGTATGTGCTGGAGCAATTGGCGCTGGGCGGAACAGATACGATTACCGGCACGAACCTTCCGGCGCAACCGGCGGAAATCCCCTTCTATCAAACGATGTTTTCGCTGCTGCCTGTGCCCGGCGGGTCACCTGTCGAGATCACTGGGTGCCCACTTGGAACCAACGGGGATGGCTGCGCGACCCAGCAGCAGCGGTCTCTGAGCAACGGTGACAGCGAGAACCTGATCGTGGTCAAGATCGATCACACCATCAACGCCAAAGACAGCGCCTGGTACCGCTTTCAGCAGGACACGGGGCTGCAGGCGGAATGGACAGATCCCATCAACCCAATCTTCAACTCCTATTCGCCGCAGCCGCAGCGCACGCTGGTTGCTGGCTACACGCACATCTTCAGGCCGAACCTGGTGAATCAATTCAACCCCGGCGTAAGCTGGTACTCCAGCATCTTTGAACCAAACAACTACGCGCAGGTGCTCAATACCTTTCCCATCCTGCTTACATCGGGCAGCGACAGCGTGCCTTTCACCACCATCGGCGGCCTGAACGATACGTTTGCGCAAGGGCGCAAGGTCACACAGTGGCAGATCAATGACAACCTGATCTGGACGCGCAAACGGCATACAATGCATTTTGGCATCAATACGCGCCGCGTGGCCACCAGCGACTACGACCTGGGCGAAGGCATTGTGCCGACCGTCGCCTACAACGACCTGGCGGAGTTCACTTATGGGGCCGCATATACCGCCCAGCAGAACTTCCCGGTCTCACTGAAAGATCGGGTGGCCGTCGGCAATCTCGAATACTACGGGATGGACAGTTACAAGCCGAGTCTGAAAACAACACTGACCTACGGAATGCGCGTGGCCTGGAACACTAACGTCACCAGTCCACAGGGGCTCTTTGGCCGCATGGCCGGATCGTTCCTGGATGCTTCACATGAAACGAATCAGCCGCTGAATCAGGTTATCCTGGGCAATGTTCACAACCTCTTTGCGGCAACTCCTTTGTTCATCTACCAACCGCGCGCTGCGATCGCTTACCAGCTTCTTCCGCATACCGTGGTTCATGCCGGGTTCGGGGTTTTCAACGACATCATTCCGCAGCAGATTGCGGATAACGGCTTGATCAACGCTCCCAACGATCCCTCCTTCACCGGCGGTATAGGGGGTGAGGTGGGTGGATTGGGGATCGCTCCCGACGTTCCGGGAAGCGCGGTGGAGGCGACGGTCAGCGCCGATAAGTCGTTTCAGACAACCTTTAGCTCCGGCGGCGCGCCGTGCGCGGGCATCCAGCCCGGCGCCCCCGGTTGCCCGCTGGCCGTAAGCCTGAATACTTTTCCCACGGGAACGCTCAAGACTCCGCACTACTACCAGTACAGTCTCGGCGTCGAGCAGCAGTTCGGCCCGCACGGCGACCTGCGCGCCGACTACGTGGGCACGCGCGGACAGCACGAGCCCTACCAGGTGCAGCTCAACGGCTACGAAAACGTCTGCGACGGGTGTTTCGCGCCATTCCCCTATCAGCAGCCGCTCGATCAGCGGTTTGGTAACGTCACCGAATTCCAGACCGGAGCTAACAGCAGCTACAACGGATTGCAGACCGTCTACACACAGCAATGGGGCGGCTTGACTCTGCGCGGCAACTACACCTTTAGCCATTGCCTGGACGAAGTGTCGAACGGAGGACTGCTCGCGTTCTCCACACAGGGCCTGGAATCTCCTTTACCGGGAGAATTGCACAAACAATATGCCAGCTGCGACTACGATGTGCGGCACAACATCTCCGCCTACGGAATCTATCAGGTGCCGTTCCGCTCCCGTCACCCATTCCTGCGCCAGGCGCTCGAGGGATGGTCTTTTTCGGAGACTGGGTTCCTTCACTCCGGATTGCCCTTCAGCGTGCTGAGCCAGCAGTACAGCGCCAGCGGCCATGGAGTGTTTCAAGCGTATAACCCCGCGCAAACCATCCAGTTCGCTGTGCCAAACTATGCCAACCGGATTCCAGGCGTACCACTCTACTTAAAGACTCCCTACTCCGGAGTTACCGTGCAGGGAACCAAGCAATGGCTCAATCCAGCGGCATTTGTATCGGTGGTCGATCCGACGACCGGCGCATGTTATACCGGCGTACTGGGCGCACAGGATGATAACTCAACCATCTGCCAGTTCGGCGACTCGGGCCGCAACTCGGTTCGCGGACCGCACTTCACCTATTCGGATATGTACATCACCAAGAGGTTCCCGATTCGGGAGGGGATCAAGCTGCGCATCGACGGCCAACTGTTCAATGCGTTCAATCACCCTAACTTTGCGCTGCCCAGCACGGTTGAGGCCGGAGTACCCTGCTCTGTTCCGGCAAAGTTCGGAACGCTGGAGAGCACGACTTCGCCGCCGACTGGGCTGCTCGGCGTTGGGCTGGGCGGAGACAGCTCGCCGCGCATGATTGCATTTCAAGCAAGGATAGAGTTCTGATATCCGCTACTATGGATGCGATGAAGATTCTATCTGTTGCCGAGATGCAGACTTGCTACCGAGCGAGAAATGAACGGTACGGGCTGAGTTTGTGGTTAGAGAAATTAATAATGTGGATGAAAATAAAGATCACGGATGAAGAAGACGAGTGATATATTGTTTTGGATCCTGGATGCAATGCGGAAAATCCGGGCTAATGGATGGTCCACCTAGATAGAAAAGTTGAGATTGGCGAGAGAGCACGGTCGCTGCTTCATCGCTGTGGCTGTGACCCCTACGGCAGCCCTTGCGTTGCCGCGTTAAGCAACGACGGCAAGCGTCAGTCCAATATCCCCAAATCTGCTTTCAAAGGAGAATTCAATGAACATGATTACTGTCAAAGACGGCACACAGATTTTCTTCAAGGACTGGGGCCCGAAGAACGCACAGCCCATCGTGTTTCACCACGGCTGGCCCCTTTCGTCGGACGACTGGGACAATCAAATGCTGTTCTTCCTTTCGAACGGCTATCGCGTTGTGGCGCATGACAGGCGCGGTCACGGTCGCTCCTCGGACGTGGGCACTGGCCACGACATGGACCATTACGCAGCTGACGCTTCGGCAGTGGCCGAGCATCTCGACCTGAAGAATGCGGTCCATATCGGCCATTCGACGGGCGGTGGCGAGGTGGCGCGCTATGTTGCGAAATACGGCCAGCCTCAAGGCCGCGTAGCCAAGGCCGTGCTGCTCGCGTCCGTTCCCCCACTCATGCTCAAGACCGAAAAGAACCCGGGCGGCACTCCGATGGAAGTGTTCGACGGATTCCGCAAGGTGCTGGCTGAGAATCGGGCGCAGTTTTTTCTCGATTTCGCTTCGGGGCCGTTTTACGGCTACAACAGGCCGGGCGCGAAGGCCTTGCAGGGAGTTATCCGGAACTGGTGGCGACAAGGGATGGAGGGCAGTGCGCTGGCTCACTACGAAGGCATCAAGGCTTTCTCAGAGGAAGACCAGACGAACGATCTGAAGGCGATCACGGTGCCGACGCTGGTGATGCAGGGCGACGACGATCAAGTTGTCCCTTACAAAGACGCTTCACTGCTACAGGCGAAGTTGCTCAAACAGGCCACACTTAAAATCTATCCCGACTTGCCTCACGGCCTGATGACGACGAATGCCGACATGATCAATGCGGAGCTGCTGGCATTCATCCGAAGCTAGATTCCTGCAGCAAATGCGATTCTCCTGTCCCGAAGCGGCACGGCAGGCAGACGGTACCCGGCCATGCCCTTAGAAAATTGCAACATCATAGGAGCTTGCTTAGAGGAGGGGAAAAGAGTGCGGGTGCAGATGTCCGCGCTAAAGCCGGTCCCCCACCCCAGCGAGCAAAAAGCGCGCTCGCCGGGGTCCCCGGTCCGGAGACCAGCGCTACACAGGGTCTAAAGGTCTGACATCGGCTACTATGGATGCGATGAAGATTCTTTCCGCTGCCGAGATGCAGGCTTGCGACCGCGCGACTACTGAGCGGTTTGGGGTACCGTCGCTGGAGTTGATGCGGGCGGCGGCGGCGGCGGTAGCCGGGTTTGCCCGGGAGAGGTTTCCACAAGCGCGGCGTGTTACGGTGATGTGCGGCAGGGGCAATAACGGCGGCGATGGAATGATGGCCGCTTGCCTGCTGGCTGGTGCTGGGCTGGATGTGACGACACTGCTGTTGGGCGAGCCTGCGGGGATCACGGGCGACGCAGCCCAGGCTTGGCTCGAGATTTCCAGCTTGGCGTGCGGGCATGTTCACATCCTTACCAAGGCGGAGGATTTGGAGCGACGCGCGGATGCGCTGAACGCCGATTTGATTTTGGATGCGGTGGTGGGGACGGGATTCAAGCCGCCGTTGAAGGGGCTTCCCCACGCGGCTCTTGAGTGGGTGAAGGGGAGCCGGGCTCCGATCCTGGCAGTTGATTTGCCTTCGGGCTGGCCAGCGGATTCGACTGAGGCTGCGTTGGCCGATTCCGATTCGGTTTTTCCTGCAGATGCTGTGATTACTTTTACCGCGCCCAAGCCGGCACATGTTTTTGGCCAGTTGACTAAGCGTTGGGACCAGCCGATTGTGGTAGCGCCGATCGGGTCGCCGGAGGAGGCGATTGTTTCAGCGCTGGGATTGGACTGGGCGGGCGAAGCGATGGAGATGGTGCGGGCGCCGCGGGCCGCGGGAGCGAACAAAGGAAATTTTGGGCACGTGCTGGTGGTGGGCGGGTCGGTGGGCAGGTCGGGCGCGCCGTCGATGACTTCACTGGGGGCGCTGCGGGCTGGGGCTGGGCTGGTTACGGCTGCGGTTCCGGCTGCGGTCTTGGGGACGGTGGCCGCGGTTGCGCCGGAATTGATGACTTTTCCATTGAAGGCGAATGCGGCGGGGCAGATTTCGGCGACGAACCTGACGGCGGCGGCCTTGAAAGGGTTGACGGCGGGAAAAACCGTGCTGGCGATTGGGCCGGGTTTGGGACAGGGGGCGGAGACGGCGAAGTTTGTTGCCGGACTGCTTTCGGCGGCGAAGATTCCGGCGGTGATTGATGCGGATGCTTTGAATATTCTGGCTGCCAAGCCGGCGCTGCTGGCGAAGCTGGGAAAAATGGCCATGGGGGGACGAACGGTGGTGCTGACGCCGCATCCGGGAGAAATGGCGCGGCTGACCGGGATGACGATCGCCGAGGTTCAGCCCAATCGGCTGGAAGTGGCGCGGGAGTTTGCGCGGCGAGTGGGCGTTACTTTGGTGCTGAAGGGGGCGCGAACGCTGATTGCGCACCCGGATGGACGCGTGGCGGTGAATACTACCGGCAATCCGGGCATGGCCAAGGGCGGCAGCGGCGACCTGCTGACGGGGGTAATTGCGGGGTTGTTGGCGCAGTATCCGGCAGAGGCGGGGAGGGCGGTGGAAGCTGCGGTTTATCTGCATGGGTTGGCCGCAGACCTGGCTTTGATAGAGGCGGATGAGCATACTTTGCTGGCCACGGACAGTCTTCAACAGTTTTCTCGGGCTTTTCATTTTGAATCGCCCGGGTCGAACGGGTATGTTTGGTTGCAGGGGGCATTGCACGTAGCGGCCCCTCATGAGGATCAGGGATGAGCAACGCCGCACCAGTAGCCGAAGGCCGGAGTCACGAGTACACGACTAAGAGCGGGGCGGACACCATTGAGGTGGGCCGCAAGCTTGCGAAATTGCTGAAGCCGCCGCAACTGCTGATTCTGCGCGGCGATCTGGGCACCGGCAAAACCACGCTGGTGAAAGGGATTGCGCAGGCGCTGGATGCGGCGGAGGCGGACGAGGTGACCAGCCCGACGTTTACGCTGATCCACGAGTACGACGGCGTGCGGAACGGCAAGCCGATTAAGCTGTTTCACCTGGACGTTTATCGGCTGGAAGATGAGCGTCAACTGGAGACGCTGGGGCTGGATGAGTTGCTGACGCCGGATGCGCTGGTGCTGGTGGAGTGGGGCGAGAAATTCAAGAGCATCCGCAAGAAGGCTACGGGGGAGATTGCGATCACCGCTGTGGGCGGGGATGCGCGCAAGATTACGGTGACGCTGAAGGAGTAGGCGGTTTTTCTCGGGCTTTTGAGTTTTGTGGTTTCACACCCGTGCGCTCAACCACCCCACGGACCACCCAGAGGGTACCCGCATGTCCGCGGGGGACTCCGGCAGCGCGAAGGATGGGGTACCCGGCTGTGTTGAGTTATTAACGGTAAAATCGCTATCGCGCATGATTCTGGAACGTCCAACCCCGAAGCGACGTACACTCCTATCGGAGTAGTTTTCATAAACAGCAGCCTGGCTGCACGCAATCTGTCTTCATTTCCCGGTAAGTACTTCAGGAGGTTTCAGTGCGTTCGACATATCACTCAGCTATTGCTGCGTTTGTGCTCTCCGTGCTGGCGTTTGGGCCAGCGGCAACCTGGGCGGCTAACAAGCCCCACATCTTTCAGCATCCTGCGCTGAGCCGGGATTTGATTGTCTTTAGTTATGCCGGCGACCTTTGGAGTGTTCCACGGGAGGGCGGACGCGCAACGCGGCTGACAATCGGCGTGGGCATTGAGACTGCGCCGGTGTTCTCGCCAGAGGGGAGCACGATTGCGTTCACGGGTGAGTATGACGGTAATACGGATGTGTTCACCATTCCCTCGACAGGCGGCGTTCCCTTCCGCGTGACTTACCATCCAGCGCCCGACAGTGCCGTGGGCTGGACTCCGGACGGGAAGCAGATTCTCTTTCGCTCCAACCGTGAGGCGGGAAACCGGTATACGCAGCTTTACACCGTTCCCGCGCAGGGAGGCGTAGCCAAGGTTTTGCCGCTTCCCATGGCCTTCGAGGGACAGCTCTCACCGGACGGAGGCCATATTGCCTACACGCCGCTGCCGCCTGCCTTCGGCTTCGAATACGTAAACTTCTCTTCCTGGGGAAACTACCGCGGCGGCCGCGCGTGCACGATCTGGATCACTTCGCTGCCGGGGCTGGACTCGGTGGAGATTCCGCATGAGGCGGCTTCCGATTTCTCGCCTGTGTACGCGGGCGACCAGATTTATTTTCTTTCGGGACGCAAAGGGCCGATCAGTATATTCCGTTACGACCCGGCAACGAAGACGGTGAGCGAAGCGCTGCACAACGAGGGGCCGGATATCCGCAGCCTGGCCGGCGATGGAAAGACGCTGGTCTACGACCAACTCGGCGAGATTTATCTTTACGACACGGCGACCGGGAAGAGCCAGTTGGTTCCCATCGAGATTGGCGCCGATCTTCCCGAGGTGCGGCCCAGGATTGCGAGCGTAGCGGATGAGATTGAGCATACTTCGATTTCTCCGACGGGAATGCGCATGGCGGTGGAGGCGCATGGAGAGATTTTTACGATTGCGGCCAAGCATGGGCCTACACGCGACATTACCAATACGCCGGGTGTGATGGAGCGCTGGCCGGCATGGTCGCCCGACGGGCAGTCAATTGCTTACTTCTCCGATGAGTCCGGCTTGTATGCGCTGCACGTGGCTTCGCAGAATGGAGATTCGCAGTACGGCAGTGCGCCGGTGAAGAAATTTCCGCTGGCCGCCGAGCCGGCCTACTACTTCGATCCCTTGTGGTCGCCCGACTCGAAGTTCATCACCTTCCACGACAACCGGCTGAATATTTATCTGCTGGATACGACGACGGGCAAGCTGGTGACAATCGGCGAGAAGAATGTGTTTGGAGGCTTCTCAAACCAGAACTACGATCTGGCTTGGTCGCCGGACTCGAAATGGATTGCTTATCCGCAATCGATGGCCAACCACCTGCATGCGCTTTATCTCTATTCGGTTGCGACGGGCAAGTCGACGCAGGTGACCAGCGCGGTGGCGGACTCGAGCGAGCCGGCCTTCGATCGCGACGGCAAGTATTTGTATTTCATTGCCAGCACCAACGCGGGCGCCACCTCGGACGGGATCGATATGACCAGCGATCTCTACGATGTGACTTCACATATCTATGCTGCTGTGCTGGCTGCGGACCAAGCATCGCCTGTCGCTCCTGAGATGGAGGATGAAAAGACGGCGGAAGAACGCAAGGCGGATGCGAAAAAGGATGCGGACAGCCTGCCTGCCGAGGAGAACAAAGGCGCGGCGAAAAGCGGCAAAGACGATGCGCATGCCGACGCCGCGAAGGCTGACAAAAAAGACAAAGTGGACCTCCGGGACAAACCGGTGAAACCGACGAAGGTCGATCTGGCGGAGATCGAGCGGCGGATTGTGGCGTTGCCTATGCCGGCGGCGAATTACATCGGGCTGGCAACGGGGAAGCAAGGCAGCCTTTATTTTTTGAAAATTCCAGAGTCGGACCGCTTTGGCGAGCATCCGGTAACGCTCTACCGCTGGGTTTGGGCGGACCGCAAGACGGAGAAGCTGGCCGAGCGCGTGTTGAGCTTTGAACTCTCAGCCAACGGCGACAAGATGCTGCTGTCTCTCTCCAAGCACGATCCGGACGCGGCTGATGCTGGGGCAGACAAGGGCGGGCCGCCGGAGTGGGTGATTGTGCCCGCCGATGCGCCGGTGAAGCCGGGCGAGGGAAAGATCTCTTTTGCCGATCTGAAGGTGCGCGTCGATCCGCCGGCGGAGTGGGCGCAGATGTACCACGAAGTATGGCGCATTGAGCGGTCCTACTTCTACGATCCTCACTATCACGGAACCGATACTGTGGCTGCAGAGCGCCGCTACGAGCCGTACGTGGCCTCCGTTGCGTCGCGGGCCGATTTGAATTACATCTTTCACGAGATGCTGGGAGCTTTCTCGGTAGGGCATCTTCGGGGCAGCGGCGGAGCCATACCGAAGGCCCAGCATGTGCCTGGGGGACTTCTGGGGGCCGATTACGTTCTGCATAACAATCGTTATTGCCTGGCTAAAATTTATACCGGCGGGGAGTTCAATCCAGAGGAGAAGGCTCCACTGGCGCAGCCAGGGCTCAACCTCTCTGTTGGTGATTGCATTGTGGCCATCAACGGGCAGGAGTTGACTGCTTCGACCGATATTCAGGAGCCTCTGGAAGGCACGGCCGACCACGTGATCAGTTTGCACATTCAATCGGCTGACGGGAAAAACGGGCGCGATATTTCAGTGACGCCGATTGCAAGCGAGGCGATGCTACGCAACATTGACTGGATCGAGAGCAACCAACGGAAGGTGGATCAGCTTTCCGGCGGGAAGTTGGCATATGTCTATCTGCCGAATACGGCGGAGGCCGGGTTTACAAATTTCAATCGCTACTACTTTGCGCAGACTGACAAGCAGGGCGCGATTATCGACGAGCGCTTCAACGGCGGCGGACAGGTGGCCGATTACTTTATCGAGGTGATGAAGCGTCAACTCGAGGCGTACTGGTCGCCGCGCTACGGCAACATAGAGCACACTCCGAACGGGGCTATCTACGGGCCGAAGGTGATGATCGCGAATGAATTTTCAGGCTCGGGCGGCGATGCTCTGCCGTGGCTGTTCAAGCAAGCAAAGCTGGGGCCGCTGGTGGGCAAACGGACGTGGGGCGGGCTGGTGGGAATTGGGTCCATTCCGGTGCTGATGGATGGCGGACACGTGACTTCGCCGAGCGTGGCGTTCTTCTCGCCGAAGGGTGTCTGGGACGTGGAAAATCACGGCGTCGATCCGGATGTGGCGGTGGAGCAGGACCCGAAGGCGGTGAGCGAGGGGCACGATCCACAACTCGAAAAGGCTGTCGCGTTGGCGATGGAGGGGATGAAGGAGCATCCGGCGGTACAGGTGGAGAGACCGGCTTATCCGGATTACCATCACTAAACGGCTATGGTCTAGTGACAGCATCATTCCTACATCCCAGGTCCCAAAGTCGGGACCCTTCGGCAAGCTCAGGGCAGGCTCTGGGGGGCCCGGCGGTACGCGTGGGAATGAATCATGCCGGCCCTACGGGACGGCGTGGGCTTTAGGTGGGCGGGTTCCCCGGGTTTCACCCGGGGCTATTTTCATCTGCTCCCTAACGGGAGCGAGGGTGCAAGCTCCTAATCCGGAGTTTTTTCATCTAACTGCTGTGAAGGTAGATTTTTGACGCCCGCCGGTTGATTCTAAGGAGACGAATGACGATGCGAGTGTATCTTGGCGATAGATTTGAGCTTCCCTACATTAAAAGGACTGTAAAGCGCATGGGCTATGGCGCGATGCAGCTTGCGGGAAGGGATGGCGACAAGGTTGTCTGGGGGCCTCCGCGCGATGTTCCAGGCGCTATTGCTGTTTTGCGGGAGGCCGTCGCCTCTGGCGTGAACCATATCGATACCAGCGACTTTTACGGGCCGCATATAACCAATCAGCTGATCAAGCAGGCGCTGCATCCTTACCCGGACGATCTGGTGATCGTGACCAAAGTGGGTGCGCGCCGCGGCAGCGATGGCTCATGGCCGCACGCACGGTCGTGCCAGGAGATTATCGATGCGGTTCATGACAATTTGCGGAATCTCGGTCTTGATGTGCTTGATGTGGTCAATCTTCGCCTCGGCGGGTTGACCGGGCCAACGGATGAACCCTTTGAAGAACCGCTGACGGCGCTTGTCGAACTCAAGCAGCAGGGACTGATTCGACATATCGGTTTGAGCACCGTCTCCGCGCGGCAGCTTGCCGAGGCGCAGACGATTACGGAGATTGTCTGCGTCCAGAACTTCTATAACGTGGCCCAGCGCGGCGACGACGAATTCGTCGATGCTCTCGCCGCGCAGGGCATTGCTTATGTGCCTTACTTTCCACTGGGAGGGTTCTCGCCGCTGCAGTCATCGAAGCTCAATGAGGTAGCTGAGTCGCTCGATGCATCTCCGATGCAGGTAGCGCTTGCGTGGCTATTGCGGCGGTCTCCGAATTTGCTGCTGATCCCGGGTACATCGTCGGTTGAGCATCTCAGGGAGAATCTCAAGGCTGCAGAGCTGGAACTGCCGGACGAAGCTCTCGCCACGCTCGACAGCATCGGCGCCGCAGCCGCTTAGGAGCCGGGTACCCATCCTTTTTTTTTGAGGGTGGGAATCTGCCGCATGGTACATTATTTTCACCCGCATGAACGTCAAAGGCGGCCAATCTTCCGGGGGGTATCTAAATGACGAAGATCGGGCTGTTTGTTTTGTTCTTCATCGCGTACGTGTGCTGGGCATTGCTAGGCGCCAAGTCCTTCAAGAAGCTTCAAGCTGACCTTCTGGGCGGAAAATCGTTCTGGAGCTCCGAAGTGATTCTGCTGGAAGGGCTGGTGGGGTTGTTTGGGTTTATCTACCTGCTGTCGGGGCTTTGGAGCACGAAGCTGGTGTTGCTGATCTTTGTGGCGTCGCACCTTGGAATCCTGCTTTCACTGATCTTCGGCGCGATGCTGGGACCACACTCAGAAAAAGCCGCAATCAGGATGCTCTGGGCGGGAAGAGAGATTGCGATCAAGCATCCGGTTTCGATGGGACTTCTGGGTCTGGCGACTATGGGGATGTCGTTCGCTTATCCAATCGTAGTTGGGATTTTCTTCTTCCGGAATCCCTGGGGTTCGTTGAATCTTGAAATCGAAGTGGTCAGATATTCGCTGTTGCTGCTGAGCCTTGGAGGGTACCTGTTGGTGGTGGTGGTGACGGCCTGCATGCTGGCATCAGAGAACCTGGACGACAACACGCGGCAACGAATATTCATCAACCAGCTCTGCGGCCTGATTCCGGCGGCGATTTATGTTGCGCTGGCGATATGGGCGTTTGGATTCGGCGGAGGGCTGCTTTCCCTTGACTTTCTTGGCATCCCGTCGCGGACGCTTTCTCTGCAAACGCTGTTTATGCTGTTGGGCTTTTTCGCCTTGGCGGTGTTGATTCCTTACGTGGTGGGAACCCAGCGGTCGCGCAGCCTGAACGTGGAGCTGATGGCGAAGATAAACGCATTTGTTGCCGAGCTCGCCGAAATTCTGGAGTCGCCGACGCCTTCACTCTACATTGCGAAGTTGACGGCATTGCGCGACAAGGTAGCCGCGACGAAGGACCAATTCATCAATGGGGACGCGCTGCTGCTGTTTGAGAAGGGAGTGCTCGAGAGCCAGGAAAAGCTTTCAGAGGACGATCAGACTTCGGCTGATGCGATTGCGAAGACCCGCGACCTGGATGCTCGCTTCAGATTTCTTGACGATCTCAGCAGGTTTGAAACCGAGTTGGACGAAATCATCGCAGACCTCAAGAATCGGCCTGAGGCGACAATTGAGGCGGCCGCCGATCAGTGGAGCAAGAAGTACGAAATTCGCAAGGCGGAGCTGGCCAAGAAGATCGAAGGTGCGACCAGCGGAAAGCCGCTGGTGACGGCTGGAGTTGGGACGCTGGTTACGACGATTGTGAGCGGATTGCTGAGCGAAGTGGCCAGGACGTCGTGGCAATGGATTATGCAGGCTCACAAATAGCGGGGGCCGGCTCGAGAGCCGGGTGCGCCACCCGGCCTAACTCAGAACCCCATGATGTTATAGCCGCAGTCCACGTAGAGGACTTCGCCGGTTACGGCGCTGGCTAAATCGCTGGCTAAAAAGAGGGCTGCACCGCCTACTTCTAATTGATCTACGTTGCGATGGAGGGGGGCGCGGTCGGAGTGGGACTTTAACATGTCGCCGAGGGCGCCTACGCCACGGGCGGCGAGGGTCTTGATGGGGCCGGCGGAGATGGCGTTTACGCGGATGTTTCTGGGGCCGAGGTTCCAGGCCAGGTAACGGACCGTGGCTTCAAGCGAGGCCTTGGCTACGCCCATGACGTTGTAGTTGGGGACGACTTTTTCCGCGCCGAAGTAGGTGAGGGTCATGATGCTGCCACTCTCCGTCATCAGCGGCGCGGCGGCGCGACTTACGGCGATGAGCGAGTAGACGCTGACGTCGTGGGCGATGCGGAAACCTTCGCGGCTGGTGTTGATGAACTCGCCGCGAAGCTCGTCTGCCGGGGCGTAGGCTACGGCGTGGACGAGGATCTCGATCTTGCCGTACTTCTGCTTGATGGCGGCGAAGAGGGTTTCGATTTCAGCGTCGTTGGAGACGTCGCACTGGAAGCCTGATGCGCCCGGGAGCTCGGCGATGAGCTGCTCGGCGTCTTGCTTCATGCGTTCGTTTTGATAGCAGATGGCGAGGGTCGCACCGGCGGCGTGGAGTTTTTGGGCGATACCCCAGGCGATGGAACGCTTGTTGGCCAGCCCGAAGACTACGGCGGTCTTGCCTGCCAGATCAATCATGCTTGCTTGCTTCCTCCAGGGTGCGGGTTCAGGCTTGCTGTGGGGAATTTGGAACCGGTTTATAGAATATCAGCGAATTTTAGCCGCCGAGGTCGACCAATTCGACATTGCCTACGGGGCGACCTAAAAAGCGCGAGCCGAGGCGCTCGAATTTTTCTACGGAGTCGGTCGCGAAGCAGCGGATTTGCGTCTCCTGGAACTGCGCTGCCGGCGAAGGACTCTCGGAATGCTGGCCATTGAAAAGTTGCACAGCGGCATCGGCGGCGGCTTCGGCGGAGTCGATGACTCGCATGCCTGTCGGGACTGCGCTTTCGAGGAGCTGGCGGAGGAGTGGGTAATGGGTGCAGCCCAGAAGCAGGGTATCGGGGTTGAGGCCTGCCAAGGCGGCGGCGGCGTTCAGCTCGGCGAGATAGATTTGGATGACTTCGGCGGTTACAGCCACCTGCGGTGGGGCAGACGCGGCTTGCGCCGCACCTGATTCATAGCCGCCCGAAAAGTCAACCCAGCCTTCTTCAACAAGGGGTACCAGCAGTGGACAGGCCTTCTCTAAAACGCGGAGGTTTTGCGCCTGGCAGGCGGCGGAGTAGGCGTGGCTGTGGACGGTGGCGTCAGTGGCGATGACCAGCACGTCACCGGTTTTGGAGGCTGCGCGGGCGGCGGAGGCGCCGGGCTCGATTACGCCGAGGACGGGGACTGAAACTGCTTGCTGAATGGCGTCGAGGGCGAGAGCGCTGGCGGTGTTGCAGGCGATGACGAGGAATTCTGCGCCCTGTTCGCGGACCAGAAATTGTGCACTCTGGGCGGCGTAGCGGGCAATGGTGCGACGGGACTTGGAGCCGTAGGGGAGACGGGCGGTATCGCCGAGGAATGCGAAGCGGGCGTGGGGAAAACGCTCGATGAGAGCGCGGAGGACGGTTAGGCCACCGAAGCCGGAATCGAAAACGCCGATGGTGGGGGATGCGGCGCTTGCTTGTGATTCAGAAATTGCGGGCGTGCCTTCGGGGATGGTCATGGGCGGGTTTCCTGGGCGGGGACGGCATCGGTATAGAGATAGGTGCGGGTTAAATCGGCATGGCCGGCCAGGGTGGAGCGGGGTTTGCCGTCGACGAGGAAGCGGATTTGTGTGACGCGGGGCAGGTTGGCGTGGAGGGTGCCGCAGATGGAGAGCACGGTCAGGTTTTCGGTCTCCAGGCCGGAGGGGTGGGTGGAGACGAAGGTGCCGGCGAGATTGACTACGGCGAGTTCGGGGCCCGTTGAGTGAGAGCTATTGGACGGGCGGGCGGGTGCGGGGGTGGTGGGACTTTCCTGACTCTGGGACTGAGACAGAGCCGGCATGAGGAAGACCTGAGCGATGGAACTGGCGCCTCCGGGGACGGGGTGGGCGGCATCGGGAGCGGCATAGAGATCGAGCAGCTTGCCGAGTACGACGCGGGCGCGGGCGTTGGGGTCCTCGGGTAAAGGCAGGGATTGGACCTGGGTGAGAAGGGAGCTGTCAGCGTCGTTGGCGACCATGAGAGTTGCGGGCTCAGCCTGCGCTACTTCAGGGGCGTTGGTGGAGGACGAGTCCTGGTTGGCAATGAGGCGCTGGTGTGCGCGCTCCCGCAACTGCCACAGGGCCACGGCCATAACTGCCGAAGCCACGAGCAGGATAACGAAGAGAACGGCCTGGTAACGGGGGATCATGGGCGGGCCTCGGTTCGCAAGGCATCGGTGCGCCATTCGAGCAAGGCGGCTGCGAGGGCTTCGGCGATTCTGGCCTGGTAGTTGGGATCGTCGAGGGCGCCTGAAGTTTGCTGGCCGGGGTCGCGGGCCTGCGCTGTTTCAGGGGCGATTTCGACGGCTACGGCGGGGCAGGTCATGCTGTCGACCGCGGGCAGGGCGGCGCGGGTCAAGCTGACGGTGAGGCCGGTGTGCAGAAGCGCGGAGTTGAGAGTGCCGGCGAGGGCCAGGCTGCGGGTAACCCAGGCGGATTGGGCGGTCTTCCAGGCGGCGATTCGCGCAGGCTGCGTGGGGGTGAGCGAGGAGACGAAGAGATGCGCGCCGATGCCGCTGAGAGTGGCGTGCAGGCTGAGGCAGGCCTCGGCTTTGGCGTGATTGGCTAGCTCAGCGCGGCGGTTGGGGTCGATGGTCGCGTCGGATTCGCGGGTGGTGAGGACCTGAATTCCGCGCGCTGCGAGCAGGGAACGCAAGCGCACGCTGAGGGCGAGGGTGAGGGTTTTTTCGTCAGTGCCGTTGAGGCGGCCGCCGGGATCGTCGCCGCCGTGAGCGGCGTCAATGACCACTACGAAACGGGTAGCGGGTGCGGGAGGGGCCGGCTGCGCGGCAACTAATGATCCTGCTGCCGCGAGAGATGCCAGCGCGCATTTGAGCACCCGATTATTCCAGCGCATAGATGGTCAGGCCGCTGAGCAGCTTGGGGTAAAAATCGGTGGACTTTTGCGGCATTACGTCGCCTGCAAAGGCCACTTCCCTGAGTTGCTCCATGGTGACGGGGTTGGTGAGGAAGACGACGTCGGCTTCTCCGCGACGAACCTGTTCCACCGCATCGCCCGAATCGCGCAGGTAGCGGATGTTGGTTTGCTCGCGGACTTTTTCGGCGTCGAGGCCGAGCAGGCGGTCGAGCAGGATGGAGTGCAGTTGGGTGAGGTCGAGCCGGCGCTGTCGTTCGGGCAGGCTGGCCAGAGCGGCGGCTACCGCCTCCGGCTTGTAGCGCAGCAGCAGAGCACCGGTGCGGGCGACAGCGACAAAGGCTGTGCCTTGCTGCTTGCTGAGGGTTGCGATGTAGTCGGAGGCATCGGCGGTGGGCAGCGCTTCGACTGTGAAAAACTCGGCGGCGGCGCGAGCAAAGGCATCGGGCGAGAAGTTGGGCAAGCTGTGGACGACGCGATGCGTGGGCAGAATGACCAGGCCGTCGCAGTCCATATTGACGAAGGTCATCATGACGGCTGCTTCAGGGTAGGGAGGCTGGGGCAACTGGCTGGTGCTGGATTCGGCTTTGGTGGGCGAGGCGGGCGCGTGCTCCCTGGAGTAGTTCAAGGCGGTTTCATAGCGGTGGTGGCCGTCGGCGATGATGAGTTTTCTGTCAGCCATGGAGGTGGTGAGCATATTGATGGCCGCCGGATCGCTGACGCGCCAGAGACGGTGGAGCACGCCGTACTCGTCGGTGATTTCGGCTTCGGCGGGGCCTGCGTCCTGGTAGAGAATCTTCTCCACGCTGCAGGCTGGATCAGAGTAAAGCATGAAGATCTGGCCGAAGTGGGCGTGAGTGGCCTTGAGCAGGTTGAGGCGATCGCTCTTGGGCTTGCTAAGGGTCTGCTCATGGCGGAAGACGACCTGTTCGGCGTAGTCGTGGAGCTTGCCGAGAGCGATGAAGCCGCGGCGTTCTTTCACGATTTCAGTGCCGGGGACCTTGAAGCGCTGCGAGTAGGCGAAGATGCAGGGGTCTTTTTCCTGGACAAGGACTTCCTGTTCGCGCCAGGAGCGGAAGTCGCGGGCGGCGCGGGTATAGACGTTCTCGCCGCCTTCAGCATCAAAGAGCTCTGGCAGGCCGAGAATGATGCGCACCAGATTGTAAGGGCTGCGCTGGTAATAGGCCTGCTGCATGGATGGGGAGATTTTGTCGTAGGGCTGGGTGACCACGTCGTCTAGCCGTACGATGGAGGGATTGTAGCGCCAGGCGCGAAATGGATAGATGCGGGCCATACGGTAGGTCTTGCTCCACGTTCAAAGTGCTGAGATTGCGCGGCTGAGAGCCATTCTGTTTAGCCGGGGCTGCTGGCGCGCTCAGGCTCGATTGTATCGCAGCGGTCGGATTGAGGCTCTCTGCACGGTACTCGCGGCGGCAAGTGGCGTAAAGTTAAGATGAGGGAGAATCCTCACACAGGATTGCCTTCGCTCACTATCTATGCTCGCACCGGTTCCCATGCGCCTTTGCCATCACGCGATTCTCGCGGCTTTTTTTGCCGCGGCGGTGCTTACGCCGGTGGCGCAACAGGTTCCCGTGCAGCCTGGTCCGGCTAAGGCTCCGCCGGCTGCTGGACAGTCTTTGACGGTGGATCGCGACCCGGTGCGCTCGCCGGATGGAGAGCCGGTCGCGAATCCAGTTGCGAATCCCGCCGCGCAGATGCACAAGCAGGGCGAGGGCTGGATTCTGCGCACTGAAGTGGACGAGGTGGAGCTCTATTGCACCGTGCTCGAGGGCAACCGGCTGGTTCCCGACCTGAAGAAAGACGACTTCGAGGTTTATGAGGACGGGGTCAAGCAGAACCTGATCAGCTTCCAGCACAACGATGTTCCGGTCTCAATTGCGCTGGTGGTGGATAACTCAGGATCGATGTCGCGCAAGCGACCTTCAGTGAACAAGAGCGCGATGGATCTGATTGAAGCGTCGAATCCGCAGGACGAAGCTTTTGTGGTGAACTTTTCCGACGAAGCTTTTATTGACCAGGATTTCACCTCTGACGTGAACAAGCTACGTGAAGGGCTGGCGCATCTTGAGTCGAGAGGCGGTACGGCGCTTTACGATGCGGTGGTGGCCTCGGCGGACAAACTGGCAGCCACCGCCAAACGGCCCAAGCAGGTTCTCATTCTGATTACCGATGGGGACGATAACGCCTCGACTCTGAGCCTGGAGCAGACCATCCACCGGGTGCAGCAGCTTTCCGGGCCAGTCATCTACACTATCGGATTGCTGTCGAGCGACGAGATGAGCCGCAGCGAGGAAAAACATGCGCGGCGGGCGCTGGAGACGCTTTCCGCTGAGACCGGCGGCATGGCTTTTTTTCCCAAGAACATAGAGCAAGTGGACCAGATTGCCGCCGAGGTGGCGCGCGATATACGAAGCCAATACACGCTGGGATACCATTCCACGAAGCCGAGCACGGTGCCCGGTTTTCGCCACGTGGAGGTGACGGCGAAGGGGAAGGGCATGGGCAAACTCAACGTGCGTACGCGCACCGGTTACTTCCCTTACCAGCCGGCTCAAAAAAACCGGCCGGAGCAGCGTTGAATTAAGTGTGCTGGCCTTTACTGCCATAGTTATAAGAGCTTTATAACTGATTGCGTCTGTGAAGGGAAGGTTATGGCTCAAAGAAAACTCAACTGCCTGTATCTTATTGTCCTGCCATTGTTGGCTAACTTACCCGCGCGCGCCCAGATTACTGAAGTCGCAGCGCCGCCGCAGACTGTGAATATCCATGTGGACACAGCCCAGGTTGCAAGTTATCGTATTCCACGCACCATCTTTGGAACCTTTCTTGAGCCCATCGGTAACTCCACTTACAACGGCCTATGGGCAGAGATATTGATGAATCCAAGTCTGGAAGAAAATCTCGGGAATAGCGATTATGTTGCCAACATGGTGCGGGAAGAACCCCAGTTGCGGAGGGCTTCGCAATTTGCGTTGCCGCTGCCCTGGGAGCCTCTGGACTATGCACAGGAAAATCGCTATGAACCGCACTGGGGCGACGCCGTTAACTCATGGCGCTCTCTTGAAATTATGGGAGTGCCGGGGCAGCCGACAGGGATTCGCCAAAAGGTCTATCTTCCGGTGCGGCGGGTGCTCACTTACAACGGCAGCCTGTACGCAAAACATTTAAGCGGTCCGGCGGAGATGACTATCGAGTTGCGCAAGAGAAACTCAACGGAGATTCTTGCCCAGGCGCAAGTTACAGCCGCCGGAGCCGATTGGGAAAATGTGAAGTTCAGCCTTACGCTGCCTGCGGGGAAGTTGCAGCCGCTGGAGCCTGCCGACTTTGTGATCGAGGTCAGCGGGGATGAGCGCGTAGATGTGGATAATATTCTTCTCTTTCCCGCGGACGCAATTGAAGGGCTCGATCCTGACGCGGTGAAGATGGCCAAAGAGATGCACACACCCCTGGTGCGCTTCGGAGGAAACTTCACCTCGGCCTACCATTGGCGCGATGGGATTGGCCCGCAGGAAAAGCGGGTCAGTATGCAGAACATTGCATGGGGGATTCCGGAATACAACACATTTGGAACGGATGAATTTTTGCGTTTCACAAATCTTATTGGTGCGGAGCCGCAGATCGCGCTGAACCTGGGCAGCGGAACGCCGGAAGAAGCTGCCGCGTGGGTGAAATATGCCGATGACCGCTTTGAGAGGCGGCACTCCGGCTTGCTGTGGGAGCTCGGCAACGAGTTATGGGGCAAAGGAAATCTTGGCTGGCCCACCCTGGAACAACTTCCGGGGCGCACACTGGAGTTCAGCCAAGCGGTCCGACAGGTGGACTCGAGCGCACGGCTGATCGCTACGGGACAGGACCCGGATAGTTTTCATGACTGGAACGCCGCGCAACTTACACTGCCCGCACATAGCTTCGACTATCTATCCGCTCATTTCGTTGTTACAACCGACCGCACGCGCATTCAGAACCCTTCAGCGGATTTTATTGCGCAGGCTACCTTTGCTCTTTCTGTTGGACTGGGCCGCAAGCTACGAGAGGCGCAGGAGCAGATCGACGCTGCTCCTGCTTTTGCAAAGCAGGCTCATATTGCTCTTACTGAATGGCTCTTTCTGTCCGGCCGCAGGGATGCGCCGAGTTGCGTCAATATGGGAGGCGCGCTGGCCACGGCCTCATTTCTGCAGATGCTGATGAAGAACGCTGACATTGTTTTTATTTCGGATATGACGGGGCTGATGGATTTCGGCGGCATCGCAAAGAAACGCGGCCAGGTCTTTGCGGCTCCGTCCTACTACGCCTTTCAAATGTATGCCGGCGCCGATGCCAGCCGGCCTGTGGCAATCACCACTGATGCGGGATCTTACAACGTGCACGACGGCATTACACGCCTGCCGGATATCGATGACGTTCCCTATCTCGATACCTTTGCAGCTTTGAACGAGAGCGGCGATACGCTTACTCTTTTCATCATCAACCGGCACCTCACGCGGGACCTTGACGCCGAGATCGGCACGCAGGGATTCCGGCCGCAGCCGTTGGTGGCTGTTCAGTCGATTGCGGCGGGGAGTCTTTTCGACGGAAACAGCGAAGAGGATCCGCTGCACGTGGTTTCTGCGGCGTCTTCCGCGCGGGCAGAGAACGATCGCATTCGATACGTATTCCCTCATGAGAGCGTGACCCTGCTTACGCTGAAGCGCCGGTAGTGGCTTACAATTCAGTACGCAAAGAGAAAGGCGCTTCGCGGGATCGGCTACGGATTCCCTGTGTCTGGCGGGACTAAAATTTAGTTGGGAATGGAGAGAAAGAATGATGCAAAGAAGATGGAATCGGCGGAGAACATTAGCGCTCGTTGCGACAAATGCAGCGGCGCTGATTTTTTGTCTGGCGCTGCTTGCGGGTCCAGGGCTCGGACAGTTGGGGTACGGGCAGAGTTTTGCGGGGCGATGGGCGGCGACGGGGCAACCGTTGCACAACGGAGAATTGCATAAATCGATTCTTGACCTCACGCAAAACGGCAGTGAGATCAAGGGCAAGCTGGTGGCGCTGGGGTATGGCGTGGACGTGGAGGGCAAGGCCTCGGGAAACCACTTTGAACTTTATGCATGGGAACACAAGAAGCCGATCATTGTGGGCGACCTGGTTAATGGGGAGCTGCACTATATGCAGTGGGGCGGAGCGTTTGTGGCGCACCCGGCGACGGCGGCGGACGAATTTCCGAAGCTGCCGTACCTTGAGCCGCCGGCGCTGCACAAGGTGCCGTATAACGGGCTGGCGAAGACTCCGCCGATGGGATGGAACAGTTGGAATCTATTTGCGGAGAAGATTGACGACAAGACTGTGCGGACCATGGCGGATGCGATGGTGAGCAGTGGGATGCGCGACGCGGGCTATGTGTATGTGAACATCGACGATACCTGGGAAGGCGTCCGCGATGCACAGGGCAACCTGCAATCGAATTCGAAATTTCCTGATATGAAGGCGCTGGCTGACTACGTGCATTCCAAGGGGCTGAAGATTGGAATTTATTCCTCCCCGGGGCCGCGGACCTGCGGGGAGTATCCGGCGACTTATGGGCACGAGGAGCAGGACGCGAAGACATTTGCAGCATGGGGCTTCGACTATCTGAAGTTCGACTGGTGCAGCGCGGGGAATATTTACAAGGACGACAAGTTGCGGCCGGTTTATCAGAAGATGGGCGACGCGTTGCAGGCGACGGGACGGCCGATCGTTTACAGCCTTTGCGAGTACGGACTGGGCGACGTGCAGAAGTGGGGCGCGCAGGTGGGCGCGAATCTGTGGCGCACGACGGGGGACATCGCCGATAACTGGGAGAGCATGATCGCCAACATTGAAAAGCAGGTGCCGACGGCGCCGTATGCGGGGCCAGGGCACTGGAACGATCCGGATATGCTGGAGATCGGCAACGGGCATATGACGGCCGATGAGTACCGCACGCACATGAGCCTGTGGGCGCTGACGGCGGCGCCGTTGCTGGCCGGGAACGATGTGCGCACCATGACGGATACGACCAGGTCGATTCTGCTCAACAAGGAAGTGATTGCGATCGATCAGGACCCGCTGGGCAAGCAGGCTTCACCGGTGAAGAGCGGCGACTTTGAGATCTGGGCGAAGCCGCTGGCCGATGGGGGCGTGGCTGTGGGCGTGGTGAATATGGGGCCGAATGCGGGACAGGCTAAGGTGAAGGCCGGCGATCTGAAACTGAACGGCGCAGTGAAGAAGGTGCGGGATCTTTGGGCGCACAAGGACGTGACGTTTACCGGCGGCGTTTATGAGGCTACGGTGCCTTCGCATGGGGTGCTGCTGCTGAGGGTGAGTACGAAGTAGAAGATGGTGGATTCGGTCCCAGGTCTGAAAATCCAGACCTGGGGCACCCGGCTATGGCGATTCGGCGCAGAGATAGTGAAGGTTAGAAATTATGCGGGAGATTGTGGTGCAACTTGGTTTGGTCGGGACGATTCTTTTTTGTGCGATTCCTGCGCAAGCGATAGAACTTATCGAATTCGAGCATCCGTTTCGCGCTCATCATTTAGCCGGAGTTGTTGTGGATTCCATGGGATCGCCAGTGGCTGGAGTCGTGATTGAAGACTGCGTTCAGACATTTAGGCAGATTAGGGTACCAGGCGACGCTGAACCGCCCGTTTCCGAGAAAAGCATGATTCTTGATTGCCATTTTGAACCCAAACACGCTCTGGCTTCCGCAACAACCGATGCCAATGGACTTTTTGTGTTTCCAGATACGAAGATGGGAACAACACATCATCTTTATGTGTCCGCATACGGGTTCGATCCCGAGCAAATTACCGTGAAGCTGCGGCATTTTGCCAAGCGAAATTTGTTGATTCGAATAAAAGTTGCAACTTGATTCAACCCAAAAACGGGACGACAGTATCGGTGGAAATAAAGAACAAAAGCAACCGCAGGTCCTTCGACTCCGCTGCGCTTCGCTCAGGATGACAGCCTCAATGGGAATAGCGGAATGTTGCTGGTTATTGATTCCGGCAGAAATAATGCCGTTGCATCGTCCCTACGGGACTCACTAACTAACTCGTGGAGTCCATTTCCCCCACGCTTCCACCCCAAGAAACAAAGATCGTTTCTTGGGGGCCCCGGTGAAGCGCGGGGCTAACAAACTCTGCGCCTCCGGCGCGTTTGTGCGGACTCAACATTTCGCAGTATCGCCCCGTCAGTATTCTGCTATTCCCGCCTCATTTTGCTGCGATAAGCTGGAAGACAGGAGCTTAATCGCGAAAGATGACTCATTCCCCTTACGGACCCTCGACCCTTGCCGTTCATGCCGGGCAGCAGCCGGACCCGCTGACGGGCGCTGTAAATGTGCCTGTTTACCTTTCTTCTACCTTTCAATTGACGGGCATCGGCACGGACCGGGGCTGGGACTACTCGCGCGCAGGAAATCCCACGCGGGATCGGCTGGAAGAGGCGCTGGCTGCGCTTGAAGGCGGCGTGAGCGGACATGCGTTTACCAGCGGAATGGCGGCTATCTCTGGACTGGTGGCCATGTTGCGGGCGGGCGACCACCTGATCTGCAGCAAGGATGTGTATGCCGGAACGGTGCGGCTCTTCGACCAGATTGTTTCGGGTTACGGCATCGAGATTGAGTATGTGGATTCGAGCGACCTGAAGGCTGTGGAAGTGGCGATACGGCCTACGACGAAGCTGATTCACATTGAGACGCCCAGCAATCCGCTGATGATTTTAACCGATATTGCAGAGGTGAGCAGGATTGCGCATGCTCACGGTATCGAGGTCAGCGTGGACAATACTTTTCTGTCGCCGGTGCTGCAGAGTCCGCTCGAGCTGGGTGCGGATATTGTGATGCACTCTACCACTAAATATCTCAACGGGCACTCGGACGGGCTGGGCGGGGCGCTGATCGGCTCGAAGCCGGAACACAAGGAGCGGTTTTCGTTGGTGCAGAAGGCGGCAGGCGGAGTTATGTCGCCCTTTGAATGTTTCCTGGTGCTGCGTGGGATTCGAACGCTGCCGCTGAGGATTAGGCAGCACGAGGAGAACGGAATGGCTGTGGCGGAGTATCTCTCCACGCATCCGAAGGTGAAGAAGCTGGCCTATCCGGGGCTGAAGAGTCATCCGCAATATGAGCTGGCAGTGAAGCAGCAAAAGGGATTCGGGTCGATGATGAGCTTCGAGTTGGATTCGCGGGAGGCTGCGGGACGGTTCCTGGCAGCGATCAAGCTGTTTTTGAGCGCGGAGTCGCTGGGGGGGGTGGAGTCGCTGGCTTCGCACTCGGCTACCACTACGCACGGCTCGGTGAGCGATGAAGTGCGCGCGACGATGGGCATCACGCAGGGACGGGTGCGGCTCTCGATCGGAATTGAAGACAAGGAAGACCTGATCGCTGATCTTGAGCAGGCGCTCGAAGCCGTATAATCATTCGCCATGCAAGACTATGCATTTCTGCTCGCTATCGACACCTGCGGGACGACCCCCACGATCGCGTTGGGGCAGCAACTTTTCGGGGAACTCCAAATCCTGGGCGAAAAAACGATGGGCTCGCAGCGCAGCTCGGCCGAGTTGGTTTCGTCCGTCTGTGAGCTTCTGAGCATGGCGGAAGTGCCACTGCCCAAGCTGGGCGCGATTGTCGTCGTCAACGGGCCGGGCAGCTTTACCGGGGTGCGCGTGGGATTGGCTGCCGTGAAGGGGCTGGCCGAGTCGGCACAGATTCCGGTGGTTGCGGTTTCGCGGCTTGAGGTGCTGGCGCACAAAGCAGGCATTCCCTCGGCGGCTCTCGATGCTCATCGAAATGAGATTTTTCTGCGTATTGACGAGCCGGGGACACCGGTGAGGGAAGTTCTGGCCGGGGCTGAGGAACTGGCGGCTGTGAATCCAGTACCGAAGCGAGTTGCCGTCTGTGATGAGGCTGCGGAGGCGCTGCTGGCGGCTGTCTGGCCGGCTGCGGAACAAGTGCGGATTGCCGCTCCGACTGCGGCGAATGCGCTTTTCTTCGGCGCGGCGTGGGTCGATGCCGGGGAGTTTGTTGATCTGGCGCTGCTGGACGGGCACTATCTGCGGCGGTCGGATGCGGAGATCTTTGGCGAGGCTGCCGAGGCGGCCAAAGAGAGCGCGAAACCCGAGCCGGTGATGTGCGTATGTCCCATGTTCGGGATGCACCTGAACGACGTGATGGAGATTGCCGGGAACCTGAAGGGACTGCCGCAATGGACTCGCGAGAACTATCAGGCCGCGATGAATCCGGATGCAGTGCCGCGGCGGATTGCGCTGGTAGTGCTGGGGCCAGATGAGGACCGAATGACCGGTTTTCTGGTAGCCAGACTGCTGCAGCCGCAGGCCGAGTTGGAGATTATCGCGGTCGACCCTCGAGTGCAGCGGCGAGGTCTGGCGCGGAAGCTCTTTGATGAGCTGGTCTACCAGCTTGGCCAGGCCGGGATTACGGAGGTTGTCCTGGAAGTGCGGGAATCGAACCAACCGGCGCTCGAACTTTACCGATCTTTGGGATTTGTCGAAACCGGGCGGCGTCCGCGCTATTATATTGATCCCGTTGAGGATGCGGTTCTGATGAGGCTCGAACTCAAGTGATTCCCTGCGCTGGAAACGCGGGCGGAAACCAGCGGGAAGGTTGTGCTGCACCAACAAGAGTGCACGATTTTCGGCCAGCGAGTCCGCGGCTTCTAATGACTTTCACTCAATTTTTGCTCGTTACTATCTTGTAAATTGCGTGCCTGCGGGGGAATATGTAATGGTTCTGTAACAAGGGGGTGCTTGATGGACGAAATACAGGATCCAACGCTGAGTGAAGAAATAGATCGCCTGCACGCGGAACATAAACGCTACGCTCAGCGGCTGGAAGAATTGCTTGAGAAACCCTACCTTTCAGAGGAAGAACAGCTCGAAGAAGTGCGACTGAAAAAGCTGAAGCTGCACGCCAAAGACCTGATTTTCGCTTTGGAACGCCGGTCACCGGCGGTGGCCTAGGGCAGCAAAGCAGTTGATTGGATGCAGGCAAATGAAGTGAGCGACAAGCCCATTGGCGACAGTGTGGTCGGTTCGCGCCCGGGCCAGGAGTCGGCAGAGGAGCCGAATCACCGTATAATCGTTGGGACATGGTTCGCGATGGTTACATTTACGGTTTGAGCTTTCTGGCAGTGGCGTGGTTGCTCAAGTGGGCAACGGGCAGTTGGGCGTGGGTGATTGCGCCGCTGCTGCTGGCAGTATTTTTTCTATGGTTTTTCCGCGATCCCCGGCGTGCGGTGCCAGCCGGTGCTGGGTTGATCGTGTCGCCGGGAGATGGGTTGGTCACAGAGACGGCCACTATCGCCACGGCCGATGGGCCCCGGCAGCGGATCAGCATTTTCCTCAGCGTTTTTGATGTGCACGTGAATCGCTCGCCGATCGGCGGGGTTCTCAGGAGTGTGTGCTACCGAAAGGGGCAGTATTTAAATGCTATGAACCCGGCCTCGGCAGACCGCAATGAGCAGAACATTGTTACGGTGAGGGGCGACGAGGGCACCGAGATCACATTCAAACAGATTGCCGGGCTGCTGGCACGGCGCATCGTCTTCAATTTCAGCGAGGGCGACAGAGTGGAGCGTGGGCAGCGTGTGGGGCTGATCAAGTTTGGCTCACGTGTGGATGTGCTGCTGCCGGCCGAGGCGATTTTGCGCGTGAGGGTGGGCGAGCGGGTGAAAGGCGGCGCGAGTGTGCTGGCGGCCATGCCCGGTGGTGAGAGCTTATGAACGGCCGCGACCAAGCTCTGATGAAAGCCAATGCAAAGGCTCGTCTGCGGCGGGGAATGTTTCTGCTGCCCTCGCTATTTACCGTGGGCAACATTGCCGCCGGCTACTTTTCCATTACCGAGACCATCAAGGCGATCAACAGTAGTGGGGATGCGCATGCGCACCTGGATTGGGCTGCCATTGCCATAATTTTTGCCATCCCATTCGATGCGCTGGACGGGCGTATTGCCCGCATGACCAACACCGCCACCGAGTTTGGCAAGGAGCTGGATTCGCTGGCCGATGCCATCACATTTGGCGTGGCGCCCAGCCTGCTGGCTCTGGTCTGGGGATTCCATTTTCTGCCGGATTCGACCAACCCGCAACTGCTGCAGCATCTGCACCAGGCTGGGGCGTTTATCTGTTTTCTGTTTTTGATCGGCGGGGTTTCGCGGTTGGCGCGCTTCAACATCAGCCATGATGCGCAGCCGAGGAATCCGGGAAGGCCGGGCCGAAAATATTTTGTGGGCATGCCGATTCCGGCGGCGGCGGGGCTGCTGGCCGCTACGGTGCATTTCTTTTACGGTTATCCGGTGTATGAGTGGTGGGTCGCAATTCCCTGGCTGATCCTGGTAGGGCTAAGCGGCTTCCTGATGGTGAGCACCTGGCGATTCTGGTCGGCCAAGGAGATCAACTTCTCCCGCAGCCATCCATTCCAGATATTGTTTATACTGCCGATCGCGCTTTATATCATTGTCCGGTTTTCGGGACCAGTTCTATTCGTGTGGGCGCTGCTTTACATGTTCAGCGGCATCTGGGCGCGGGCGGCTTACTCGTGGTCGCGGCGGCGGCGCAGAAGGCCAATCGGCGCTGATGGGCCTGATGCAGCGTCGGCAGAAGCAGATTCATTGAAGGCTGGCAGATTCCCAATCGAATAAAAGAAGGATGCATGTGTACAAGATAGCCATTGCTGGAGCTTCAACCCTGCTGGGCCGGGAATTGAAAGAAGCACTGTCAGAGTCGTCGCTGGCCGCGGCCAGTTTTTTCCTGCTGGATGAGGAAGAGGCGCAGGGCCAGCTGGACCAAGTGGGCGACGAAGTGACGTTCGTTCAGGCCATCAGCGCGGATGCTTTCGATCACGTGGACTTTACATTTTTTTCCGGCACAGAGGACCTGACCCGCAAGCACTGGCGGCAGGCGCTGCGCTCAGGGTCGACAGTACTGGACCTTAGCGGCGCACTGGACCAGGAGACGGGCGTGCTGGTCCGCGCTCCGTGGCTTGGTTCCGCAGCGGTGACCCCGGACCTGTTTACTCCCGCGGTGGTCCCGGCCCATCCCGCGGCGCTGGCCCTGGCGCTGATGCTGGAACGGCTGCAAATGGCCGCCCCGGTGCGATTTGCCGCCGCTACGGTATTGGAGCCGGCAAGCGCATTTGGTCGCGGGGCCATGGATGAGCTGCACCAGCAGACGGTGAGCCTGCTTAGTTTCCAGGGCATGCCGCGCGCCATCTACGACACTCAGGTGGCCTATAACCTGCTGAGCGGGCTGGGCGAAAACGCGAAAGTAAGTCTGAGCGCGGCAGAGGCGCGAATTCGGCGCCACTACGAGGCGCTGTCTGCAGGGCGTTGGCCGCAGCTCGCTCTTCAGGTGATTCATGCGCCGGTCTTTCACGGGCACGCGTTTTCAATTGCCGTGGAACTGGAGCGGCCCGCGCAGATTTCGACGCTCGAAGAGGCACTGAGCGGAGAGCACGTGGACCTGGTGCTCGAAGATACGGATTCGCCGTCGAACCTGGCCGCCACAGGGCAGAACGATGTGCTGGTGCGGCTGAAGCCGGAGCTGAGCGGACGCAATCCCACCGAGACGACCCGGCTGTGGTTATGGGCTGCGTCAGACAATTTACGGTTGCATGCTCAGAATGCCGTGGAGTGCGCGCTGGATTTGCGACGGCTGAGGCCACAAGGGACGGTGCAGTAAAGCGGTGCCCCGAATCGGGAATTTGTGGAGACGGCGGGACGAACGCATTTTGTTCTGCCGTTTTCTTCTTGCGGCACTTCTTCGCAGGATGTTATTCCTATCAGAATGCAGGCCATGGAAGAGTTTCTCGTTACCGTCGGTACATGCGGTGAGATTGATATTCCGGTCGCTATTCGTGAATCGTTAGGGATTGTGGAGGGGACGCGGCTCGTGTTTCGGCCGGATGGTGCGAGGATCATTGTGGAGATCGAGAAGAATGGCGCAAGTGACAGCAGCCTCAATGAATAGGCGCGGGCTAATGAAATTCATCTGCTTTAGCGTCATTGGAGTAGTGGTACAGTCGGCCTCTTTAACCGTCTTTATCCTTGTTTCCCGTACGAAATTCGCTGATCAGGGAAAGCCGCTTGTTCTTGGCGCAACGGCTCTCGCGATGGCGTTGCTCCTGTGGATCTGGGTTCGCGATGAGGGTTACGCCGTATCCCTGTTTCTTGCACCGGCCGCGCTTGCTGTTGGTTTTTCAGCCTCGTACCACCTTGTTGGAGCGCTCTGTTTCCCTGGATTGTTGAATGATTTCTATGCGCCATTCCTTGATTATTTTTTGTCAGTATTGCGTGTTACAGCTAATGTATTCCTTATTTATTGGATCGTCGCCGCGGTGTTTTTTGTCCTAATCCGGGTCTGGCAAAAGATGACCCCAAAAAGTTCTGACCCGTTGATCAAGCCCAGCCGGACCGATGGTGGAAACCCACCCTAGCCGCAAAAACAAAGACGCGGTGCCCAGAGGGCGCCCAGGTGGGGCACCCGAGCTTTTGCAAAGTTGAGTTTCGAGGCTTTTTACATCCGTTGGCCGCAGCGTTCCCATAATTGCTCAATAAAACTATCTGTCATGCCGGCGATGTAGTCGGCTACGGTGCGCTCCAAGCCCTGGGTGGGGATTTGCGCCTGATGGTCTGCGGGCAGCATGCCGGGGTCGGCGATCAATTTGGCAAAGACGCTTTCAACGACCGTGGTGGCGTGGGTGTGCGCCTCCTCAATGACGGGGGAATTGTAGAAGTTGGCGTAGAGAAATTCCTTTGCGGCTGCGCGGGCTGCTTCCATCTGCGGACTGAGAGCTGCCAGGCGGCGGGGCGCGCGGCGAATATCGTCGAGTGTGGTTGCTTCTAGAGTTTCTACGCGGGAGCGCACCTCGTTGATCAGATCGGTGACCAATGCGTTGAGAACGCGGTTGAGGGTCTCATAGCCAGCTAACTTTGGTGAGGAGGCGGGATATTGCTGAAGCACGGCGTCGTGGAAGCTGCGGAATAGGGGCACGCCCTCGCGAACCTGCTCCAGGGTTAGGATCCCTGAGTCGAGACCGTCGTCGAGATCGGCGGTGAGGTAGGCGATCTCGTCGGCAAGGTCGATGAGCTGGGCTTCGAGTGGTGGGAACTGATCGAGGAAGTAATCGGCCAACTCGGGGTGGGTGGCGGCGGAGTAGTCGTGGGAGTGCTTGACGATGCCTTCGCGGACGGCCAGTGTGAGATTGAGACCACGAAAGGCGGCGTAGCGCTCTTCAAACCAGGTGACGATGCGCAGGGCGTGGAGATTGTGGTCGAATGTGAGTCCGGCGCCGCGCAGGCATTGGTCGAGAGCCTTTTCTCCGGCGTGCCCAAAGGGCGGGTGGCCGATATCGTGGGCCAGCGCCAGGGCCTCGGTCAGTTCCGCATTCAGCCCCAGGGCCCCGGCCAGCGTGCGAGAGATCTGGGTTACTTCAAGCGTGTGAGTGAGGCGGCTGCGGATGTGATCGGAAGGAGATTCGGCGGGCAGGCGGGGGAAGACCTGGGTTTTTCCGGCCAGGCGGCGAAAGGCGCGCGCGTGCAGGATGCGGGCGGCATCGCGGGCAAAGGGACTGCGATAGGGATGAGGCGATTC
>JBEKUB010000020.1:0-62554 GCA_049515455.1 Occallatibacter sp.
ATTTTCCGGCGTTGAATGTGCTGATTAACAACGCAGGCATTATGCGGCCGGAAAAGCTGCTTGCCGCGGAGCCGGACCTGGACGTGGTGGAGGCTACTGTGGCGATCAATCTGCTGGGGCCTGTGCGGCTGACGATGGCGCTTCTGCCGTTGTTGAGAACGCAGGCTCACTCCACGATTGTGACCGTCTCCTCCGGCCTCGCATTTCTTCCCCTGGCGCTGACGCCGACTTATTGCGCTACCAAGGCGGCGATTCACTCCTGGACGCAATCGCTGCGGTACCAACTGAAGACCACAACGACCGACGTGATTGAACTCATTCCTCCGTATGTGGCTACTGAGTTGATGACCGGCGCCAAGGATCCTCGCGCCATGCCTCTGGACAAGTTCATTGCCGAGGTGATGATGATATGGAAGACTCAGCCTACGCCCGCGGAGATTTGCGTTGAGAATGTGAAGCCGTTGCGGTTTGCGGCGGAGAGCGGGAGGTATGACGCTATCTATCAGGGGCTGAATGCGGCTCGGACGGACGGGCGGCTGGAGTGATGGGGGCGGCAAACCTTTCTTATAAAGAACTGTAAAAAGCTGTAGTTATAGGTATCCGACACCAGTGTGTCGTCTCTGAAGTTCGTTGAAGAAGGACGAGAAGCAACCGCAGATCCTTCGACTCCGTTGGGCGCAAAGAACGCGCCCGACTCCGCTCAGGATGACAGTTTGTGGTGGTGCGATTTTCTCAACTAGATTGATTAGCTCCGCGCGTCAGTGCTGCGCTTGCGGAAGACTACTTGCAACTCCCGGCGCCAGTGCTCGGTCAGGGCGATCAGCTCCCACTCCACTTGCGGAGAGAAGTAGCGGAGTACAGGCTCATTGGCGGGGTGAATGCGCAGGGCGGGAGCGGCCAGCAGAAGACGCGGCGGCAGCGGCGAGACTTCAGCGCCAGCGAAGTATCCCTGGCGCTCGAAGGCGGAGAGCGGCCGGCAGCCTGCGTTGCCGGGGATGGGTTGGCGATCATCATTGAGGGCGCGAACGCGAATCCAGTAATCGAGCGCTTGCAGGGGCAGGTGGAGATCTTCGTCGGCCTTGAGCTCGATGACGGCGAGACGGCCATTGCGGTCGAGGGTGAGCAGGTCGAGCATGCCGCGGTCGCCATTGGAGAGCGCGGGAACCTGGGTATAAAGCAGATCGCCGCGCAGGCCGGGAAGAAGCTCGACGATGCTGGCGCGGAGACGAGACTCAAGCCAGCGCTCGGGCTGCAGACGGAAGAGCCGATCGGTATGCGAGCCGTCGGCGTGGCGGCTGAGGAAGAGGCGCGCGCAGAGGTCGCGGCAGAGCGCTTCACTTTCATCGGTGAGCGGGGTTTCGTTGGCTCCGGCTCCGAAGGTGATCTCGTTTTCGCGGGCAAAGGAGTTGGCGGCAGCGCCGTGGCGAACGCGTGCAAATTCGAGGCCATGCAAAAAGAGACCGGCTTCAGCGGCGGACGTGGGACGCACCTCGACGCGCTCTTTGGCGGCGGGTGGGACGAGCGCGAGCAGACGATTAATACCGACCTGGCAACGCTCCACAGCCGCCGCTGCCGAAAATGCATGGACCAGGTGCGAACCAAGATTGCCGGTATCGCGAAAGTCCACCTGCGTGAGCTCTTCGCTGCGCTCATCGAGGGTGAAGAGCTGGAAGTCGGCGGCGGTGTGGTTGAGCCAGGCCATTCGCTCGGCCGTCGTTCGCCGGACTCCGGCGTGGACGATGACCTTGAGTCCGCCGAAGTGACGGCGGCCGTCGCCGTGCTGACGGCAATGATCGAGCCAGAGAATGCCGAGAGTGAGAATGCCGTCGGCGATCGCGGCGGATTCTGCTTCACCTACGCCGATGATTGCGTCAGCGGCGGTTCCGCGAAGCAGACGGCCGCGCACATAAGCCGGGCCGAAACTGTGCTCCAGGTCCATCGCCGAACGGAATCCATCTACCTTGGAGCCGATGAAGCTGCGGGTGAGGACCCGCTCGAGCAGCCGAAGATAATTTCGCCGTGCTGAATCGCGGGCAGTGGGGGTGCGGCGGTCGCTGGTGGGCGCGAGTTCGAGAGACTGAGGCTTGGCGGCGCCCATGCGGCGAGTGGTGAGGCGCAGGCACTGCGCGCGCTGTTGCAGATCGACCACCGTGCGGAGCAGGTTGCGCTCTTCGCTCCAGAATTGAAGCAGGCAGCGGCCGTGCGATTCACTGACTGAATAATGGGCGGTGCGCATATCGAAGAGGACGCGGCCATCTTCAAGCAGCGCGGCGGCGGGGTAGTCCGCGAGGTAATCTTCAATGCTTTGTAAAAGCTGGCCGGGAGATGGTGCAGCTTCACCGGCGATCACGCGGAGACCTTACCAGCCCTGCCGCGCGCGCAGGCCGGAGATGTGGGCAGTGTGGTGGCGAGCGTGCCAGGCATACATAGCCAGCACCGTGGAGAGGACTTGTTTCCCAAGCTCGGGATGGTTATATCCCTTGCGGAAGTCCTCTTCTGAGAGAGATTTGAGCAGCGCAACCCAGCGCGCATGCATTCCCGTAATGATGGCCATGGAAACGTCGATGGGCAACTTGCGGCTGTCGGCCAGTTCGGCCCAGGCAGCCTCGTCGTAGGGCTTGATGGTGGGCCAATCCTCGGTAAGGGCCAGCCGGTAGCGGATATACGCGTTGGCGTGGCTGTCAGCCAGATGATGCACCACCTGGCGCACGGTCCAGCCACCTTCACGGTAGGGCGTATCGAGCTGGGCATCGCTGAGGCCAGCAGTGACTTCGCGCAGACGAGAGGGGAGCTGGCGCAGGGTTTCAATGTGCTCGCTGCGGTTGCCCGGAAGGCTGGCGGCCGGAGGGTTGAAGCGTCCGATGGGATAGCGGAGGTCGGTTTGTTCCGTCATGGATTCTGCCCTCCCTTGCTCCCTCAAGAGTTGTGCGGCTTAGCAACTGAAGATGGGATGTGCTGGAGCTGAAGCCGGTTCTAAGCGTGTTTATGAGGGCGGTGATGGTTGAAATGATGGGTGTGGTGGTATTTTTTGCTGTGATTATGAACGCGATGATGGTGTTCGGCCAATGCAGTCGCCGGTATAGCTAGCACCAATAAAAATAAGATGGCAGTTAGAATCTTTTTCATGACAAAGAATGTAGCACGTTGACGGGGGCGAATGGAAGCAAGACTCAAGCGGGGCGCATATGGCGAGTAAAGAACGAATACAGATATTGCCCAGCTGGTGACGGCGAAAGTGGCAGCTTATTTCGGTTAAAAAGTAAACCTCGAAATTGTCTACCTTTGGACCACCGCGTATCTACTTGATGGCATTTAACTCGGGTCTCAAGTGCCGGGCGAGGGACCACTTCAGTTCGTCGATGCCCTGGCCGGTTACGGCGGAGATCGCGTGGAACTCCAGCTTGCGGCGCTTTGCGTGGGCGGCCAGCTTCTTGAGCTTCGCGGGGTTGGCGGAGTCGATTTTGGTGGCTACCACGATCATGGGTTTGCCGGATAAGGGGTGCTCGCCGTCGCGATTGCTGAAGTTGGCCAGCTCCTCGTTGATGACTTTGAAGTCTTCAACGGGATCGGGGCGGCTGGAAGCGTCAGAGACGTCTACCAGGTGAACCAGCAGGCGAGTGCGCTCAATGTGGCGGAGAAACTGGGTGCCGAGGCCGGAGCCGAGATGTGCGCCTTCAATGAGGCCAGGCATATCGGCGACGACAAAGGACTCCTGATCGGGTTCCTCGCCTACGGTGACTACGCCGAGGTTGGGTTCGAGGGTGGTGAAGGGGTAGTCTGCAATTTTGGGCTTGGCGGCGGAGATGCGGGAAATGAGCGTGGATTTGCCTGCGTTGGGATAGCCGACCAGGCCTACGTCGGCGAGGAGCTTGAGCTCGAGGCGATAGGCGCGCTCCTCGCCGGCTCGGCCCAATTCGTGCTCGCGGGGGGCCTGGTGGACGGGAGTGGCAAAGTGCTGGTTGCCGCGTCCACCACGGCCGCCTTTGGCGATGACCAGGCGCTCGTAGGGCTCACTGAAGTCGTGGATCAGTTCACCGGTCTCCTGGTCGTAAAGTGCTGTGCCCACAGGCACTTGCAGGACGATTGATTCGCCGTCGAGACCGGTGCAGTTGGAACCCATGCCGTGCTGGCCGCGTTGCGCCTTGTGCTCCGGGTTATAGCGGAAGTGGATGAGGGTGTTGTGGCGCTGCGAGGACTCCATGACCACGTCGCCGCCACGGCCTCCATCACCGCCGGAGGGTCCACCGCGGGGAACGAACTTCTCACGACGGAAGGCCATGCAACCGTTGCCGCCGTCGCCGGCTTTTACGCGAATTTTGGCTTCGTCAATGAACATGGGAAGAAACAGGGACTAGGGAATAGGGACTAGGGAATAGTGAAAAACTCCGCTGTGCCTACTGAATCGGCAAAATCCGAGATGCCGTCTTTTCAGATTACCTTATCAGGCATAGAATCGCTCGTAACTTCATTTTGGGCCATCGGGACGGCGGGGAAAAAATCCCTCGGGGAGCGGATACCCGCCAATCCTTCTGTCGATCACAGATACGGTTTCTGGCGGGGGTTCAGGCCCTGTCTTGCCGCGCGGCTATTTGCGGACCGGAGGTTTGCCGTCGATTGTGCCCACCCTGACCCACCGCTAGAGCGGGCTGGGGAGTTAGTTTGCGAGTGCAGCGTTTTTCCACGATCTGCCGCGAGCAGGGTTCTCGATGGCAGGGACAAGACGGAGTTGGATTTGGACGTTTGCGTTGGCCGTGCTGATCTTTGGCGCGGGAGCGGTTCAGTCTCTCCTGGCACAGGAGGCGGCCAGCGGGGGAAGCGGCTCCATTGCGGGCAGATTGACTGATTTGTACTCGATGTCTGTTGAAGGCGCCGCGGTGGTTTTGCGCAATGAGACCACAGGGGTGGAAATGCGCTCCACAACCCAAAAGAATGGAATTTACAGCTTTACCGGGCTTGACTCCGGAACCTATAGCGTGGAGGCCGAGAGTGATCAACTGGGCCGCGGGCTGCTGGAACACATCTTTGTTTCCGCTGGCAACGAAACCCGCATCCAGACGGCGATGGAGTTCAAGCCTACACCGCAAGAACCCGTCCAGGCCGTTATCCACGAGATTGTTCCTGTGGTTCCGGCGGCTCACTCCGCTGATAAAACCCCGCCTGTTGCGACTCCGGCGATCCATCTTGCAGATAAAAATATTTCAATCGAAGCTCGGGCGATTCACACCATTGAAAAAAGCCTGCCGGTAGTGACCCAGAGAGCAAATACGCCGGTGCCCGCCCAGCCTTTGCAACATCCTGCAGTGAGCAGGGGCCTTTCGCAGCACCGCGTGCAGCTGGCGCCCGTGGGAGCCACCGCTCAAGAATCGGGCTCGGCTCAGGAAGTTGTGGAAAAACCGGCGATCTCGAGTGAAACGAATGAAAACCGGCCCTTCGGGGCTAATGCCCTCCCTGATTCCGCCCGCTTGGCCATCGACGAGGCGGTAACCGCGGTGGTGCAGGTGGTCGCTCAGTCGAGGCCGGCTCACGCAGCGCACATGCAGGTAGCGAACAAGAAAGAGGACCCGGTGACGCCGGTGGTCACCACGAAAGTGAGCGGCACGGAGCTGCGGGCACTGCCGGCCAGCGGAAGGCGCTGGCAGGATTTTGTACTGGATACACCCGCGGCGGCGACCACGGCTGGGGGCAGGGCGCAAGCCTCATTGCGCGGCGCGGGACAGCTGCCTGCGGAAGAATCCATCGACGGGGCCAGCATCCGTTTGGCCTTTGGAGGACAGGGCGGTTACGGCCCGGCCTCTTCAGGAACGGGCTCTAATGGGCAGGGCGGCAGAGAGCAAAACGGCATGGGGCAGGCCTGGTCTGGCGGGCGCGGAGCCCAAGTGGCTGAGGCGGCGATTCGTGAAGTGGAGATGGCGGCCGGCAACGCGGAGGCCGAAGGATTGCGCACCGCCGGGGGGCGCGTGAACGTGGAGACCCAGGGCGGCGGAAACGGGCTGCACGGGCAGGGATTTTTCTTCGACCGCCAGAATACCTGGGGTACGCGGAATCCCTTTACTCAATGGATTACGGAGACTGCGCCGGCGACGGTGACGAGCGTTCCGGTCTTTGGCAATGGTCCGAATGGAGCGCCGCAGTCGTATACCCCTACCGACCACGAAACGGTGTGGGGCATGGGCATCGGTAACCAGATCCGCCGCAACAAATTGTTCTGGTTCGGCGCGCTGGACAGTTATCACCGTAATGATCCAGGACTTTCCACAGTGAAGCATCCCTATCTGGTGGAGACTGTGAATGGATGCACAATCGGCCCTTGTACGGAAACAACCGGATTCTTTGCCCAGCCCACGAACGACCAGTTGCAAGTGTTGAGCGCCCGACTGGGATTGAACAGCGTTAATCCGGTGGCCGAGGGGCTGACGGCTTACTCTGGAATGCTGGAAACGCTGGGCGGGCTGCTCGGACCGGCTCCGCGGACCGCCGCGCAGTGGGTGGGCTTTGGACGCGTCGACTGGCAGGCGGCAGAGCGGCATCACTTCGCCCTGGAAGGCATCGGGGCCGATTGGGACTCGCCGGGCGGAGGGCTGACGCGGGTCTCGGAGACCTACGGGAACCACAGCTTTGGATCGAGCCAGGCCAGCGAGGAGTGGCTGCTGGGACGATGGGAGGCATTTATCACTCCCAATCTGCTGGCCGTGACGCAAGGTTCGCTGGGACGCAACCTGATGAGCGCGCATGAGGAGACACCTTCGGCATACGAGCAGACGCTGCTGGCGGGAAGTACGTGGGGTCAGTTGCCGCAGATCAATGTTGACTCACGCTACGGCTTAACAATCGGCAATCCTTCGCGCTTCGGGCAGGGCAACTATCCCGACGAACGGCTTTATCAGGCGCAGGAGACGTTGAATTGGGTAAAAGGAAGCCTGCTGGTAAAGACCGGCTTCGAGGTGAGCCACAACTTTGATGCGACCAGCCTGCTGCGCAACCAGACCGGCACTTATAACTACTCCAGCGTGGAGAACTTTGCCTCTGACGCGCTGGCCTTCGCCGCCTTTGGGACTACTGGCGAGCTTAATCCCTTCAATCAGCACAACTGCGACCAGACCGGCAAGGTGTGGCGCGATTCGGGGGGCGGGTTGCGCGGGCTGGGAGCTCTGCCCTGCTACTCCTACTATTCGCAAACCATAGGGCCTTCCAACTGGCAACTGAGCACCAACGACTGGGCAGGATTCGTCACCACTCAGTGGCAGCCGAACAAGATTTTTGTTCTCTCCGCCGGGTTACGTTGGGAGCGCGAGCAGTTGCCGCCGCCGATGCCCACGCTGTGGCCGCCGCCGGTTGCTCCGAACTCGCCTTCCGGTACCTTGCCCGCTCAGAGGCTGCCTGACCTGGGCAACGACTGGGGTCCGCGGCTGAGTCTGGCGGTGGGAAACAGCGAAACGCACTGGCCGGTGCTGCGGCTGGGCTACGGAATGTACTATGGCCGCACGGAGAACGCCACGGTGGAAACGGCGCTCACCCAGACGGGCAGCGCCAACGGGGATCAGAATTCTTTCATACGGCCGACAGACGGTTACAACTCTGCCACTGGTACCAGCGGCGCTCAGCCTTTTCCTGACGTGCTGACTGGCCCGCCCGGCAGCCTGGTGAAACCGGGAGTGGTGGAGTTTGCACCCAAATTCCGCAATCCCGAAGTGCATCAGGCGCTGGCTGCTGTGGAGGAAAACCTGCCCGGCCACCTGGAGGTAACCGCCAGCGCAATGGTGAGCCTGGGGCGCAGGCTGCCTATCTCCATCGATACTAACTTCGATTCAGCGGTGAATCCGCAGACCATTACTTATGCGGTGCTGGACGGCACAGGCCTGGGTCCGATCAAGAGCCCGCAGATCTCGGTTCCCTTCTATGCATCCTGGCCCTTCGGGGATTGCCCCAGTGGCTCGCCGCTAAATATTTCCGGGCAGTGCGGACGCGCCAATCCGAATTTCCAGCAGATTACCCAGATCGTGAGCCGCGCCAATTCGACTTACGAAGCATTCATGCTCAAAGTGGTGCGCTATGGGCGCCGCGGGCTAAGCCTACACTCGCACTACACTTACGGGCACGCGATGGACTGGAATCCAAACGAGAGCACGCTGGTATCCGGCAGCGATGTGCTGGACCCAGCTAACTTCAACATGGAGTATGGAACCAGCAATCTGGATATGCGCCACTCAGCCGCCGCGATGGTGATCTATGAAACGCCGTGGAAGCTGCGCGGCACGGCAGGACGCATCGCGAACGGCTGGATGCTTTCGGGCATTGGGCAGTACCACAGCGGTCTGCCCTACACCATGCGCACCAGCGGCTCGCTGGCCGAGGAGTTCAACGCGAGGGGCACGGCAATCGTGGGATTGGCGCCAGGAATGAACGGATCAGGCGGCGACAATCGCGTCTATGGCCTGGGCAGCGACGGTGTAAGCTACAACATCGGCCGCAATACATTCCGCTATCCGCCCACCTGGAAGGCCGATATGCGGCTGGGCAAGAAATTCGACCTGGGGCAGATGCGCCAGTTGGAGTTGCTGGCCGAGAGCTTCAACCTCCTCAACCACCAGAACGTGACGGAGCTGGAGACCACCGGCTACTACCTTGAATCCGGCAGCACCGATTCGCTGCCCACGCTGAACTTCCTCACCGGGTTGAAGGCTGGCACTACGGCCTTCGGTCAGCCGCTGAATGTAAATGCGACCAACTTCTATCGGGAGCGACAGATACAAGTGGGAGTGAGGATGAGGTTCTGAAAAACACTTCAGCCAACTTGAGTTTGCGCCTCGCCGATTGCGCAGGTTACGACGCGGCCCGTGAACACTGAACTCCATGCACGCTCTGGACTATACTTACTGCTTCATCCACATTCAACCAGGGAGGATTCATGCCGACACTCACACGCCGGGATCTGATTGCCTTATTGCTCGCCGCGCCAGCGGCCGCCTACGCGTTTAGCGACGATTCAGGAGATTGGATTTCTCTGTTCGATGGAAAATCGCTGAACGGGTGGAAGGTTGGCGAACACAAGAACACATTCAAGGTTGTAGATGGGCAGATTGTTGTTCACGGCGAGCGGGCGCAACTGATTTACGAGGGCGCAGCGCACAACGCCGACTTCAAAAACTTTGAGTTGAGCCTGGAGGCAATGACGCGGCCGGGAGCGGCGTCGAGCATCTGCTTCCATGCAGTGCACAACCACCGGCGCTTGCTGGAAGAAGGATTCAAAGTGCAGGTGGCGAATAGTGGTCTGGGGCCGGACAAAAATTTGATTGTCGACCGGGCGAAGACGGGCTCGCTCCACTCGCTGCGCAACGTCTACAAGCAACTGGTGCAAGATAACGAGTGGTTCCGGATCAACATTCTGGTGCGCGGCAAGCAGGTGCAAGTGAGGGTAAACGGGATGCTGGTGGTGGATTACACCGGGCCGCAACCACCGGAACCAGGAGGGCATCCTGCCGACCATGGCACGTTCGCGCTGGAAGGAGGCGGGGCGGAGAGCATGACCTGCTTCCGAAATATACGCGTGCGGCGGCTAGCCGATAACTTGGCGCAAACTTCAAATGAAGAGCCGGACGACGAGGTAACACGCGATATCATGCGCCTGATTGCGCTCAACTATCCACTGGTCGATTATCACGTGCATCTGAAAGGCGGACTGACGATTGAGCAGGCACTGGCGAACTCACGGCGAGTGGGCGTTTTTTATGGTGTCGCTATCAATTGCGGGCTGGGATTTCCTGTGCACAGCGACGACAGCGTGCGCGATTACCTTGAGAGCATGAAAGGCCAGCCATGTTATGTGGCTATACAGGGCGAGGGGCGCGAATGGATGACCCTTGCCTCGCGGGAATCGATAGCCCGCTTCGATTATGTTTTCACCGATGCGATGACATTCACCGATGATAACGGGAAGCGAATGCGAATCTGGCTTCCGGATGAGATAGGCGAGATCAAGGACAAGCAGGCGTTCATGGAGATGTATGTGAAGCGCATTGAAGGGGTGATGCGCGAGCCTATCGACATCTACGCGAATGCAACTTTCCTGCCGACGCAGATGGAGGCGGAGTACGATGCGCTTTGGACGCCTGAGCGGATGGCGAGGGTTATCGACGCAGCCGTGAAGAACGATGTTGCCATCGAGATCAACAACCGCTACAAGATTCCGAGCGCCACGTTTATCAAGGCGGCGAGGGCCAAGGGCGCGAAGTTTTCCTTTGGAACAAACAACGCCGACGCGAGCCTTGGCCGGTTGGAATATCCCATTCAGATGGTGAAGCAGTGCGGCATCGGCTTCATGGATATCTTCGTCCCGAAGCCTGACGGCCAGAAGGCAATCCAGGTGAAGAAGTTGCACACCGCTTAGCTCTGGCGCAGCAGATCTATTGACACTGAGATCATTTGTCTTTCAGAAATGTTCCTTGCTTGAGCTCACTGAAAGCCTTTTGCAGTTGCTCCTGCGTATTCATTACGATGGGGCCATACCATGCTACCGGCTCCTGGAGCGGCCTTCCGGAGACGAGGAGAAAACGGATGCCGTCGTCGCCGGCCTGCACCGTAACTTCGTCGCCGCTGTCGAAGAGGATGAGCGAGCGGTTGTCGGCGACTGTCGGTGGAGTTGTATCGAGCCATTGCACTGACTCGGTGGGAACGGCGAGAGGCGCAGAGGCATTGCAGAATTTGCCAGAGCCGGCGAAGACGTAGGCGAAGGCGTGGCGCAAGGTTTCAACCGGCAGAGTTTTTCTGCGGCCCGGCGCTACGGTTACGTCGAGATAAGTCGGGTTGGTTGCGATTCCATCTACCGGGCCGCTCTTGCCCCAGAAGTTTCCACAGACGACGCGAACCTGGGTACCGTCGTCATCTTTCACTTCAGGAATCTCCTGTGATTTCACCTCCTGGTAACGGGGTGCGGTCATTTTTTGCGATGAAGGCAGATTGGCCCACAACTGGAAGCCGTGCATCTGGCCGACGCGGTCGCCCTTGGGCATCTCCTGGTGGATGATGCCGCTGCCGGCCGTCATCCATTGCACGTCTCCGGCTCCGATGACGCCGCTGTTGCCCATGCTGTCGCCATGCTCGACAGTTCCGGCCAGAACGTATGTGACGGTTTCGATTCCGCGGTGAGGGTGCCAGGGAAATCCGGCCAGGTAGTCGGCGGGAACATCATTGCGGAAATCGTCGAGCAGAAGGAATGGGTCGAATTCGGATGTGTTGTCGAAGCCGAATGCGCGGCGCAGATGCACTCCCGCACCTTCGAGAGTTGGCTTGGACTTGATAAGTCGCTTGACGGGACGTATAGACATCATTACCTCCGGGGATGGGAGTTGACTTAGCTGCGAGCTAAAATACTCACTTCTTCACTTTGTTTTACCGCATAGAGTTACTAGCTGTCTCCATAAACGGGAATGGCGGCTCCATGAATAACCCTGGCTTGATCGCTGCACAGGAACAAAATCACACGCGCAATATCTTCCGGCTTAGGCCAGATTGCGAAATTTGAATTGGGCATTTCGCGGCGATTCGCGGCGGTATCAATGATGCTGGGCAGGATGGAGTTGACGCGAACGCCTGTGCCCTTTGTATCCGCGGCCAGGCAATCGATCATGGCGAGCGCGGCAGCTTTTGAGGCAGCGTAAGCGGCCGCTCCTGAGGCGTGATCGAAAGCAGCTGTTGCAGACACGTTCACGATAGCACCGCGCCTTTGCCGGAGCATGGGTACGACCGCCGCGTGTGACAGGACGAAACCGGCGCGGAGATTCAGCGCCAGTATCCGATCGAAGACGCTGGAATCGGGCTCCCATAAATTGACGCCCCCCGCGTATCCGCCGACGGTATTCACAAGCACATCCAACCTTCCGTGCTCTGCAATAATGCCGACGACGAACTTGCATACGTCCGATTCATCGGTCACATCCACCTGTCGGCCACGAAGGGAATAGGCATGAGCGCCAACCGCACTCTTCAGCGCGGCAAACTCATCCGCGTCGTGCCAAGGGACTACAACTTTGGCGCCCTGCTCGAGGAAAGCCAGGCTGACCGCACGCCCCAGACCGCCCGTACCGCCGGCTACGAGGACTACCTCACCAGAACAAGAGTTATCCACATCGCACCTCTATTTTTCGGGGTTTTTCCGGATCGAGCGGCGGGTCCCGGTCATGCGATGCCGCGGTTGCACGTCTCTTGCGAGCGGTGCAGGGGCTACTGTGTAGCAAAGATTAAGTGAACGGACCAAGCGCCGTCAATAACTGAATAATTTATGGACTTTCGTGATGCGATGCACTATTTTCGGCGATCGAAACTCTAATCAAGGAAGTTGCCGCATACCGCAGCCGGGTTCCGGAGCGACGTTTTTGCCGTCAAGGCGGAAGCATGCGGCGCCGTTGACGTCAGTGCTGTAAGTGCGGACCTTTGCAGCTTGCAATTCCTCGAGGACTTCCTGGCGCGGATGCCCATAACGGTTGTGCAGACCGCAGGAGATAACCGCCCACTGCGGGGCTACGCGGGCCAGGAATTCAGGACGCGTGGAGGTGATGCTGCCGTGATGGCCTACTTTGAGCAGCGTGCTCTGCAAACCGGTCTCCGCGAGCATGGCCTGCTCGATGGGGGCCTCGGCATCGCCCTCAAGCATGACGGAGGTTGCGCCGTAGCTCACGTGCAGAACCAGCGAATCGTTATTGGTGGGTTCGGGGCCTGGCTGGTAGTTGCGGAAGGGAGCGAGGACATTGATCTGAGTTTTGCCGAAAGTGAGCGCGGCGCCAGCGCGGAGGGAACGGATGCGGACGTGGAGATCGGCGGCTTCATTGAGCAGCGCGTTGTAGGCGTCGAAACGGGGATTGTTGCCCACCCATAACTCGGCGGGATGGAAGTTGCGCAGGACGGCCGGCAGGCCACCCATGTGGTCGGAATGGGCGTGGGTAAGGGCGACTGCGTCAAGCCGGCGGATGCCGCGCGACCAGAGTGCCTGGGAGACGACCTCTTCGCCGATATCAAAATCCTGAGCAGCCTGGTGAGGGCCGCCGCCGTGTCCGCCGCTGTCGACGAGGAGGGTCTTGCCGTCGGGGGTGATGAGGAGCAGCGAGTCACCCTGGCCGACGTCGATGGCTTCCATCAGCAAAGCGTCGCGAGGATGCTGGATTGGGCGCGGCACAACAGCACAGAGAGCGGCGAGAAACAGACCTGCCCAACAAGCGCGGCGCCGCCAGCGAGCCGAATTAGGTGGGGAGGAAACGGCCTGATGGGCGAGTACGATAGCTGCGCCCAACATCGCGCAAAAAGCAGCCGATTGCCAGAGAACCGGTGCGGGAATACGGAAATCGCCGAAGCTCGTCGAGCCGAAAAGACGTACCAGCCAGACGCCAAAGTGAAGTGGCAAAGCTATGAACATTGCCGGTAGCCAGGCGGCAGCGGGCCAGACCATCGCGACCAGAAGGGTGATAAGCGCGGCAGGCATCAGCACCACAAGCAGTGGCAGGATGAATAGATTCACCGGCAACGCAAAGACGGTGATGCGATTGAAGTAGAGGGCCATCGGCAAGGTCATGGCCAGCTCCACTACACAGGAGACGACCATTAGCTCGAAGACGCGAAGCAGAAAGCGCACGACAAAGGGAAACACTCGCCAAGCTATGTGGCCACTCAGCGCAGCCTGCAAATCAACGGCGACCATCCGCATTGTTGTGCGGAACTGCGCGAACTGCGGGGCGAGTTTGGCATCGATGGCGGTGAGGCGGAGGTCGCGTGTGGCGGAGAGATAAGGATGGACCGTGCTCTGAAGCAACGGCGCGGCAACGCCGGCGATTGCAACTACCGCCAGCAGCGTCATTTGCAGGCTGGCGTCGAAGAGGCTGCGCGGACTGACGGCCAGCAGGCACAACGCGGCAAAGCCGATCGTGTTCAGCGGGCTTCGTTCGCGATAGAGCAGCCGGCCGAGCAGGTAGAGCGTGACCATCCACAGCGAGCGCTGGACCGGTGTGGCGAACCCGGTGAAGAGCGCGTATGCGAAAGAAGCAAGAATAGTGAGGAAAGTGGCAGGAACGCGGGGGAGACGCAGGCGGCGCGCGAACCAGAAGATGCACCCGGCGACAATGGCGAGGTGAAAGCCTGAGACCACCAGCATGTGAAAGGACCCGGTGCGCTCAAAGCCCACTCGCAGAGAATGAATGAGGTAAGTGCGGTCGCCGGTGATCATGGCGGCCACCATGATTGCGTCGTCCTGGCTTAGGCGCAGAGGGGCGGGCAGACGGCGCATCACGGAGGGCAGGGCCAGCAGGCGGGCGCTCGAAGCGTGCTGCAAGCCGTTGACTCGGCAAGCGAAGAATGCGCCGGGCGATGGGCCGAGGCGATCGATGCGCTCGATGCTTACCGTGGCCGAGGAGGTAATGCCAGATTCGAGAAGAAATTCCTCGCGGCTCCAGACACCGGGATCGTGATACACCTCGGGCGGCAAGAGACGTACGACGGCGCGAACCCGCTCGCCACAATGAAACGGCTGCGGATTGGACTGATTAGGGGGATTGGATGGGTCCTGTGCTGGCCAGCGAACCGTCAGGCGCACGCCACCGCTAACGGGAGCCTGCGCATCGACGGCATCGTTGACGACTTCGAGTGATGAGACGTGTAGATCGATTCGTTGAGCAGGTTCTGGCGCTGGCGCCGTGACGGCGGGTTCGGTGGACTCGTGGTCGTTTAGATTCTGCTCGATCTCGCCGCGTACCGGGCCTGTATCCACGACTATGCCTTCAACGGTGCGCAACAATCCGTCAGAAAGAGAGGCCAGAGCAGGTGCGGGAACTGGATGCGGCTCCATCCAGCCGCACCACGCGCCCAATAAGAGCCACAAGACGGCCAGTGGGAACCACCGGATGCGCTGCGCGTAGAGTGCCGCCACGCCGCACAATACGGCGACCAGAGCCAGCGCGATGAGTACCAGGCTGGGCCGCAGCCAGATCCAATGAGTGGCTGCAATGCCCAAGGCAAAGAGCCAGGCTGCATGAAACAAGGGAACCGCGCCCAGACCGGCGGAGGCGGGACTATCGAGAGTTTGTGCGGATGTGGGCAAGTCAGCTTGCATGCGCCTGAGAACTGAAAAGGATTGTCGGGGTCAAGCCTATCAGGAGCGGCGCAACTGGACCACTGTCTCCAAATGAAAGGTCTGGGGAAAGAGGTCGGCGAGGGTGATGGAGTGAATGAAGTAACCCGCGGCTATAAGCGCGCGCAGGTCGCGACCAAGGGTTGCGGGGTCACAGGAAACGCAGGCTACGGCGGGGGCAGCTATCTCCGCTAGCAGCGCGCAGGTTTCCGCGCCCAGGCCGGTTCTCGGCGGATCGAGGACAATCAAATCGGGTCGCGCCTCATCGGGGCGTACAGGCTTACGCATGCGCCGGAGAAAGTCGAGAGTCATGGCGCGAACTGGGATTCCGGCCGTTCCTTTGAGGTTCGCGGCGAGGGCCTGGGTTGCGGACGGTGAGAACTCAACCGCAACCACGTGTTCGAAGCTCTGCGTGAGTTGGCGGGCAAAGAGGCCGACGCCGGCGAAGAGGTCCCAAGCAAGTGCGCCCCCGATCGTGTCTTGCGAGCCCACCGTAACCCGCTCAACGAGAGCATCGACCAGCCAGCGGTTCACCTGGAAAAATGCGCCTTGGTCTACGCGGTAATCGAAACCTGCAGCGCGATAGTTTAGGGAGGTTGCGCCCCATTGCGCGACGGTGCGCGGCTGCTGGCCGGCTCGGCCCTCGATTGCCAACTCCACACCGCGGAGTGTGGGGATTCGCTCGTGGAGAGCCTGCGCGAGCTCTTCGAAATCAACTTTTTTTGCTCTTTCGGTGGTGATGCTGATCATCAGTGCCGTTTCGTCGGCGTTCGAGAAAAGCGCAATTTCAGTGGGACGCAGCGAAGGCGCGATTTGCCGGGCGATTTCGGCGAACGTCAGTGCGGATTCAATCAGCAACGGCGCAGCAATGGGGCACTCCCTGATGGGAATCACATTATTAGATCGGCGGGCGCGGTAACCGGGACTTCCTTCCGAGTCAACGGCGAGGCGGATGCGATTGCGATAATGCCAGGGCTCACCGGCCAGCACGGAAATCTCATCGGGCGCCTGCACGCCGCCGCGCTCCAGGGTTTCGCGCAGAATCGTTTGTTTGAAAAGCAGTTGGGATTCGTAGTTGGCGTGCTGATAGTGGCAGCCGCCACAGGCGCCGAAGTGTGGACAGGCGGGCGAGATGCGCTCCGCTGCGGCTCGGATTATCTCATCCGGATCGGCGGTATTGTACCCGCGCTTGCTTTGCGTAATGCGCACGCGGGCCTGCTCACCGGGTAACGTGAGTGGCACAAAAACGGCTTTGCCCTCAGCGCGAGCGAGGAATGCGCCGCCATAAATGGGTTTTTCGATTTCAACCAGTTGGCTCGAAGTTGGGCCAGGTTCATCGCTTCCCACCCTTGCGCCTGAAAAACGGCGCAAGGATGGCGCACCCGGCTTGTTTTCGAGCCTGTTTCGCTTCTCGGATTGTTTCTTCGTAGGCTTCATTGCTGGCTCATATAGAAGAGGCTAAGGCGCGGAAGATTGTAGTGTACTAACAATTGCTTCTGCACGAATTGATTTTTTACCTGGCGCAGTTGCACGGCGCCCATGCGGCCGCGGTAGGGCGCGAGTTCCCGATCCGCATGCTCATCTAGCTTGACCAGTAAATCTTCGGGAGCCGCCGTTCTGAAAGCGCCAAAGAGCTTTTCTTCGAGCACGATGAGCGTGCGTTCCAGCGATTCCAAGTCATTGACCGCAGCGCTATTCTTTCCTGCGTTCGCCAGCCCGGCGGCGTGGAGTTCGGCGGCCAGTTCACGCAGGCGGATTGCGGTTGCGGCGCAGGCTTCTGGGGCCACGGTTGCTGCATCGAGAGCGGCTGCGGCGGCTTCAAGATGCGCGGCGACGCGTTCCCGTTCAAAACCCGACTCGCGGGGCTCGGTGGTCGGACTTGCTGTGCCGGCTGCGGCTTCGCGCAACCCTTCGGCAGCTTCAATCACCGCCTGCGCGCACCAGGCCAGACCGTTGATGCGGCGCATACGGGCGCGCTTTTGCCTGGCCTCGTATTTATCGAAGGCCGCATCGATGCCGCGCAGCACCGCTTCGAGCGGAATGCCGCCGTCGCGCCAGGTTTCGATCAGAGCCCAGTCGAGCGTGGAGAGCAGTAGGATCGATCCGCGCCGCTGCTGGAAGCGATCCTCGATCTCGGTGAAGTAGTTGAAGTAATTCTGCATGCGCCTCAGTTCGGGCGGCTGCGAGGCCGTGCGGTGCGGTTGCGCTCGAAGAGGATGAGCAGGCCGTCGAGGGTGAGCATGTCGTCAATTTCTGCAATATAGCGCGAGTCCTCAGAGATTTGGCGCGCCAGGCCGCCGGTGGCGATGATTTGCGGCTTTGCCCCAAGCTCCGCAACGATGCGCTCCAGGATCCCGTCCACGAGACCGATGTACCCGTAGTAAAGGCCGGTTTGCAGGTGCGTGACCGTGTTGGTGCCGATCACCTTGGCGGGGCGCTTGATATCCACGCGGCTGAGGCGGGCGGCGCGCGAAAAGAGCGCATCCGCGCTGATGCCCAATCCGGGTGCGATGGCTCCGCCCAGGTACTCGCCTTTGACGGAGATTACGTCGAAGGTGGTCGCGGTGCCGAAGTCGACCACGATGCACGGTCCGCCGTAGCGCTCGAATGCGGCGATGGCGTTGACCAGGCGATCGGCGCCCAGTTCGGTAGGATTGTCCACCAACACCGGCATTCCGGTCTTGATGCCCGGCTCGACAAAAAGCGGCTGTACGTGGAAATAGTTTTCGCAGACCTCGCGCAAGGTGGACTCGACCGGCGGCACCACTGAGGAGATGATGATATGGTGCACCTGGCTGGGGGTGAAGCCGTTCATCTCGAAAAGATTGACGAAGAGCACGCCGTACTCGTCCGCGGTCTGGTTGCGATGGGTGGTAACGCGCCAGTGCGCAGCCAACTCGGGCTTCTCGCCATCGAGCCGGTAGAGGCCCAGCACCGTATTCGTATTTCCTACATCGATTGCTAGCAGCATGGTCGTTCCGTCCGTGCGATTCAAATTACACTTGCGGCGCGAATGCCGCCGGTCTGCACCGTCACCAAACCGCCTGAGGTACGCACCAGCAAAAATCCGTGCTCATCAAGGCCGGCAGTGACTCCGGTGCATGCTTGCGGGCCGTAGACTTCTACCTTCCGCCCTCTTACCCAGGTCGAGGCCTCTTCCACGCGCCGTGGAATCGTCCGGGCCGACGCGCTATCGAGCAGCCCATCCACCTCGCGCTGCAGCGATTCTAGCAGGGAGACGAGCAGCGACTGGCGGCCGATATGGCGGCCGCATTCCAAATCCAGTGAAGTAGCGGGCGTGGATAAATCCGGGGCAAAGTTGCGCTGATGCACGTTGATGCCGATACCGACTACGGCAAATGCGACCGCGCCGGTTTCAGTATTCGCCTCCGAGCTTGCCTCGACCAGGATGCCTCCAGCCTTGCGCGGGCCGATCAGCAGATCGTTGGGCCAACGGAGATCGACGCTCAGGCCGGAAACACAGCGAGTGGCTTCGGCGGCGGCGATGCCGGCGGCCAGCGGCAACAGCGGGAGACGAGCAGCGGGAATGCGCGGTCGCAGAAGCACACTTGCGTAAAGTCCCTCACCTGCGGCGGAGTGCCAGGTATGGTCGCCACGTCCGCGTCCCGCCAGTTGCTCGTCAGCAAACCATACCGACCCGTGCGGCGCACCGGCGCGCGCTGCTCCAAGCGCATCCGTGTTCGTCGAATCGGTTACCGGTGAAAAATGCAGATTGCCTGCGAAGACGGTGTTTGCGAGAGCGGATTCGAGAGCGGCGAGATCGAACATTGCCGCTTCACTCCGCTTCAATGCGCATGGAAATGTCGGCCGCCTTGGCCGAGTGAGTCAGCGCGCCTACGCTGATGAAGTCCACTCCGGTTTCGGCATAGGCACGAATGTTCTCAAGCACGATGCCGCCGGAAGCTTCAGTGGGAATCCACCGAACTTCGCTCTCGTGGCCGGGGCCTTGCGTTTGATGACCGGGGGCGGCATTTTTGATGCGCTCGACTGCGCGTTTCACTTCCTTCGGTGTCATATTGTCGAGCAGGATGGCCTCGGCGCCGTACTGGAGCGCTTCTTCAAGCTCCTGCTGGTTGCGCACCTCCACCTGCACTCGCTGTCCTCTTTGGCGTTTTTCGAGAGCCTGTGTGAGGACTTTTGCAATGCCGCCGCCGAGCGAAATGTGGTTGTTCTTGATGAGGATGCCAGAGGCCAGGTCGATGCGATGATTGGTTCCTCCGCCGCACTGCACGGCATACTTTTCAAGGATGCGAAGACCGGGCACGGTCTTGCGCGTATCCAGGACATGTGCGTGGGTGCCATGCACGGCGTCCACGTATGTCCGCGTGAGCGTTGCGATGCCGCTGAGATGCTGCATCAGGTTGAGGATCACACGCTCGCAGCTCAGCAGCACCCGCGCATTGTGGCGGATGACGGCCAGCACCAGGCCCTCGCGAACTTTTACGCCGTCGAATACTTCGGGGTGACTGATGACCTCGAAGCGGGTCTGCGCCGGGGGACGCGGGTCGAGACGGGCAAAGATTTGAAGGAAGCGCGGAACCGCGCCGAGACCGGCGACCACCAGCTCCTGCCGCGCAATGATGGAGGCCGCGGCGCGCAGTTCCGGGTCAATGGTCAGGTTAGTGGTGGAGTCGCGGGCGGCCTGGTCTTCCGTCAGGGCCTGCTCCAGCAATGCGTCGATGCGGCTGCTTTTCCAGTCCATAAGGGCAGTTGTTAGTGGTCAGTGAACAGTGAACAAGTGTATCAGTGAATCAGTGATCAGTCTTTCGGCAGCGCTTCGAGCGCTGCTTTTGCTTTTTCAAGCAGGAGGCGGGTTTCGGATTCCTGCTTCTTTAAACCTTCTACTACGCTCGCCGGAGCCTTGGCCAGAAAGCCCGCGTTGCCTAACTGGCGCTCGGCTGCCGCTAGCCCTTTGTCGTATTTCGCAATCTCTTTTGTCAAACGCTCGCGCTCGGCGGGTACGTCGATTGTGCGTTCGTAGATGACTGCGACGTCGAAGTTGGGCGTGGAGTGCTTCGACAGTCCAGGGTCGATCTGTTCGACGAAGCGAACTTCACTTACGCGAGCAAGGCGCTCGATGATGGCGTTGTTCTCTTCAGCGATTTTCCTTGAAGCTGCGTCGGTACGAACCTCGATGGGAACTGTGGCCTTTTCTTCGACCCCGATTTCCTTGCGCAAGGCGCGAACTTCAACGATGAGATTTTGCAAAACGCCCATGTCGACCAGCGCACTTTCATCAAGCCGTCTATTGTCGGCCTTTGGATAGCTGGTCAGCGCTATCGATTTCGTCGGTGGTTTGCCGTCGTAGAGCGCGCTCCAGATTTCTTCGGTAATGAACGGCATGAATGGGGAGAGCAGGCGGAGGGCTGCTTCAAGAACGGAAACCAGTGTGGTGAGCGCGGCTTTTGTTTGAGCTTTGTCTGCGGTTTCAGAGAAGTCCAGGCGCAGCTTGACGATTTCGAGGTACCAGTCGCAGAAGCTGCCCCAGAAAAATTGATAGATGGTGTTTGCCGCATCATCGTAACGATAGTCTTCAAGCGACTGATTTACTTTTGCCGCTGTCTGATTTAATTCGGCGCCGATCCAGCGATCTTCAAGTGGCGCGTTATCTGCGACGGTGGGTATTGCGCCCAGCGCGGAAGGATCGACTGTGATGCCGAGCTCGGCGGCGCGATCAACGTTCATGAAAAGGAAGCGCGCGGCGTTCCAGATTTTGTTGGCGAAAGCGCGGTAACCCTCCGTTCGGGCTACGTTAAAGGCGATATCGGTACCGGGAGAGGCCATGCTGGCCAGCGTGAAGCGGACGGCATCCGTTCCGTACTGCTTGACGATTTCGATGGGATCGACGACGTTGCCCTTGGTCTTGGACATTTTTTCGCGGTTGGCATCGCGGACCAGGGCGTGAATGTAAACTTCACGGAACGGAACAGAGTCCGCAAGTGAGCGCTGGCTGCCGTCAGGCATAGGCACATCGCCGGCAAACCAGCAGCCCAGCATGATCATGCGGGCCACCCAGAAGAAGAGAATGTCGAACCCGGTCACGAGGAGGCTGGTGGGATAGAACGCGTCGAAGTCAGCACGATTTTCTGCGGTGATGTTGGGCCAACCGAAGACAGAGACGGGTAGGAGGCCGGAGGAAAACCAGGTATCTAGAACATCGGTCTCCTGCGTGATCTTTTCCGAGCCGCAATGGACGCAGGCAGCGGGTTCTGTTCGGGCGACGGTGATTTTGTGGCAGGCGGAACAGTGCCATGCGGGGATTCTATGGCCCCACCAGAGCTGGCGGCTGATGCACCAGTCGTGGATGTTCTCCATCCAGTTGAGATAGGTCTTTTCGTATTGCCCAGGGGTAAAGTTGATCGCCTTTTTACCATCCGGTCCCGGCTTAACGGCGGCGATGGCTTTCTCGGCGAGGGGCTGGATCTTGATGAACCATTGCGTGGAGAGCCGCGGCTCAACGACCGTCTTGCAGCGGTCGCAGTGGCCTACGTTGCTGATGTGGTCCTTGATTCCCGCCAGGAGCTCCTGCGCTTCGAGGTCGGCGACAATTTTTTTACGCGCAGCATAGCGGTCCAGGCCGGCGTAGGCACCACCTTCGGCATTGATGTGGCCGGTATCGTCCATCACGTTGATGGAGGGGAGATTGTGGCGCTGGCCGAGTGCGAAGTCGTTGGGATCGTGTGCCGGGGTTACCTTGACCGCGCCGGTGCCGAATTCGCGGCTGACCCACTCGTCGAGGACGATGGGGATCTCGCGGTTCATCAGTGGCAGGCGGAGCTTCTTGCCGTGGAGATGGAGGTAGCGCTCGTCTTCAGGATGAATGGCTACGGCTACGTCGCCGAGCATGGTCTCGGGGCGGGTGGTTGCTACGGTTAGAAACTCTCCAGTATCCTTGCCATCCGCGCTTAGGACCGGATACCGAATCTCCCACAGGTGGCCCTTGTGCTCGTCGTGGACGACTTCGAGGTCGCTGATGGCGGTTTGGCAGCGGGGGCACCAGTTGACGATGTATGCGCCGCGATAGATGAGCCCCTGCTCATAAAGACGAACGAAGGCTTCTCTGACCGCAATCGACAGGCGCTCGTCCATGGTGAAGTATTCTCGCCGCCAGTCGACCGATGCGCCGAGGCGCTTCATCTGGTCGAGAATTGCTCCGCCGTAGTGGCGACGCCACTCCCATACGCGCCCGACAAAGGCTTCGCGGCCCACCTTCTGGCGGCTGGTGCCCTCCTCGGCCAACTGGCGCTCGACCATCATCTGCGTGGCGATGCCGGCGTGATCGGTTCCGGGCAGCCACAGAGCGAGACGGCCACTCATGCGCCGCCAGCGGGTCAGAATATCCATCTCCGTCTGGTTAAGCATGTGGCCCATGTGCAGGCGGCCGGTCACGTTGGGCGGCGGCAGCAGAATCGTAAACGCCTCGCCGGCGGGGCCTTGGTTTTGGTTGGGTGCAGTGGGCGTGGGCACGGCGAAGAGCTTTTCGCGGACCCAGTATTCGGCCCAGTGATCTTCAATGGCGGTGGGGTCGTAGGCTTTGGGCAGGTCGTGAGGCATGAGGGTTCTGGAGCGACCCCCGGAATGTGCGCCTGGCCCTTATGCTGCAAGGGTTTTGAACGAGGGGACCACTTCTCACTTTAGCAGATGGGGTTAGAGTCAATCAGACACAACCTTTGCGATCGCGGCTTAGCAAAGAAAAGGCCGCTTACGATTTGAGAGCGGCCTTTTTTGTAATCCAGTCGATTGTCAGGCTAGAACGGATTGAGCTTGTCGAGGCCCTTCTTCTTTTTCTTCTTGCTGGAGGATTCGTCGCCGAGATCGGCCTTGGGCTTCTTCACCTTCTTGCCGTTGGCATTGACGGGCGTGGCCGTCGCGCCACCGGACTTGATGTCATTTACCTGGGTCGGAGGCTCGGCGGGCTTTTCAGCCGCGGGCAATTCAGTATTGGCGGGACCTACCGGCTTCAGCACGGGGCTGGCGTCTGTGGTGCCAGCGCCGGAGGGTGCGCTGACGATGGACACGCCTACGCCGGTGCCGCCTTCAGACGATGGCGTCAGCAGCGGCGCCGAGTTCGGCTGGTCGCTGCGCGGAGGCTCGTTGACGCCGGTGGGCTGGATGGTGCCTGGCGCGGGAGCAGCCGGACGGCCGGCGTTGATGGCGTTGGTTAAGATCGCCACGTTCTCCCTGTTGACGTCAGGAGCCAGGGTCCGCTTGGGATCTTCAAGCGAGGGCTCGCCTACGTGCACCGCCTCCACAACCGAAGGCCCGTGCTTGATGAAGCCAAGCGTCTTGCCCGTAAAGTGCAGGGGCTGGCGGCTGCGTTCTTCTGCATCGTTCTCTGCCAGTGCCTCCTGGGTCGGCTCGGGAACGGGGCGGTTCATGGCAACCAACCGGTCGCGGGCATCCTCAACGTGCGGAGCCATGGGATAACGGGTAATCACTTTAGCGAAAGCCGCGGCGGCCTTGTCCTGGTAAACAGCGCGCATGCGCTCTTTGATCTTGGCGGGCAGATGGGGAATACTTTCGATGCCCCGCGCCTCGCCGAGATACGCATCGCCGATGCCCATCAGCGCCTGGTCGCTCTTTGAATAGAGCGGGTAAGTGTCGACTACGGTCTCCAAACGCGCAATGGATGCTGCCCATTGTTCGCGGCTCACATAAAAGAGGCCGATCGAGGTCTCGCGCTCGGCCAGGACTTCCTGCACATCGCGCAGCTTCTGCTTGGCGCGGGGCACCAGGGTCGAGTCAGGGAATTGGTTGATCATCGCCCGGTATTCCTGCTCGGCGCGCTGGGTATTGTTGTAATCGCGGTCAGGCTTCTCCATCTGCTGGTAGTAGATGTCGGCCACCTTCATCTGTGCCTCGGCCGCTTCGGGAGCAGTGGGGAAGAAGGTGATGAAGTCCTTGTATTCGGCCTCGGCCTGGGTCATGGCCGCGGCGCCGCCCTCCTTGAACCAGCTGTCGCCCACGGCCAGCTTGGCGCGCATGCGGTACTCTGACTCGGGATAGGTGTTGAGCATGGTCTGCAGGTCGAGGCGGGCCACGTCAAACCGCCCCTTCTTCATGGCGATCATGGCCTTGTCGTAGAGTTCCTTGTCGGGCTGCTTGGAGTTCACGCCGGCCAGCGGGTTGACGCTCAAGTCCACATTCTTCTTTTTCTTGGGCAGCTTCTCCCTGGCCTGGACTGCAACCGATCCCAGGACCAGCACAGCCAGAACCGCCACGGCAATCTTCTTGGTCAACCTGTTCATACCACCTCATTGCGGCAGCGCTCTCAAGCACCGGCCATCCGCCATTTCGCTATATTCTCAAATTTTACCCGTTTAACCCGCTTACTGGCTTGCGGCCTCGCGAGCCGCAGCCAGCAGGGCGCGCGCATCTCGCTCCGCATAACCGGCGCCGAATACGGCAGAACCGGCCACCAGCAACTCTGCACCAGCTTGGACGATTTGGCCCACCGTGTCGTGAGCCACGCCGCCATCTACTTCGATTTTAAACGCCAGCCCCAGTTCCCGTCGCAACTCGGCCAGCCGGCGGATCTTGTGAAGTGAAAAAGGAATGAATTCCTGCCCGCCGAAGCCCGGATTCACGCTCATGATCAGCACGTGGTGAACCATGGGCAAAATGTCCAGAAGCAGATCGACACGGGTAGCCGGATTGAGCACCACGCCCGGCTTCATCCCGTGGTCAATGATCAGCTCCAGCGAACGGTGCAGATGGGTGCAGGCCTCGTAGTGCACGCTAACCCAATTGGCCCCAGCATCTGCAAAGGCGGGGATGAACTCGTTGGGGTTGGAGATCATCAGGTGGCAGTCGAGCGGCAGGTTGGTGGCCTTGCGCAGGCTTTTGACGATCGGCGGTCCCAGCGAAATGTTAGGCACAAAATGGCCGTCCATCACGTCCACGTGGATCACCGTGCCGCCGCCTCGCTCAGCCGCGGCAACCTCATCGGCCAGATGCGCGAAATCCGCCGATAATATAGAAGGCAAAAGCTCAATCATATTAAGACCGGCAACAGCTCGACCATAGGGTTTTTCCGGGGGGCCTCTTGCCAAGCCAGTGTATCAGCGCGGGCGGGGCGAGGTCTGCGACGGATCAGGGCGCTGAGCGAGTCAGCGGCGAGCCAGCCAGATCGCTCCAATCACGATCAACACCGCAGCAATAATCCAAGCGCGGGCCGAACCCAAACGTTCCATCCATTTGTTCATTACCGGAGCACCTCAATCGTGAGTATAAAGCTGCAAATTCAGCAGAACACTTTCAATCACTGAGGTCCAGTCGCCAAGTTGTGGCTGGCGGAAGAGGCGCATGGTGGGGTACCAAGGGCTAGTCTCGCGCTTCTCAAGCCAGCGCCAGTCGGCTGCGAAGGGCAACAAAACCCAGACGGGAAGGCCGAGTGCGGCGGCCAGGTGGGCCGTCGAGTTGTCGATGGTGATGACCTGATCCATGGCTGCGATTTGCGCGGCAAAAAGATCGATGTTTGCGAGCTGGTCCACGGAGCGGTCGATGAGCAGGGGCACTCCGGCTGCGGCGGCCTGTTCTTCGAGCGAGTTGAAGTCGCCGTATTGCAGGCTGATCCATCTGATGCCGGGCTGCGCAAAGAGCGGAGCTAGTTGGGCCAGGTCAATGGAGCGTTTGCGCCCGGTCTGCGTGTTTCCAGTTTGCCAGGCCAGGCCGATAAGCCTGCGGCCGTCGCTGCAGCGAGTGCGGAAACGCTCAGTCTCGATTGGATCGGCTTTGAGGTAGGACGATGCGGTGGCGGAAAAAGCGGATTCGGTAGCACGGAAGAGACCCGGCAGGCTGCCGGTGGGGAGCTGGGCGGCGATCTTTGCTTTGTAAGCAAAACTGGTCAATTCCCCTGAATCCGGCCGCGAGACCACCGCAATCTCAGGAAACGACCGAGCGAAAAGCGGTTTGAGTCGCGGGTCGCAATCGAGCACAATGCTGTTTCCGGTGCGGAGAGCGTCGGGAATTAAGCCGGCAAACTGAATCTCGTCGCCTACTCCCTGTTCACCCCATAGCAGCAGACGGCCCTTGCTCAGCTTTTTTCCAGTCCAAAACGGCTGCGGGTAGGGGCGCATCGGGGTATCGTGATCGGGAGATCGCCAGCGAGACTCGTAGTTGCGCCAGCCGGGGTCGAAATCGCCGTGAAGTAATTGACCCAGAGCCTGGCCGAAGCGAGCCTGGAAATAATCCGGTTTGAGCTCGACGGATTTCCGGTATCGCTCCAGCGCCTCCTCCAATCGTCCCAGACCCTGCAGCACGCAGGCCAGATTGTAATGGGCTTCAGCATACCCAGGCCGCAGCGCCAGCGCACGCTCAAAACAGACCGCAGCCGCCTCGAGATCCCCGAGCGCCTGGCGTGTGTTTCCCAGGTTATAGTGGGCTTCGGGCAGGCCGGGCTTGAGGGCCAATGCTCGCTCGTAAGAGAGCGCGGCCTGGTCGAGCTTGTCCTGACTTTGGCGGAGGTTGCCCAGGTTGTAAAAAGCATCGGCATAGTCCGGCTTGAGAGCCAGCGCTCGCCCATAACTCGCCTCTGCCTCCGTGAGCTTGTTCTGGGCCTGGAGAGCGTTTGCCATGTTGCCGTGGAGCTCGGCCATATTGGGGTCGAGAGCCAGCGCGCGCTGATAGGTGCCCACTGCTTCCTCCAATTTGCCCTGCATCTGGAGAACGTTTCCGCGATTGAAGCATGCTTCAACAGAGTTTGGCTTGAGAGCAAGCGCCTGTTCGTGGCTGGCTGCTGCCTCCTCCAGTTTGCCCTGCGCCTGAAGAATATTCCCAAGGTTAATGTGGGCCTCAGCAAGGTTGGGCCGGAGGGCAAGCGCCCGCCGAACGTGCGTGGCGGCTTCGTCAAACCTGCCTTGCGCATTGAGAACCACGCCGAGGTTCATCTGCGCCTCAACCAGGTCAACGTTCAGGGCCAGGGCCCGCCGGTAACTAGCGGCAGCCTCGTCCATTCTGCCCAGCGCCTGCAGGGCCGTGCCGAGGTTGGAATGATAGGCCGCCGGCCGCTTGTCGGCAGCAATTGCCTTGCCGATCAACTCGACGGCAACCTCGTCGCGGCCCACCTGGTGAGCCAACACTCCCAGCAGGTGCAGGCTGTCAGCGTGATGCGGATCGGAATCGAGAATTCGCCGGTAGATTCGCTCCGCTTCAGGCAGTTGCCCGCGACGATGGAAGCGAATGGCATCGCCGCACATGCTGTTCAGGTTAACCAGCGGACCCTTTTGCGCAGGCTGGCCCTGCCGGCGGGGAACAAGATACAGGGAGCCACTCATGCGGCCAGTTTATGCGTGTGAGAGTTCTGATCGATTTTCAGACTGAATCATTCCGGAAATTATTAGCTGCGAATTTCCCGCTCCGGGCGATTCCCAATTCCGGCTATCGAGCTGGTTTCGCTCCTGCCAATTCCAGACGCTTGAGCAGAATGCGCCCGCGAGCCCGCATTGCCGGGGTTCCGCTGCGGCTGTGGATGCGCAACAGGTCCACCACCGCCGATCGCAGCGAGGGGTCCTGGCGGGTCAGATCGGCAAGTCCTTGAAGCGCGCAGGTCTTGACGATGGAGCTTGAGTCTTCAAGCCAGGACTGCAGGATTTCGGCTGCGCGACGGCATTCAGGCCCGGTCAATTCAAGACGGGAAATCATCAGAGCAAGATTCCAGCGCAGCTTTTTCCCTGTGGCTTCAGTCAATAGGCCGAGCAGAGGCGCTTTCCAGGCGCAGAGGAGCGATGGATCGCTGTGAGTGAGTTTTTCCAGGGCGTCGGCAGCGCGCATGGCCACGCCTGGATCTTCGTCCCAAAGGCATTCAATCAGTTGAGAGGCTTTTTTAGGGTGTGCTTGAACAAGTTTCACAACCTCGCAAACTCGGCCACTGGATAGACGCTGGCGGCCCGCGGCGAGCATCGAACGGATGGATTCAGAAGTTGCCATGAGCTTGCCTGATCAGGTCGCTCCAAATCTTATTCTGCGCGGTTTGCAGCCGTCAGCGTCTTCGCAGCCACGCGCCCCGCTCCTCGCAACAAGGCCTTCACCGGCCAGTGGCCTTCGTCGTCGGGAAAGAAGATCTCTCCGCTGCGGCGCGCTTCGGGACGATAGTACCAGCGTTTGAGCAGCGCAACATGACCTTGGCGAAGCGTTGGCGAAAGAGTTTGGCTCGAGTCTGCGAGTCCGGTCAGCGCTGTTTCCATGCGGGATTCGAGAACGCCGCGGACCAGTTTTGCCGGCGTGACGTCCCCGGCGTCAGATGTTGCCGGAGGGAAGAGGTTTGTATCAGGGCACGACTTCAGTCGAGCCGAAAAATCCGCATAATCCATATGGGCTTTAGCCCCTGCGGAACCGTCTTCAATGACCTGCGCCGAGCGAGAGTCCTTTCCCGTCTCCTGTTCTGATTGTGCAGCCTCCGGAATGGGTTCAATCGCCATCGGTTGCGGAAAGAGCGAAGTCGACCCCGACTGCTCGTTCTGAATTCTCATTCCGAGCGTGGAGAATTGGGCCGGACCGCTGAGACGGCCGTTTTCGTAAAGAAAGACAGCAACCTCGCCCGGGTTGGCCGAGGCTTGCAGAATGACGGCACGAAGTTGACTGAGCGGGCGAACCAGTTCGGCGGCGAGGGCGCGTACGCTCTCCACCCGCTGCACCTGCGCATGCAGCGCTGCGGCGGACTCGAACTCAAGATTGGCTGAGGCTGCTTCCCGCTGGCCACGAAGCGTAACCAGCCGGCTCTCGCCGCGCGTGGCCAGAAAGCTCTCGACCGCTGCAGCCTCCTCGCCGTAGCGCTTGTCCGTGCAGCCCTTGTAACAGGGGGCGAGGCACATCTTCATCTCGGAATAAACGCAGCCAGGATAGCTTGGGTCGGGGTCCAAATCGAAGGTACAGCGGCGCAGCAGAAAGAGCTTGAGCATCTCCTCGGCATAACGCTCCGCCGTCGCCCGCGACGGAAACGGCCCGTAGATCCAATCGGCTTCGCGCTGGCTGGGACGATGAGTGACGGTGATGCGCGGATACGGATTACTGCCCAGGAAGCGCACAAAGGCCGGTGACCGCAGGTGCATGCGCTCCAGAGCCTTCGCGCCGTAAATCTCTTCGAGTAGAGAAAACTGCGTCAGCAGAGACTCGAACTCCGAGCCGGTGGAATGCCAGACGATGCTTCGCACCCGGCCGGCCAACTGCAATCGGCGCGGGTGCTTGGGCGACGGCTGGAGCAGTCGTTCCAGTCGCGCACGCAGGTTGGGCGTGCGGCCGATATAAGGCTCAGCATGGGCCTCGGCGCCGTAGAGTGCAAAGACTGCGGGGATTTGCGCCAGTTGAGCCAGCGCGGCCCTCGGATCGGCCGGATCAAAGGCGAGTTGCTGCATAGCACCCTCGAAAGCATGCCTCAAAGGCACTTTCCCAGTCTGATCCTTGCCGTCCATTCCGCAAAACCCGCTAAATTTCCACTAGCTGGCTTACAGGCTAACTCGTTAACTCGCTGACTTGCTATCTTGCTAACCATTAACTTCCCGCAATCGTCATTCCGTCAATGCGCAGAGTAGGCGAGGCCACCGCGCTACGGAAGACGAGGTCGTTGCCGATGGCGGTTACATTGCGCAGCATCTCGGCGAGATTGCCGGCGATGGTCACTTCCTCAACCGCATAGCTGAGTACGCCATTTTCAATCCACAGGCCGGTTGCGCCGCGGGAGTAGTCGCCGGTAACCAGATTCACGCCGGAACCCATCAGGCCGGTGACGTAAAGCCCGGCAGGAACATCCGCGATGATCTGTCCTTCGGTCAAAGTGCCCGGCTCAAGATAAAGATTGCCACAGCCGATGCCCGGCGTTCCCGCTAATCCTCGTGACGCATTGTGGGTGGACTTCAAATTCAGCTTGCGGGCCGTGTAGGTGTTCAGCATATAGTTGCGCAGAATGCCGTTCTCGACGACCACGGTGCGCAGCGAGGGCAGGCCCTCGCCGTCGAAGGGCGAAGTCCCAAAGCCGCCCGCGCCGTTGGGCAGCAGCATGGTGTTGTTGTCAACGATAGTCAGGTTCGTGGCAGCAATTGACTCGCCCAGCCGTCCGGCCAGGAAGGATGCGCCGCGCCAGATTGCGTCGCCCGAAGCGGCCTCAAAAACCGCGCCGATCAACGACTGCGCAACTTCCGGCGCAAACACAATGGGAACTCGCTGCGTGGGGACGCGGCGCGCGCCCAGGCGGCGGAGGGTCCGTCGCGCCGCTTCCCTGCCGATCGACTCAGGAGATTCAAGATCAGTCAGCCGCCTGCCGCTGGACCACCAATAGTCTCGTTGCATCTGGCCGTTCGCATCCATGGCCAGCGGAACCGCCGAAACCCCGGCATAGCTGGAGCGATAGCCGCCCACAAAACCGCGCGAGTTGGCCAGCACCTTGCGCCCTGTGGCCGCATCAAAGCTGCCGCCGTCGGAGTTGACGATGCGCGAATCGGCCTCGAGCGCCGCCACCTCAGCCCGCCGCGCCCACTCGATCCGCTCCACGCCGGGAAGCGAATAAACGTCCTCATAATAAAGGTGCAGATCTCCGGCTACTGAGCCGAATTCGCCCCTCTCCGGCAAACCGGCGAATGGGTCTTCCTCGGTAATCTTGGCAAGAGCTAGCGCGCCCTCTACGAGTTGGCGAATGCCGTCCGCAGTCAAGTCGCTGGTGGATGCCGAAGCCGACTTGAGCCCCAGAAAAACCCGCAATCCCAGGCCGCGCGAGCCTGATTCCTGCAGCGTCTCCACCTGCCCCATGCGCACGTTCACGCTGAACTCGTCACCCTCGCGGGCCACGGCTTCGGCGTCGCTGGCTCCGGCTTTCATGGCGAGATCGACTACTTCGGCGGCTAAGGATTCAAGGTCGAGAGCGCTCTGATCGGGTTGGGTTGCGGATTCGGGCATGGGTCAACAGTAACAAAACCTGAGCGTTTCAGCACTCGCTCTCAGCTACGGCAAGAATAGGTAGCGCCGGCCTCCAGGCCGGCCGTAGCGTGGACCTCCCGGTCCACGATCACTCCACGCCTCCATAAGAACTGCTTTAGTACAATAAGCTGTAGCAGCGTTCCGGCTCGTCGGGCCGGACCATGAGCCCATGCGGCCTGTGTGGCTTGGTATTTTTCGTAAGGTCAGAAACTCCTTTGAGGAGCCCAATCGAATGAGCAGCATCGTGGAAGTCCTCCCCAGCCCTCCCATCAAGCTCGACTACAGTCTGACCGGAGTGAACGCCACTTTGGCCGTGGAGAAGGGGCTCGCTGAGGCGGATTGGTACCAGTGCCCAGTGCCGCGCGAAACCATGCGCAAACTCCTCGAGCGCCGTGACGGACCCGCGATTCGCGATACCATTCTCTGGTTTGCGCTCATCTTCGGCACCGGCTACGCCACTTATGCTTTGTGGGGCACATGGTGGGCCATCCTTCCTTACGCGATCTACAGCGCGATTTATGCGTCCAGCTCCGACTCGCGCTGGCACGAGACTGGCCACGGAACCGCGTTCAAGACCGACTGGATGAACAATGCGCTATACGAGATAGCCTCGTTCATGCTCATGCGCGAAGCCACGCTCTGGCGCTGGAGCCATAACCGGCACCATAGCGACACCATCATCGTTGGCCGCGACCGCGAGATTGCCGTTCCCCGCCCGCCCGACTGGAAGGACCTTCTCAAGCGGTTCTTCAACATCGGTACCTATGAAATGTATTTCAAGCAGATCGTGCTGCATTCCCTGGGGCGCATGTCTGATGAAGAAAAAACCTACATCCCCGAAACCGAGTTTCTCAAGGTTTACCGCGAAGCGCGCATTTATGTGTTTCTCTACTTGTGCGTCATCGCGCTCTCGATTTACGAGCGAAGCATTCTACCGCTGATGTTTGTCGGCATTGCCGGATTCTTCGGTGCCTGGCTGGGGCCTATTTACTATCTCACTCAGCACGCCGGACTTGCGGAAAACGTTCTTGATCACCGCCTGAATTGCAGAACGGTGTATATGAACCTGATTAACCGCTATCTTTACTGGAACATGGGTTACCACGTGGAGCATCATATGTTCCCGCTTGTGCCCTATCATGCTCTGCGCAAGTTACATGAAATTGTGAAGGACGACTGCCCTACTCCGTACCCGAGTATCTATGCTGCCTTCCGTGAAATTGTTCCCGCTGTTGGCAGGCAAATCAAGGATCCCGGCTATTACATCAAGCGCAAGCTCCCTGAGCCCAAAGCTCGCATCAAGGAACGCTGCCACGTCTCTGAAGCACAACCGGGCGCGGAAGGCTGGATCGATGTTTGCGCCGTCGCCGACCTCAAGCGCGACGATATTCTTCGCTTCGATCACGGCCAGAAGACCTACGCAATTTACCGTGATAGTGAAAACCGGCTCTACGCAACGGACGGAGTCTGCACCCACGGCAATACCCATCTTTCCAGCGGCCTGATCGTTGGCAATACGATTGAGTGCTCCAAGCACAATGGGCGCTACAACCTCCTCGACGGATCGCCGGCGCGTGCGCCCATCTGCCGCGGACTTGCCACTTATCCCGTGGAGGAGCGCGACGGGCGGCTTCACATCAATGTGATTCGCGCCGGTGGAGCTGGAGCTCGCGCGCAACAGTCCTGCCGCTTCCGCGTCGCCGGCAACATAAGCGTTGCTACATTCATCAAGGAACTTATTCTTGAACCGCTGGACGGCGAGAAGATCGCCTTCACGCCAGGCGATTATCTGCAACTCGATATTCCTGCCTACGAAGAGATTCGTTTCCGTGACTTCGAAATTCCAGAGCCATTCGCAACCGTATGGCGCAATCACCATCTCTTCGACCTTGTCTCCACCAATCCCACCTCCGGCCGACGCAATAACTATTCCTTGGCCAGCAACCTCAAAACGGAGCGCGCGCTGCGCTTCAATGTCCGGATTGCAACGCCACCGCCGGGCCAGGACTGCGCTCCCGGAATCGGTTCGAGTTATGTCTTCAATCTGAAGGTTGGGGACACCGTATCAGCCATCGGCCCCTTTGGAGACTTCCATGTGAAACCCACCAAGCGGGAGATGACTTATATCGGCGGCGGCGCGGGCATGGCTCCGCTGCGCGCCCACATCGCTCACTTGCTTGAAAATGAGAACACCGCGCGCAAGATCAGCTTCTGGTATGGAGCGCGCTCGAAGCAGGAGATTTTCTACGAAGATTATTTCCAGCAGTTAGCCGGCAAGCACCATAACTTCACATTCCATTTGGCCCTCTCTTCGCCGCTGCCTGAAGATAACTGGACCGGCCACGTGGGTTTGATCCACGACGTGGTGCTAAAAAATCACTTGAGTGATCGCGAAAATCCTGAGGCGGGGGAATACTATCTCTGCGGGCCGCCGTTGATGATCAAAGCTTGCACCAGGATGCTGACGGACCTGGGGATTCCATCTCACCAGATAGCGTTCGATGAATTCTAGATCGCGCGAAAAATCGAATCGTTAAACGCTCGAATACTTCTTGCACAGCGCTTGAATTTCATCCACCAGTATCGGCACGCCGGTTGCGGAGGGCAGGCTGTCAGGGAAACTCTGTTCGTACTCCGCCGACACAAAACCCTGGTACCCGGCTTGCGCAAAGATCTTCCACGCGCGGTCCATATCCACCGGAGTGTGATCGTAGAAGTGGTCACGGATGTGAATGTGCGTGGCGTAAGGAATGCAGGCGGCAATCTGCGCGTAAGCGTCTTGCGCCGGCGTCGCCGTGAAATTCGTTATATCGAGGTTGATTCCGGCATAGGGCGAATTCACGCGCTGCATAAGCTCAACGCAAAGGTCCGCGTTCTGCGTAACGCCTTCGTGATCTTCAACTCCCAGCATGATGCCCTTCTTGCCTGAGTAGTCGCACGCATCTTTCATTGCTTCGACCACCCAGTCGGTGGCCTCCTTGACGCTTGCGCCCTTCGGCAATTCGCCCGCAAAGATTCTTAAGTGAGAAGCACCGAGCCGGTCAGTAACATCAACCCACTTTTTAATCAGGCTCACGCTCTCGGCGCGCTTGGCGGCATCGGCCTGGACCATGCTCACTCCGCATGCTGTCCCAGAGAAGGCCAGGCCATGCTTGTAAGCCAGATGACGAAGATTATTCAGATACTCCGGCTCGATTGACTTGAAGTAATACACCGTCATATCGACGCCGACCACCTTCAGCTCCACCGCCTTCAGTAGGAAATCCTCCATAGTCATGGAGCCTTGCCGAAGCTCTTTATTGTAGGAATAGGCACAGCATCCCGGAAGCAGCCTTGCCAGTTTTGATTTGTCGGTGCTTGCGTCCAATTGCGGCGCGGCAGTTGCTTGCGCTCCGGCTACTCTTAACCCTGCGCCAGCCAGCGCACCTAATCCAACAGTTTTAACAAAGTCACGACGATTGACCATGGAATGCTTCCTTTCCGATGAGTTACGAGTACCTTTCGAGCGCTCCAGCTACTTCTTGTCGCTCCCTTTGCTGCTGTCGCCCGCCCTGTCCGTGCGAAACATTGCTATCGCCTCAATCTCCACCAGCAATTCCGGCCGGCAAAGTATGGCCTGGATCCCGGTGGATGCGGGCAGAGGATCGAGCCCCTGTTCCTTGAAAAACGCCGTGCGCCCGGCATTGAAAACGTCGTAATCGCGCTCCATATCCCTGAGGTAGCAGGTGGTTCGCACAATGTCGTGCCAGGTGGCTCCTTCACTGGCCAACAAGCCCGTGATGTTGTCAAACGTACGCCGCAACTGGGCGGGAAAATCGCCGATGTGAATGCTGTTGCCGTTGTCGTCGATCGAGGCTGTGCCGGAGATGAGAAGAATGACGAGCCCGTTCAAATCGATTCGCATACCGCGCGAGAATGAACTGGGCTTGCTATAGGCATAAGCTTCATTAAGAACGTTATGATTGGTCATGGCGCGCTTCTCGATTGGCGCGTGGGCGATGGCCTCTAGAATATCCGCAATTTCATTCATTTGTATTTCTCCTTATGAAGTAGCGATCCCGTGAGACCAGTCTCTTATTCTTCAAAAAATGCCCCACGCATTCGCTATCCCGGATCGCATCTTGTCCATCGCCGGCTCTTCCAGGCATGCTCGGGAACGCACTGCTACAGCTAGCATCATAAACCATAGTCGGCATCGCTGAGATTCGGCGAATCTCGATCCTCGAGCGCAGAACTTGATGCGGTTTATCCATTCTTTCCGTCCAATGCTTCACACGAAAACCGCCGTTCAAAACGAATCCGATGTCGCTCCTGAAGACCGGGCACCTGATTCTGTTCAATTCGCATGAATATTCGGGAGCGCATGCCCTCTTTTCACTCGCTTTCCGCCGGGAAAGCCGCGTGTCATGAGGGCCCCCAGTTTGTGTATACTTGGTGCCGCGTGGGATTTCACGTATGCCGCGAAGTGGATGAGAGGAAAAATCCCATAGCGAAAGATTTCCGAGGCAGTTGTACGGTTCCCCTCGCAAAGCGAGGGATGCCCGAACTCAAATTGACACGCAGCTTGTGTTGAATCAAAGGAGAAACAAAAATGGTCACTCGGCGTGATTTTCTCGATACGCTCGCAGTAGGCGCGGCAGGGATGGCCGTCGCCTCGTCCGCGAAAAGCTACGGTCAGATACTCGGCTCCAACGATCGCCTCAACTTTGCCATCATGGGGCTGCGCTGGCGCGGCTATGCCCATATGTCCGCGCTCCTAGCAAACAAAGACACCGCTCGCATCTCGCATATCTGCGACGTGGATGACAATATTCGGGCAAAGTTTGCGGGCATCGTGGCGCAAGAGGCGGGTTATGCTCCCGCGAGCGACAAAGACTTTCGCAATGTTCTTCAGCAGAAAGACGTTGACGCCGTCACCATCGCAACTCCCGACCACTGGCACACTCCTCTCGCGATTGCCGCACTTGAAGCCGGCAAGCACGTTTACGTTGAGAAGCCATGCAGCCACAATCCCGCCGAGGGCGCGATGCTGGTGAAGGCCCAACAGAAGTATCGGAAGCAGGTGCAACAGGGAACGCAGCAGCGTTCGTGCGTGCGCACCATGGAAGCCATCGATAAAATTCACAACGGCATCATTGACCGGCCTTACTTTGCCAGGGCATGGTACGCCAATACCAGAAAGTCCATCGGAATCGGCAAGCCGGTACCCGTGCCGCCGCAGCTCGATTGGGATCTCTGGCAGGGACCCGCGCCGCGCAGGCCTTATATGGATAACATCCATCCTTATAACTGGCATTGGTTCAAGCATTGGGGCACCGGCGAAGCTTTGAACAACGGCACGCATAGCATCGACTTATGCCGCTGGGCGCTCCAGGTGGATTTTCCAAGCCGAGTAACTGCGCTGGGCGGAAGATACCAGTTCAAGGACGATCAGCAGTTTTACGACACTCTGGATGCCAGCTTTGAATACGGCGATAAGTTGATTACATGGGAGGGCAGGTCGTGCAACGGGATGAAGTATTTCGGGCATGATTCCGGGCTGATCGTCATGGGAACCACGGGCTCTGTGTTTATTCATGGAGATGGCGGCTCGGGTTATGAAACCTATGACCTCAAAGGAAATAAGACGGGCGAGTTCGTCGACGGCGACAGCGCTAAGTTTTATGACAAATACGACGGCGACATTCCAACAAATCTTCACTTCGCCAACTTCATCGCGGCAATCACTAAAGGAGAGAAGCTTCACGCTCCCATCTCCCAGGGCAACATCGTAGTTACTACGCTTCAACTTGCTAACATCGCCTGGGAAGTAAACCGAGCGTTGCAGACCGACCCGCAGGACGGGAAAATTAAGGATGATCCGCAGGCGATGAAGTTGTGGCCGCGCGAGTACGAAAAAGGCTGGGCGCCGCATCTGTAGAAAAATTATGACGCATGCGGGCGGTTTTTCTAAGATGCCCCCTTCCGCATGAATATTCTTTAATACTGGAAAGTTATGCCACCGAGGAGAATGGTGAAATGAATCGACGTGAACTGTTATACGGAACGGGGCTGGGGTTGGTTTCAACCGTTGCTGCGCGCGCGGGAGTTAGTGCATCCGCACCGATCGAAGAAGAGCCGAAACCTAAAGTGCTCGATCTGCCCGACTATCAGCCGGTAAGCATGCTGCACGTACGCGAGACTCATGTCGAGAAGTCACGCTATCCCGTAATCGACTTTCACACGCACATTAGTTTTTCCGCGAAAGGCGAAAAGGGTGTACCCATGGTTGCCGAGCGCAGGTACGCCGCCACTCCTGAGGAACTTATTCCGGTAATGGACGGCGCTAATCTTCGCTCCATGGTCAATTTGACAGGGGGATACGGCGTCGGATTGGCTGAGACCGTGAAGAAGTATGACAAGCCATTTCCCAATCACTTTTACACCTTCACTGAGCCAGCCTACTCGCAGATTCTCGACCCCGACTATCCCCGCAAACAGGCCGAGGCAATCGAGCAGGCGCACCGCGACGGAGCCCGCGGACTCAAGGTTCTCAAGACGCTTGGTCTCTATCTGAGGGAAAACATCACTAGCGGAAAGCTGATCAAGATCGACGACGCACGATTCGATCCCATGTGGGATGCATGCGGGCAGTTGAAGATGCCGGTGGCGATTCATATCTCCGATCCTTCAGCTTTCTTCCTGCCCACCGATCGCTTCAACGAGCGCTATGAAGAGCTGAACAATCATCCAGACTGGTCCTACTACGACCACGACTTCCCTTCCAATGACGAGTTACTGGCAGCAAGAAACCGGATGATGGCCAGGCACCCCAACACGCGATTCGTGACGTTGCATGTTGGTAACTACGCCGAGAATCTTGAGAACGTCTCCCAGGCCATGGATCGTTTTCCGAATATGCTCGTCGATCTGGCCGCTCGTGTTGGCGAATTGGGCCGGCAGCCACGAACGGCGCGCACCTTCTTTGAGAAGTATCAGGACAGGATCGTCTTCGGGACTGACGCCACGCCGCACGTCCGCAATTACCCGCAGCAATACTTCAGCGGCGATCTCTACAGCATCTATTATCGATTCCTGGAGACGGACGACGAGTACTTCGACTACGCTCCCGCCAAAGTTCCACCGCAAGGCCGCTGGCGCATTTACGGAATCAACCTACCAGACGATATTCTCCGCAAGGTTTACAACGCGAATGCCATGCGTGAACTGGGACTGTCGAGCTAAGAAGCGATAGCCTGGAACTTCGTACACGTGCTTCATCAAGGAGATGGCCAATGAACAAATTATTCGCTTCATGCCTGTTTTTTCTGACCGGCACAATGCATGCAAACGCTGCTGATGACAGCATGTTCAGGAGCGCTTATGCGGCGAAGGACGTTGCGCTTGACACAGATACGCAATCTGCCTTTTGGCAGGGGGCGACTTCGGTCTATTTGGAGATTGATATCATGGGCCGTCCGGAGCCTGCGTATAGAACGAAAGTTAGCTCGCGATGGACGAAGAAATATCTCTATCTCCTTTATGAGTGCCCTTACGAAGAGCTATATTTGAAGCCTTCGCCTGATCCTGTCAATGAAACATTCGAGTTATGGAACTGGGATGTGGCTGAATTGTTTATCGGCACTGACTTCAAGAACATTCGTCGCTACAAGGAATTCGAGCTTTCGCCGCAGCGGGAATGGATCGATCTCGATGTGAATCTCGACCTTCCCGATCATACGAAGGGGTGGACATGGAACTCGGAATTTCAGGTAACCGCGCGCATTGATGCCGGCAAGAAAATCTGGTATGGCGCCATGAAGATTCCCTTCGAGGCGCTCGACAATCATCCGCCCGTTGCAGGCAAAGTATTTCGCGCCAACCTGTTTCGCAGTCAGGGACCACCTGACCACAGGAAAGAGATTGTGTGGAAGGCCCCCATGAGCAAAACCTTTCACGTTCCTGAAAAATTCGGACAACTGATTTTGGTTGGCGATAAGTAAGAGCATCGGGACTTGCCGCAACTGGATCGGAACTCCGTGGAGGATTCTATGAGCGGTTTGATGCGTTTGGTTTGTGGTATTGCAATGGCTGCGGTGTGCGCCGCGGCTGTTGGGCAGAGTGCGACAAGCGTGAACGCGCCTCCCGCTGAAGCATTCCGCGTGTTGCCTCCCGCAGACGCTCCGGGCCCGCAAATTACCCCTTATCTCCTTTATCAGACCCAACTCGCATGGCATCAGGATCAGCTCCGCCAGGAGCGATGGTCGCAGATAAATACCGAAAGCGATCTACTACGCTTGCGCGCTAAGCTGAAACAATCGCTTCTGGACGCAATCGGTGGCCTACCCACGGAGAAGACCGATCTGCACGCAGCAGTCACCGGCAGAATTGCAGGCAATGGATACCATATTGAAAAGCTGATCTATCAGAGCCTTCCCGGCTTTTATGTAACAGCGCTGGTTTATGTGCCTGAGAACGGCGATAAATTGCATCCCGCAGTTCTGGTTCCCGCCGGTCACGCGACCAACGGCAAAGATCACTATCAGGCACTTAGTGAGAGGTTGGCACTGCGCGGCTATCTCGTGATTAGTTGGGACCCGGTTGGGCAAGGCGAGCGCAGCCAGTTTTGGGATGCGAAGGCAAAGAAGAGCCGTTATAACCTGGTCTGCGGGGAGCACGGCGTAATGGGTAACCTCGCCTATCTTGCCGGTGCGAACCTGGCCCGGTGGGAAGTTTGGGACGGCATGCGCGCAGTAGACTATCTGTTGAGCCGCCTGGACGTGGACGCCAAGAGAATAAATGTTACAGGAACCAGCGGCGGAGGCACTCAGACCGCATTACTGGGCGCACTGGACGATCGCATCAAGGTAATTATTCCTTCCTGCTACATTACGGCGCTTCCCACGCGAGTGGAGAATCGCATCTTCGCCGATTACGACAGCGATCCCGAACAAGACCCGTACGGACTTATATCGAGGGGGATCGACAATGCGGGTACATTACTGATCATGTACCCGCGCCCTGTGATGATAGCGACAGCGACTCTTGATTTTTTCGCCGTACAGGGCTCTCACAAGACCTATTCCGAAGTTAGCGCAATCTATAGTCGCTTTGGTCATGCTGACCGGATAGCATTTGCAGAGAGTTATAACAAGCATAGTTACTCTGTGAAGAACCAGGAACAGGCGTTGAGCTTTCTCGATCGCTTCAACAAGATGCCGGTACGACACGGCCTCCCCGCGGTGACCGCATATACGGATGCCGAGCTTCAGGTGACTAAGAGCGGACAAGTAACAGTCGACTTTTCGGATGGTCACTCGCTTTTGCATTATGTTGCTGCCTATGCGAAAGAAGCCGCGCGCCATGATCGGAAGACGCTGGCCGAGCTATACCGGAGCGAGCAAGACCCGAATATCGATTCCTGGACTGTTGGCAGCTTTAATGGGTACGCACCTGCCGGTGAACTGCAGTGGGAAAAAGTGGGAAGCGGCACAGCCGGCGCGGTGCATATTGATCGCTACGTGCTGCATCACGATACTTATCTGGAGATGCCGGTTCTTCACTTTTATGGCGAGGGCGGCCATCCCAAGGGAGCTTTGCTCTGGTTCAGTCTGGAAGGCAAGGCCTCACAAAAGGATTGGCCAGAGATCACTAAGTTAATCGATGACGGTTACGAGGTATACTCCTTTGACTTTCGCGGGTTGGGCGAAACGCGCATGAACTTTCGCGTCGATTCTTATGACGATGCATCGCATGAGCAAGGGAGCTTTGATGAGGCATACGTGAATCCGCTGGGCAGCGTATTAGCTGATTATGTCTATAACTCGCTGCTGACCGGGCGTCCTTATTTCCTTCAATTGATGGACGATATAAAGATTGCCGAGAACTTCGTTCGCAAACGGGATGCGCATCAGCCTCGGCAGCCTATCACGCTGGCCGCAAGTGGTGATGCATACACTCTGGCGGTTCGATACAAGGATGTCGATCCGCAGGTGAAGATTCTGGCGAACGATTCCGCGCCCGTTCTGAATTGGTCCGCCCTAGTGTCGGAGGGCAAGGAGCAGTGGCCGATCGCGTTTCTGATGCCGTACGGAGCGCTATTACAATAGAAGCATGAGCCACGAAGGCATCCGCTTTGTCGATAAGGAACACGCCGCGCGCGAAACCGAAGCAGATCACAGGCTGCCCCGTATCGCCGTCACTCCAGAGAAGGTGCGCGTGTTGCTGACTGAAGGCAAAGGTTTGGAAATCGACTGGGTCGACGGACACAAGAGCGCGTGGAACTTTGCCTGGCTGCGTGAAGCCTGCCCCTGCGCCACCTGCGTGGAGCAGCGCAACCTGGAGGGCCGTAAACCGGGCCAGCCAAAGCCCAAACCCGCCGCCGTGCTGCCGATGTACACGCCGCCGCCGAAGCCGGCCAGTGCCCACGCCGTAGGCCGCTACGCCATCCAATTCAACTGGCTCGACGGCCACTCTGGAGGCATTTACTCATGGGAGTATCTGCGCCGCGTCTGCCAGTGCCGGGAGTGCACCTTCGCCGCTGAAGAGACCACCGGCACGCCGAATTAAACTGCACGCCCAGCTTGAGCGCATTCCTATTTTCTTGCTTGCCGAATTCTTGACTCGACTAACAATCCAACTGCCTCTACTGCAGTTGCAGCCACTTGCAGCAGCGCCCTATTCTTTGCCATCAGAAACCCAGCGTCTACCGCAGTATCCAGAAAGGCCAGAAGCCCGTCCCAGTACCCAGCCGTATTGATTAGGATGCAAGGTTTGGCGTGCAAGCGGAGTTGCGCCCAGGTCACCGCCTCCAGCACTTCCTCGATCGTTCCGTAGCCGCCCGGCAGCACCAGAAAAGCGTCGGCCAGCTCCACCATGCGCGCCTTGCGCTGGTGCATGGTAGCAACCAGTTCGAGCGAGGTCAGCCTGGTGTGAGCAATCTCTTTGCCTGACAGAATATCCGGCAGAATGCCGATCACCTCCGCACCACCGGCCAGCGCCGCATCGGCCACCGCGCCCATCAGCCCCACGTTTGCCCCGCCATAAACCATCCCCAACCCGGCCGCTGCAATCGCCGTGCCCAGCGCCTGCGCTTCAACTAGAAATGCAGGGTTGGTTCCACTGGCCGATCCGCAGTAAACAGCCACGCGGCGGATGGATTTAACTGGCATAGTCATTGTGTATTCAGGATACCGCGCCAACTGAGAAGTCTCTCTGTGCACAAAATCCGTCCAGCCGCCTCAAACGATACACTGGAAGAAGGAACCTTCCCGCCTGGACCCGCCTTGCCGCCTCTTATCGACAATCTGAATCCTGAACAGCGCGCTGCCGTCGAGGCGACTGAGGGACCGTTGCTTATTCTGGCCGGGGCCGGCTCGGGCAAAACCCGCGTCATCACCAGCCGGATTGCATGGCTGATTCAGGAAAAAGGGGTCGCGCCCGACTCCATTCTGGCCGTGACCTTCACCAACAAGGCCGCCAGCGAGATGGCCGAACGCGTCGACCGATTGCTGGGCCACTCATCGCTGGCCAAACCGCTGATTGCCACTTTTCACTCTTTTTGTGTGCGCATTCTCAGGCGCGACATTGAAGACCTGAAAGTCGGCGGCGTCGGGCTCACGCGGTCGTTCGCCATCTACGACGAAAACGACCAACAGGCCCTGGTGAAGCAGGTGATGCGACGGATGGGGCTGGACATCAAGCAGCTCACTCCGCGCGCGGTTCTGAGCCGCATCAGCTGGGCCAAGAACCACATGATCGACCCGCAGGAGTATTACCTGGCCAGCAAAGATCCGAACAGCGAGCGCATTGCGCACATTTTTCAGAGCTACCACGCCGAACTCACCAAAAGCAACGCCATGGACTTCGACGATCTGCTTCTGGAGGCGGTGCGTCTTCTCAAGGTCTCGAAAGAAGCCCGTGAGCGCTATCAGCGCCGCTACCGTTACCTGCTCGTCGACGAGTACCAGGACACCAACCGGCCGCAGTATGAACTGATGAAGCTGCTCGCCGGCGAAGCCAAAAACGTCTGCGCGGTGGGTGACGAGGACCAGAGCATTTATTCCTGGCGCGGCGCCGATATCCGCAACATTCTGGAGTTTGAAAAGGACTTTCCAAACGCCCGCATCGTAAGGCTGGAACAGAACTACCGGTCGACGCAGATTATTTTGGAAGCGGCGGGCGCCGTGGTCCAAAACAACCTCAAGCGCAAGGGAAAGAAGCTGTGGACCGACCGCCAGGGCGGATCGTTAATCGGTTACTACGAAGCTCCCGACGGCGAAAATGAGGCGCTCTTTATTGCCGACCGCATCCAGGCATTCCTCCGCCAGGGAAACTCGGCCGAAACGCAAGAGCTCGGAGGGCACCATTGCGCCGTGCTCTACCGCACCAACTCCCAGTCGCGCCTGGTGGAGGAAGCGCTGCGCCGCTATAACATTTCTTACACCATGGTAGGCGGCTTCAGCTTTTACGAGCGCGCTGAGATCAAGGACTTTCTCGCCTACCTGCGCCTCGTCAACAATCCTCACGATTCAATGGCGCTGCAGCGGGTAATCAACACACCGACGCGTGGCATTGGAAAAACCACCATGGAAACCCTGGAGCGACTGGCTCTCGAGATCGGCACTTCCACCTGGGACGCTATCGCAGCCGCGATTACCAATCGTCTCATCCCCAACCGGGCGCTCGTGGCCATCGAGTCTTTCCGCCAGCTCATTCTCGACGCGCAGGCCATGATGGACCCCGATTTCGCCGGCAAGCTCTCCGCCGATGTGGCAGCCGATGCCGAGGCCGGAGATACGGGATTCGAGTTTGGCGCCGCTTCAGACGAAATCACTCAACCAAAAGATAAGAGCGCGGAAGCGCCATTTAGATCTCCCGGCGACGCGGCGACCCTGCCGGAGCTGATTCGATTTCTGATCGATCGCACCGGCTACATCAAGGCTCTCGAAACGGAAGGCTCGCCGGAGTCTTTCAGCCGCATTGAAAACCTGAAGGAACTGGCCAACGCCGCCCACGATGCCGAAGCCCGCGGCGAGACCCTTGCTGAATTTCTCGATCACGCGGCCCTGGCCTCCGATACCGATCAGTTCGATCCCGAGGCACGCGTTACGCTGATGACCCTGCACGCCGCCAAGGGCCTGGAGTTTCCGCTGGTCTTTCTAGCCGGCCTTGAGGAGGGTCTGTTCCCCCATTCGCGCACTCTCTCCAATCCGGACGAGCTCGAAGAAGAACGCCGTCTCTGTTACGTGGGCATGACCCGCGCCATGAATACATTGATTCTTACGCGCGCACATTACAGAAGAAGATATGGCAACGACGCACCGGAACAAAGCGTCCCCTCGCGCTTTCTTGAAGAGGTTCCCAGCCAGTTGATTGAGAGTCTGGGCGGGCGTACCCCGGCATGGTCCACTCCCAGTTACTCCAATACCTACGGCCGCCGCTCCGGCCACAGTGGTGGGTTCACAGACAAACACTTTAACTACGAAGACGAGAGCCAGGAGGCCTTCGCGGCCGGCGAACCGCGCTTCGCGCCCAGTCGAGGAATTGCTCCAAAGAGTAAAAGTGCGGTAGCACCGGATTCCATTGACAATATTGCCCGTTTCTTCGGCGGGAAACCGGGATTACTCGCTCGTCCGGCATCGTCTCATCCGGGCATGGACCTGCCCGAGCCCAAAGGCGCCGCCGGCCTGAAAAAAGGCCAGCGCGTCCGCCACGCAAAGTACGGCGAAGGAACCATTCTGATGCGCGAAGGCGACGGCGAAGACGCCAAACTCACCGTAGCGTTCAATCGCCATGGATTGAAGAAGCTGATGGAAAAGTTCGCCAATCTCCAAAGGATTTGAGTCTTCAACGCGGCAAAAATGGCCTGCGAGCCGCGGGCCTGCGGGCCATTTTCTTCACTGGCTAAGAGCAGCCACCACCGTCACCGCAAAAAAGGCATGCCCAAACTCCGTCGGATGATAGGTATCCCAAAACAGTGTGTGGTCAGGGTCGCTGCAAATGGTCTCGGTGGTGCTGTTCAAGCAGGGTGTTGTTACATTCGTAAATCCAAAATGGGTTGCATCCGTTTGAATCGCCTGGTAGAGATTGAAGACATTCAGGCGCTTGATCCTGATCCCTTCCAAGAGACCCTCCACAGCCAGCAATTCATCGAGATATTTGTCGGTAGCTACTGACGCAGCGTCGGCAAAGCTGGGGTTGGCCTGCGCCGCCGGCAGCAATCCCACATTGAACAAATCTGGGATTAGAAAGTTTCTTGCCCCGGCGCGGCGAAGCGCCAACTCACTCTCTGAGATGGTGAGCGCGATCTTGAATCCAAGCTCGTTCGCCGATGCCCCACTCACCGCAAGGTTCCCAATAATGTCATTGCCTCCGCCTTCCAGGACATAGAGCGCATTGGGATCGGCTTTTCCACCGTGCTGGCTCAGATAGAGGGCCACCTGCTCGGGAACGTCGGGGATGGTCCCGGCGGCTGTCACCTGGGGCTCGGTCGCCCAGGCTCCGCCAAAGGCGTAGTCGGTGCCTCCTTCCAGTTCGGGAAGCATCTGCAGTCCCATGGCGCTGGCCACGTGCTCCACCCATATGGGGCCGTTTGAGAACCTGCCCATGTAATAGGGCGGTGAGAGGGGTTCGGCCCCTCCAGTAATGAGATAGATGTTGCCCACATCGCAGTAACTATCGCCAAATACATAGATGGCGTCGTAAGCCGGTTGTGCAGCGCGAGCGGTAACTGAGGTGATGGCCAGGAGGGCAAGAATCGTGCATGCCCAGAATCTCTTTGGGGAAGGCATGGGTGTGTCTCCTTTGGCATTAAATTCTGGTGGGTTCGGATCACGGCTGCTGGGAAAGTGGGGAGCAGCCAATCTCCATATCGCTGCACTCTAGCCGCAAAAGATGAGATTGTAAACAGCGTCGATCAGCCGGACGCCCATCTCCCGTCTCCGATATCTGTGAGCCAACGGATTATCCGAGCGCAAACTGAATCAAACAACTCATTTCGTTGCCGGCAACTGGACCGCCAGCCTTTTCGCCTGCTCTTCTCCATCTAGCACGCGAAACACCCCTTCGGCGAGCGCCTGCAACTCATCCTCGCCCGGATAGACCGTAATGGGCGCAATCCACTCCAGATACCCACGCAGCTGCTTCACGACTCTTTCCGAATAAGCCATGCCGCCCGTCAGCAGCACCGCATCCACCCTGCCTTCAAGCACTACCGCCATCGCGCCGGCCTCTTTGGCAATTTGGTAGATCATGGCACCAAGCACCAGCGCGGCCTTCGCGTCGCAGGCATCGATCCTGCTTTCAACTTCCCTCAGATCGCGTGTGCCCAGGTAAGCCAAAAGCCCGCCGTCGCCGAAGACCTGGTGCTCAAGCTCGCTTTGCGTGTATTTGCCGCTGAAGCAGACCTGCACCAGTTCTCGCGCCGGCAGCCATCCTGACCGGTCCGGACCGAACGGCCCTTCGCCGATAGTATTGTTGTCGATCATCCGCCCGCCGCGGTGCGCTGAGACCGTGATACCGCTGCCCATGTGCACCACCACCAGCCGCAACCGTTCATAGGTGCTCTCCTGCTCACGCGCGAATTTCCGCGCTACGGCCTTTGTATTCAGCGCATGGGCGGTACAGATGCGCTCAACCAGCGGCGAGCCAGTCACGCGCGCACATTCCGGCCACTCGTCCACCGTCACCGGATCGATAACATAGGCGTTTACCCCGGAAGACGTGGCAAACCGCAGCGCCAGCAGGGCTCCCAAATTGGAAGCGTGCTGACCACGGCACGCCAGCCGCAGCTCTTCGACCATCGCCTCATCCACCAGGTAGGTTCCGCTCTCTGTCGGCGGCAGCAGGCCACCCCGTCCGGCAGTCGCGGCAAACCCGGTCGTGCTGTAGCCGGCCTCTTTGAGCGCGTTCTCAATCAGATCCGCGCGATACTCCAGCCGCGCCACCATCGGCTGACCGCGGAATCGTGCCAGCTCTTCATCCCCATGTCGGATGGTCCAAACCTTTTCGGCGCCCTGTCTGGCATAAACCCCAAACTTGGTGGACGTGGAACCGGGATTGATCACTAGAACCCGGCTGCTGTCGTTGGTCACAGTGCACCTCTTTCAAGCGCGATCAGGCGACATTGAGTTTACTCTCTTGCCCGCCCGGCGGACATCCCAAAGCGGCAGTTCAGCCTCACAAGTTCCCAGTTGAGCTTGCCGTCTGCGCTGAAAGCGAGGTTTGAAACTGGGCCAACACTTCATCTCGATCCGCCTGAAAATTCGCGCCATGCCAAAGCATCGGCTTTTGCATCACCCTTCCAGGCTCGCCGACGCGACGCAGATGCTGGCGCAGGCCTTCGACATCGTCATAGTTGATCTGGGAAGCGAACCGAAAGCCGTCCTCCATCTGGTGGAAGCCTCTGTATCCACGGCTCAACAATCGTCAGCTATGGGGTTGCTTTTTCTTATACATAGCGGGATGCGCCGGCGAAATTAAGATGCCGTCGCCCTGCGAATTCCAACGACCCGCTTGACAATCCGTGCTACACTGTATGCAATCGTAGAATTCGATCTGAAGTTCTTGCCTGTTTCGGTTACCGCCTACTCGCAACACTTCCACATTGCGTTCGGACGGTAATTCAGTTTCAAGGAGTAAGACATTGGAAACAGGTACAGTTAAGTGGTTTAATGATGCCAAGGGTTTTGGATTTTTGAGCCGTGAAAACGGCGAGGACGTGTTCGTCCATCACACCGCCATCCAGTCGAACGGCTTCCGTTCGCTGCAAGAGGGCCAGAAGGTCCAGTTCAACGTGACCAAGGGTCCCAAGGGCTGGCAGGCTGAGAACGTTCAGGTCATCTAAGCAAGACACCAGTTCAAGATCAAAAAAGAAGAGGGACAGCGAATCTGCTGTCCCTCTTCCGCGATTAGTATGTGGATCGGGGATACTCAAAGCTATTCCCTGATCCACATTCGCCGCGAAACTACGCTGCCGGCTTGAGGCTCTTCATGCTCACCTGCGAGATAGTCGGGTGAAGATTTTCCAAGGGCGTTTCGTGGGTGCCCAGGTATTGCAGCACATCGTTGATTGAATCCTCAAAGCGCGAACCGGTCTTGTGGGTGGCTTTCACCCCTTTGGAGACGAGCTGGCAAACTTCAAAACGGTTCATTCCATGCGCGAGCGCACGGTGAATCTGGTTGGAACGCATAACGAACTCCGGTAAACAAGTGCGGGTTGATTGTCGCGTGGCGTGCGAAACTCGTCTGAAGCGATGGGACGGCCTGGAGCCGAGCACTCTAGTCTGAATTCTGGTCTATTTTCATTGTACGCTGGAAACCATTGCGGCGCGGCCCTAAATGCGCTCTCCACGCGCGTTTCCCGCTTTCACAGCCGCTGCATCCCTGTTAACATAGAGACTTCACAGACTTCACTTTTGCCCGATTTGCGGGAAATCTTATGATTTTTGAATGAAAGAGGTACCACGTGGCCGATACCACCAAGGTTGAAGACAAACTGGAACGCAAAAAGCTGAAACGCGCGGCCCGCAAGATCGCAGCCCCCAAGGCCAAGAGGACAGGTGCACGCGGCGAACAAAAGAAGAAAGTGAAGAAGATGGCCCGCGGTATCTCCAAGCGCTAAAGCGGCAACTTCAGCCACTGAATAGGGTTCCGGTGCGGCTCAAACCTTCTCGGAACCCGCACTGCCCCGCATTGCCGGAACCCCACAGCCTGCGGGATGAGGACTACTGCACTGCCCAGCCAACTGCTTGCCCGCAAATCGATCGATAAGCTGATCCTGGACTCCGAAGAGCCCGAGCACAGGCTTAAAAAGACACTCGGGCCGTGGTCGCTTACCGCGCTTGGCATTGGGGCAGTGATCGGCTCGGGCATCTTCACCGTGATCGGCACGGCCATCTCCGGGGAAAGATTCGACGCCCCGAGCATTCCCAATACCCCGCTGGCGCACTACATCATCACCCACACCGCATTAGCCGGCCGTCCCGGCGCTGGTCCGGCAATCGCTCTTTCGCTCGTGCTGGTGGCTATCGTCTGCGCGCTCACCGGCCTCTGTTACGCCGAACTCGCGTCCATGATCCCCATCGCCGGCTCGGCTTATACCTACACCTATGCCACCATGGGCGAGCTGATCGCCTGGATCATCGGCTGGGATCTGATCCTGGAGTACGCCGGCTCCAACATGACTGTCAGCGTGGGCTTTGCCGCCCATGTGGTGGACTTGCTGGACTGGTTCGGCCTGCATCCCTCAGCCATGTGGATCTCGCCCGCCTACCTCCCCGGGGGATTGCAGGACCTGGCCGGCAATTGGCTTTACCACCCCGGCTGGCACTTCGGCTTCAACATTCCTGCCTTCCTCATCGTCCTGTTTCTCACTGTCATTCTGGTGCGCGGCATTCGCGAGTCGGCCAACACCAATAACATCATGGTGAGCATCAAGCTCATTGCGATTCTGATTTTCGTATTCGCCGTCATTGGTTTCATCCATCCCGGCAACTGGCATCCCTTCATGCCTAACGGATGGTCCGGCGTGCTCACCGGCGGGTCGATCATCTTTTTCACTTACATCGGTTTCGATTCGGTCTCCACGGCGGCCGAGGAGTGCCGTAACCCGAAGCGTGACCTGCCCATCGGCATCATTGCCACTCTGGTGGTGTGCACGGTGCTCTACGTTGCCGTGGCCATCTGCCTCACAGGCCTGGTGCCCTGGCAATCGATGGTGGATGACGGCGCCCCGGTGGTGAACGCCCTGAAAAAACTCTCGCTGCTGCCCGGCGCGCATTCGCTCCACTGGATCAGGCTGGTGGTCCTCTTCGGCGCCATCATGGGAATGATCTCGTCCATTCTGGTCTATCAGCTCGGCCAGTCGCGCGTCTGGTTCTCCATGTCCAGAGATGGCCTGCTACCCAAGGTCTTCAGCAATGTGCATCCCGTCTTCCGCACCCCCGCCTTTTCCACCTGGGTTGCCGGAATCGTAGTGGCCATTCCCTCCGGCTTGTTCGATATCGGCACCCTGGCCGACCTCTCTAACATTGGAACGCTCTTCGCCTTCGTCCTGGTCTCGATCGGCGTCATCGTGCTCCGCTATCGCGAGCCGGAGCGTCACCGAGGCTTCAGAGTTCCGGGCGGCCCCGTCATTCCAGCGCTCAGCGTAATCTTCTGCTTTCTGCTCATGTCCGGCTTGCCCATCATCACCTGGTGCCGCTTTATCATCTGGCTGGCGATCGGGCTGGTGATTTATTTTCTCTATAGCCGCCACCGGTCGGAGTTTGCCAAACCGCGTTAATCCTTCGTTCCAGGAGTGCTCGTGAAGACCTGGCAAAAAATCCTCATTCCCACACTGATCACTCTAGCCATCGGCGGCATTTATCTCTTCTTTGTCTGGATGCATCGCCGGGATCCCGGCACAGTTGCCCAGAAGCCCTACCAGCAGAAACTGAGCGAAGACGATCTGGCCGTAGTGCGCACCGAGTTTCAGCAGCACTTTGATGACACCCTCAGCCTCGCGGGCACCAGCGTGTGGATGAAGAACGGCTACACTATGCCCTACTATCCCATGCGTGGCAGCGCCATCGTCTTCCATCGTGCTGGCGTCATCCCCGCCGACCAGCGGCTCGATATCAAGAAAATCATCAAGTCCGCCGTGCCGCCCACTGAAGATGACCGCATGGCGCACGGCACTCGCCAGGTCTTCGCCGTCTTCGCGTTTCCCGACAAATCCGATCTCTACGCAACCCCGATTGGTGCCATCCGGGGCAACAACGAAGCCTATTTTTGCGATATTCTCTTCTACTACGACGATCCGCACACCATCTACGACAACTGGCCCAAAGAAGTATGGGCCGCCATTGATGCACACCAGGTCAAGCCCGGCATGAGCGAACTTGAAACCCGCATGTCCATCGGCAGTAACGTGCAACCGGACGGCCAAACCGAGGGCGACCGCACCGTAACCTACGACCAGGCGGGCAACGATTGGACCATCACCTATATCAACAACCACGCTACTACCATCCAAAGCAACTCGCCGGCTGCACAACCCGCCGCACAAGGTAAGCAATGAAATCCGACGTTTGCGACCTCTCCGCCTTTATCCGCCGCCTGCCCAAAGCTGAATTGCACCTCCACCTCGAAGGAACCATCCTCCCCTCCACGCTGGTAGAGCTAAGCGCCCGTCACGATGCGCAGCCGCTCACGCTGCCTGAAGCCGAAGCGCTCTATCAATTCACCGACTTTTCCGGCTTCATGGACGCCTTCAAGGCCGTTACCCGCCTGCTGCTCGGTCCGGAAGATTACGAACTGGCCGCCTGGCGAATGATGGAGCACCTCGCCGAGCAGGGCGTGGTTCACGCCGAAGTCTTCGTCTCGGTTGGCGTCATTTACTTCTGGCGCAATCACGATCCCGCGGCTTTCGAACCCATCTTTGCAGCGCTGGAGCGTGCCCGCGAACGCGGCGAGCGCGAACTGGGTCTCTCGCTCTACTGGATCTTCGACGCCGTGCGTCACTTTACCTTAGAGGAAGCGGAGCGGGTCTTTCTGAAGGCCATCGAATTACGTCCGCTCTACCCCTCCATCATCGGCATCGGCCTGGGCGGTGACGAGCGCCATACCGGCTCCGCGCCGTTCGCCTCTCTTTATGCGCAAGCCGCGAAAGCCGGCCTCCACCTGACGAACCACGCCGGCGAGACCACCGGCCCGAAGGCAATCTGGGAGGCGCTCTCCATCGGTTCGGAGCGCATCGGCCACGCCCTTTCCGCTCTTCAGGACCCTGCACTCCTCCAGGAGCTCAAAATGCGTAGCACGCCACTGGAGCTTAACCCCACTTCAAACGTCCGTACCGGGGTCTGTTTATCCTTTGCCTGGCATCCGTTGCGGAGTTACTTCGATGCCGGCCTGATGGTGACGCTCAACTCCGACGACCCGGCCTTCTTTGGCTCCGATTTGGCCAATGAATACCTTCTGGCCCACACAATTCAGGAATTTACGCGCCAGGAACTTCGCCAGTTGGCGGCCAACTCCATCCGCGCCAGCTTTCTTCCCGAGCCTGAAAAAGCAGCGTGGATTTCCCGTATTGACTCTACGCAGTAAACGAAAATTCACGGCGGACCGCCGCGCCCTCAGGCTGAGCCAACGAAAATTGCGCTATCATGGTTGTGTAGGAGGTTGCCTTATGTCCACTGGATACGAAACTCTCACGCCCGAAGAAGATACTCAGACAAACGGGAAGAATGGATCCAAAACCCTCCGTGTCATCACTTGGTTCTCGGTTGGAATGGCCGTTGCCGCGTTGGGAATCTATGTGGGCGCCGAATTGCGCAATCGCTACAAGTTCAAAAGGCGCACCCCCTACGACTACTATTCGAACGCCGGCGAATCCGAATACGGCGTAGGCATCTAAAGCCGCAGGGGCATCAAGATCAAGAAATGCCGTCTCAAGAGGCGGCATTTTTCATTTGCTGATTTTATTTTTCGCCTGCCACAAAAGTTGTAGCCTCACATGGTTACGCCATCCTGCCGCACATGGCTATAGGCCACCGGAGGCACGTCTTTGAGAGGCAGCGCTGGACCTTCCCACAGCAGGCGAGGCGTTCCCTGGCTGGCCGAGTGTAGACCTTCAAGATGAAGAACGTGCAAGCCGGCGTGCAGACCAAGCGAGCCTCGATCGTAGCGCATGGCGTTGCCGGGTGAACCGCAGACTTGGGCAAAAGGCGGTCCGGTTTTGGCCACTTCCACGCCGTCGATCACCAGGCGCGCTCCGTCGCGGGCCAGCAGGTGAAAGGTGTACCCGCCATCGGCGGGAATGTCGATAAATCCGTCCCAGGCAGCAGCATAATGGGTGAATCCTTTCGAGTCCGCCTGCAGACCGGCCGACTCGCCTTTGAAAACCGCGCGCTCTTTAGCTAGATCCGGCAACTCGGTCCACACTCCGGGGTAAATCTGCCAATTGAGTCCGGGAACGGTCGCGCCTGCCGGGTGCGTGGAGAAGTGCCAGTCGGTTACGGCAACCACTCCCTGCGCGGCCCAATCCTGGTTCCCTTTTTTGTCTTCCACGTGCAACAGAACCCTGAAGCGACCAGAACCGTCCAATTGGGTTCCCTCTGCATCGGGGAAGCGGTGGCGCACGCGACGTCCGCTGGCCTCTGTTCCGTCGCCAAAGAGCCAGGTATAGCGTGCGTCGGGAGATGGATCGGCAGTGAAGGTGACGGTTTGTCCAGGAGCAAAGACCGGCGGGTTCACCATAAACGCCGCAACTGGATCATGAACGGGAGTGAAGCGAGGCAACTGCGCCCCGCCGGAAACCACCAGCGGCAAATCGGCGTCAGACATCGCGCGTCTCTGGCCGTATTTCACATTGTCAAACGTCACGTCGGCCACGTCGCCAGTGATCGTGGATTCGCCCAGAGGCGGCTGATCGAGAGCCCATATATTGCGGAAGGTGATGCCCTTCAGACCGGGGTACTCCTGCTCCAACTGCACCAGGGAATACCAGTTATCGACGAAGAGATTCTCAACGGTAAAGCCCGAGTGGATGCCTTTGGCGTTCTCCGCGCCCCAAAAGCTGAAGAGACTGAAGCCCTGGCCACAGGCGCCGATGCCGGCATGAAGAATATCGGAGTCGCGCAGAGTAAAGCCTTTTGAGTTATAGATCTTTTCGGGCCACCCGGCGCGCACAATGTTTGAGATGCTGGTCGAAAGCTCACTGTGCTCGATAAGGATGTTATCGACGTCAGGTCCTGGGCGAGTCATGTCGTCCTGCGTATACCCGTCCCAGTTGCCCTGCGAGGCGAACACATCGTCGGACGAGCGGATAAAAGCGTTCCGGACAATGGTGTTGCCGCCGCCCAGCCAATCCATGCCGTCCTGGTTGGCGTTCCCAGGATTGCCGCCGATGACGCGCAAGTCGTCAAAAACTAATCCAGTGGAATCCTTCATCTGGATAGACCATGTCCGCGAGCGCACAATGCATGTGAGCCCGTCGATCTCAACATTATGGGCCTGGAACGTGCCGATGCAATGCCAGTCCGGCTTCTGGATCCAACCCTCGTCGTTGTTGGGATCCTGAGGCCCGTCGTAGACGATGGTTCCCCGGCCCAGCACCTTCACATTCTCCACATTCCAAAGATTCAAGCTGCCGAAAAAGTACGAGCCGGGCGCCAGGTAAATCGTCTCGCCACTCTTAGGGTTCAAGCTCTGGTGATAAACGCCCGGCTTCCAAACGTGAATCTTCGGGTCGCGCGGCAAAGGCGGCGGTGGCGAGCCGGCAAATACAAAAAGCATGTGGGCGTAGTTAAGAAAGTCTCCGGGCCGCGAGATGGAGAGCTTGGCCGGCGATGCGAGCCGGAAGCGGATAGTCTGTCCCCGGCGTGTCGGTCGCAGTCCCAGGCGCCAGGGCTGAATATCGACGCCGCGATCCCAAAAGCCCGGCTCGGCCGCGGTAATAGCCACATTCACTGGGCCCTTCGTGTCAAAGCTGACGAACTCATAACTCGCCGCCGCATGCGCAACGTCCACGTGCCGGCCATTCACGGTAACAGCAAATGCGGTGGAACGCATCTCCGCCGGAACCGGCGCAGCCTGCACCTGGGAGCCGGCATGAGCGGCGGCAGAAAAAGCCAGAACGGCCACGAACAACGAACGATCACCCAGCAAGAAGCGAGTCCTCAGCGGGAAAATGCATTCGAAACAACTGTAGCACCGACAGATAAGTCATTGATCGCGATGGAAGCCTTTGCATTTATCCTGTGCAAAAAAATGCACGCACCAACCGGAATTGGCAGTGGATTTCGGGAATCATGGCACCGCTTGCAGGCGCACTTTTATACTTGTACTTACGAGCTAGTTATTCCCCCTTTTCCGAGGAGATTGAGATTTCCATGTACAAAGCAAAAGCCTATTCCGTTTCCAGCGCCATTTCGCCGTTTGCTTCCACCACCATCGAGCGCCGCGATCCCACCGCCGACGACGTCCAGATCGAAATCCTCTTCTGCGGCATCTGCCACTCCGATCTTCACCAGGCCCGCAACGAGTGGAGCGGCGTGATGCCCACCGTCTATCCCTGCGTCCCTGGCCATGAGATCGTAGGCCGCGTCACAAAAGTCGGCTCCGCCGTGAAAAAGTTCAAGCCCGGCGACCTCGCCTCCGTCGGCTGCCTGGTCGATTCCGACGGCACATGCTCGGAGTGCAAGGCCGGCCTGGAGCAGTTTTGCCCCAACTTCACCCTCACCTACAACTTCCCTGACAAACACCTCGGCGGTGTCACCTACGGCGGTTACTCTGACAGCATCGTCGTCAAGGAGCACTTCGTCCTCAGTGTTCCCAGGAACCTTGACCTCGCCGGAACCGCGCCTCTGCTCTGCGCCGGAATCACCACCTACTCGCCCATGCGCCACTGGGGTGTGACAAAGAGCAAAAAGGTTGGCGTCGTCGGCCTCGGCGGACTCGGCCACATGGGCGTAAAGTTCGCGCATGCGTTCGGAGCCCACACCGTCGTCTTTACCACCTCACCCAGAAAAAGAGACGATGCCCTCCGCCTCGGCGCCGATGAGGTCGTCCTCTCCACTGACGCGAACGAGATGGCGAAACACGCAGGCAGCTTCGACTTTATCCTCGACGCCGTAGCCGCCAATCACGACATCAACGCCTATATCCACATGCTTCGCCGCGACGGCAATCTCACCATGGTTGGTGCACCTGATAAGCCGCTTGCAGTAGCGGTCTTCGGCCTCATCATGGGACGCCGCAGCTTCTCCGGTTCTCCCATCGGCGGCCTGGCTGAAACCCAGGAGATGCTCGACTTCTGCGGCGACCACAACATCACCGCCGACGTCGAAGTCATCCCCATCCAGAAAATCAACGAAGCCTACGAGCGCCTCCTCAAGTCCGACGTGAAGTACCGCTTCTCCATCGACATGGCCTCGCTCAAATTTGAATAGAGCGTGCCTAAAAGGCTGCTTTGAATCAGGGAATGGCTTCACAAACCGAAGAAAAGCCCATAGCGGGATGCAAGAAGCGTCAGGGCACGACTTCAGTCGTGCCGCAAATGGTCAAAAATGGACGTGGGCTTTAGCCCCGCGTGATTAAAGGGCCACAAAACAATGGACAAGGAGAAAAAATGCAGAAGCGCAAATTAGGAAAAAGCAATCTTGAAGTGTCGGCCCTCGGACTCGGATGCATGGGCATGAACTTCTCGTACGGCGTGGTTCACGACGAGCAGGAGATGATCTCGCTGATGCACGCGGCCGTGGATCTTGGAGTTACACTCTTCGATACGGCTGAAGTTTACGGGCCGTTCACCAATGAAGTGCTGGTGGGAAAAGGGCTCTCATCCATCCGCGACAAAGTCGTCATCGCCACCAAGTTCGGCTTCAACATCAACCCCGATGGGAGCCCCGGCGCGCAGGGCCTGAACAGCCACCCGGAGCACATCAAACAGGTTGCCGACGCATCGCTGAAGCGCCTGAACATTGATGCCATCGATCTTTTTTATCAGCACCGCGTCGATCCCGATGTGCCGATTGAAGACGTGGCGGGAGCGGTGAAGGATCTGATTCAGGCCGGCAAGGTAAAGCACTTCGGCCTCTCTGAAGCCGCCGCGCAGACCATTCGCCGTGCTCATGCCGTTCAGCCAGTGACCGCGTTGCAAAGCGAATACTCCATCTGGTGGCGGAAGCTCGAGCCGGAGGTGATCCCCACTCTTGAGGAGCTCGGAATCGGCCTGGTCTGCTACAGCCCGCTCGGCCGCGGCTTCCTTACCGGAAAAATGGACGAGCACACCAAGCTGGGCAAAGGCGATTTCCGCAGCAACCTGCCACGCTTTGCACCGGAAGCGATGAAGGCAAACCAGGCAGTTATCGATCTGCTCAAAGCCGTGGCAAAAAAGAAGAACGCGACTCCCGCCCAAATTGCACTCGCCTGGCTGCTTGCGCAAAAGCCATGGATCGTACCCATCCCCGGCACAACCAAGCTCTCTCGTCTGGAGGAAAACATCGGCGCAGCCGCAATCGAACTAACTCCCGATGACCTCAAAGAGATTGACGCCGCCGCATCGAAAATTCATGTTGAGGGCGAACGGTATCCTGAAAACCTGGAGAAGATGACCAATCGCTAACCAATCCGTTTGGGTGTCCACAAGCCGGCTGGACCGCAAGTCAGACGCTCGTCTCCAACAGCGGTATTACTGCCATGCACCAAGGAGGCGGCGAAGAAGTACCAATTGGCCTAAATGATAAGAAGCATGGTCTGCTGCGACCAATGCCTCCCTCAGTACGGTTTGCCCTTCGCCGTGCGGAATCTTTGCGAAGAGATCCGTCGACTCATCGCTGACCAGTTCGCAGAACCCCTTCTGATCCTTGCGAAAGGCTTCAGCGCTCTTGTCCCACGCCCCGGCATCCGGAGGCGTCTGGGTCCGGGGCCAATAGCCGGCCGGAAATTCGGGCGACTTATGGCGCGGATTTCGCGAGAACTCAAGGATGTCCCATTGGGCAATGCGCATGTGTTCCAGCAGTTCCCATGCGGAATGCTCCGCGCGTTCGGGCCGCGTGCCGCGCAGGCTCGTCGGCAGATTCTCAATCGCTCGGTCAAAGTCGGCGTGCGCGTCGCCGCCCTTGAGTAGTTTCACCAGATGTTGCCGCAGTTGCCGATCGGTTTGCATGGCGAATCTCCTTCCTTTTTCCTCAACGACAAGAATCAGTTTGACCGCTGTGCGCAAACTCGCGTAGCGCGGTCTCTCACCTGTCGTCCGAATCATTATTGAGTTGGATCCCGAAAATGTCGGCGACGGTTCACCAATTTCCCATATCAATATATCAATGTCGCTAACAGTGAACTGCAGTAGGTCTCATTCAATCAGAGTACAAATTGACATAGGAATTCAACGGATGATACATTCAGTTTTCCATATTCGAAGCCAATCATCAGAATTCGAAAGCCGAGACAGAGAGATCGAAATAGGAGGGGATGGAAATGGCGAGCGAGCTGCAATCGGTGACAAAATCCACCCGGCAGGCTCTGGAGGCCGCTGAGGGAATCCTGCGCCTTGCACCAACCTGGGTTCCCAGGGTTTACCTTCAACCGGGACGCAGACTCAAGCTCGATCAACGTGACATCTATGCCTATGGAGCACATCGCGGAGGGATCGACGAGCGCTGGTTTGCGTCCACCACGCCGGCCATGAACGAAGGCCGCACTCCCGACGAAGGGTTCAGCTATGTGGTCTCCGGAAACGAGCGCTTCACCCTCAAGGAAGCGGTCGAGGCCGAAGGGCCACGCATGGTCGGAAAGAAAATCTGGGACACCTATCACCGCTGGCCTGTCTATAGTAAGTTCTTTGATAACTCGGGCCCTATCATGCACCACATTCACCAGAGCGACGAGCAGGCAAAGTTAGTAGGCCGTAAAGGCAAGCCGGAGGGTTATTACTTCCCTCCTCAATTGAATGCGACCACAGGCAATTTTCCGCATACTTACTTTGGTCTCGAGCCCGGCACCACCAAAGAAGATATTCGCCAATGCCTCGATCGCTGGGATCAGGGCGATAACGGCATCCTCGACTTTTCAAAGGCCTACCGCCTCAAGCCAGGAACGGGCTGGCTGGTACCGCCGCGCATTCTGCATGCTCCCGGCTCGCTGCTTACCTATGAGCCGCAGTGGGGCAGCGATGTACTGGCAATGTTTCAGTCCATGGTGGAAGGGCGTCCAGTGCCCCGGAGCCTGCTCACCCAGGATGTGCCGGAAGATAAGCACTACGATCTGGATTTTATTGCGGACCTGGTCGACTGGCCTGCGAACCTTGATCCCGAATTCAAGAACCACCACTATCTTGAACCTATCCCGGTGGCCGATTCTCAGAGTGAAGGTTATATCGATAAGTGGATCGTTTATGGCTTGATTGACGGCCAACAGAAGTTCAGCGCCAGGGAGCTGGCAGTGATGCCCGGCGCGCGCTGCACCATGCACGACGCTGGCGCATCGGGTGTGATTGTCACCCAGGGACATGGACGAATCGGTAAGCTTGAAGTCGATTGCCCGTCCCTGATCCGCTTTGGTGAGTTGACCCAGGACGAAGTCTTCATTTCTCACGAGGCAGCAATCGGCGGTGTGACCTTCGAGAATCTTTCCAAGACGGACCCTCTGGTCACCCTGCGATATTTTGGGCCGGGTGTCCACGTGGATGTGCCGAACGTAGGTGACCACAGGCGCTGAAATAAGTTGTCGTACGCCTTATTCCACTTAGATATTTGCGTAACATCGCGGAAGAGAGTTGCAAGATGAAGCAGCATTTTGAAGAGAAGAACGCTCGCATTGAAGCTGGATTTCGCGAACTGAAGAAGTCTCCCGAGAAGCTGAAGACCCGCCTCAATCTGTCCTGGAGTAATTGGGGCTTTGGCCGCGAGTCGCTCGCCGATTCCGCTGCTCGGCTTGACAGGGCGAAGGTTCCTTTCATCGAGCTTCACGGCAACCACTACGGTCTGGATCTCGGCTACAAAGTCGACGAAACACTGAAGATTCTCGGCGACCACAACCTGCGTGTCTCCGGCGTCTGCGGCATGTTCTCTGCCGACAACGACCTTTCGAGCAATCGTGCGATTATCCGTCAGGAAGCGATCGATTACCTGCGCCGCGAAATTCCTTTCACCAAAGAAGTGGACGGAACCTATATGCTCGTTGTCCCTGGAGCCGTGGGGAGGCCGCAAGCCTACGACGATGTGGAGTTCGAACGCTCCGCTGAAACGCTGGCCGCCCACGCCGATTGGTTTGTGCAATACGGCGTGAAGGCGGCCATCGAACCCATCCGGTCCGCAGAAACCAGCCTGGTGCACACGGTTGCGGATGCCAAACGGTACATCGACGCGGTGAACCATCCGGGAGTGGCACACATAAACGGCGATGTTTACCACATGCAGTCGGAAGAGAGTCATCTTGGCGAAGCAATCCTCAACGCCGGCGACCAGTTAGTCAATCTGCACTTTGCAGATAGTAACCGCTGCGCGCTCGGAGAAGGTTCCATGGATGTATGCACTATCATCCGCGCCCTCTATCTCATCGGCTATAACTCGGAAGGGCACTTTGTAACCTTCGAACCGCTCGGCCCGGGAGGCGATCCATATCCGGCTATGTACGGCAAGCCCGACAAAGCCAAGCTGGACGCATTGGTCTTCGACAGCATCCGTTACTTCCGCGAGTGTGAGGATATGGTTCTGGCGGACTGATCTTAGCTCTGTATACCCTGCGCACGGAGAAATTCATGGATCTAGCTATGCTCGCCGCAGCCGCCCTTCCATCCGGCGCGAACAGGCTAATCTCTCTTGCCCCCGCGGACATACTGATCATCGTGATTTATTTCGTCATGGTGCTGGGCATCGGCATTTACCTCAAAAACTACGCCAACACATCAAACGATTTTTTCATGGCTGGCCGGGAGATGACGGCATGGGTCGCAGGACTCAGCTTTCTGTCGGCCAATCTGGGCGCGCTCGAACTCATGGGCTGGGCTGCGTCCACTTATCAATACGGCATCCTGGCGGCTCACTTCTATTGGATTGCGGCCTTTCCATCCATGGTGTTTCTCGCTCTAGTGATGATGCCGTTCTACTACATCTCAAAAACACATTCGGTTCCAGGCTATCTGCGCCTGCGTTATAACGAAGCCACACGCGGACTAAGCGGCATTTCATTCGCCTGTATGACGGTCATGATGTCCGGCATCAATATGTATGCCATGGCTATCGTGATGAAGGTGGTTCTGGGTTGGAACATCCACTTCAGCATCTGGGTGTCTTCACTCACCGTCGCGGCCTACGTCACGCTGGGAGGCTTGTTCTCCGCCATCTTCAATGAAGTGCTGCAATTCTTTCTCATCTGGCTAGGCGTGCTTGTGGTTCCTATCCTGGGCATGATGGAAGCCGGCGGATGGTCCGGCCTGGTCATTAACATTCACCAGAGAGTTCACAGCGACGACTACGTCCATCTCTGGAAAGGACTGGGCACATTTTCCGGCAACCCCATGGGCGTCCACTGGACCGGCGTCGTCTTTGGCCTTGGCGGCGCAATCGCATGCGGCTATTGGACTACAGACTTTCTCGTAGTACAGCGCGCCATGGCCGCGAAAGACCTGCGGTCAGCGCAACTGGCCCCCATCATTGCCTCCTATTTCAAGATGGCCGTCCCGTTGATCGTCATCCTTCCCGGCCTATTGGGTCTGGCCGTGCTTCCTTTCCGCCTTGTCCCGGAAGGCGCGGCCGGCCCCGGCATGCACAGCTATAACGAAGTGCTTCCGCTGATGCTGGCGCGATACTGCGGCCCAGGGCTGCTGGGCCTGGGAGTGACCGCGCTGATTGCCGGTTTCATGTCGGGCATGGCGGGAAACGTGAGCGCCTTCGCCACCGTCTGGACCTATGACATTTATCAACCCTACATTCGCAAAAATGAAACCGATGCGCACTATGTCAAGATAGGCCGCTGGAGCACAATTATCGGGGTACTTCTAAGCATCGGCACCGCTTATTTTGTAACTCAGTTCAAAAGCATCATGGATTACATGCAGGCGTTGGTTAGCTTCTTCATCGCTCCTCTCTTTGGCACCGTAATCACAGGGATGATGTGGAGAAGAGCTACGCCAAAGGCGGGTTTCTGGGGACTGCTCGCAGGCACCGGTTCTTCCATCGCCATGTTCACGCTGGTAAAATTCAGGCCCGCTTATCTCGCCTACATCGCGCTTTCACCGAACGCGAAGGATATGGCCGAAAATCTTTACCGCGCGCTTTGGTCCCTCTTGATTTGCATATTCGTCACCGTGATCGTGAGCCTGTTCACCAAGCCCAAGCCGGCCGCCGAACTCACCGGCCTGGTGTATGGACTAACAATGTTTCCTGACCAGAGACGGATGCCAATTTACAAACGACCAGTGTTCTGGGCCTTCGGCGTAGCAATCTTCTTCGCCGTCCTGCAATGGATATTCTGGTAAGTGCGCACGAGATTAATCACGGAGAAAGGACTGAGAGGATGAGCAAGCAGAGTCACATGGTACCGGTATGGTTCTTCATCGGAGTTCTGCTCACAATTTACGGGATCATTATTCTATTCACATCGATCGCGAAATTCTCCCAGCCGACGACCGTGGTACTCGCGAATTATCACCCAGGCATTTTTGGCGGCTCGCTTCTGTTATTGATTGGAGCTTTTTACACCTACTGGTTCTGGCCCGGCCGCCGCAAGAACAGGTAGCGCTGGCCTCCTGGCCGGCTGTAGCGTGGACCTCCCGGTCCACGCCCGCTCAAAGCATTGAAGAGAACTGCTCTAAATCCCCTCGCCCATCGAAACATACTGCCGCAGCCGCTCGAGGTCCTTGCGGTAGGCGGAGCGCTCGGCTTCTTCGGCAGCGAAGGGTTCGGCGGCATGCGGCTTGCCTCCGCGGCGCTTTTCCAGCTCTTCCACGCGGGCGGAAAGTGCGATAAGCGCGTCAGAGAGCGGGTCTTTTATGTCGTGCGGATCGGTCAGCAGCACGCGCTCGCCGTTCGAATAAACGATGTGAGCCGGAACGCCGAC
>JBEKUB010000021.1:0-62021 GCA_049515455.1 Occallatibacter sp.
AGCACGCCCTCCAGCTTTTCTCCAAACTCAGGAGTTTGAATCTCCTGCGCGTATTTGCGGCTCACAGTGGTAAGAATGTCGGCGTAAACCACACCGCCCTTGAGAAAGTTGAAGGTATCGAACTGTTCCACCTTGTCCATGGTGAATATCTCCCACGGAAACAAAAGGCGCTGAGTTGTGGAAGGAGGAAACCAGCCCTGGTAGCCGGCGTTGTGAATGGTCAGCACTACGCCCGCGTGGCTCAGCACTGGGTCAGAGCTGTAGACCGTGCGCAGATAAACCGGAATCAGTGCCGCCTGCCAATCGTGCACGTGAAAGACCTGCGGGACGCCGAGTTGTTTTGTAGCCTCAATCACAGCGCGGCAAAACAGGCCGAAGCGCTCCCAATTGTCGAGATAGTCGCCGTCCTTGGTTCCATAGAGTCCGGGCCGGTCAAACAGCGCCGGACAATCGACAAACGGACTGCGTAGGTGCATCCTTCGGGAAGGTGAGGCTGCACAGCCCGGTAGAGAGGCAGGTAAACCGTAACTTCGTGGCCCAGCCTGACCAGCTCCGAGGACAGGGCGCCTACAGCATCGGCCAACCCGCCGGTCTTGGCGAAAGGAACACACTCTGAAGCGGCAAAAACTATGTGCAAGAAAGAATCTCCTTTGTCGAGCGCATTGTCGGGGAGAAAGGGTCTAACTCACGCTAAAGGGCAAGTCTACTACGCTCGCTTTAGAACAGGATGAGGCGGCTCGATCCTCTAACATCAAACATAGCAAATGCCGGCCAAACCAAAACTCGGACAGAACTTCCTCATTGATGCACAGGCCGTCGAGCGCATCGCCGCCTCGCTGGGCGATCTCTCCGGCCACACTCTGGTCGAGATCGGCCCCGGAGCCGGCGCCATCACCGGAGCGCTGGCTGCCCGCGCCGCCCATGTGCTGGCGGTTGAACTGGATGGCGAACTGGCCGCTCATCTGCGCACGCGGTTTCCTGCGGAGAGCGTTACTGTCGTCGAACAGGACGTCCTCAACTTCGACTTTGCTGCGGCCTCAGCGGCTGCGGGCGAACGGCTCGCTGTGGTGGGCAACCTGCCCTACGGTATCACTTCGCATATTCTGCTCAAGCTGGCAGCCAGTCACGCGGCACTGGACCGCGCCGTGCTCATGGTTCAACGGGAAGTGGCGGATCGCATCACGGCAGACCCCGGCTCACGCGACTATGGCCTGCTCTCCGTCACCGTGCAGATCTACGGCCCGGCGCAGAATCTCTTCACGTTGCCGCCGGGATCCTTCTCGCCGCCGCCCGACGTGCATTCGACGGTTTTCCGCTGGCGGTTTGCGCCGCACTTCGATGAACTCGGCCTTGATGAGGAGAGTTTTCTCCCCTTCGTCCGCAAAGCATTCGCTCAAAAGCGCAAGACACTGGCTAATAATCTTCGCGCGGCAGGCGTTGCACCCGCAGCCGTGATGTCCGCGCTGGCAAGTGCGGGAGTCGACCCACGGGCCCGCGCTGAGGCCCTGACGCTGGAAGCATTCGCTGCGCTCTGGCACAGCCTGAATGCAGAAGGGACCGCTTCGACGAATGAAGCAGCCCCTTCTTCAACGTCGGCCGATTAGCGGTGAGTTCCACCGCCGCCGCCTGCACTCGCACCGCCTCCGTGGAAGCCACCACCTCCGCCACCACCGCCGGAATAGCCGCCGCCGGAAGAACTATGGCTCACCGGTACTGACGGATGCGGACTGCCACCGCTGCCGGAACTCCTCGGCGCAATCGAACTCGTCGATCTGCTGCCGCTGTATCCTGACCCGCTGACGTAGCCAGACCCGCTGCCATTGCCTGTCCCGCCGCTATAGCCGGACCCGGTTGACGTTCTCGGTGCCTGATTGGTGATGGTATAGCCTGATGACGTATGAGTGATAAACGCCGATCCCACGCGGTCGTATTGCGGTCGAGGGCTCAGCGGATGCAAAGGCTGCACCGTGTGCCCGGCAATCATCACTGGAGTGGATTTGTCGCGTGGCGGAAACGCGCCAGGCCCGCTGATCGCTCGCCGGTTCACAGCAACCAATCCCATCGTCGCTCCGCCATTTGCCCCATTCTGGCCAGCGTATGCGCGCCGATGCGGAGGCTGTGGCGGACGATAGCCGGCAAAGCCTGTGCCGATGTTGGGACCGCCATAACGGCCATGCCTCCACCAGGGCGAGCAGCCGCCCGCCCCTGGAGCCCACCCCCAACCGAAGCTGTTGTAGTAGTTCCACGTTCCGCAGTGATAGGGCAGGTAGCCCCATCCGTAGCTTGAAATCCACGTAGCACCAAACAGAGGCGTGGTGAGCCAGTAGCCGTTTCCGTAGGGATCCCAGTCGGAGCTCGCGGCATCGTTGGGCGACCAGATGGCTCCCTGGTCCGGCACGTTATACCAGCTTCCATTTGCGTCCAGGTCGTTCCAGGCCGGATTGCCGCTGTCCTCGAAGCCATTCTCCGCGCCTGTCCGTGTGGCGGCCGTGGACGACAGATCCTGGTCTCGATCGGAGTTCCAAGCATCCCATGAATCCGGCTCGATGGATTCAGCCAGATCGTAGCGGCCGGGGTCGCTGCCGCTCATGGTTACGCTCTCGCCGCCGTGCAGGTCCAGAGCCATCGCGCTGCCGCGCTCCACATGCGCATTGCCTGAGAAAACCGCAAGTGTGCCGGGAAGATTGTCGAGATTGATGCGCACGACAGTTGGGTTGGCCGCCGTCACCACTGTGTCGCCAAATTTTATTCGTATCGACCCGGCCTGGCCTGAGCCCTGCAATTCAAAGTAGCCCAGTCCGCCCTCCAGCTTAACCTCCGCATCGCCGGCGCTGCCCTGCCCACGCAGAACCGTCAGTGCAAGGGAACTATTCGGCGAGAGCCGCGCCACGCTGCCGTCTTCAAACTGAACCTCCACCCGGCCGTCATCCCCGGTCACCACTTCGGTGCCCTCAAACAGTGGCATATTCGGAACCGTCTGATCGGCAACCACCTGCTTCTTAAACAAGAGCCGCACCTGCCCGTCCACGCTGCTCAGCCGCAGTCCACGCGCCGGCAAGGCCGCATCATCGGCCAGCACAAGAGGCGCTGAAGAAACTGCTCCCAGCGCAAGCGCCAACAGCCCAGTGCTCAAACCCTTTCCAACCAACCCGCTGCGATTCCCCGTGTGATTCATGGCGTTCCGCCTTCCCATCACGCCTGGCGCCGGACGCAAATCGCCGGTGCTGTATAAATACACTCTTTAGGACACCCTGGCGCTCGAAAAAGTCACATCAAAACCATGCCTGGCAGGTGGTTTATTTCTTTCTATTTCCTATTTCCCATTCCCTGTTTCTCAATTCCATGCCCTTGCAGCAAAAGGGTCTGCGCGGTATGAATGTGGCAGATCGCAATGGCGAGCGCATCGGCCGCATCGGCGGGCTGCGGCGGCTCGGCCAGCGCGAGCAACCGCGCAACCATGAACTGGACCTGTTCCTTTTTCGCCAGTCCGTAGCCCACCACGCTGGATTTGATCTTGAGCGGCGCGTACTCGGCCACCGGGAGCCCGAGCCTGGCCGCAGCCAGCAGAGCCACTCCGCGCACCTGGCCGAGCTTCAGCGCCGACTTCGCGTTGACCGAGTAGAAAACCTCTTCGATGGCAACGGCGTCGGGATTTGAGCTTTCCATCTCCGCAGTCAGTTCGCGGAAAACCTGCTCCAAACGCTGCGATGTGGTGAGCGCCTTCTTCAGACGAATCGCTCCCATCAATTTCAGCACCAGCCGCGGCTCCCGCCCGGTATCGTCGGACTCCACGACGCCGAAGCCCGTTATTTCCGTTCCGCAATCGATTCCGAAGACGCGCACGGCTGTCAGTTTACCGCAGCGGACCGCGCGCCAGACCGCCGGGTGGAAGCCTGCGCTACCCGCTGCCTATCGGCCTCGCTCAACTTTCCCAGCAACCCCTGAGGGAACGGTCTGCATGCACAGTTTTTTGCGTGATCCAAATGCCACTCAACCCGTTGTTCCGCCGTCGCCCCGCTCGGCATCTTATGCTGCTTGTGCCATTCCCGGTTCATCTTTCCTCCCGCAGATGCACCGCCGATACTCTACCCACCCAGCATAACGCGCCGCAAATGCAATAACGGCCCGAGCATAACGCCCAGGCCGCTGCCGGTGAACTGTTGGGGTTAGACCACCCCGCTCAATAGAACTGGGTCGTTTAGTGGTGATCCCTTCGCCAGTCCGAATACTGTTTCTGCTCGTCCGGGCTGCGCTTATTCAAATCCTGGTGTGGTCGATTTGTTTCGTGCTCCCACTGATTGTAGACGACGGTTTCTTGAGGCTGAGGCTGAGATTGGCAGCCCACCATCGCCAGGGGAGAGGACATCGCCACTGCGAGCAGGAGCGGCCTGAAGTGCCGAAATAACGAGTGCATAAAGATTGCCCTCCGGTACGGTCCATCTTTGTCTCGCCGACGAGAATCGTGGAGATCTATTGGCCGGTCCATCAAAAACTTCTTTCGGAGCCAAACCTGCGAGAATATTTAGAATTTAGCTGAAAGAGAAAAGGCGGTCTGTGCAATCTTGAACACTCTCAACTTTTGTGCCGCGAGATTCGCGCCTGGACTTCGGCCACGACAGGACGGTGTTTCGGGAAGGATTCAGAGCCGTATGTTTACTGTGCCGCCGGTGGACTTGGAAACCGAAGAGCATATTGAACATAAAAGATTTAGAGCATAACAGAACCCCGCAGTAAATGCGGGGTTCTGTTATCGGTTAACTGTTGGGATTGGACTGGAGGCCTTCGCGCTTTCGCGAGTGCCAGAGCCGTTGGCGGAACTACCCTCGGCCGGGTCTTATCTGGGGCTGGGGCGCAAGGGCCTCAGGCCTCAGTCACCTCACGTAACAAACTACTGGAATAATCACTCTTCATCAGCTGGATCAACCTCCTTTCCCGTGTACCGCTAAATTAACCTGCCGGTGGCGGCGCGTCAAGTGGAGCGTTTGGCGATATGAGTAAGTTGGAATGTTAATCGCCCTCAAGGGCTGAAGCCCTCACCACTTTTGCTGCTATATGCGGCACGACTGAAGTCGTGCCCTGACGCAAATCGCTCCTACGAAGCATTAGCTATTCCCTATTCCCTATTCCCTATTCCCTATTCCCTATTCCCTATTCCATAATCCATATTCCCTGTTGTCTCACCAGCTATGCAGCCACTCTTCATCGCGACTTATGCGAACCGGCGTGCGGAAAAGTTCGCTGAGCCGGGCTTCGGTCAGCAGCTCTTCCCGCGGGCCGTCGCCTACGATCCGGCCGCCGCGCATCAGGATCACCCGCTCGATCTCCGGGAGAATATCGCCAAGGTGGTGAGTTACCAGCACCAGCCCGGTTCCCTCCCGCGCTAGATTGCGGAGAGTTTCGCGGAGTTCCCGTTGCGCCACGAGATCGAGCGCGTTGGAAGGCTCGTCGAGCAGCAGTTGCCTGGGACGATGCACCAGAGCCCGCGCAATGAGAATACGGCGCCTTTCACCAGCCGACATTTCGCCCACCAAGCGCCGGGCGAGATCCCGAGCTTCCATTCGATCAAGAGCTTCGATAGCGCGCTCACGCATCTCCGCCGTCACGTGGAGATTGGGCCACAGCGTAGAGGCCGAAAAGAAGCCCGCAATCACCGCATCGAGGCCCGTGGTTACGGCGGTCCGCTCTCCCGGCAGCTCCGCGCCGACTACTCCGAAGTGCTTGCGCAACTCGGTCAGGTCCCAACGTTCGCGCCCGAAGATGCGCACCACCATCTTTGGCCTCACAATGGGATAAATCTGGCAGGTCATGGCCAGGATCAGCGTCGACTTGCCGCATCCATTCGGCCCCAGAATGGCCACGTGCTCCCCAGCGCGAATGTGCAGGTTCACGTCATGCAGCACCACCCGATCGCCGCGCGCCACATTCACCGCGCGCAGCTCAAGGAAATCCGCTTGGTTGTTTTCGTTTATTTCCATCCGGCCTGAAGGCTTGCTTTCCATTGCGCTCTTTGCAATTTCCAGCTTATCTGAACAAAACGCGCGAGAGGTTCGTTTGAAACTACTCGGTCGTGGCGCGCCCCCGGCCACTCGCCTTGCTCTGGTACATCAGCTTATCCGCCCTTTGAATCAGCCCTTCGGCAGTCTCGCCAGGTTGCATCAGCGCGGCTCCCACGGAGATCGACAGGGAGATGCGCTTCTCATCATTGCTTGAACACGACGTCTCCATTACCATCACGGCGCACCGTTCCGCCAAAGTTTTCAGATTGTCGCGGTTCACATTGCGAACAATGGCCAGAAATTCGTCGCCGCCCCAGCGCCCCACTGCGTCGGTTGGACGCAGCGATCCGGTCAGAGTTTTCGCCGCTTCCACCAGGGCGCGATCGCCGCAGGAATGGCCGAAGACATCGTTGATTCCCTTGAACCCGTCCAGATCGAACATGATCACGCCATACGGATCCTTATGCACCTGGTATTCGCTGAACGCTGTATTAGCCAACATCTCCATATAACGGCGATTCGGCAGTTGCGTCAGATGGTCGAGAAACGCCAGCCGATTCAAAGCGTCCGCCTTGCGCCGCACGTCGTGCTGGGCTGAGTCGTCACTGAATATCTCGATCGCCCCGATGACAGCGCCGTCGGCATCCCGAATCGGCTGCACGCGCACCAGCACAGGAACGCGCCGCCCCTGCTTGTGCCGCAGAAATACATTTGCTTCGTGCGGGTCCCCTTCGGCAATGGTGGCTGTTAACGGGCACCCCTCCTTGCACAATCTGTGTCCGGCGAGGTCAACGTGGCATAGGATATCGTCCTGGCAGCATCTGCCCAGCAATTCCTCTGACTTGTATCCGGTCAGCCGATAGGCCCCTTCGTTCCAATACGATATTCGTCGTTCCCGATCCACAAAGTACACGCCATCGCTCATGTGGTCCAGCAGCTCTTTGTAGAATTCCGGATCATTCGGCGTCATCGTTTTTTTCAACTCCCCGGGTTTATAAGGTATATCCATAGTCTTTTCATTCTACTGTGCAACTGCGGAAATCGGCTGCAATAGATTGGCTGGCCAATCAGCCCTTCGCACCTGCTAGATTAGGGCTAAGAGATATGTCAAACCCCTCAATGTTTTCCCTTCCTCTCGGCTTTCGTTTTGGCGCCGCAAAAGCAGGGCTCAAGAAGAGCGGCCGCAACGACTTCGCCCTTATCGTGGCTGATGCCCCGGCCAGCGCCGCCGCCGTCTTCACCGCCAACCGCGTCACCGCGGCGCCTTTGATTGTGGACAAGGAGCACCTGAGCGCCACTGAGGGCAAGGTTCGCGTGGCCGCCATCAATGCCGGCAACGCCAACTGCGCTGCGGGCCAGGCCGGGCTCGAAGCAGCACGCGCTACTTGCTCCGCCGCCGCAGAGATTTTTGGTTGCCCACCGGAACAGGTTTTTCCTTCTTCTACCGGCATCATCGGCGTTCCGCTGCCGGCGGAAAAGATTGTTGCGGTGCTTCCCGGCCTGGCCGAAACCATCGACGCTGATTCCGATCATTTTCACCAGGCAGCGCAGGCCATTCTCACCACCGATACGGTAGAGAAAATCGCCTTTGCGCGCATTGCGATCGGCGGAAAAGAAGTTCGCATTGTCGCGTTTGGCAAGGGCGCAGGGATGATTTTTCCTCAGCTCGTTCCCCACGCCACCATGCTGGTCTACGTGCTCACCGATGCCGCTGTCGAGCCATCCATTCTCGATAGCTACCTGCGCAAGGCGGTTGAAGTCAGCTTCAACCGCATCTCCGTGGACGGCGATACTTCCACCAACGACACTGTGCTGCTGATGGCTTCCGGTGCCAGCGGTGCGGTCGTAGGCGCTGAAAATGCCGAATTTGCCGCGGCGCTGACCCGGGTCTGCACTTCGCTGGCCCGGCAGATCGTCTCCGACGGCGAAGGGATCAGTCATGTAGTGGAGTTGCACATTGAAGGAGCGGCTACCGACTCCGATGCGTTCACGGTAGCGAAGGCCATTGCCCACTCGCCGTTGGTCAAGACGGCGTGGGCCGGGAGCGATCCCAACTGGGGACGGCTCATCGCAGCCGTAGGCTACTCAGGCGCTCAGGTCGATCCAGACCGCATCGACATCAGCTTTGGCAAGCTACCTATCTGCCGCAATGGAGGGCGCGCCGTGGAGTTCGACGAGGCCGCTGCGCACGACTATATTGCGCAGCGCGAGTTTTCCATCTCCATCCAGCTCCACCAAGGCTCGGGCTCGTGCGTCTTCTGGACCACAGACCTTACAGTCGAGTACATCCACATCAATGCGGATTATTCCAGCTAGCGTGAAAATTCGGCTTACTGACTCACGGCGAGCCGGTCGATATCAACGCTGCCATTTCCTGCATACCGGAACTCGATGGAGTTATCGCCTTTGTTCAGATCCAATTGAATCCTCGCGAACCCATAACCGGACCTCGGCAGTTTGAAATCCACGAAGTGACTTTCGTTTACCCGCATTTGTAAGGTCTTGTCTTCATAAATGCTGTTGACGTAATCGAGAGTTATCCAATACTTGCCGGATTGCGGAACGCCAACGTGTGTAAATGCCAGAGTGCTGACTGTGTAGCCAGGGTCGAAGCCGTGCAATGAAACCGCATAGCCTCGGCTGCAATCGGGGCAAACAATCAGGTCCACGTTCCCTCCACGAATATTCCCCGGCCATTCGGCTTCGTAAGTTGCTCCGCGCGTCCAGTCATATTCTCCGCTGACCTTTAACAAAACAGAACCGTGGGCGGGAAGGCGCGTCGTATAACTGCTCGGAAATGTACCCAGATCCTTGTGCGCCCATAAATCACGCACGGCCACTTTGCCGCTCAGCCCCAAATCGCTCCATTGAACGGAGGCATCCGCAGGCTCGGCATTCAGATTGAGCAGCATCACGGCATCCACGCCGCTGCCGATGCTGCCCAGCGGCTTCATCCACACTTCAATACCATGGCCGTATTCCTTCACCTTCTCAGCTCCAGCGCCCAGCGGGTCCTGATCGATGGCGATGGCTTCGGTATTGGTATAGATGGCGCGATCCGCTTCATTCATCGTGGCGAGGTCGTTGCCGGCCCACAGCGGCGCGGCGGAGATCACCCACATGGAAAAATGGCTCTGCGCTTCCTCGGGGGTCATTCCCTGGTTGCCCACCTCGATCATGTCGGGGTCGTTCCAGCTGTTGGGAGCGTTGAAGGCCGCGTGGGCTGCATTCGACTCGAAATTCTTCACCACGCTGGCCCAATCCACGTGGTTTTTCACCCCACTGATATCGTCATCTGTCCTCCATAACTGAGCTTTGTCCTGCGCCCAGGTCCACGGCCTCTCGCTGCCCTGAGAACAGATGTAGAAAATCATCGGACGGCCGGTTTTCCGGATTGCCGCGGCCATGCGTTCATAAACTGAACGGCCGGTCACACCCGTGGGACGGTTGCAGTAATCCATCTCAATAAAATCCATGCCCCAAGCGGCAAAGGTTGCGGCATCCTGATCTTCGTATTGATAGCTGCCCTGATAGGGCTTCCCGGCGCAGGTATTGACGCCGATATCGGTATAGGTGCCGGCCTTCAGGCCGCGCGAGTGAACATAATCGACCAGCGCTTTCATCCCCTGCGGAAACCGCTTGGGGTCCACAATCAGCGAGCCGTCCGTGTTGCGTCCCAGAGTGAGGCACTCCTGAATCAGCACATAGCGGTAACCAAGATCGCGCATCCCGCTTGAGACCAGCGCGTCTGCCTGATCGCGGATATTCTGATCGTTGTAGTCGCAGAAGAAGCGGTTCCAGCTTGCCCATCCCATCGGCGGCGTTGGCGCCAGTCCCGGCTGGGCAAGTGCCGGGGCTTGAGAGAAAGCCGGCTGGCAGGCGGCGAACAGTACGATGACCAAGGCAAGGGCCGCGAACGGGCAGGATTGCGCTGTGATTTTCATATGGTCCATCATATTCCGCATCCCGGCTTCCGGGCAGTTTAAGCGGCCAGCTGGAATGTGCTAAGGTTCAAACCGTGAAAGATGAGAGAGAGGAACAGAAAACTACGGTGAAGGCGGCAAAACGCGGGCGGCTGTTGCCGGGGCTCAAAGTTAGCGATGGGTTTACTCGGCATCCCTTCGACCTGGAGTTTGGAACCAGGACGAGTGGGTTGATTGCAGGGCGGAATCTGAAAAGTGGGCACCGGAATGACCGAAATAGCACGGCCTACTTCGGGGTTGCGCCGTCGGTGATACAGGGGCTCCTTGTGCTCTGGCGGAGGAACCGGCCGATCGCGCCCATCGACGAATTTACGTTTGTGGATCTGGGCGCGGGAATGGGGCGGGCGATGCTGCTGGCCTCAGAGTATCGGTTCCGCTCGGTGGTGGGTGTGGAGCTGAATCCCACGCTGGCGCGGATTGCGCGGAAAAATGCGGCGCTTTGGCGGAAGTCGAAAAAGGCTCTGGCGCCGATGCGCGTGGTTTGCCGGGATGCGGTGGAATTTGAGTTTCCGGCTGGGCCTTGCGTGGCCTTTCTCTTCAACCCTTTCAATGCCCGGGTGATGCGGATGCTGCTGGGGTCGCTGGCTACGCGGTTCGCCGGAAAGCCGGGGCAACTGGATATCTTGTATGCGAACAACGAGCAGGAGAAGGTGCTGGAGCGGCAGGCCGGGTTTACAAGGCTGTTTCAGGGCCAGGTAAACCGGTCGCGGACAGACGCGATTGCGGATCACCGGATTCTGGCCAACCAGCCGGACGGGGAGTATGCTTCATCGAATTGGGAAGATTGCTCGGTTTGGCGATGGCTTGAAAAGCAGGGAATAGGGACTAGGGACTTAGAGGGCTGGCATTCCGATGATCCGCGAAGTCACCGGTGAGCGTTGCACAATTTTCATACGGAATGTGTTGACGAACGAGGCTTCGAGGGAGAAAGCTGTTTGCTGGGCAGCCGTGGCCTCAATCTCCGGTGAGTTGGGCCGATGAGCATACTGGCGGCTGCCGGAGCACGACCATGAAAGAACCGCGTCTGGTATTGGGATTGGGCGAGCTGTTGTGGGATGTGTTGCCGGAGGGGCCGCGGCTGGGCGGTGCACCGGCGAACTTCGCCGTGATGGCGGGGCAACTGGGCAGTCATGCTGTTCTACTGAGCCGCATCGGGCGCGACGATCCGGGGCGGACTGCTGTGGACAGGCTGGACCCGTTGCCGGTGGATGCGAGCCTGCTGCAGGTGGACCCCGCTCACGAAACGGGACGGGTAACGGTCTACCTTGAGGGCGGGCAGCCGCGCTTTACCATTCATCAGCCTTCGGCGTGGGATTTTCTAGAGCTTACGGACGAGTGGGTGCAACTGGCCGAGCGGGCGGACGCGCTTTGCTTTGGGTCGCTGGCGCAGCGATGCCTGGAGTCGCGGCAGACGATCCAGACGCTCGTGGCGCAGAGTTCGTCGGCTTGCATTCGAGTCTTCGACGTGAATCTGCGGCCACCGTTTTACTCCGGCGAAGTGATTCAGGAATCGCTGGAGCTAGCCACGGTGGTCAAGATGAACGACTTCGAGGTGCCGCTGGTGCTGGGGTTGATGGGGATGCCGGTCAGCGAAGGAACGGCTGAGGAGGTTCTGCGCCTGGATGCGGAACGGCTGCTGGGCGAGTTTCCGTCGCTGGGAATGGTGGCCGTGACGCGTGGAGCCTACGGGAGCCTGCTGGTAACGCGGGAGGAGTGGCATGCGCATCCTGGGATCAAAGTGAAGGTGGCCGATACGATCGGCTCGGGCGATGCATTTACGGCTGCGATGACGCATTACCTGTTGCGCGGGGCGGACCTAGCCGCGTTAAACGAGGCTGGCAATCGATGGGGCGCGTGGGTGGCTTCGCAGGTGGGGGCAATGCCTGCGGTGCCCCAAGAGGTGCGGGATCGGATTGCGGCGACTATTGAGAGTGAGGCGGCAAGTTAGCAGCTTGCTGAGTTTGCACACAGAAGGTTAGCAATCAATTAGAGTTGGATTATTGTGATTGTTAACCTGGCCAGGCGCGCGCACGATCATAACTGGGAACTCGATCCGATTACGCGTTCGCTGCTCGATACGGATTTTTATAAGCTTCTGATGCTGCAGTTTATCTGGAAGCGCTTTCCCACCGTCCACGCATCGTTTTCGCTGATCAATCGCACCGCTTCAGTGCGGCTTGCAGAGATCGTCAACGTGGTTCAGTTGCGGGAACAACTGGAGGCGACCAGAAACCTGCGCTTTCATAAGTCCGAGTTGATCTGGCTGGCGGGCAATACGTTTTATGGAAAGCGCGGCATGTTTGAGCCGGCGTTTCTGGAGTGGCTGGAGCGGGACTTCCGGCTCTCCGATTACGAGCTTTCGGTTCGGGATGGTCAGATTTCGCTCAGCTTCAACGGTCTTTGGGCTGAAACGACCATGTGGGAGATTTATGCGCTTTCGGCGATCGACGAGTTGAAGACGCGCGCCAGTTTGAAGCGGCTGAGCGAGTTCGAGTTGGATATTTTGTATGCGCGGGCCAAGACCAGGCTGTGGGAAAAAATGGATCGTCTGCGAGGGGTTCCCAGGCTGAACGTAAGCGACTTTGGCACGCGGCGCAGGCACAGCTTTCTGTGGCACGAGTATGTGGTGAAGGCCATGAGCGATGTGCTGGGTACGAGCTTTATTGGCAGCTCTAATACTTACCTCGCCTATAAGCACGATCTTGAAGCAATCGGCACCAATGGGCACGAGTTGCCGATGGCACTAGCGGCGATGGCCTCGAGCGAAGAGGAATTGCGTTCTGCGCAATACCGCCTTCTCGAGTTATGGCAGCAGACCTACCAGGGCGAGTTGCTGATTTTGCTTCCGGATACCTTTGGGACCACGCAGTTCCTTGAGCATGCGCCGGAGTGGGTGGCGGAGTGGACCGGCCAGCGCATCGACAGCAAGGACCCTTACGTGGCCGGTGACGAATATATTGCCTGGCTGGAGCAGCGGGGGCGCGACCCGCGCCAGAAGCGGCTTATCGCGTCCGACGCGCTCGACGTCCAGGAGATTCTCGGCCTTCATGCCTACTTTGGCGGGACGTTGCTGAACGGTGCGACTCCCGGGGATTTCGAGCGGGCGAGCGACTTCGCGGATGGGCGCAAATGGAAGCCGGGGCGGCGGATTCGCTTCAGCGGGGGCTGGGGTACGTTTTTGACCAACGACTTTCGCAACTGCAATCCGCTGGGAGATGAGGGATTCGACCCGGTGAGCCTGGTGTGCAAGCTCTCCGATGTGGAGGGCAAGCCAGCGGTGAAGCTTTCAGACAATTACTCGAAGGCGCTGGGCGACGCCGCCGAAGTGGAGCGCTACCGAAGGATATTTGGAATGGCAGGCGTGGTGGAAGCGCCGATTGTGACGTGATGGCGACCGCAAGAGCAAGCTTGTACGCAAGCGAACTGCGGCGGGAATTGGGGCTGCGGAATCGGCTGTGGGCCAGGGGACGGGCGCACGTGGAAAGCTATGGCAACCTGCCGGTAATTGTGTACAAACCTTACCAACCCGCAAGCGAAGACCCGTCTGTGGGAACCGTGGCCAAAATTGAGCGGCACGGAAACTTTTTCGATGCGGCATATGCGGCAATTGCGGGGCGGCCGGACTGGGTGCGGCGCTTCAACAAGATTCACGGGCAAAAGCGGGCGTTACCCAAGGCGGAGCGAAAGTGGCGGGAGCTCGATTCGTCGATGAGCTCGGACGCGCTATTGATGAATGTGTTTTGTACCCCAGGGGTCGTTGAGTCTCCTCGGGTGCGGCGGACGCTCGGAGTGGATGCGGAGGATGCGCCAGTATTCGGGTGGAAGGCGCGGGTGCCTCTGTCCAGTGGACTACTTGATCGCACCGAAGTGGATATGCGTTTGGGCGGACTGCTGGTGGAGGCCAAGCTGACCGAAGGGGATTTTCAAACGCGGGCTGCGGCGGTGGTGGAGAGATACCGGGACTTCGATGCAGTTTTTGAGCGAGAGCTCTTGCCGAAAGTGGAGTTGAGGACGGAGAGGCGGAAAGAGGCGACGGAGTTTCCGGAGGATTATTCGCAGGAAGAGGAGGATCTCGCTGATCAGGCCGGGCTTTTGCTGGCGTTTAACTCTCGATCCTCCGCGCCGGTGGCGTCTCCATCGAAGAGCGAATCCGCTTATGCGGGCTACCAGTTGATTCGCAATGTGCTGGCTGCTTATTCGGAGGGGTGCAGCTTTTGCGTAATTCACGACGACCGCAGGCCGGATTTGCGGGAGGCGTGGTTTCGGGTGATGGCGGCTGTAAAAAGCGCGGAGATGCGTGTGCGGTGTAAAGTGCTGACCTGGCAGGAACTGGCGGCCTTGCTGCCGGAAGGGTTGCAGGACTTTCTGGACCTGAAGTACGGGATTGTAGGACCGGGAAGAACGTCCTCTGTGCTGGAATAGAGAGCTCGCTTCGATGCGGGTGGTCCGGGTTGGCGGATTCCCATGCTTGCTTGAGTTTTTCCCGCTGTTCACGGCGTGGGATGAGCATGGAAAAAATGAAGCCGGTTGACGCAGGCACAGCGGCACCTTCTTCGCCAGAAATGACCCTGAACTGATAGTTTTATTGAGAAGGATCACTTTCCCAAGATGGCCTCAAATCCTTATTTCTCATTAACAGTTCTGTTCGTGGCGGCAATGGGCTTTGGGCTGGCCCCGCTGGCCCTGGCCTGGATGTGGGGAAAGGCCTTCTCGCCCCCCAAGCCGAATGCGGTGAAGAACGCGATTTACGAATGCGGGCTGGTTTCAAAAGGCGACGCGTGGATGCAGTTCCGCTCGGCATACTACCTCTATGCCATTATTTTTCTGATATTTGACGTGGAAGCGGTGTTCCTGCTGCCGTTTGCGGTGGCGTTTACCGGGCTCGGTGTCGCGGCTTGCCTGGCCATGCTCGTCTTTGTGCTGATGCTGATTGAGGGGCTGGCATGGGCCTGGGCCAAGGGCGTGCTGACGTGGATATGAAAACAGTGGTCAGTGAACGGTGCACAGTTCCAAAACGGATGGTATTAACGATGTGAATCTGTTCACTGTGCACTGTTCACTGTAATGGAGCGAAGCGACCATGGTTGAAGAAGGACTGAAGATCGAACTCGGCAAGCAGGGAGTCTTCGTTACCACCATCGAGGAACTCTACAACTGGGGACGGCGGAGCTCGATTTGGCCGATGCAGTTCGGGTTGGCATGCTGCGCAATTGAGATGATTGCGACCACCATGGCGCGGTACGATATGGCGCGCTTCGGGGCAGAGGTCTTCAGGCCTTCGCCTCGGCAGGCTGACCTGATGATCATCTCTGGGACGGTGACCAAAAAGATGGCGCCCCAGGTGGTTCGGCTCTACAACCAGATGGCGGAGCCGAAGTATGTGATTGCGATGGGGGCTTGCGCAATCTCCGGAGGGCCGTTCAAGCAGGGGTATAACGTGCTGAAGGGGATCGACCGCTATATTCCTGTGGATGTGCATATTCCCGGTTGCCCGCCGCGGCCTGAAGCTCTGCTCCAGGCATTCATGACTTTGCAGAAGAAAATCGATGCGCAGCCATTGACCGGAGAGGGCCGGCCGCGATTCCTGGATGCGAAGGCTCAGGGTGAGTTTCCCGTGCCAGAGTTTGGAGAGCACGATCTTGAGCCTTCGTCGAACATGGGGGTTTGGCCGGTGCCGGTGGTGATAAGTACAGGGACTAAGGGACCAGGGACTAGGGACTAGGGACTCGGAAATGATGACGGTAGAGGGAATCAAGATGATGATCGATGCGGCCCTGCCGGGCTCTGGGGTGGAGATTGTACCCAACCCCAGCCCGAGCGGACAGCACTCGCTGCGTCTTGATCCGAGGCATGCGGTCGCGGTGGCGAAGTTTCTGCGTGACGATGAGGAGCTGGCGCTCGATTTCCTTTCCAATGCGACCGGCGTGGACTGGCCGGATAAGGAAGTTACCGAAAAAGTAAAAGTGACGCGGCCGGTGACAAAGACCTTGGAAGGCGTGGAGCAAACCACCGAAGAAATAGTGGAAGAGACGCGCAAGCGCGTGGAACCGGGCTGTCTTGAGGCGGTCTATCACTTGTATTCGGTGGCTAAGAAGCACGGGCCTGTGGTGATTCGCATGAAAACTGTGAATCGAACCGACCAGGTGGAGCTGCCGTCGCTAACTTCTATTTGGCGGTCGGCGGAATTTCAGGAGCGCGAGATCTTTGATCTCTTCGGGATCGTGTTCAAAGGGCATCCTGATCTGCGGCGGCTGCTGATGTGGGACGGGTTCAAGGATCACCCCATGCGGCGGGATTACATTGATCCGGACGACTTTGAATATGAACCAACGGCGCACGACGAAGTGCTGGCCAGGGCGGCGGCGCATCGGGCCGCGGAAGCAAACCAGGAAGGCGGGTCAGCCGGGAAATGACTTTGGGCGCATTCATTCAAGAGAAGAACAAGCCGGAGGGTTGGAACCGCCCGCTGGCGATGAAACCGGACGGCGATGGGGAACTGCTTGAAGTGGCCATGGGGCCGCATCACCCATCGACGCACGGAGTCTTCCGCATGGATGTGTCGCTGGATGGGGAACGGGTGATCCGGCTGAAGCCGGTCTTCGGCTACCTGCACCGCAACCACGAGAAGCTGGCCGAGGGGATGAGCTACCTGGGCTCGATGCCCTTCACCGACCGGCTGGACTATATCTGCTCATTGACCAACAACTGGGCCTATGCGCTGGCGGTCGAGGAGCTCACCGGCCAGGCGGTTCCCGAACGCGCCGAGTACCTGCGCGTGATTCTGGGCGAGCTGACGCGGATTGTGAATCACGCTTCGTCGATCGGGTTTCTGATTCAGGAGATGGGAGCCAGCGGCACGCCGCTGATGTATGCCTTCAAAGCGCGGGAAAATGTTCTGGACCTCTTTGAGGCACTGACCGGTGCGCGCATGATGTGCAACTATATGCGCTTCGGAGGCTGCCGCGTGGATGCGTCGCCTGCGTGGCTGGAAGATACGCGAAAGGTGGTTGCAGGGCTGCCGCAATTTGTCGATGAGTTCGAACGGCTGCTCACAGGCAACGAGATTTTGATGGCGCGCTGCCAGGGAATCGGGATTCTGAAGCCGGAGCTGGCGGTGAATGCCGGAGTGACCGGGCCGATGCTGCGGGCCTCGGGCGTGAACTACGACATTCGCAAGGTAGATGGGTACGGGATTTATAACCGGTTCCCGTTCCGCGTGCCTCTGGGCGAGCATTGGGACGTTTACGACCGCTTCATGATCCGGCTGCTGGAGATTCGGGAGTCAATCAAAATTCTGGAGCAGGCATTGAAGGAGATTCCCACTGGCACGGTGATGGATTCCAAAGCGAAGATTCGCGGCTTTCGTCCCAAGCCGGGCGAGGCCTACGGACGGATTGAAGCGCCCAAGGGAGAGCTTGGTTTCTATTTGATCAGCGACGGAGGGCCTAATCCCTATCGCTATCGCGTGCGCCCGCCGAGCTTGATCAACCTGACGATTCTTGAAGATATGTCACTGGGACAGAACGTGGCCGATGTGGTCCTGATTTTTGGCAGCGTGGATATTGTGCTGGGAGAAGTGGATAGATAGGGAATAGGGGGACTCGTTGCTGGGCGAAGGATTACTGAAGGGACTAGCAGAGACGGCACGGAATTTTGTAGGCAGCTTCGTCTCCAAAGAGCGGCTGACGACGGTGCAATATCCGGAGCAGCGGATTGCGCCCATCGAGGCGACGCGCGATTTTCCCTTCCTCGTATACGACGGTGGCGACTGGCAGGCCGGGATGCGCTGCGTGGCTTGCCAGATCTGCGAGAAAGAGTGCCCGCCGAAATGCATTTATATCGTGAAGAGCACGGACAAGAAGCCGGATTATGTGGGGAAACCGCAGTTTTATCCGGCCCGCTTCGATATCGATATCTCCGTTTGCATGAGCTGCCAGATTTGCGTGGAGGTTTGCCCGTTTGAAGCTATCAAGATGGATACCGAGTTTGAGCTGAGCACGACGGACCGCTTCGGCGGATTGCTCTTCGACCGTGAGCGGTTGGCCAAGTCGGACGAGTATTACCACCGCATACATCCAACGGAGGCTACGGCTGTGGATGCCCGGCTGGCGGAGGGCAAGGCCAAGGCTGAAATAAAGACGACCACGGCGGCCATTGCATCGGCCGTGAAGGGCGCGGAGATACCGGCGCGGCCGGCTGGAGACGGGGACTAGCCGATGACGGAAAGACTGGACCAGATCTTCGTTCTGCTCGAGCAGTGGCTGGTGGGTTTTCTGCCTGGCGCGTGGCGCCCAGCGGCCGGTGTGGTGCTTAGCGTGGTAACCATCATCTGCTTGTTTCCCGCGCTGTTTGCGTTGACTACGGTCTTCGAGCGCAAGGGGCTGGCGCGCATACAGAATCGCATTGGGCCCAACCGCGTGGGCTGGCTGGGAATTTTGCAACCGGTGGCCGATGGAATCAAGTCGCTTACCAAGGAAGATATTGTTCCGCTGAGCGCGGATGCGGCGGTGCATTTTCTGGCTCCGCTGCTGCTGGTGGTGGCCGTCTTCATGGGCTTTGCTGTGCTGCCCATGGGGCGCAACATGGTTCTGGTGGATGTGGACGCAGGCCTCCTGTTCTTCTTCGCCATCGGGGCTTCAACGGAGCTGTCGGTCTTCATGGCGGGGTGGTCGAGCCGCAACAAGTATTCGTTGCTCGGGGCTATGCGAGCAGTGGCGCAGATGATCAGCTACGAGGTGCCGCTGCTGATGTCAAGCGTAGCCGTGGTAATGATTACCGGCTCGCTCTCGCTGACGAAGATTGTGGCGGCGCAGAACCATTACACGTGGGGATTGCCGCACTGGTACATTTTTACGCCGTGGGGACTGGCGGGTTTTCTCATGTATGCCATCGCGGCTACGGCGGAGACCAACCGCTCGCCCTTCGATCTGCCGGAAGGTGAGTCGGAGCTGGTGGCGGGTTACCATACGGAGTATTCGGGCTTCAAATTTGCGCTGTTTTTTCTGGGCGAGTATCTGGCCATGCTTTCCATCTCCGGGCTGGGGACGACGCTGTTTCTGGGCGGATGGTCGGCGCCGCTTCAGGTTTTGGGTTGGGTTCCGTCGTGGATATGGTTTTTCTCAAAGCTAATGCTCTCGATTTTTGTGTTCATCTGGCTGCGCGGAACTCTGCCGCGGCTGCGCCAGGACCAACTGATGAACTTTGCCTGGAAGTTTGTGCTGCCACTAACACTGCTGAATCTGCTGGTAGCCGCGGCGTGGAGATTTCTCGGCGACGGATGGGAGCGGTGGGTGGTGTGCTCGGCCGTTTTACTGATGGCCTACGTGGGGATGGGCTGGTCGGGGATGCGGCGGGGGCATTTTGGGCCTAGGAGATACCGGTATGCGGAGTGATTGCCGATGAGCATTGCGTTTTATCTGATTGCGGCGCTGACGCTGGCCGGCGGGCTGGCGGCGGTGCTGTTGAAGAACACAGTGCACTGCGCGCTGGCGCTGACGGTTGCCTTCGCCGGGCAGGCGCTGCTGTTTCTTGATCTGGATGCGCAGTTTGCAGGGTTTGCGCAGATTCTGGTTTATATCGGCGCGGTGGCGATTCTGGTGGTCTTTGCGATTCTGCTGACCAAGGGATCGGAGACTCCCAAAGGCAGTGTTTACAGCAGGCACTCGTTTGCCGGTCTGGTGATTGCGGCGGCGGTTTTTGCCATGCTGGGCTGGGCGGTCATTCATAGCGTAGCTGCTGTGCCGCGCGGGCCGGCAGCGACTCCGTCGGTGACGGTGCTCGATATTGGCAATGCGCTGATGAGCCGCTACGTGCTACCGCTTGAGATTGTGGCGCTGCTGCTGACGGCGGCGCTGATTGGCGCGGTGATAATCGCCATGCACGAGAAAGAGAGGGCCAAATGACCCCGCTGGCGGGATTTCTCCTGGTGGCCGCGCTGCTGTTTTCGATCGGCCTGGCCGGTGCGCTGACGCGGCGCAACGCGATCCTGGTTCTGATCGGCATTGAACTGATGCTGAACGCGGCCAATCTGAATCTGATTGCGTTCTGGCGTTACGGGCCGCATCCTGAGGCGCTGACGGGAATGATGTTTGCGATTTTTTCCATCGCCGTGGCGGCGGCGGAAGCTGCAGTGGGACTGGGGCTGGTGATTCATCTCCATCGCCACGCGCATACCACGGACCTGGACGCGATGAACAGGATGAGAGGGTGAGAGGTTGATGCAAGAAACAATTTCATTCACTCCGCAGTTGGCCGCTTCGCCCATCGCCGGGTTGCTGTGGCTGATTCCAGCCCTGCCGATGGTGGCTTCCGGGGTGATCGCGCTTCTCAAACAGCCGCGCCGTAAGATTTCCGCTACTCTGTCTATCGGCTCGCTGAGTTTCTCGCTGCTGCTCTCACTGGTTGCGTTTGGGCACGTGCTGGCTGGTTGGTCGCATGGCGCCGCGGTGCGCGAGACCGTGAACTTCACCTGGATTCAGTTCGGGAGTGTTCACGTAGACCTGGGATGGGTTCTCGATCCGCTTTCCGCAGTAATGCTGGTGATGGTCAGCCTGGTGGGGTTGCTGATTTTCATCTATTCCGTCGGCTATATGGAGCACTATGAGAACTTCACACGCTTCTTTTGCTTCATGAGTTTGTTTGCTGGAGCGATGCTGGGCGTGGTCATTGCTAACTCGCTGTTGCTCCTGTTTATGTGCTGGGAGATTGTGGGACTTACTTCTTACTTATTGATTGGGTTCTGGTATCAAAAGCCGGCGGCTGCGGCTGCGGCGAAAAAAGCATTCATCACGACGCGCGTGGGCGATATTTTCTTTCTACTGGGAATCGTGTGGTTGTTCGCACAGACGGGAACGCTTCTGTTTTATAACGGCGGGGCTGGATCTCTGGAAGCTGGGGCGCTGTCTGGATTGCTGGCGCAGCCGGCTGCGCTGGGACTGACTGCGGCGGGTGCGATTGGACTGCTGATTTTCGCCGGGGCGGCAGGCAAGAGCGGTCAGTTGCCGCTGCATGTGTGGCTGCCGGATGCGATGGAGGGGCCGACGCCGGTCTCCGCACTGATTCACGCGGCGACCATGGTGGCTGCGGGCGTTTACCTGATTGCGCGAGTCTATCCGCTCATGCAGGCCGGAGCGCTTACGGGTGGAACGACGGCGGCGCTGACGGTGGTGACCTGGGTGGGCGCTGCGACGGCGGTTTTCGCGGCGCTGATTGCCGTGGCGCAGAACGACATCAAGCGCATCCTGGCCTACTCGACGATTTCGCAATTGGGATACATGATGGCCGGCCTGGGGATGGGCGGCGTAGCGGTGGGAATGTTCCATCTGATTACGCACGCGTTCTTCAAGTCGCTGCTCTTCCTGGGCGCAGGGAGCGTGATTCACGGCTGCCACGGCGAGCAGGATATACGGAAGATGGGGGGCCTGCGGTCCGATATGCCGCTGACCTTTGCGACTTATGCGGTGGGCATGCTGGCGTTGTGCGGGTTTCCGCTGTTCTTTTCAGGGTTCTGGAGCAAGGATGGAATTTTAGAGGCAGCACTGCACTGGTCTGTAGCAAGAACTCCGTTGTACCTCCTAGTCTTTGGCGCGCTGCTGACCGCGTTCTATATGACTCGGCAAGTGGCCTACGTTTTCTTTGGCTACTGGCGGGGCAGCAAGCCTGCCGACGAGAGCCCGGCGGTGATGACGCTGCCGCTGGTGATTCTGGCGGGTTTTGCTATGGGACTAGGTTTCATTGGAACGCCGGCGTGGCCTTGGTTCAGTGGGTTCCTCGAAAGCCGCGCAGTGGTATTTAACTTGCACGGGTTTCTTGAGCCGGGGCTGCTGGCGTTGATGGGAATCTCAACTCTGATAGTTTTTCTGGGGCTCGGATTAGGCCTGATGCTTTACGGCGGCCAGTCGCCGAAGCCGGAGGAGCCGGATGTTCTGGAGCAGGCCGCGCCTGTGGTCTGGGGCTGGCTGCGCGACCGGCTCTATGTGGATGAACTCTACGGCGTGACGGTGATTGCATTCTATGCGTGGTGGGGGCGAGTTGCGGACTGGCTGGACCGCCGGGTTTGGGGCGGGGCCGTCACCGGGGTTGCGTGGGTCTTCCGCGGATGGGCGCAGTTTAACCGGCTGCTCGATTTGAACTGGGTGGACGGCGGCTTTGACAAAGGCTGCGAAGAGTTGGCCTCAGGCGGCGGTTTGCTGTCGCGGGTGCAGACTGGGCGCGTGCAGACTTACCTGAAGATTCTGGCGCTGGCTGTTGCGTTGCTGGCGGCGATTTTGATCTGGAGCAGCCGGGCATGAGCGGATTCCCGATACTGACGCTGTTGACCGTGCTGCCCCTCGTTGGGGCAGCGATTGCGCTGTGCTCCGGCAGGCATGCGCGGGCGGTTGCGCTTGCGACTACGATATGCAGCCTGGCGCTGGCGCTGATTGTTTGGGCCGAGTGGAGCAAGTTCGCTCTTTTCGGCGGCTACGGATTCATCGAACAGCATGCGTGGGCGCCATCGCTGGGCATTGAGTACCACCTGGGCGTGGATGGGCTGGGCGCGCTGATGCTGGTGCTTTCCGCAATCGTCACTCTGATGTCGGTGGATGCGGCGCACCGCGTGCATCACCAGCCTGGGCTCTACTTTGGGCTGGTGCTGGTGCTGGAAGCCGGACTCTTCGGATCGTTCACCGCGCTGAACTTCTTTCACTGGTTTCTGTTTTGGGAGCTGAGCCTGATTCCTGCGTTCTTCCTCATCAAGCTATGGGGCGGAGCGCGGCGAGGGCCGGCGGCGACCCAATTTTTCATCTATACGATGGCCGGCTCGGCGGCGCTGCTGGTGGCGTTTCTGGCGGTGTTTGTTGCGACGGGCAGCATGGATTTTCCGCATCTGACGCTGCTCGCTTCGACGGGTGAGCTGGAGCACATGATCACGGCACATCTGGGACCGGTGACGTTGTGGCTGGCGATCGGAGTGCTGGCCGGGTTTGCCGTGAAGGTGCCGATGGTTCCCTTCCACACCTGGCTGCCCGCTGCCTACGCTGAAGCGCCTTCGCCAGTAACGATGCTGCTGACGGGCGCAATGTCAAAGATGGGCGTCTATGGACTGCTGCGGATTGCGATTCCGCTCTTCGGCGTACAAATTGCCGAGATGCGTACGCCGCTGTTGGTGCTGGCCGTGGCCACGGTGGTGATGGGAGCGTGGGCGGCGGCGGCGCAGAAGGATCTGAAGCGCGTGTTTGCGTATATGAGCGTGAATCACCTGGGCTATTGCCTGCTGGGCATCTTCGCGCTGGCGGTTCCTGCTTCTGGCGCGGGGGCTCTGGCGAGCCAGTCGGCGGCGCTCGACGGCGTGATCCTGCAAATGTTCAACCACGGAATTACGGCGGCTACGCTGTTCTGGTTTGTGGCGATGCTGCAGTTGCGGACCGGCGGGCATCGTGGCATCGACGACTTTGGCGGACTGCGCAAGCCTGCGCCGGTGCTGGCGGGGCTGATGGGGATTGCGCTCTTCTCGTCGCTGGGGTTGCCGGGGCTGAATGGTTTTCCCGGCGAGTTTTTGATCTTCCGCGGAGTCTTTCCGCTGGCGTGGGTTGCGGCGACGGTTTCTGTCCTCGGGCTTTTGGTAACCGCAGCGGTGATCTTGACGGTGATTCAGAAAGTGTTCTGGGGGCCTGTGCCGAAGCATTGCGAGGGCTTCCCTGACCTGCACCACGGCGAAAAGCTGGCAATGGCGCCGGTGATTGGTCTGATGCTGTTAATCGGAATTCTTCCTTATCAGTTGATTGTGGCGAGCGTGGACCCAACGGTTCAATACCTGCTGGCGCACTGGAGATTTTAGATGTTGGCGTGGACGATCTATCTCTCGTTTGCCGGGGCGCTGGTGCTGGCGCTCTCACCCAAAGGGCGGCCGGTTCTGGCGCGCTGGCTGGCGCTGGCAGTGGCTGTGGCCGGACTGGCGCTGGCGGTGCAGGGATTTGTGGCCGGGATGGGCCAGGGCCGCGAGGTGATTGTCGATCTGCCCTGGGTGCCGTCGATGGGAATTCACTTCCTGTTGGCTGCTGATGGCATCAGCCGCGTACTGGTGCTGCTAACTGGTCTCGCTGCCGTGGCCGGGGTTTTGTTCAGTTGGAACATCGATCTGCGCACGAATGAGTTTTTTGCTTTCTTTCTGGCTCTGATCGGCGGAGTCTACGGGGTTTTTCTCAGCTTCGATCTCTTCCTGCTCTTCGTCTTCTACGAAATCGCCATTATTCCCAAATATTTCCTGATCGCAATCTGGGGCTCCACGCGCCGTGAGTATGCAGCCATGAAGCTGGCACTCTACTCCTTCGTAGGTTCGGCGATGGTGTTGATCGGCCTGCTGGCGGCTTACGCGACTGCAGGCAGCCACTCGACCAGCTTGATTGATCTGGCGCACGCGGGGCTGCCCGTGAGCTTCCAGATGTGGTGCTTCCCGCTGGTGTTCGTGGGGTTTGCCATTCTGGCCGGCATGTGGCCGTTTCATACCTGGGCGCCCACCGGCCACGTGGCCGCCCCGACGGCCGCATCCATGCTGCTGGCCGGGGTGGTGATGAAGCTTGGCGCTTACGGTTGCCTGCGCGTGGGAATGGGGCTATTTCCGCACGGCCTTGATCCGTGGGGATTTTCGATCATCGGCATCGGGTCTTGGCGTGACGTCTTTGGGGCGCTGGCGGTGGTAGGCATCATGTATGGCGCGCTGGTGGCGCTGGCGCAGACCGACTTCAAATTTGTGATCGGCTACTCGAGCGTGAGCCATATGGGCTTTGTGTTGCTGGGGCTCATGACGCTGAACCAGATCGGCGTAACCGGCGCGGTGATGCAGATGTTCTCGCACGGCATCATTGCCGGCCTGCTCTTCGCCATTGTGGGGCGCATCGTTTACGACCGCACCCACACGCGCCAATTTGCGGAATTGGAACCAATGCACCTCTCGAAGCGCCTACCCTTCGCCGCGTGGGCCTTTGTGATTGCCGGAATGGCTTCGATGGGGCTGCCGGGGTTCTCAGGGTTTGTGGCTGAGCTGCAAGTGCTCGTGGGGGCGTGGAAGGTAAATCCGTGGTGGGTAGCCGCAGCGGGCGTGGGGATTGTGGTCGGCGTGGCCTATACGTGGCGGGCGATGCAGAAGGCGTTCTTCAGCGATGCCCTGCCGGCCGCGCATGCGCTGGAGCAGGAACAGGCGCACCCATTCGCCGCCATCACCTGGCCGGAGGTTACCGGTGTAGCGCTGCTGGTTGGGGTGAGCCTTGCTGTTGGCCTTTATCCGAGAATTCTGCTGGATACGATTGAGCCGGCCGTGAAGGCGCTGCTTGCGGGAGGGGGACAATGAACTACGCAGACCTCTTTCGCGTGACTCTGCCGGAGACAGCGCTGGAAGTGGCGGCGCTACTCGTGCTGGTCGTCGATCTCGGATTTTTGCGCAAAGCCACGCTGAAGATGCGGTTGGCCGTGGCGGCCCTGCTGGGAGTGGCCGGTTGCGGAGCGGCGCTGTGGCTGGTGATGCAGCAAGGGATCGGAGGACTGAACTACCAGAGCACAGGTGAACTGCTGCTGACGACGGGCGGTTTTACAGCCGTGGCGCAAGTGGGCATACTGGCGCTGACGGCTCTGACTCTGCTACTGCTGATCGATGCTGATTTCACCCGGCATGTGAGCGAGTTTGTGGCCGTTCTATTGATGTCGGCTACGGGCGGCTTGCTGATTGCCGCAGCGCAGGATCTGTTGGTGATCTTCGTAGGACTGGAACTGCTGAGCCTGGGACTCTATATTCTGACCGCGTTTGCGAAGGGTTCCGGTAAGAGTGCAGAGGCAGCCCTCAAATATTACCTGTTCGGCGGAATGTCGGCTGCTTTTCTGCTGTTTGGATTCAGCTATTTCTATGGCCTGACGGGCAGCACCAATTTGGTGGAGATTCAGCATGCGATTTTCTGGTCGGGGCCGAGTCCGCTGTTTTATGTGGCGTGGATACTTGTTGTCGCCGGGCTTGGATTCAAGGTGGCAGCGGTACCTTTCCATCTGTGGGCGCCGGATTCATATGAAGGCGCGCCCGCCCCGGCGGCGGCATTTATTGCGTCAGTTTCCAAGGCGGCGAGTTTCGCGTTGCTACTGACAATCTTTCGAGGAGATTTGATGATTGTAATCAATCGTCAAATTCCCGAAAACGAGATTGAACGCCTGATTACGGAATGTGTCACATCCAGAACCCATCTGATTGAAGTTATGCTCGTAATTGCCGCGGCCTCAATGGTTGTCGGCAACCTAGCCGCGCTGGCGCAGTCCAGTGTCCGTCGGTTGCTGGCATACTCGGCAATTGCTCACGCCGGTTACATGCTGCTGGGCGTGTGCCTTTTACCGCATTCCATCGGAGCTCAAGGAAGCGCGTCGCAGGCGGTTGGCATCGATGTTTTGGCGGATGCCATTGCGCATGTCTTTGACTGCCAGCGCGCCGTTCTCTACTACATCCTCACCTACGGCCTGACCACCATTGGCGCATTCGGCGTGGTGGGGGTGGTCGAGCGCGCCACGGGCTCCGACAAAATGGATGCCTTCCTCGGCCTGCACAAGCGGAATCCGGTATTGGCAGCCGTCCTGCTGGTGCTGTTTCTTTCGCTCGCCGGCATTCCGCCGCTGGTCGGCTTCTGGGCCAAGTTCAATCTTTTTGCCGCTGTGCTTGGGGTCTCCGCAGGTCCGATTCCCTTTGCGCTGGTGGCTCTGGCGGTGGCGCTGAGCGCAGTCTCGCTTTACTACTATCTGCAGGTGCTGAAGCGCGCGTACGTGATGCAGGGAGCGGACGATACGCCTATTAAAGCTCATCCAGTTACGATGGTTGTGCTAGTGGCGATCGCCGCCGCTGTGGTGGTGCTCGGATGCTTCCCCGCGCTGCTCCAGGGGTGGATTGAGAGCTTTGTGCGATAACGCAAATATAGGACAAAACCTGCCAGAAATAATTGAACTAGAGGCTATGCTCACAAACCAAGAAAGATTAAAAATGTTTTTATGGGATCAAAACGATTCTTTAAATTGCTTAATCTATGTAGTTAGTTAATACAAAATTTATTGTGGAAATGTGGTTAACAAGGTTACAGTAGATTTTCCCGGTTGATTGTATTTCTTGTTGCACTGTGAAGTTCCTCTGCACGTTTGTGAGGTATTTTTTATGGTCTGCCCGAAGTGTGAGTCTGCTTCAATATCCATTATCCCGGCGGAGATCCGGTTATATCGGAATAGCCCCCGCACGCTGAGTCATCCACCCATGACGCCTTCTCCCGATGTCCGGGTTTGCCTGGATTGCGGCTGGTCGGAATTCTGGATTCCGAAGTCGTGGCTTTCGGCGGGGTGGTTGCGTTCCATGCGTCCGCAGGTTGTTGTGAGTGGGCCGTCGATCACCCAGCCGAATGTGGCTGTTGTGACCACGTAAATTTGGTGCAGTGTAAGACCTGGGCTCGAATGGCTCGTTGCTCTCGCTGGCGCTGCCTGCTATTGGCATGCTCGCTTGCGGGTGAAGATACTTAACGTCAAACGCATATAATGATGCGATATGACGACGAAATCCTACCCTTCTCAGCCGGCCGTTCCCTCCCAACCCAGTAAGTACTTACGCGACGTGGTCCGGCGCAACCGCCAGGGCAAGACGGCCGGAACTTACGCCGTTTGCTCGGCGCATCCGGCGGTGCTCGATGCATCGATTCGCCAGTCGCTGGCCGATGGAATGGTGCTGCACGTGGAATCCACATCCAGCCAGGTGAACCAGTTTGGCGGATATACGGGCAGCACGCCCGCAATGTTTGCCGCCGAGATTCGCGGAGCCGCGGAGAAGTTGGGACTTCCCGCATCGCGGGTGCTGCTGGGATCGGACCATATGGGGCCGTATTACTGGCGCAAAGAGCCTGCCGCGACCGCCATGGCCAACGCCCGCGAGCTTACCGCGCAATGCGTGCTGGCCGGCTACCAAAAATTTCATCTGGACGCGAGCATGGCCTGCGGAGGTGACCCCACGGTGCTGCCCGTGGCAACCATAGCCGAACGTACCGCCGAGTTGTGCAAGGTTGCGGAAGAGAGCTTTGCTGGGCTGCCCAAGGGCTCGCCCCGGCCGCTGTATGTGATTGGGACGGAGGTTCCGGTGCCCGGCGGAGAAGTGGCTGAAGGCGAAGCGCCGCTGCCCACCACGCTCAAGGATCTGAATGAGTCGTTGGAAGCATTCAAGGCGGCCTTCGTGGCGCATGGTCTCGAATCTGCGTGGGAGAACGTGATCGGGATGGTTGTGCAGCCGGGAGTGGAGTTTGGCGATACCTCAATCTTTGAATATGACCCGAAGAAGGCCCAGCACCTGGTGAAGGGATTGCCGGCCAGTCCGGAGCTGATCTTTGAGGCTCACTCCACCGATTACCAGACACCGCTGAGTCTGGCGCGCCTGGTGAACGATCACTTCGCCATTCTGAAGGTGGGACCGTGGCTGACCTTCGCCTACCGGGAAGCTGTTTTTGCGCTAGAGATGATTGAGCACGAGATGCCGGAGCACAAGAACGGCGCATCGCGAGTGCGCGAGGTGCTGGAGGCTGAGATGCTGCGCAACCCGGCAAACTGGAAGCCGTACTACCACGGTGACGAAGCGCAACAGAAGTTCGCACGCGCCTACAGCCTGAGCGACCGCTGCCGTTACTACTGGCCGCAGCCGCCCATCCAGCAGGAGGTTGACCAGCTGCTGCACAACCTGAGCAGCCCGCTTCCGCTGGCGCTGCTGAGCCAGTACCTGCCGGATGAGTATGTCGCTGTCCGCGATGGCACCATTGAGAACTCTGCGACTGCGATCATTCGCCATCATATCCAGAGCGTGCTGAAAGTGTATGCGGCGGCTTGCGAGGCTAAAGCTAGGCAAGAGTGCACATAGTATAGATGAGGTCAATAGATTAGCCATGAAGAAGATGATCCTCATTGCGTTTTTGCTAGCCTTCTATGCCTCAACATCTTGTCCACAGGAGCAGCCGCGACAGCTCGTCGTTCATGCTGGACACTGTCTTGTGGTCAAGGGTTTTCTCCCATCATCAAGAGCTAAAATTCTAAGTTTCGGGTACTTTCTTGATGAGAAGTCTTATCCAGGAGATAAGGTTCTCTACGTGGTAAACTTTGCCTCTCCAACCAGATCGAACGGATTGGTCTTTGCAATTTTTTTAACACGAGACGGCGATCATCAAGTTTTCAATATTCAAAACAAAGCCAGCTTTGTTTTATCCAAAGAAGATGTGCATGGAGTATCTTTTGTAGATCCGCCGTTAGGAGGCACTTGGACGCAGGGGCGTCTCGCATCGGCCATTGATCAGATCGAGGAGCAACCCAGGCTTGCTATTCCTGTTAGAGATTTTCTCGCTGTGGATGCTTCTAGTAGTTGTGAGTCGTACACCGATCCGCAGCCCAAAAGGAGCGACAGATAACGGTCGCCGGGTGCCCACCCTTGAAGGTTGTGCTGCGGCGCGATGGAGTTGATAAGGATTTCGATTTTTTGATTGTTACAGGATCGATCAAGCCCCGGTCTCCGCCGATGAGACAATGGGATAGGGATAGAAACAATGCAGACCTTTGCACACGAGATGTTGCGCGAGATTTACGAGCAGCCTGAGGCGTTACGGCGCACGGTGGCGCTTTATTTCGCAGACAAGAAGCTGAAGCCGGAGATAACCAGCAAGCTGGCGAAATGGACCACCCCTGAGGGCGAGGTTCTGATTGCGGCTTCGGGCTCAAGCCGGCACGCCGGTGTGGCCGGGGAGATTTTGCTTGAAGACCTGTGCGGACTGGCCGTCGACGTGGAGTATGCCAGCGAATACAGCACCCGCCGCAGCAAGGATCATCGCCATCCCAGTGTGCTGGTGCTCTCGCAGTCGGGCGAGACCTCCGACACGCTGGCCGTGCTGCGCGAGGCGCGCCGCCGCGGGGAAAAGACGCTGGCCATTACCAACGTTACTGATTCCACCATGGCGCACGAGGCCGACGTCTCCATGCCACTGGGTGCTGGAGTGGAAAAGGCGATTCCTGCCACCAAGAGCTTTACCTGCCAGTTGGCGGCGCTGTTTCTGCTTGGATTGTATGAAGCGCGGCGGCTGGGACGGTCCGACGGACCGGAGATTTCGGCAAACATTGAGCGGCTGATGGCGCTGCCTGCAAGCATTGAAGAGCAGCTCGACGGCTGGCGGCAGCAGATGGCCGAGATGGCCGCCAAATACAAATCCGCTTCGACCTTCCTCTTTCTCGGACGCGGAATTCACTACGCAATTGCCCGCGAGGGAGCCCTGAAGATGAAAGAAGCTTCCTACGTTCCCGCCGAGGGCTATCCTGCGGGCGAGCTGAAGCACGGACCCAATGCGCTGGTCAGCGACCAGTTGCCCTTGGTGGTGATGGCCACAGTGGACCGCGCCCTCGAGGGATCGGTCTTGCGCTATGAAACGACGCTTCAACTGCTGCGCGACCTGAAGGGGCAGGGGGCCTGGGTGATTGCCCTTGCCAATGCCGGCGACAAGAAAGTGCCCCATCTGGTGAGCGATTGCGTCGAGGTGCAACCGGCCACCGAGTACCTGCTGCCCATCGCCGAAGTAATCCCTTTGCAATTGTTTGCTTATTTCATGGCGCTGGAACACGGCGTGGACGTGGACCGGCCCAGGAATCTATCGAAGGCTGTGGTCGAAAGATAGCTCACCGGCTCATTCGAGTTGATGAGGCACTGCTTATAAAGCCCTGCAATCGTGCTACTTACTCCGTGAAAGGCGCGAGTACGCGTCGTCCTGAGTGGCATTGTCGTCTGAGACTCTCGCGACAAATATCGTATACTCGTAAATAAGCAATCATAAGCCCACCAAAACAAGGAGATTCCTACATGCTGGACCAGAAATTGAGCGTGGCTTTCTACGGCCACACGAGACAGTACCACAATATTAAGGCGGAGATCGACGCCGAGATCAAGGCTGTTTTGGAGAGCGGCCAGTACGTAATGGGACCGGTCGGCAAACGGTTTGAGCAAGAGTTGGCGGCGTTTCACGGCACCAAATACGCCATCGGCGTAGGCAACGGCACGGATGCCATCTGGCTGGCGCTTGAAGCACTCGGCGTCGGCGAAGGCGACGAAGTCATCACCCACACCAACACCTTCTTCGCCACTGCTGAGGCGATTTGGCTGCGCCGGGCGACTCCCGTTTTTGTCGATTGCGACCCGAAGACGAAGTGCATTGATCCCACCAAGATTGAGGCGGCCATTACGCCCAAGACCAAGGCCATTATCCCCGTCCATCTCTACGGGCAATGCGCCGACATGAAGGCCATCAAAAAGATCGCCGACAAGCACAAGCTGTTTGTAATTGAAGACAATGCCCAGGGCATCGCCTCTGCCGGCGACGGTTTCAAGGTCGGCGAATTGAGCGATGCAGTCGCCACCAGCTTCATCATCCAGAAGAACCTGGGATGCTTTGGCGACGGCGGAGCGATTGTCACCAACAACTCTGAGGTCGACCGCATTGTGCGCAAGCTGCGCAACCACGGCTCAGAAAAGCGTTCCTGCCATAGCATCGGCTACAACAGCCGCCTCGACGATCTGCAAGCCGGCATCCTCAGCGCCAAGCTGAAGCACATCGACGAGTGGAGCGACCAGCGCCGCGCGTGGGCTGCCCGCTACACCAAGGGCCTCTCCGGCGTGAAGAACCTGACGCTGCCCTACGAGACCCCCGGCTACCGTCACGTCTATCACCTCTACGTGGTCGAGACCAAGAACCCGGCACTCCGCGACTCATTCCTCAAGTTCCTGCACGACGAAGGCATTGACGCGAAGTGCCACTACGACATCGCGATCCACAAGCAAGAGGGATATCCCTGGGGCCGCCCAGCCCGCATCGTCGGATCGGTCGCCAACTCGGAATACAACGCGGCCGCCTGCATCTCGCTGCCGATGTTCCCCGAGCTCACCGCCGAGGAAGTGGATTACACCATCGCCAAGGTCCTCGAGTGGGACGGGAGGACTAAGTGAGCAAGAAGTACCGGGTTGTGGTTGTAGGCATGGGAAAGCGGGGCATGCATCATGCCTTGGCTTTCCAGGCCAACGACCGCTTTGAGGTAGCGGGAGTCTGCGATATCGACCCCACTCGTCTGGATGCGGCGGCGGCCAAGTTTGGCGCCGCCAAGGGCACCGATGCTAGCGAATTGTGCGCCAGGGTCAAGCCCGACATCTTCTGCTTCTGTACCCTCCCCAACCTTCGCACTCCCATGATCAAGGCGGGAATCGAAGGCGGAGCGCGGCTGATCGCCTTTGAGAAGCCGGTAGCGCTGACCACCAAAGAAGGCTTTGAAGTGAAGCGCATGCTGGACGCGGCCAAGGTGAAGGCCGTGGTGAGCCATCAGCACCGCTACGGAGAGCACTATCGCAAGGTCAAGGAGATCGTTGCCAGCGGCGCGTTGGGCCACGTGCATACGGTCTACGGCACCTCCACGGGCTGGATGACGCACATGCTTTCGCATTTGATCGACTACACGCGCTGGTACAACGCTGAGGCTCCGGCCCAGTGGGTGATGGCGCAGGCAGCCGGTCGCGGCAAGCTGACCGACAACCATCCTTCTCCGGATTACATCGCCGGATTTGTTCAGTTCGCCAACGGCGTGAGGGGCATCTACGAGTCCGGAGCCGGTGCGCCGGATATTCCTGAGGCCGAAGCCTGGTGGCGCAAGTGCCGCATCGGCGCGCAAGGCACGGACGGCTACGCTGAAGTCATCACCGGTGGCGGCTGGCGCGCAGTCACCAAGGACGGCGCTTCATCAGGGCCCGGCAACATGAACTACGACCTAGACATGCCTCCCTACGTGCAGGAGATGGCCGATTGGCTCGACGACGACAGCAAGCTCCACTCGTGCAACTTCGCGAGCGCCTATGCGGGTTTTGAGATCATGATGGGCCTCGTCCGCTCAGCAACGTTGGGCGGGCAAGTGGCGCTTCCTCTGGTCGGCGCAATGGACGAGATCGAGTTGTTGAAGACTCATGTGGCCGATCGCCCAGTGCTTCTCTCGTCACCGGTCAACGCAAAGGAATTCGGAGTGGCTTGATCTCGCCGAATTTTCGATTAAAAAAGGAACCTGCGCAATGCGGGTTCCTTTTTTGTGCTCATTTCAAAACCATTAGGTGCAGGTCGACTTCCCCTCAAAGTGAGCTTCAATCTGTTCCAGCGTCAGGCCTTTGGTCTCAGGAAGCCAGAACGCGGCCACCAGGAAGTAAATGACCGTGAGCCCAGCAAAGAGAAAGAAGATAGAGGAGTATCCATAGCTGCCGACGAAAGGAAGAAAAATCGCCGCCAACGTAGTGGATACAAGCTGATTGATCGTCAGCGCGATGCTCATTCCATTGGAGCGAATGCGAGTCGGCATCAGTTCCGAAAGGGCAAGCCAGACGCACACACCCGGACCAAGCGCAAAGAACGCCCTGAACACATAAAGCCAGAAAGCCACAAGCCAGCCGTGGCTGGCATTCGGAACTCGACCCACCAATGCCTTCTGGATCTTCAGCGGCGCGTTCTGAGCCGCGTTCAAGTCGCCAAGTGGATTTTTGAAAAACGCCGAAACGCGGTTGGCGGGAATGCAGCTTGCGCGCGTCATTTTCAACGGAACGGACCCCGAGTCGCCGGAACGCACATATGTGGTTGAGGCCGTGAAGTCTCCGTAGGAGTAAATTACGGCAAGTGATGCACGATCGCTGCCGATATCGCTTCCCGTATACCCCTCCGTAGCCAGCAGCTTGCCTGCCTCTGCAGGATCGAAGCGCAGGGTCAGCTCCTGGCTTGGGCCCACCATGGTCTGTACCTGTCTGCGGCAATCCACGCTCTTCTTTTCCGTTCCAAGAAACACGATCCCAACAGCAACCAATGAAACGACGATTCCGCTGGTGCCCAGAACCAGCAGAAACTTGCGCCCCTTGCGATCGACGAGCGTCACCCCCACCATGGTCATGCCGAAATTCACCAGCGTGAAGATGACATAACCCCAGTGCGCCTGCACATCGGAAAGTCCGCCTTGCAGCAGGATGCTGGTGTTATATCCGAGGATCGAATTCACACCGGTGGCCGTATTGCAGAAGAGAATGATGCAGGCCAGCAGAAATGGAATTACATACTTCCGGCGCAAAAGAGAATCCTTGATCTTCTGCCCAGCGACCTGCCGGGAATTTTTCCTGGCCTCTGATGCCTGCGCCGCTTGTTCCATCTCTTTCAATTCAAGATCGGCCTGTTCCGCGCTCCGGGAACGAAGCAGGGCCTCATAGGCCAACTCCTTCTTTCCTTTTTTGAAAAGCCAGCGTGGTGATTCGCTAACAAACAGGCTGCCGACCACGAATAGCACGCCAGGCGGAAGGGATGCCCAAAAGATGCTCCGCCATGCCTGGTCCTTGAAGGCAAAAATCGTTGCGGCACCGGCGACAGTGGCCACGGCGGCTACGCGGTAACTGAAGTAAATGCCGGCTCCCGCCGCGGCAACGTAGCCCAGTGTGAGCAGCCACTGGAAAAAGCCCGTTCCTTTGCCTCGATTGGACGCCGAAAGACATTCTGCCAGATACAGCGGAATCACCACTCCCACCAGTCCGCCGCTGACTCCTTGTAACAGCCGTCCCCAAAACAAAGGCTCATAGCCGTGCGACAGGGCAATCATCGGAATGCTCACGATGAACGATGCGCCGCTCAGGAGCATCACCGGTTTGCGGCCCAGCCAGTCGACAAGAATTCCCGCAAATAATGTGGAGATGACACTGCCCAGCAGAACAGCCGCAACAATAATGGAAAGCTGCGAAGCGGTGAGGCCGGAGGTCGCCTCAAGATAAGGTAATGCGCCGCCAATGATGCCTATATCGATCCCATACAGCAGACCGCCCAAGCCGGCCACCAGCATCAAAAACTGGTTATAGAACCGCCTTGCCTGTGCGCCGTCCTCAGCAAGCGTCTTAGTGGAATGGATGGCGGTCATTAAGATATAGATTACTCCGCGCTGCTGCCCGCCTCTCTACCTTCCGCGCAAAGCGGAATGTATCATAGTAGAAGAAGTACTCAGCTCTGTGATGGTGCGTCCATCCCATCGCACTCAGCACTCATTCAGCCAATCTCATTCGATTGCAAACGGTTGATTTTTCGATATTCAAAACTGATCATGCCAATCACTCACATTTCGGTCCGCGGGGCACGGCAGCACAATCTTCGCGACATCAACGTGTGCATTCCCCGCAACACGCTTACGGTGGTCACCGGACTTTCCGGATCGGGCAAGAGCTCGCTTGCTTTCGATACGATTTATGCCGAGGGCCAGCGCCGCTACGTGGAGACTCTTTCCGCCTACGCTCGCCAATTCCTCGACCAGATTGAGCGGCCCGATGTGGATTCCATAGAAGGCCTCAGCCCGGCAATTTCAATTGAACAGAAGACCACCAGCCGCAGTCCTCGCTCCACCGTGGGCACCATCACTGAAATATACGATTACCTGCGCCTGCTCTATGCCTCGATCGGCATGCCCCACTGTCCCAACTGCGGAAGGCCCATCAGCCGCCAATCCGCCGATCAGATTGTGCAGCGCATTGTTGAACTCGGCAAGGGAGAACGCGTCACCATCATGGCTCCCATCGTGCGCGGCCGCAAAGGCGAGTTCAAGGACCTGCTCGACCAGATTGACCAGCAGGGTTTCCGCGCCCGCGTCGACGGTGAGATGCGCGATTTATCTGAACCCGTCATTCTCGACCGGCGCAAAAACCACACCATAGAAGCCGTCATCGATCGCATTCTTTTGAAGCCGCCGGCGCCGGGCGCGCCACCACTCGCCCCTGGAAAGCCTTCGGTTGAAAAGCGCCTCGACCAGGCTGTCGCCAAGGCGCTGCAAATGGCAAATGGACTGGCGCTGGTTGCCGTATCCGGAGCCCCGGATCATCAGGAGCAGTTGTTCTCCTCCAGCATGGCCTGTCCTGATTGTGGCCTCGACGTACCCAAGCTCGAGCCGCGCAGCTTCAGCTTCAACTCCACCTTCGGCGCCTGCACTGAGTGCCACGGCCTGGGCTCGCTCTACGACCTCGACCCCGCCAAGATCATTACCGACTGGTCAAAGCCGCTGCTCGACGGCGCGCTCGGACCCGGCTCCTCATCGCAATACCTGCTCAAGCTCATCCACCTGGCCGCCGACCGCTATGATATCGACCTCTCGATTCCATTCGAAGATCTGCCTCCGCGCCAGCAGCACATCCTTGTTTACGGCCCTCCCAAAGGCGAAGCACCGCGCACCGGCTTTCACGGAATCTTGAGCTTCCTCCACGACTCCATTGACGAGGCCCGCAGCGACGGCTATCGCGAGTACATGATGACCTTCATGTCCGCGACGCCCTGCCCTGTTTGCCGAGGCAAGCGCTTGCGCCCGGAATCGTTAGCGGTCAAGATCGGGGGCTTCTCTATCGCAGACTTCACCGCCCTTCCGCTTAACCGTGCCCTCTCGGCAGCCATCAATTTAAAGTTTACTGAGCGTGAGTCGCTGGTTGCCGAGCGCATCCGCCGCGAGATCGTCGAGCGCCTCGAATTCCTCTGCGCCGTCGGCCTCAACTATCTCTCACTGAACCGCAACGCCGCCACGCTCTCCGGCGGCGAAGGCCAACGCATTCGCCTGGCCACGCAGATCGGTTCGCGGCTTCGCGGTGTCCTCTACGTTTTGGACGAGCCTTCCATCGGCCTTCACCAGCGCGACAATAACCGGCTGATTCAGGCTCTCGAAAAACTCCGCGACCTGGGCAACACCGTCCTCGTCGTCGAGCATGACGAAGAGACCATCCGCCACGCCGACTACGTTCTCGATCTCGGTCCCGGCGCAGGCCGTTTGGGCGGGCGGGTGGTCGCCGAAGGCACACCGGCCGAGATTATGGCCTGTCCGGAATCGCTCACCGGCCGCTACCTCTCCGGCGAGGCCACCATGCTGCAGCGCACTCGCCCGCGCCCACTTACCAGCAAGTGGCTAACAGTCACCGGAGCCCGCGAGCACAATCTGCAGGACGTGACCATCCGCATTCCTCTCAGTGTTATGACCGTCGTCACCGGCGTCAGCGGCAGCGGAAAAAGCACGCTCATCAACGACATTCTTTACCGCTCGCTGGCGAAGACCATCTACGGCTCACGCGAGGATCCTGGCGCGCACGACGCTCTCACCGGCGCAGAGCAACTCGACAAGGTGATCCGCATCGACCAGTCTCCCATCGGACGCACTCCGCGCTCCAATCCGGCCACCTACACGCAGGTTTTCTCGCCCATCCGAGACCTCTTCGCCATGCTGCCCGAGTCTCGCGAGCGCGGCTATAAGGCAGGCCGTTTCAGCTTTAACGTGACCGGCGGCCGCTGCGAGGCCTGCCAGGGTGATGGACAACGCCGCATTGAAATGAGCTTCATGCCCGACGTTTACGTGCAGTGCGAAGTCTGCAACGGACGCCGCTACAACCAGGAGACCCTGGCCGTAAAATTCCACGGCCACTCCATCGCCGACATTCTCGACCTCACCATTGAAGATGCGCTTCCGGTGCTAAGCGACGTGCCGCAAGTGCGCCAGAAGCTGCAAACGCTGGTCGACGTGGGCCTGGGCTACGTGCACCTGGGCCAGAGCGCAACCACTCTCTCCGGCGGCGAAGCGCAGCGCATGAAATTGGCCCGCGAACTGAGCAAGCGCCAAACCGGGCGGACTCTTTATCTGCTCGACGAGCCCACTACCGGCCTCCACTTTGACGACGTGCGCAAGCTGCTTGAAGTGCTCCATCGCCTCGTCGATCTGGGCAACTCCGTCATCATCATCGAGCACAACCTCGACGTCATCCGCAACGCCGACTGGATTCTCGATCTCGGACCTGAAGGTGGCGAAGACGGCGGCCGCGTCGTGGGTGAAGGAAGGCCTCAAAAAATTGCTGCCATTCCCGGCTCTTACACCGGCCAGTTCCTCACTCGCTATTACGCCTCTTCTAACGGAAAACTTGCGCCGGTGGAACTCGACGCAGATTTCGTTCTTGTCGATTCATCCATTCCCCTCTTATCAGGGCAAGCTGAAGGAGAGCAGAAATCGAAAACAGCAAAACCAAAGCGTGCTCGGAAAAACACTCCCGCCGAAGACGACCTCGCTGCTACGCGCGCAAAAACGAGCAGCCCTGCTCCAACTGAGACAATTAAAAATTCTTCAGGCCCTCGAAAAAAGAAAACGGGCATCGTATGAGCACGTTCCCTGGGCGAGATCCCTTCCATCCCGAACCCTCTTCACCTCGCCCGGAATCAACCTCTATGGCGGAAGGCTTTCCTCCGCCTGAACAAGACCAAATTCCAAATACCATTCAAGACCTCACTCATCCCGAAGACGGTCCCCCCGTCGATCTTCCTCTCTTCCAATCCTGGTACCAGCCCGCGCCCCCGCCTCCCGCGCGTATTCCTCATCTCAGTCATCTCCTGATCCTTGGAATGCTTACCTGTTTGGGCCTTCTATGCTCTATTCTGCTCACTGAAGCCGCTCTTCACTTTCATCTCTACGGCATCTCGACACCAGAAAAGGCTACGGATGACATTCATTACACACTGGGTAATATGGTGGTTCTCTATCTCGTCCCTTTCGCCGCCAGCCTCCTGATTTTTCCCCTCATGTGGCGCAGGAGCTTCTTTGCCGGCCTGCAATGGAATGCCAAAACAGCCCTGCACCTGCGCAAGCGGCTCTTTAGCGCAGCCTTAGCTTGCTTCGTGCTTGCCCTGGCCGACGGTATGCTGATGCCCGGCCCATCCAACGCACCCATCGAAAAGCTCTTCCAGACCTCCGCTCAGGCATGGCTGCTTTTTGCCTTCGGTGTAACCTTTGCGCCCTTCTTTGAAGAGATCTTTTTTCGCGGTTTTCTTCTGCCCTCTCTCTGCACAGCCTGGGACTGGACAGGCGAGCAAATCAATCACACCCAACCGCCCCCGCTCGGCGAGAACGACCATCCGCAGTGGTCCATCCAAGCCATGGTTGTTGGTTCCATTCTCACCAGCATTCCCTTCGCCTGGATGCATGCCGAGCAGACCGGCTATTCCCTGGGCCCGTTCCTATTGCTTGCCTGCGTAAGCCTGGTTCTCTGCTGGGTGCGGCTCACCACTCGCTCCCTTTCAGCCAGCGTAATGGTCCATGCCTGCTACAACTTTCTGCTCTTCTCTCTTATGCTTTGGGGCACAAGTGGCTTTCAGCATCTCGACAAGAAATAAGCTTGAGCAACGCACGCTCTGTCTGGTCAAATATGCAAATGATCGCGCCCAGAAAAGTATTCGTATTCATCGCCATCGCGGCGGCTGCCGCGTGCCTGCCTGCGCAGGATCGCTCCTACGGGCGTTCCGTGGTTTCCACGCAATACGGCATCGTCGCCACCAGCTACGTGCAGGCTTCACAGGCGGGCGCGCGCGTTCTGGAGCAAGGCGGCTCCGCGATCGACGCGGGCATAGCAGCCAATGCCGTGCTGGGGGTTGCCGAACCCATGACCAACGGAATCGGCGGCGACCTCTTCGCAATTTATTGGGACGCAAAGACCGGCAAGCTCTACGGCCTGAATGCTAGCGGTTGGGCGCCCAAGGCGCTGACCATCGAGCATCTGCAAGCCAAGGGCATCACCGAAATGCCGCAATCCGGCATCGATTCCGTCACCGTGCCCGGCGTTGTAGATGGGTGGACGAAGCTCCATGATCGATTCGGCAAGCTGCCCTGGCGTGATCTCTTTCAACCGGCAATCTTCTACGCGCAGAACGGTTATTCGGTACCCGAAATAATTCACAGCTATTGGAAGGGCGCTGAGGATGCAATGACGAAGACCCGCGAAAGCAGGCGCGTCTTTCTGCCCGGTGACAAAGCGCCTGAGACTGGCGAGATGTTTCGCAATCCCGATATTGCCAAGGCGTTGACCATGATTGCCAACGGGGGCGAATCGGCCTTCTACAAAGGTGCCATCGCGCAGGCGATCCTCAAAACCTCCAATGCATTCGGAGGAACCATGACCGCCGATGACCTGGCTGAATACTCGGTGGAGTGGGTCGAGCCCATCTCAACCACCTACCGCGACTGGACAGTCTATGAACTCCCGCCCAACGGCGACGGCATGGCCGCGCTGGAGATGCTGAATATCATGGAGCAGTTCAAGCCCGCCGCCGACGGCCCTCATAGCGCGGCTGAATTGCATACCAGAATCGAAGCCATGAAGCTGGCCTACGCTGACGTCAAAGCCTACGACGGCGATCCACGCTTCGGAGAAATCCCGGTGAAGAAGCTGCTCTCAAAACAATATGCCGCGCTGCGAGCCGCCCTCATCGATCGGGCAAAGGCAAATTGCAGCGTCGCTCCCGGCGCGCTCCCTGCGAGCGATACGACTTACTTTTCAGTCATCGACCGCGAGGGAAATATTCTCTCCATCATTCAGAGCAACTACAATTCCTTCGGATCCAGGGTCACTGTGCAGGGGATGGGTTTCGCGCTCCAGAATCGCGGCGGGCTTTTTTCGCTCGATAGCAAATCGCCCAACGCCCTCGCCGGGCATAAGCGCCCCTTTCACACCATCATTCCTGCATTCATGCAGAACGGAGACCAGCATATCGGATTCGGCATCATGGGCGGAATGAATCAGCCGCTGGCGCACGCGCAATTCGTCTCCAACGTTGTGGATTACAAGATGAGCATTCAGGCCGCATTGGAAGAACCTCGCTTTACCGTGGACGCAAAACTCGGCTGCAATATTCTGATCGAGTCACGCGTTACGCCGGAATCGATCGATGCCCTGACAAAGATGGGCCACGTGCTTCAAGTGCGCAAGGAGTACTCATCGGCGATGGGGCGTGGGCAGGCAGTCATGCGCGACAGTGCGGCAAAGGTCAACTTTGGCGCCTCCGATCCGCGAACTGACGGCGCGGCGATCCCAGAAGCGCCGAAGATTTCAGAATCGGCGCAGTAAGAAAAATCCCAAGTACAGAAATGACTCACGACCCGTTACAATCAGAACCGATGACCACCCACGCCCAACAGCTTCTTGCTCTACTCGCCCGGCAAAGCTTTCGCCTCGGCCAATTCAAGCTCTCCTCCGGCGGCACCAGCGACTACTACGTCGATTGCCGCACCACCACACTCCACGCCGAGGGTGGCCGCCTCACCGGACACGCAGTCCTTGAACTTCTCGAAGCCAATAAAGTTGACGCAGAAGCCGTCGGCGGGCTCACCTTGGGTGCCGATCCCATCGCCTCCAATGTGGCCACGGCCAGCGCCTGGCGCGCGATCTCCAACCCTGCCGCTCCACTCATCAACGGTTTCCTGGTCCGCAAGGCGGAGAAGACTCACGGTACCGGCCGACGTATTGAAGGCTTCAATCAACCAGGTGCACGCGTAGTCATCGTGGACGACGTCTGCACCACGGGCGCCTCAACTATCAATGCCATCGAAGCCGCCCGCGAAGCCGGAATGGTCGTCGCCGCCGTGGTCTGCATCGTCGAACGTGAAGAAGCGAACGGCCGCCCCGCCGTTGAAGCCGCCGCTCAGGGCGCTCCGTTTTTCAGTCTATTCACGGCCAACGACGTCCGCGCCGAACACATTCGCCAGCAGCAATCAGCAAATTAAGTTGGCAGACCTGCTCCTCATCGCCGTTCGCGAAAAAAGCTCCTCAGCAACTCAGCCGCTTCATCACCAAGAATTCCCTGCTCCACTGTCATCTGGTGGTTAAGCTGCGGGTGATTCAGCACGGTAAGCACCGATCCAGCAGCACCGGCCTTGGGATCGGCGGCAGCAAAGACCAGACGGTCAAGCCGCGCATGAATCATCGCCCCCGCGCACATCGCGCATGGCTCCAGCGTTAGATACAGAGTGCATCCATCGAGCCGATAATTGCCCAGCGCAGCAGTAGCCGCGCGCAAGGCAACAATCTCCGCATGCGCCGTCGGGTCCAGATCGCGCAGCACACGATTCTGCCCCCGTGCCACAATTTCTCCCTCGCGCACTATCACCGCTCCAATCGGCACTTCTCCAGCCTCGGCGGCCAGGCGAGCTTCAACCAGAGCGGCACGCATGAATTCATGATCGGCTGTCATCGTCACAATGCCAACGCTGCCGGCTGCTGCTGAGTCATGCAGTGCAGCGTCCCCAATCCCCACACAAGGTCCACGCAGTGAATCCCAATCACTTCGCGCCCCGGAAATGCCCTTGCCAGCGTATTCAGCGCCATGCGATCGTTGGGATCGTGAAAAGTCGGTACCAGCACCAGGTCATTGGCAATAAAAAAATTCGCATAACTGGCCGGCAGTCTTTGACCATCGAAAACCACAGGTCGCGGCATGGGCAGCTCTACCAGCGTGAATTGCTTTCCTTCGCCTGTACGCGCCGCCTTCAGACGCTTCAGGTTTTCTCTCAGCGGCGCATGATTTGGGTCACTTTTATTCGGCTCAACGCAGGTCACAATCGTCGCCGGCCCAACGAATCGAGAAATATCGTCCACGTGCCCATGCGTATCATCACCCACGATTCCCGCACCAAGCCAGATCACCCGATCGATGCCCAGAAAATCGTGAAACACCTGCTCTATTTCCTCGCGGCTCACGCCTGGATTCCGCTGCTGCACATCGCTCAGCAGGCACTCCTCCGTGGCCAGCAAAATCCCCGCGCCGTTGGTATCGATCGCGCCGCCTTCGAGCACCACGTGCCGTGCTAAGCCGTCGGCCACTTCAACGGTTGGCTTCCACTCCGGCAATCCAAGCAGGCTTGCCACGCGCCCCGGTACCTTATCGTCGAACTGCCAGTTGGAATACTTTGCCCACGCATTGAAGCGCCAGTTGGTAATGCCCACCCGGCCTTCCGCGTCGCGCACAAAGATCGGACCTGAATCGCGGGTCCAACTGCGGTTGGTGGGCCAGAGATGAAAACTCACGCGGTCGAGATTCGCTCCAGCCTTCTCCAGAATTCCGTCCACGCGCCTCTGCGCCTTCGCATCCTCAACCAGGATGTGCACCCGCTCATGCACAGAGAGCTGCCGCACGATCTCCGTATAGATCCACGGAATCGCCTGAAACTTGCCCGGCCAGTCTTCAGGATTGTGTGGCCACGCCAGCCACGTAGCCGCGTGCCGCTCCCACTCGGCTGGCATGCGGTAGCCCAATGCTCGCGGCGTGGCTGCAGGCGCAAGAGATTCGGTCATGACTGTTTTGGATCTCCGTCCTGCGACTTCATCTTCATCGGATCGAGATAGCGCTGGGTGATGCCCACGTACGCGTCGATCCGGCGGTCGCGAAGAAACGGCCAGTTGCGGCGCGTCTCTTCAATCAGTCCCAGGTCGATCTCGCCGATCAGGATCTCCTCCGCACCGTGCGAGGCTTTGGCGATCACGCGCCCAAAGGGATCAGCTAGAAAACTTCCGCCCCAGAACTCCAGCCCCGGTCCCGCAGCACGATTTCCTAGTATGTCTCCGTGCTCCACGCCCACTCGATTCACCGCGGCCACATAGACGCCGTTGGCGATTGCATGCGCTCGCTGGATCGTCTGCCAGGCATCATATTGTGCCGCGCCGAATTCATCTTTCTCCGCCGGATGCCAGCCGATTGCCGTGGGATAAAACAGCACCTCGGCCCCCTGCAAAGCTGCAATCCGCGCGCCCTCGGGATACCACTGATCCCAGCAAACCAGTGTACCTATGCGGCCAAAATCTGTATCCACAGCCTGAAATCCTAAATCCCCCGGCGCAAAGTAATACTTCTCGTGGTAGAGCGGATCGTCCGGAATATGCATCTTGCGGTACACCCCTGCGATGGCACCGTCCGCATTCAGCGTTACCGCCGTGTTGTGATAAAGCCCTGGGGCGCGGCGCTCAAAGAGCGAAGCAATAATCGCAACCCGAAACTCACGCGCCACTGCAGCCAGCTTTTCTGTTGAGGGGCCTGGGATCTCTTCTGAAAGATCAAAAGGCGCAAGCTCTTCGCGCTGGCAAAAATACTGTGTTTTGAAAAGCTCCGGCAGGCAAACGACGTTCGCGCCCAGCTTCGCAGCCTCGCGAATGCGCTCGACCGCCGAAGCAAAGTTCGCCTCCGGATCCGCGCCCATGCACATCTGCACAAGGCCTACAGTATATTTGCGTGCATTCGCCATTGCTTTACCGGCAATCCTTCTTAATGCCCATGCAGCAAGGCCAACCCCGCCCGGCGGAATTGGCCTCAGCTTATCCGAACATCCAAACCCTTACTCTTCCAAAATCAAAACCGCGGCGGCAATCGTGGTGGTCCACTTTCCCCGCTTATCTCCCACTGCCGACTGCGTAATATTGCTGGTGCGAACGATCTTGTTGGAGATGCGATAAATCTCCTTTTTCTCGTCCCAGCTCGTATCCGGATCAAATTCCACGTCAAGCGTGGTCGCCAGCATCTCTGCTGCCAACTCCTCGGCGTACTCACCTGCCTGATCCTCTGTCTCGCCAAAGCTATGATGCTCGCTCAGGTAACCGTAAGTATTGCGATCCGCGGGAATAGCGACGCCGATGCTCGCTACGATAAGCCGGTGCGGCTCGCGTGTGGAGTTCTCCGCAATGACCGAAAAAACCACTTCGCCGTCATTCAGGTACTTCTGCCCTTCCTTGCGTGTAATCACTTTGCACTGCGGCGGAAAGATGGATGAAACGCGCACCAGATTCTGCGATGCAATCCCCGCATCTCTGAGCGCCAATTCAAAGGAGGTTAAACGCTCCTTGTGTTTGCCTACCCCTTTGGTGAAGAAAATCTTCTTCGGCACCATGCCTTTTCCCAATTTCTATGTACCCTCCATGAGTTCCAAAAATGGTGTGGCTTTACACAACGTTCCCGCCTGAGTCTATCGCATTTTAACGGGCGGGACCAGAGTTATTGGATTAAATCTCATCACATCGGAGATCGCCTCCACCCGCCATTGCCACCCCTGATTTGCAGATGGTAGCCTCTACCTTGTAACACCGCAGGGAAGGAAGACCGGAAAACCAATGCAAACCACCTACAATGGCCTCGAATTACCGAAAAGCGGCCAGTCCATCGACTACAAGAATGGCCAGTTTCAAGTCCCGGACCACCCCATCATCCCATTCATTGAAGGCGACGGCACCGGCCGCGATATCTGGAAGGCCGCGCAGCGAGTCTTCGACGGCGCAGTTGCAAAAGCCTACGGCGGCAAGCGCGCAATTCAATGGTTTGAAATCTTCGCCGGCGAAAAAGCCTTCCGCCAATTCTCCACCTGGCTACCGGACGACTCCGTAGCCGCCGCGCGCGATCTGCGAGTCTCCATCAAGGGCCCGCTCACCACGCCCATCGGCGGCGGCATTCGTTCCCTCAACGTGGCCCTGCGCCAGATCCTTGACCTCTACTCCTGCATCCGTCCGGTCAAGTATTATCAGGGCGTCCCCAGCCCAGTGAAGCACCCTGAACAGCTCGACATCGTGATCTACCGCGAAAACACTGAGGACGTATACGCAGGCATCGAATTCAAGCAGGGCTCGGCAGATGCCGCCCGCCTTATCAATTTCCTGAATAACGACCTGCTCAAAGACGGCAAGAAAAAAGTCCGCGAAGACTCCGGCGTAGGCATCAAGCCCATCTCCATCTTCGGCACCAAGCGCCTGGTCCGCGCCGCAATCAAATTTGCGCTGGAGAGCGGCCGCAAAACCGTCACCCTGGTCCACAAGGGCAACATCCAGAAGTTCACTGAAGGCGCCTTCCGCGAGTGGGGCTACGAAGTCGCACAGGAAGAGTTCCGCGCACAAATTGTCACCGAGCGCGAAAGCTGGATTCTGGGCAACGTCGAATCCAACCCCGGCATCACCATTGAGGAGAACGCCGCCCTCATCGAACCCGGCCTCGAATTCGCCTCGCCAGCATTCCGCGATTCCATTTACGCTGAAATCAAGTCAGTCCTGGACTCCATCGGCAAAACCCACGGCAACGGCACGTGGAAATCGAAAATTCTCGTCAACGACCGCATCGCCGACTCCATCTTCCAGCAGATCGTCATCCGGCCGGCGGACTATTCAGTCCTCGCCACTACCAATCTCAACGGCGATTACATCTCCGACGCAGCCGCCGCGCAGGTGGGCGGCCTGGGCATCGCGCCCGGCGCAAATATTGGCGATGGGTACGCCGTCTTCGAAGCCACCCACGGCACCGCACCTAAATACGCTGACAAAGATATGATCAACCCCGGCTCACTCATCCTGTCGGGCGTTATGCTGCTCGACTTCATCGGCTGGAAGGAAGCCGCGAAACTCATTGAGAACGCGATCGAGAAGACCATCCAGCAAAAGTTTGTAACTTATGACTTCGAGCGGCAACTTTCCGGCGCCACAAAAGTAGGCACCAGCGAATTCGCCACCCGCATCATCGACAATATGTAACAGAGATCAGAGATCAGGGGTCGGAGATCAGTTTTGAAAGGGCACGACTTCAGCCGTGCTGCAATCGCAGCTTCGTTTTGTAACAGGGCACGACTTCAGCCGTGCTGCAATCGCAGCTTCGTTTTGTAACAGGGCACGACTTCAGTCGTGCCGAAGAATTCAATTCAAGGCAACGGGGCTTTAGCCCCTGAGGGATGCTTTCAAAGTACCTTTAACATTTGGTCTCAGGAGAAATTGAAATGCGGAAAAAAGTAAGCATCATCGGAGCAGGCAACGTAGGAGCAACCACCGCCCACTGGATTGCGGCTAAGGAACTGGCCGATGTAGTTTTGGTCGACGTAGTGGAAGGCATTCCGCAAGGCAAGGCGCTCGACCTGCTCGAATCCATGCCCATCGAGAAACGCGACGTCAGCGTCACCGGCTCCAATGACTACGCGGCCACAGCTCATTCCGATATCGTCATCATCACCGCTGGCATTCCCCGCAAGCCCGGCATGAGCCGCGACGACCTGCTCCACACCAACTTCAAAATCATGTCAGACGTGGTGGAGAAGGTGGTGGCGCAATCGCCTGAGTCGATCCTCATCATCGTCTCCAACCCGCTGGACGCCATGGCCCAGGCCGCCTACCGGCAAGCGGGTTTTAATCGCGAACGAGTTATCGGCATGGCCGGCGTGCTGGATTCGGCGCGCTTCCGCACCTTCATCGCCAACGAGCTCAACGTCAGCGTAGAAAATGTAACTGCATTCGTTCTTGGCGGCCACGGCGACACGATGGTCCCGCTTCCCCGCTACTCCACTGTCGCCGGAATTCCCATCACCGAGCTCATCGCTCCCGATCGCCTTGAAGCCATTGTGCAGCGCACCCGCGACGGCGGCGCAGAGATCGTCAAGCATCTCAAGACCGGCAGCGCATACTACGCGCCTTCAGCCGCCGCGACTGAGATGGCCGAAGCCCTTCTCAAAGACAAGAAGAAGATTCTGCCCTGCGCCGCCTATCTCGAAGGCGAATACGGCATTGACGGTTACTACATTGGAGTTCCCTGCAAGCTGGGCGCGGCCGGTCTCGAAAAAATCATCGAAATCAAGCTCACCCCCGAAGAAGACGCCGCCCTCAAAAAGAGCGCCGCAGCCGTCAAGGAACTCTGCGCAGTCATCGGCGTCTAGCGCACTGGCCGGAACGGTTATACCGAAAGGTTCTGTTCATGAAACGAATCTTGTTCGCGATTGTGGTGTTGGCGATGGCCTGCGCTCCCCTGCAGGCACAGAGGATATATGACCTTCTTCTGCGGGACGGACACGTTATCGATCCCGCCAATCAAATCGACAGCGTGATGGATGTGGCCGTCGATCATCATCATATCGTTGCTGTGGCAGCTCACATTGATCCTTCGCTCGCCGTCAAAACCATCGATGTCTCAGGCCTCTATGTGACTCCGGGGTTGATTGACATTCACGTTCACGTCTATGCGGGCACGGGTGAAGCCGGCTCCTACGCGGGCGATAACAGCGTCTATCCGGATGGATTTACTTTCCGCGCCGGAGTAACGACGGTCGCCGATGCGGGCTGCTCCGGATGGAAGAACTTCGAGGAGTTCAAGGCGCACATTATCGATCGCTCAAAGACCCGCGTGCTGGCATTCCTGAATATCGTGGGAGCGGGCATGCGCGGGCCCAAGTTTGAACAGAACCTCGATGAAATGGATCCCATCGCCGCCGCCGCGATGGCCCACAAATATCCCGGCGTGATTGTGGGCATCAAGACGGCCCACTACTTCGCGCCGGATTGGACTGCGGTGGAGTGGGCGGTCGAAGCCGGCACACTGGCCGATATTCCGGTGATGGTTGACTTCGGCTCGTTTCTCCCCGAACGGCCTTATCAGGAACTGGTGACCAGCAAAATTCGCCCCGGCGATATTTCAACCCATATGTACCGCGACATGGTTCCGATACTGGATGCGCAAGGCAAGGTGCTGCCGTATCTGTTTGAGGCTCGCAAGCGCGGCGTCATTTTTGATGTGGGCCATGGCGGCGGAAGCTTTCAGTTTAGCCAGGCAGTGCCGGCCGTTCAGCAGGGATGGGTTCCCGATTCGATTTCGACCGATCTGCACATCGGCAGCATGAATAGCGGCATGAAGGACATGCTCAACCTGATGTCGAAGTTCCTGAATATGGGCATTTCACTGCAAGATGTCATTCGCGATTCAACATCCAATCCTGCGAAGGAGATCAAGCATCCTGAACTGGGCACACTCAGCGTTGGATCGGACGCGGATATTGCGGTGCTTCGACTGGAGCATGGCCATTTCGGATTTGTGGACAGTTCCGGAGCGCGCTTGAACGGAGACAGGAAACTGATTTGCGAGATCACGGTGCGCGACGGCCAGGTGGTTTGGGACCTGAATGGCCTAGCCGGCGAGGATTGGACGAAGCAGAAGCGCGAACGTACACAGGGCCGGCATTGATCGCGTTCGCGGACCTGTTGATTCGAGTTTCGCAGACGATTTGATTCCATTGTTCTGAAAGGCTCATGCAGCGACGCCTTGTTATAATCACCCCCGGGAGAAAATGATAATGATGACTTATTTCAAATGGGCATTTCTGGGCTTGATCGTTCTTATGGCAACAGCAATATCATCAGCACAACAAACCACGGCATCCCCAGTTCAGCAGAAGTTTCCTTTGACGCCCGGCGAATGGATAGTCACCGCACCCAGCACCGGGCAGGGACAGCCGCCTGTGGTTCTTTCCTACTGTATCAATGATGCAACGTGGGCAAAGACTATTGGGCGCAACCACTCCTGCACCATTACCAACTACTCCACCTCGTCAACCGGCCTAAGTTACAACATGAGCTGCACCATGAATAACTTTCAGATGAAAGGGAAAGTCAGCATGGTCTTCGATGGGATGACGCATATGGTCGGCCAGGGTTCGTTCACGATGGATTCGTTCAAAGGCGGGGTCACCCATAGCGATACACAAACCGACTATCGCTGGAAGGGTCCCACATGCGACCCAAACACAGACGTCAACCTGAAGGTCGGCCATCCAACTGACTCAGAACCGGAACCCAAGCCGGTATATCGAAATCATGTTGACCATTAGTCGCCTGTTTGGGCGCCTGTAAATTTCAGAGAAAGTTCACTGCCTGAAAAACTGCACCAGCTCCGGTTCCATCTGCCGTGAACAGTCGACGGGAGCCAAATGGCCGCATCCCGGAATGACCTGCAGTTCAGACTGCGGGATCAGCCGGTGCATCTTCTCCCCGTGGCTCAGCGGCGTAATGCGGTCCTCAGCGCCCCATTCAATCAGCACCGGCATCTTCAACTTCGGCAAAAAGCTGTCGGTAGCCTCGCGCCCGGTGAGCATGGAATCCATCGCCCGATGGATTACCCATGCGTGCTGACGGGAGGCCCGCAAAATATCCCGCGCTATGAACCTAGGAATCCGGTGCGGATGGGGCATCAGCAGTGCTTCCAGTTGATCCAGGTCCGCAGGCGACTGAGGTGTGAATAACCGAGTATCCCATTTGGGCGTCTCAAAAAGACCGGCGGAGTCAAATAAGATCAGCCGCTTGACCCTTTCAGGATGCTCGTTTGCAACGATTTGCACGATCCAGCCGCCCATCGACCAGCCTCCCAGGTTCACCTGCTTCAGTCCCAACGCATCCATGAAACTCACCACGACTGCGGCTTCATCGCGCACAGAATAAGAAAAGCCTGCCGGCCATTCACTGCGTCCATATCCAGGCAAATCAGGCATATAAACGCGATTGCCTGCATTCGCAAGTTGAGGTGCCAGGTTCCGCCAATCCTCGGCCCGCCCGCCCAACCCGTGAACCAGCACCACCACCGTCCCATCTTTCGGTCCTACCGCATTGTAGTGAACACGATAGCCGTCAATTGTTAACGTGCGGCTCTCAGCTCCTGTAAGAAATGCCAGCAAATACATCATTCCATTGAAGTAACTTACCGGACGCGCCCAGAACCCAATCCCAGCCGCCAGGATTAGTACAAGCGCCGTATAGACAAACCAAATACGTTTCTTGATTTTCATGGTTCCCTTCAAACCTTGAGCTTCAGGGCGCGTTGCCAGCCGTTTTCAATGACCCGGACGGTTACCGGATCGATCTTCAGTGCACTGTGGCTATTCCACTCCGCCCGCTCCACCCAGCGCACAGCTTCCGCGTCAGAGGCCGCCTGCAACTGCCCGCCCAGTACGCGGCAAAGGTAGTCGGCGATCACATAATGGTAGCGAACGCGCTCTCCATCTCTCTGCACGCGATCGAGTAGTTCAATCAATTCAATCGGCTCTACCGTCAGCCCGGTCTCTTCGCTCACTTCGCGCACCACCCCGGCCAGCAGAGGCTCGCCCACCTCCACAAGCCCGCCCGGCAGCGTCCATTCGCCCAGCATCGGCTCAGTTCCGCGCCGCACAAGCAGCACCCGGCCTTCGTCCACAATCACCGCGCCTACTCCCACCAGCGGCGCCTCGGGATATTCTCGTTGCATAATCCACCATTGAAAGCGATTCCTCTTTTGCTAGAGCCCACTCATGTCCCATTCGTGCAAACCGATCATAGTTGAGCAGTCCACGGTTGCCCATACCTGCACCGTTTGTGAAGAGCTATCATCAAATACAAACAGGAGACCCAAAAAATGTCGGAGTTCACGCTGCGAATCGATGGAATGCACTGCGGCTCCTGCATCCGCCGGGTAAGCCAGGCTCTGGCCTCCGCTGAAGGGATGCAGGTGGAAGAGGTGCGGCTGGGCGCGGCGCGGCTGGGCGCGGCGCGGCTGGGCGCGGCGCGGCTGCGGACCATTCTCGCTCCTGCGCCCGTCGACCTTGCCGTTGCCGCTCTCGCGAGGGCGGGCTACACCGCGCGACTGGAAACCTGAAGTGCCCACGTCTCAAACAGAATCGCTCACCCTCCCGGTTCTGGGCATGACCTGCGCCTCCTGCCAGCATCATGTGGAAGAAGCGCTGCGTTCAACCGCCGGAGTGAAATCCGCGCGCGTTAATCTGATGGCCAATCGCGCCACTGTGGTCTTCAATCCGGCCATCGCCTCTCCAGCCGCGCTTCTCCAGTCCATTCGCGCCGCCGGCTACGACGCAGTCCTTCCCCGCCCCGATGATTCTTCTTCGCCAGCCAGCGCGAAGGGCGACTCATCTGGCATCGGATGGAAAGCTGCGATCTCGCTCATCGCCGGTGCCACCGCAATGCTGCTGGCCATGCCGTTGGGAACAGAGATGGGCACGCTGGATCACACTCTCATGCGCGTTTTTCCCTGGCTCTATGCTCTTCCGCCGGATTCTTTGCGCTGGTTTTTGCTGATTCTTACTGTGATCATCGTGGCGTGGGCAGGCCGCAGCATTTATTCGAGTGCCATTCGGTCCCTCCGCCACGGCAACACCAACATGAATACGCTGGTGAGTCTTGGAACCGGCGTGGCTCTTCTCTATTCCGCTTACTCCACTGTCTGGCCCGCGGCCGGCCGCCAGGTTTACTTCGATGCGGTTCTGCTCATTCTCGGATTTCTTCTGCTGGGTAAATTCCTTGAAGCCCGCGCCAAACACCGCGCACTGGCCGCGCTCGATTCCCTTTCCCGCCTGCGCCCCGTCAGTGCCCGGCTCGTTAGTGACGGCAAAATTTCCATTGTGCCTCTCGAAGAGATTCAGCCCGGCGACAGCATTCTGGTGCTGCCCGGCGAGCGCTTCCCGGTGGACGCAACCATTCTCGAAGGCCGCACCACGGTAGACGAATCGATGCTCACCGGCGAACCCACTCCCCTCCCGCGTGAGCCAGGCAGCCGCGTGTTGGCCGGCTCGCTCAACTACGACGGCGCGGTCACCTGCCGTGCTGAGTCGCTGGGCGAAGCCACGGTGCTGGCGCAAATCACCCGCATGGTCCTGCAGGCGCAATCCTCCCGAGCGCCCATGGAACGGCTTGCCGACCGCGCCAGCGCGATCTTTGTGCCTGTCGTGCTCGCGCTGGCGTTCATCACCTTTGCCGTCTGGCTCATCGCCGCGCATTCGCTCCCGCTGGCGTTGGCGAACACCGTTGCCGTGCTGGTAATCGCGTGCCCCTGCGCCATGGGTCTGGCTGTACCCGCAGCCCTCACGGTTGCCGTAGGCCGCGGCGCGCAGCTCGGAATTCTCTTCAAAGGCGGAGAAGCTCTCGAGCGCCTGACCCATCTGGATGTAATCGTCCTCGACAAAACCGGAACGCTCACCGTAGGCCGACCGGTGCTCGATGGAGTTCACCCCCTCGCCGGCCCGGAGGAAGACGACCTTTTGCGCATGGCTGCGGCAGCCGAGGAGCGATCGAACCACCCGCTGGCCCACGCCATCGTGGATGCAGCGCAGGCGCGGAGTCTAGCCTGGCCCTCCGCGGAAGACACACAGATTCTCCCCGGCCGCGGCCTCACAGCTAAAGTCGAAGGCCACGATTGCATGCTCGGCAACGAAGCGCTTTTCCGCGAGTTCGGCATCAAGCTTCCCATCGGTACTCCCCCACCGGAGCCCGGCGTTACCCGGTTATGGATGGCTCTGGACAACATACCCGCCGGCTACTTCGATGCTCGCGACGCACTGCGCCCCGATGCAGCCGGAGCCATCGCCGCACTGCGCCGTTCCGGGTTGCGCGTGCTGATGCTCACCGGCGACTCAGCCGCCGCCGCCGAACCCATCGCGCAACAAGCCGGCATTCAAGAGTTTGAATCCAGCCTAGACCCGGCCGGCAAGCTGGCCCGCATTCGCGCCCTGCAAGCCGACGGCCTGCGCGTGGCCATGGTGGGCGATGGTATTAACGACGCAGCCGCGCTCGCGCAGGCTGACGCAGGCATCGCCATGGGCTCCGGAGCCGACTTGGCCCAGGAGGCCGGCGACGTTCTGCTCCTTCGCGCGCAACCCTCCGCCATCCCCGCCGCACTCGACCTGGCCCGCCAAACCCTGCGCGTGATGCGCCAGAACCTGGCCTGGGCCATCGGCTACAACCTGCTTGGAATTCCCCTTGCCGCCGGCCTGCTTTATCCCAGCTTCCACATTCTGCTCACTCCCTGGCTTGCCGCCGCCGCCATGGCCTTCAGCTCAGTCTGCGTGCTGGCCAACAGCCTTCGTCTGCGCCGCTGGCGGCCAGCCAAGTTAAACTAACCTGAGAGCCTTCCTGTGCGCATCCTTACCCGTTACATTCTCGGCGAAATCCTCTCCCACACGGTCATCGGGTGCGCTCTGTTCACATTCATCTTCTTCATGCGCGATCTTCCACACATCCTGGAAATGGTGGTCCGCAACAGTTCCACCTTCAGCAACGTGGTGGAGATTTTTCTTCTCACGCTGCCCAATACCTTCAAGGTCACCATCCCCATAGGCGTGTTGGTCGGCGTGCTTCTGGGGTTAAGCCGCCTTGCCGCCGATAGCGAGATCATCGCCATGCGCGCCTCCGGCCTGGGCATCGGCTACTTTGTGCGCGTCGCCTCCATCGTCGCAGTCACAGGAACGCTGGTGGGACTGGTGAACGCAATTTACGTTGCGCCGCGCGCCAACCAGGCCATCCTAGATATGCAGCAGGAGCTGGAGACCTCGCAAGCCTCCTACGAGATTCAGCCCCGCGTCTTCTATGAGGATTTCAAGAACTTCGTCCTCTATGTGCAGGACGTGCGCGCCGGCGCGGGCGCCGCCAACTGGCGTCAGGTATTCATGGCCGACGTAACCGATCCCTCCAACCCGCAAATCACCACTGCCGCTTCCGCCACTGTAGCCAACGACACCAGCCAGGATTTGCTGATGCGCCTGCGCGACGGATCGCAGCACCAGACCGTGGCAGGCCAGCCGCAGCAGTACAACATCTCCACCTTTTCTACCACCGACATGCCGCTGGCTCTGGGCCAGCAGAGTGAATTCCACTTGGGGCGGCTGGACACGGTCATCTACGCCCTGCCTCTGGGCGCTCTGCTTGAACGCACCCACGGCCCCGATCCCAAGCGATTTCTCATCGAATTGAACAGCCGCTTCAATTATCCGGCGGCCTGCATGGTGCTGATGCTGGTGGGCGTTCCGTTGGGCGTAGCCTCGCGCCGGGGCGGAAAGAGCTCCGGCTTCGTCTTTTCCATTCTGCTCGTCTCTATCTACTACATCCTCTCCTATACCGGCATCGCCATGGCGCGCCAGGGCAAACTCTCCGTCTTCCTCGGGGTGTGGCTTGCCAATCTGCTCTTCGCCGGAGTCGGCACCTTTCTGCTGTGGCAAATGGCCAGCGGCGGCAGCATTCTCTACGCCATCACCAGCTGGGCCGCGCGCGCGCCCAAACCAGAGTCGGATGACGCGCCGAAACAAAACGGTATTCCGCGCCCCGGCTTTTTTGAGTGGCTGCAGCCGCGCTTCCAGCGCACCAAAGCGCGCAACGTCTTTCCCCGAATCCTCGACGAGTACGTAGTCCGCGAGTTTCTCGGCACCTTCTTCATGGTGCTGGCCGGCTTTGTGATGCTCATGCTGATCTTCACGTTCTTTGACCTGGTGGGCGACATACTCCGCAATCACATTCGCATGTCCACAGTGGGAGCCTATCTGGTGAACCTGACGCCCAGCATGTTCTACCTGATTGCGCCGCTGGCGGTGTTGATCGCCGTGCTGGTCACCTTCGGCGTGCTCAACCGCAACAGCGAACTCATCGCCATGAAGGCCTCTGGCATCAGCCTCTACCGGTTGGTGATCCCCATCTTCTCCATCTCTGCTATCCTCGCCGTAACTCTCTTTGTGTTCGATGAGTACTATTTGCCCCAGGCCAACCGCAAAGCTGAGGCGATCCGCAACATCATCAAGGGCCTTCCGCCGCAGACCGTGCTGCACCCTGAAAATAATTGGATCTTCGGCCAGCCGCGCCCCGGTGAGCCCGGCCGCATCTTTTACTACCAGTTCTTCGATCCCGACCACAACGAGTTTGCCAATCTTTCCATCTTCGAGTTCGATCCCACCACCTTCGCGCTCTCGCGGCGCATCTTTGCCTCCCGCGCCGCCTGGGATCCGGTAATCGGATCCTGGCGCTTCCTGAATGGCTGGCAACGCGACATCGGGGGCCCCAACGTCACCGAGTATCGCGAGTTCAAACGAACCTCATTCGCTGAAATTCACGAAGATCCCAGCCACTTCAAGAAAGAAGGCCTGCAATCGCAGGAGATGAATTTCGGCCAGCTTGAGCGCTATATCGGCGACCTGAGCCAGAGCGGATTTGATACCAAGCGCCTGAGGGTCGCGCTGTGGCACAAACTCGCCTACCCCCTCATCGCCATTGTCATGGCGGTTCTGGCTATTCCGTTCGCGCTCTCCATGGGCCGCCGCGGCTCACTCACCGGCATAGCCGTGGCCATTGCCGTGGCGCTCACTTATTTTGTTGTGGACGGACTTTTTGGAGCCATGGGCAACGTGAACTATCTGCCTGCCGCTCTGGCTGCATGGACCCCGGACGTCCTTTTCGGGCTCACAGGCGGCTACTTGTTGCTAAGAACTCCCACATAAACCCGCCTTCCCGCTGGTCAATTCACTCCGTTCGCCCAGGCCCTTACAATAAAAACATGCTCAGGGATTTGGCCCCGCTCTCGAGTTACATGCGCCGCTACCGCTGGGGATACCTGTGGGGCACGCTCTCCTGCATTGCCACCAATGCGGCTGCCGTCCAGTTTCCCAGGGTTCTCGGTTGGGCCGTCGACAAACTGCAAAAGCACCAGGCCGATCATAAGGCGATTCTTCTCTTCGCCGGTCTTCTAGTGGCCATATCCGTCGTTAAAGGCGTCTTTCTCTACGCCCAGCGCTGGATTCTCATCGGCATCTCCCGTGAGATCGAATTCGACGTACGCAACGACCTTTTCACCCATCTCGAAAAGCAGGATACGGGCTTTTATCAACGCTTCCGCACAGGCGACGTGATGGCCCGCATGACCAACGATCTGAATGCCGTCCGCATGCTGCTCGGCCCGGCCCTCATGTACAGCGCTAACACGGTCTTCTTTACCGTATTCGCACTGTACTTCCTGCTCCGCCTCAGTCCCTGGCTCACTCTGGTGGCTCTCGCGCCCATGCCGCTGGCCAGCATACTGGTTCAATATCTCGGCCACAGAATTCACGATCGCTTCGAGCGCATCCAGGCCAGCTTCTCTGAGATCTCCTCCCAGGCCCAGGAAAACTACTCCGGCGCCCGCCTCATCCGAGCATTCGCCCGCGAAGAATCCCAGATCGGCCTCTTTGAAAAACTCAATCGCCAGTACATCGCCCGCTCCCTTCGCCTGGTGCAACTCATGGGCATGCTCTGGCCTTCGCTAGAGTTCATCCTCGGCATCTCGATGGTCATCACCCTGCTTGCCGGCGGCCACCTGGTCATCCAAAACCGCATCACGGTCGGCCAGTTTGTGGAATTCAATACCTATATGATTCTGCTTATCTGGCCCATCATCGCCGTGGGCTGGGTAGTGAACCTCTTCCAGCGCGGCACGGCCTCGGTCAAACGAATCGACGAATTGCTCAAGGCCGAGCCCGCCATCGACGACCGCTCCGCTGACAAATCCATAGCACCGGATACAGTGCTTCAAGGCGATATCGAGTTCCGCAACCTGAATTTCAGTTACGGCGATGCTCCCGTCCTCCACCCCGCGGACAAAGACCCCTCCGTGAGGACCCCGGTTCTCCGCCCCACGGACAAAGACCTGCCCGTGGGGACCCCGGTCCTGCACAATATCTCGCTGCACATTCCAGCCGGCACAAGCATGGCCATCGTCGGTCCCACCGGATCGGGCAAAACCACTCTCGTTGAGCTGATTTCAAGAATGTATGAAGCCCCCGAGGACTCGTTGTTCATCGACGGCCGTTCGGTGCGCGATTATCCCCTGGCCGTGCTGCGCCACAACATCGGTATGGTCCCCCAGGAAACCTTCCTCTTCAGCGAAACCATTCGAGGAAACCTGGCCTTTGGCGCGCCTAACGCCAGTTCAGAGGAATTGCTCGAAGCAGCCGAGGCCGCACACATTCGCCTGGAGTTCGAAGAATTCCCTCAAGGCTTTGAGACCACAGTGGGTGAGCGCGGCGTAACGCTCTCCGGCGGACAAAAGCAGCGTGCAGCCATCGCTCGCGCACTTCTGCGCCGTCCCTCCATCCTCATCCTCGACGACGCACTGGCCTCAGTAGATACCTATACTGAAGAGCGCATCCTGGGCGGTTTGCGGAGCTACACGACGAACTCCACCACCATCCTGATCTCCCACCGCGTCTCAACCGTGCGCGATGCCGATCAGATCGCCGTCCTCGACCACGGCAGAATCGTGGAATTGGGCCGCCACGAAGAGTTGATGGCCATGGACGGGTATTATGCTGGCCTATACCAGAAGCAGCAACTGGAAGAAGAACTCACCGTCGCCGGGTGATAAAAACAGGGACTAGGGAATAGGGATTAGGAAATAGGAAATAGAGACCAGGGAATAAAGACCAGCCGATTCCATCCGCCGTTTCACCATCGATCAAAACCTCCGTGCCCCATGCGGCTCTTTTATGTCGCATGGGTGGGATAGCACAAACTTCGATCTCACGGCGTTTGCTCACCGTTTCGCAAATGGATGCGAAAGGGTCGGACCACGATGTTTTTTCCCTACCCACTAATCCCTAACCCCTCCTTTTCACGCGTTCCAATGCGAAACGGCAGTCGCCTCAGCATCGAAGTCATCGCTGTTCGACTGCCTGCGCGTGGAGGAAATCGCGCTCATCTGCAGCGGAGCCGGATTGACTGCCGGGTCCCTCGCCACCTGCCGCCATGCATCGCGCACATTGCGAACACACTCAATCGCGTGCTCGAACTTCTTGAGCGAGGCTGATTGAGAGGCCTGCAAAATCTGCGCGAAGATAGACGCATAAAACTCGCTGAGCACCTGCGCCGGCCGGCCGCCCACATCCATCCGCAGTCGCGCCTGCAGATGGATAATGATATCCAGGGCCCGCTTCACGGCGGTCCTGCGTGCGACTGAGTCTCCGCGCTCCACGGCCGCGATAGCCGCATAAAGAAAACGGAGAATGCCGTCATAAAGCGCAACCACAAGGTCCACCGCCGAAGCGCTGTCCAGTGCATGTTCCTGATAACTGCTCATTTGGGAAAAATCTCCTTAACTGCCTGTGTTCTGGTTATAGCCGGTGATGGCCGAGTAAAGCTCGTTGACGCCTTCCAACTGCGAAGGCAGTTCCTGCATGATCTCGTTAGCGCTGTTCAGCTCCGCTGTCAGGCTTATCTGCTGTGCCGAAATTAGGCTGTTTTCCTTCGAGATATCCGCATTCAGCGTGGATTCAATGTTGCTGTCCGATTTTGCGGCAAGCGCCAGAACTCCTGTCGGCGAACTGGTGCCGGCATTGGTCAGCATGGTTGAGAAGCTCATGCCCCAACTGTTCGCGTTCTGAAAAAAGCCCGCCACGCCGCTGTAGTCTGAATTCAGCACCGAATCCAGGCTCGTAACGTCCAAGGTCAATGAGCCGTCATTGTTGACGCTGATGCCAAGACTGGTCAGGTTATTGACGTCCGACGAGTTGGTATATCCCAGCGTCGAAGTGCTGGTGTTGGTGGCGTCGAGAAGGTTCGAGGTCACAGTTAAATCGCCTGGGGCTCCGGAGTTTGCCGATAACAGCGACAAAATGGACTGGCCATCGCTGGTCACTACGCTGGCCGTGACCCCCATGTCCGCTGCATTGATCGCCACAGCCAGCCCGGCGATCGTATTCTCCGTAGACGCGTCGGAAGTGAACGGCGGAGTAAATATCTGTCCCGCTCCACTGCCCACCTGAATCGTGACCGAGCCGGTCAACACATCGCTGCCGGATGCAACTGTGCTGAATGCGCCGCCAGAGGTCTGCGTAGGGGTAAATGTTAGAGGACTGGAATTTGGAGTGAGGTCACTGACAGCCGACGTCACAGCCAGGTCATTGGATGCGCTATTCGACACAACCGACAAACCGTAAGTTGTGTTCGACCCGGTTCCCGCAGACACAACCGATGCGCTAACCCCGAAGTTTGAGTTGTTGATGTAGTCCATAAGACCGGTGAGCGTATTGTTCGACGAGACGGAGGAAAGGGTGATGGGGAGCGTCGACTGGCCATCGCCAAGATTTAAATTAAAGGTGCCGGAGAGATTGTCGCCGAGGCTGCCAATTCCGCTCAGGGTGCCGCCGGAATGCTGTGTTCCGTCAAAGCCCACGGGCGTATCGCTGGTTACGACGATCTTCGAGGTCACGCTCACCGCCCCGCTCGACCCCGCCGTTTGCGACACGAACGTCAGGCTCGACTCGCCGTCGTTAGTCACTACATTCGCCGTAACCCCAATCTGGGCCGCGTTGATAGCCTCGGCCAGGCCGGAGAGAGTGTTTGAACCGCTCCCCGAGCCGGTGTAGATGGTGCCGTTTCCCGACATGCCGTCGCCCACAACCACGGTTTGTGCCGCACCGCTGCCCACCGCGATGGTCATCGATCCGGCAACCGTTGTGTCGGTGTTGGCGGTGACCGCGGTCAGGTAGCCGTTCGGACTCGCCGAATTCAGGCCGCATAAAAGTTGCTGCTGCAAAAGAGTGAGCGTGGGAGATCCAAACAGCGGCTCGGCGTTCCCCGAGCTGTCGTCCCCCTCCTGCGTGTTCATGGCGCTGATCAGCGCGTTGTAGTCGCTTACGAATTGGTTGACCGTGCTCTCCACATCGTTGTTGTCATTGCCGATCACCACCTGCACCTGCTCGCCGCTTGCGCTGGGCGCCAGCAACTGAAAGGTCACGCCGGGAATCAGGTTGGCAACCGTATTCGATGCGCTCGTCAAATTCACGCCGTCCACCGTAATCTTGGCGTCCGCGCCGCTCACCGGGCTTGTATAAGCCAGCGATGTCGTGCCGGTAATGTCATTGATGTTCGATGTAACAGCCAGATTCGCCGCAGGGTTTGACGACAGCGACAAGCCCTCGGCTCCGCTGCTGCTGGTCACAACCGTAGCTGTGACCCCAATCCTGGCCGTGCTGATTGCCGTCGCCAGCCCGCTGAGCGTGTTCCAGCCGCTCGCCGAGCCGGTGTAAATCGTATTGAGCGCAGGACCGCCGCTTGGCTGCGCACCTACCACAATGGTCTGCGCCGTCCCTGTGCCAGCCTGGATCGTCAGCGTGCCGCTGAGCGTATCGGTTGTGTTGGCCAGCGCCGCAAGCGACCCGCTGTCATCGTTAGCCGCGGCGGTGTAGCTCAGCGCCGTGCTGTCTGTGGCCACCAGCGTATTTGTATTCGAATCTATGCTGATATCTCCAGCAGCGCCTGAAGTAGTTGAAACCAGGCTCAGCATCGAGCCCGAAGAATCGGTCAGTACGCTGGCGTTGATGCCTATATCGGCTGAGTTGATCGTCGAAGCCAGCCCGGCCAGCGTATTGTTTGACGAATTCAGTGTGATGGATAACTGCGTGCCGCTGCCCGCCTGCAAAGTAACCGAACCGTTCAGCGAATCGTCGGCGTTGGCGATCTTCGTCAGGTACCCGCTCGATGTCGTCGCCAGATTCCCCACCTCCACCGTGTAAGTTCCCGCAGCCGCTGATGAGTCGGCCGCGGTCAGCGTCAGCACATTGGTGTCGGAACTCGAACCTGTCTTCTCCGCCAGAATGCCATCCGCATCCGTCAGCGAAGTCATGTCATTGGAGAGACTCGAAAACAGAGTCCCAAGGCTGGAGATCGCTGTGTCTTGGCCCTGCAGTGTGGTCAACTGCGAGTTCCACGGCTTCTCCACGTTTTGCAAATTGCTCACGATCTCGGCCACCGTCGAACTTACGTCGAAGCCGGTTCCGCTGGTCGCTGCACCAAAATTCAGCCCTACCGTGCCCATCGCTCCCTCCGCCCTGATGTCGAGCAGCCTGAGAACCACCCGTGGCCGAACCACATTAAAGAGAACTCATAAATATCGCCTTCGACCAGCTCTTGCATGCAAATCCCTCATCGGCTCTTGAGGCTCACGGCATTAACTGCAATCGCTTCAAATCGAACTCAATGCCCGTCCTCTTCCCCCACACGCAAAGAAGGGCGCCCACGCGGGCGCCCTTCCCTGGTCAGCGACTTCGTGCCGCGAATTATTGCAGCAGCTTGGTCACCTCCTGCTGGATGCTGTTGGCCTGCGCAAGAGCGGCAATGCCGGTCTGGCTCAGGATCTCGTACTTCGACATATTCGACGTTGCCGAAGCGTAGTCGGTGGCCTGCACCGCGTTCTGTGCCGATTCCACGTTCTCCTGTTGTGTGCTGAGCACCTGGCTTACGGCGTTCAGTGTGTTGATCTGGGCGCCGATATAGCCGTCCTGCGCAGCCACGTCGGTGATAGCCGTGTTCAGGTTGGTCAGTGCGCTTTCGGCATCTGTCTGGTTAGACAGATCGGTAGCGCTCAGCGATTGGCCGGCGGCATCGGAGTAGCTGATGGTCGCCGTTCCGCTGGAGGCCTTGCTGTCGGAGCTATAGGTCGCCGCGGCCTGCTGGGTGACCGTGTCGCCTATGCTGCCGGAGAGCCCTTCATTGTAGGCGGCTTTCGACGTGTAGTTCAGAGATGAGCCGGTGGTTGTATCCATAAGGTTGGTTAATGTTCCTGACACATTGACCGTGCCCGTAGAGCCTTCCGTACCGGAGGTTAATTGAATGGAACCG
>JBEKUB010000022.1:0-61444 GCA_049515455.1 Occallatibacter sp.
TGCCAGCATGAAGCGGTCGTAATCTGTAAGCGGATTGTTTTTGGTGGCGCGATTGTTATATCTGAAAACCTGCTCGCTCAGGTATTGATCGAGATGGAAGGGCTCCACAGCAATGTATGTGCCGCGCAGAGTTCTCTTGAGCAATGACCAGAAGTTCTCAATTCCCTGAGTGTGAACCTGCCCCCTCACATACTCCTGCGAGTGATTCACGATCTTGTGCACATAGTTCCGGCTCAGGCCGTCGTAGCACCCCGCCTCATCGGTGTAGATTCGTGCGAAGGGAGTCACGTTCTTGAGGATTTCGCTTTGCAGGGTCTCACGCTTGATATTGGGTAGAACCTTAGCGCGTACCTGGCGTAACTCCCGATCTAACATTCCGTGGACAGCGGTCTTGCCGATCAGATTGCCTTTCTTGAAACCATCCCGAGCCTGAATCTTTGCTCTGCGGTCCTTATGCATCTTTTGAGGGTTAGGGCCTATAAACGCCTCATCAGATTCGATAGGGCCGCCAAACCCAAATTTGCCGGTATGAGTGACCCGCATCGCCTCACGGACACGATGCAGCATGAACCATGCCGACTTCTGAGTGATGCCCATAGCGCGGGCGATCTCGTAGCTGCTAATGCCGTTCTTGCAGTTGGAGAGCATCCATGTGACGGGAAGCCACTTGTCCAGACCGATAGGGGAATCTTCAAAGACGGTTCCGACCTTGAGCGAGAACTTCTGGCGGGGGTGCTTGTTAGGGCAGAAATACAGCTTTGCTTTCTCAAGGTAGCTTACCTTGTCGGAATTGCAGGCAGGGCAGCGAACCACGCCGTCTTCCCAGCGCATTGCGATCATGAACTGGCGGCAGTTCTCGTAATCGGCAAAGTATTGAATCGCTTGTTGTAAAGTCTTTGGCACCTTCATATTTCCACCTTAGCAAAGAAAATCACTTCAGTCAAGTATATTATTGCCGATAGAGCGAAGGTTCTGTTGCAAGCGCTTGATTTCAGGTGAGTTCGTTACAGAGGTAATTATCCCCTCAGAACAAGTTAGCTAAATAATTGACTTCAGCCGTGGGTAGACCCACTCGGTTACTGCCATACCGCTTTTTACCTCGCCACGCGCAATGCTTTGGCAAAACTCTACAACTTCATCTTCGGTTGCCTCAATCGTGAGGCCGAAATTCAAAATAACGAAGGTCATACAGGCCCAAGCGATTCTTTTATTCCCGTCCATATAGCAATGTTTGGTAGCCAGATAAAAGAGCAAGAAGCAGGCAAAAAGCAACCCTTCAATGGCTCCTTCTTCGAGGCTTTCTGGGGAATACAGTTCTGCACTATATGCGGCTCCGAGAGCAGCATCAATACATCCCTGCTGTGGGGCGGACCCAGCCCCGCCCCAACGTTTTATACCTTCAGCATAGAGTTTTTCTATGCTCTCGCCACCAACCCATTGCGTCCACGGCTGATGATTGTTTGTCATTGGGCCAACCTCGCAAATACGCCTGCCCAGCGATTGAAAATATGCTCTTCGATTGCCGCATCGGTGACCATAAATCGAGGCTCACTAGACCTCCGGATTCGAAGGAGACGTGTCTGTTTGCCAGCGTGGACTCCGAGCGCACGAACTGCATCGCGTCTGATCGTTAACGCCGCTTCGACCTGCTCTGCACTTGCACCAAAACTCGCAGTAGTAGTATCCCCTTTCACCCGAACTTCTGGCCTCCCAGGCTCAAATCCCACTCCTACAATATGGCCGTCGATTTCCCGTAAGAAGGGAAACTCTTCTGGGACTTCCATCAATGCCACACTACCAATTTCGACACGCTTTCTGCTCGTTCCGTTTTCGAATAGGTCATAAGTCTGCCTGGTGATTCCGGCAGGAAGCATACTCAAGTAATTACGAACAGCCCAGTTCGTCGCTTGCCCTTTGCTCTCCCTATCAATAGAATCCAGCAGGGCGAACGAGGCGCGCTCGGCAATATCGGCAAACAGGGGCAATTCATCGGGTGGCTGGACAAAGGAGACCACCCCATCAAACCCCGCCGAACCGCCTTCGATACTCGTGATTTCAATATCCAATTGCCGTGCGAGATTCGCAAAGCGACCGCTAGAAGGGCGCTCCGGCTCAACGGCCTGCGTCACCATTTGCGTGGCTATTCGGCGAAGTGCCGCCAAGAGTTGAGTAAGCGGCTCTCCAAACGCAGCTAAACTCAGACGGTGCTCTGCAACGCCCGGTACATCACCGTCATATCGAATCTTGATTTGAAACGCCATACGCCGCCCATCCTCAATAGAGACAATACCCATGACACACCTCCGTGGTACACTTTCCACGAGGCGCGATATTGGCTACTCAACCGCCCAAGCCGTCCAGCAAACCATCGGGGGTGCCACCTCGACCGTTTACGAAGGACGACTTCCATTCCTTACTAAAGCGGGCAGTTACTCCGCCCGCTCAGAAACCTCAGCCAAAAGCGAAATAAACATCGGCTGTCCAGCCACACGACGGTTATAACGAAAACTATACTCGTCCAAATAGGTTTGCAGATATTTTTTACTCACAGAGTGATAAACCCCGCCAATTCCCCTCTTTACCAGACTCCAGAACCCCTCAATCGTGTTAGTGTGAACATCTCCCATCACGTAGACTTTCTCCATGTGCTGAATGCGGCGATGGACGTAACCGTTCGCATGTTCCGAGAGCTTGTCGTAGATCGGAAAATCATCGGTGTAAACAGTGGTCGCAGGCAACACGCGCTCATGGATGATCGGGAGAATCGTCTTTGCCTTGGCATCGGGCGTGACCATAGCAACTACGCGCCCACCGCGCTCAACCATGCCAAATACGGGCGTCTTAGTTTCAAGGCTGCGTCCATTCCCGCCACGTTTGCCGTAGTGCCTATTCTTGGCCTTCCCTCCGAAGTAGGACTCATCAGCTTCCACTAATGACCCCTCCAAACTGATGTCCTCCGACATCAGGGTTCTGATCTGCTTAAACATGCGCCACGCCGTCTTGTAGGTTACGCCAGTCTCGCGCTGTACCTGCTTGGCGCTGACTCCGCAGCGAGTAGAACCAATCAGAAACATGGCGTGGAACCAAACCCGCAAGGACGTGGTGCTTTTCTCGAAGATAGTACCCGCCAGCGGGTAAATGTGATTTCCACAATGGTCGCAAGCGAAAGCCGTGCGACCGGTGACCCGGTAGTGCTTGCGCTCTACGCCACACTTGCCGCACATCGTCCGGCCATCCGGCCAGCGCGCCTCAAGGATATGGTTCAGGCAGGCATCATCGCTTGGGAACTCAGCGTAGAAGTCCGCAATGGTGTATTTCTGGTAGCCGGGAATAGTGTTCTTTGATTTGCGCTTTGCCATAACAAGAATAGTTTGCCATATCTTCTACTTGTTGTCAAGGGATAATTACCGTTACAGATTCCAGACAACAAAGGAGTTACGGGCAATTGCGCGGGTTCCCGCCGGTTTATGGAAGACGTCATGAGTTGATTGTGCGCCTAGCCAGCGTAATTATCTGCAATTCCCGATCCCCTGGGCGGAGGAATCTTGCGCCGCAGGGTATGGACCGAGGTGTGCGGGACATCGGTCGATTACGGGGGCGGCCGGCGCGACGTGCCAGATTAGGCCATTGACACGGGATTGATTACGATCCGCGGTTTGCCAACCCCTGATCCGTGATCTCTGGCCCCTGAGTCTATGCTCTTACGGCAGTGCGGCTATGGCGACGGGTCCTGCGGCGGCGGACTGGGTGGTGGTGGCGCCGGTAAACACGGAGGTGAGCGTGCCTGCACTCATGGTAAAGATCTGGAGGTCAGGATTTCCTGCAAAGTCCACAGCCATCAGGTAACCACCGCTGGAGTCCTCTGCCAAGTGCATTGGGCCAGTGGCTCCGGCGGTCACCGTGGCGATATAGGTGAGCGAACCAGTTGAGACGGAGTAGCTGGCGATGTTGTCGGTGGTGCTGCCGCTGACAGATTGATTGGCCACATAGACGTAGTTGCCGTCCGCCGAAGGCAGGATGGAGGAGGGTCCCGTTCCCTGACTGGAATACGGAGAGCCGGAGATCTCACTCGTCCCCGTACCGGTGAAGGTGAAGGCGCGCAGTCCGCCGGTTTGGGTTCCGGAACCATCTCCGGTTTCTCCGACATAAAGCAGCCTGTTTTGGGGGTCTACGGCTACCGTATTGTCTGCGCGATCAGTTTGGTTATTGAGCACGCTAATGTTGCCGGAGCCCACAAATGGATTGGCGCTGGCGGGGTTGAAGAGAACGGTCTCAGTTCCAGCATTCCCCATGGCGACAAAGACATAGCAATTGGTGCAGGAACTGGAATCATTCGGGGAAATGACCAACTGTAACGGCGTGGCATTGGTCGGCAGAGGGAGAGTCACCGGCTGCTCGCCGAGTACAGTGGGTAGACCCGTGCTGGAGTTAATTGCAAGGGCATAGAGCTGGCTCAAGCCGGAGATCGTAAAGACCAGCCAGGAGTTGGTGGAGTCAACCCGCATACTATTGGCAATGTACGGGATCGGAGCGATGGGTTGACCGCTGTTCCCCACGGTGAGTGCGCCGTTCGATGCGATGGTGTAGAGGTAGATGCCGCCTTCAGTGCTTACATATAAGAAATTGCCGTTATTGCCGTTGGGGGTCCCCACGGCGATGGCAGCGGGTTCCACGGTGGGAGTTGCGGCCACAAGTAAGCCGTTGGAAATCCCACTGACCTGGCCGGAGGAGAGTTGCATTGAGACGATTTCGTTGGTTCCCTGGTTCAATACAAAGAAGTAACCGCTGGTGCCGGTGGCGGAACTGCAGGTTCCTGAAGTTACCTCGACGCAAACAGAGGTGGTCTCACTTGAAACACCACTCGAAGAGCCGGTGACCGTAAACTGGTACCCCCCCGCAGTCGTACTGGCCGTGGTGGTCGCGGTCATCGTGGCGGTTTGTGCCTCAGTGCTGCTGCTGGTGAAGTCAAGCGATGAGGACGAAAGGCTGCAGCTCGCGGGACTGGTGGCGTTCGAGGGCGATGAGGTAAGCGCGCAGGCAAGTGTAACCGTCCCCGTAAACGAACTCGATGGCGTTACGGTGATGGTCGCTGTGTTGCCGGAAGTGGCCCCGGGGGTCACGGTGATGGGGCCGTTGTTGGTAAGCGAGAAAGAGCCGGTGCCGCTGCCGCCTGTTGGGGCTTGCCAGAAATCTCCGCATCCAGCTAGAAGCGGCGCCACCGCAAGCAGAAACCTTGCCCAACTTCCAATCTTCATCGCCGCTCCTTGTTTTTTAGCCAGATAAGTCCCGATCAAAGGGTAACGCTTCAGAGTGCGTGCTGTCGTGCTGTGGAGTTAGACGCGAATCGACGGCGCATGGACTCTGCGTGAAAAGACGCGCGGCTGTGGGGGTTCGCTCGGGGCTCGGGTCCGGGGCGATGCGGCAAAACGGGGAATTTGGAATTTTGCTCCTGGCTGTGTCTTTAGGCAACCTTTCAAGGGGTTGTTGGCTCCTGCATCAACTATGTCCTTGTATGTCCTTGCGCCGTCCCTATGGGACTCCATAAAGGACATGTTAAATTTCTTTCTCCCACGCTGAAGCGCGGGGCTAACGAACACTGCGCCTATGGCGCGTTCTTTCCCAATGCTGAGCAGGCTGTAACGAATTTCGTGTCTCGACACGCAGCCGGAGTTAAGAGTTAAATTGATTGGCGTGTTGCCATGGTCTACACTGTTCGGGGTGTGAGCATCTAACAGCCAAAGGAGAGAACCATGTCATTCGAAAAAGAAACGTGCCCTATATCGGCCGGAGCTCCGAAACATACAGTGGCTGGAAGCCAGGGGAACGCAAACTGGTGGCCCGACCAACTGAACCTGAAGATCCTTCACCAGCATTCTTCCCTTTCCAATCCGATGGGCCAGGAATTCAATTACGCCAAGGAATTTAAAACGCTGGACCTCAATGCCGTGATCAAGGACCTGCATGCCCTGATGACGGACTCTCAGGCGTGGTGGCCTGCGGACTACGGCCACTATGGGCCGTTTTTTATCCGTATGGCCTGGCACAGCGCAGGAACCTATCGCATCGCCGATGGACGGGGTGGCGCGGGCTCTGGAGCGCAGCGGTTTGCACCGCTGAACAGTTGGCCCGATAACGTGAGCCTGGACAAAGCGCGCCGTTTGCTGTGGCCGATCAAGCAGAAGTACGGCCGGAAGATTTCCTGGGCTGACCTGATGATTCTGGCCGGGAACGTGGCCATCGATTCGATGGGTCTGAAGACCTATGGTTTCGGCGGCGGGCGGCCGGACATCTGGGAGCCGGAGGAGGACGTTTACTGGGGATCTGAAACGACGTGGCTGGGCGACGAGCGGTACAAGGGCAACCGCCAGCTTGACAACCCTTTGGGCGCCGTTCAAATGGGCCTGATCTATGTGAATCCGGAAGGACCCAACGGCAAGCCGGATCCAATTGCCGCGGCGGTCGATATTCGGGAGACCTTTGCCCGCATGGCGATGAATGACGAGGAGACCGTTGCCCTGATCGCGGGCGGACACACATTTGGCAAAGCTCACGGGGCTGCCGATCCGTGCAAGTATGTCGGGCGGGAACCGGAGGGTGCTGCGATTGAAGAGCAAGGGCTGGGGTGGGCAAGCAGCTTTGAGAGCGGTGTGGGCGTGCATGCCATCTCGAGCGGCCTTGAGGGTGCCTGGACCAAGAACCCGGTGAAGTGGGACAACAACTATCTTGAAAACCTGTTCAGCTATGAATGGGAGCTCACGAAGAGCCCCGGCGGCGCGCAGCAATGGACGCCAAAGAACGGCGCCGGAGCGAATAGCGTGCCGGATACTCACGATCCCAAATTGAAGCACGCACCGATCATGTTCACGACGGACCTGTCGCTGCGCATGGACCCGATCTACGAGAAGATTTCGAGGCGTTATCTTGAGCATCCGGAGGAGTTGGCAGAAGCCTTCTCCAAGGCCTGGTTCAAGCTGACGCATCGCGATATGGGCCCGGTTTCGCGGTATCTCGGGGCCCTGGTTCCTAAAGAGCCGTTGATCTGGCAGGACCCGGTTCCCGCGGTAGATCACGAATTGATCGGGGAAAAGGAAATTGCAGTTCTCAAGGGCAAGATTCTCGCGTCTGGACTTTCCAGTTCGCAGTTGATTACGACGGCCTGGGCTTCCGCTTCAACCTTCCGCGGCACGGACAAGCGCGGCGGGGCGAACGGGGCGCGCATTCGGCTGGCTCCGCAAAAGGATTGGGAAGTGAACCAGCCGGCTGAATTGGCGAAGGTACTGGGAAAGCTGGAAGCGATTCAGAAGGAGTTCAACGGCGCGCACAAGGACGGGAAAAAGGTCTCGCTGGCCGACCTGATTGTATTGGGCGGAACGGTAGCCGTTGACGAAGCCGCGAAGAAGGCCGGATACGAAGTGAAGGTGGGCTTTGCCGCGGGGCGTACGGATGCCAGCCAGGAGCAGACCGATGTGCACTCGTTTGCCGTACTGGAGCCGATTGCGGACGGGTTCCGGAACTACATCAGGAAGGAAGACGAAGAATCAGCGGCTGAGCTGCTGGTGGAAAAGGCCAACCTGCTGAGGTTGACCGCTCCGGAGATGACGGTTTTGATTGGCGGCTTGCGCGCGCTCGATGCGAACTACGGGCATTCAAAGAACGGCGTATTCACGAAGCGGCCGGGAACACTGAGCAATGATTTTTTTGTGAACCTTCTCGACATGAACACGAAGTGGAAGAGGTCCGATGCTGATGCGGGGGTGCTGGAAGGTCGGGCTCGGGCGAGCGGCGAGCTGAAGTGGACGGGAACGGTGGTTGATCTTGTGTTTGGTTCGAACTCGCAGCTCAGGGCGCTGGCTGAAGTGTATGCGAGCAGCGATGGGGAAGAGAGATTTGTGCGTGAGTTTGTGGCGGCCTGGACCAAAGTGATGAACCTTGACCGCTACGACCTGGCGTGATCTCAGGAGAAAGGGCCTGAGAGGATTTATTGGAAAATTGTTACATGGATTCGGCCGGGGCGCTTGAGCGATCTCGGCCGAATTTTTTGTTGCAATTTAGTACGACGGGCAAAATCGGTGCGGACGATCTAGTTGGGGAGGTCACCGGATGCGGAGCGGCGGCGGAAGCGCTCATCCAGAGGCTGGCGGCCTTGAAAGCCATCTTCGAAGGTGTGCCAGTGCCCGATGGCGGTCTCGCCCATGCGCCAGCAGAGCAGCACCACCTGGTCGTCAACGCGGCAGGGAAAATCGAGGAGTCCGGCTTCAAGATCTTTCACCTGCACGCCGATCGAATCGATCTCCGCAAGGCTCTCGCGGACGCGCAGCAGGTGGTCTTCCATCTCCTTGCGCTGTTTGGCTACCTTCTCAACGTCTACCTTCATGCCGCCGGAGAGATAGATGCGCCGCGCCAGCTCAGATAGGTCGCCACCGACCGCTTCGGCGGACTCCTTGCCTTCAATCGCGCGCTTCAGGAGCGACTCCAGCACCGGGAGCAGCGACTGCGCTTCTTCGAGAGTGAAGGTCTTCATGGTGGATGCCCTCATTCATAGGATACGACAAAAGCAGGTTAGCAAGGCAGCGAGTTAGCGAGTCTGCAAGTCAGCAGGCTAGTGAGCCGTCAAAGGTTAGTCATCGGTACAGACGGCGAAGATTGAGCCTGCGGGGACTTGCTAGACGAGGGCCGTGAGGAGCCCAGTGGAACCGAGAGTGTCAGCCTTTTGGCAGACCTCCGGGTGGCACTGAGGGCGAACTTTGACCTTCAATTTGTCACAAAATATATTCGCCTTTTATTCCCTTTTCCACTAGAATGTCGCCTAGCGATGAGCCTCTTCTCTCACCTCCCCGTCGAACCCACTCACGAGGAACTCTTTCCTGGCGCAGTCCTCATGCGCAGTTTGGCGCTCCCGCACGACGCCGAATTCTTCGCCGCCATCGAGAGCATCCTGGCCGCCGCGCCGTTGCACCACGCGACGACTCCGAGCGGCCTGCCCATGGGAGTGATGGTCTCCGACTGCGGCACGCCCGAAGCCTTTCGCCGCCGCTGGGACCCGGCAAACCCCGCTGTAAAGCGCCTCTGGCCGCTGATGCCGCGCGTCCTCTCGGAGTTCGCTATCCGCTGCGCCGTCCGCTCCGGCTTCCCGCTCTTCCGCCCCGACTCCTGTCACATCAACCGCTACCAGGCGAGCACCAAACTCGGCCTACACCAGGACCGCCATGAGTGCGACATGACCCAGCCCATCGTCTCCATCTCGCTGGGCCTTGAATGCGTGTTTCTGCTGGGAGGCGTGCAGCGCACCGATGCCACGAAGCGCATCCTGCTGGAGCATGGCGATGTGATTGTCTGGGGCGGCCCATCGCGCATGCGCTTTCACGGAGTGCTCCCGCTCAAGCCCGGACATCACGCTCTCACCGGCCCGTACCGCTACAACTTAACTTTTCGAAAAGTCGCAGCGTAGCAGGAACGTCAACCGGGATTCTCCTGTCAGCTGACCTCAAGCATGCGATCCAGAGCTACCTTGGCCCAGCGCTTCACACCTGGGCGCACCTGGATGCGGTTAACTACTCGGCCTTCGACGAGGTTTTCGAGAGCCCAGGCCAGGTGCTGCGGGGTGATGCGGAACATGGTGGTGCACAGGCAGCCGGTATCGTCGAGGGTGATGACGCGCTTGCCTTCTTCGGCAAAACGGCGGGCCATGCGGTTGACCAGGTGAATCTCAGTGCCGACGGCAAACATCTGGCCTGCGGGAGCCTGCTCGACCAACGCGATGAGCCGCTCAGTGGAACCAAGAGCATCGGCTTTTTGGCAGACCTCCCAGCGGCACTCGGGGTGAACGATGACCTGGATGCCGGGGTATTTGGCGCGGACTTGATCCACGTGGCTGGGGAGAAAACGCTGATGGACGGCGCAGTGGCCCTTCCAGAGCAGAATCCGGCTTCCGGCAATGGTCTGCTTCGTTTGGCCGCCTTGCAATCCCCACGGATCCCATACCGCCATCTCCTCCAGCGGAATGCCCATGGCGTATCCGGTGTTGCGGCCCAGGTGCTGATCGGGCAGGAACAGAATTCGCTTGCCGCGTGCAAAGGCCCACTCGAAGGCTGTGCTGGCGCTGGACGAGGTGCAGACCAGTCCACCGCGCTCGCCGCAGAAAGCCTTGATGGCGGCAGCTGAGTTCATGTAGGTTAACGGGACCGTCTCGTCGGCAAGGCCCATGCGCTCAATCGCTTCCCAGCAGGCTTCGACCTGGGAGATTTCTGCCATATCGGCCATGGAGCAGCCTGCGTTGAGGTCGGGCAAAATCACCTGCTGGCCGTCGTGGCCCAGGACGTCGGCGCTTTCAGCCATGAAATGAACGCCGCAGAAAACGATGTATTTGGCGGGTGATTCGGAGGCGATTTTGGAGAGCTTGTAGCTGTCGCCTGTGGCGTCGGCAAAGCGGATCACTTCGTCGCGCTGGTAGTGGTGGCCCAGAAGGATGGTGGTTGCGCCTAGCTTGGCGCGAGCCTCGGCGATGCGCGCGTCCATGGTGTGGTCAGGAAGCGCAAGGTAGTTTTCGAGATTGCAGGTGCTGCCAGCCTCCGGCGAGGCCGCCGTTAGTTCGTCTAATACAAGGTTCACCGTGTTCCGCCTTCAGTCCGGCAGGCCCGCTGTTTAGGGAAGGCTCCGGACGGAGATGTTGAAAGCTAACGCGGCTGCAGTGGATGCGCTGACCGGCTCTGAAAAGATCGGCTTTTAGGCCGGTCGTTCCAGAAGAGCCCCACCCACGGGGGTGTTGCAGCCTTTTCTTCTTTGGATGCGGTTTGGAACCCGTAGACTCCGGATGATGCTCCGGACCGGCAAAACCGCCGCCAATATTCAATATTGTAACGCAGGTGTAAGAGTTGGCTCAAAATCGAGCGGCTGTGAACGCCCCCCGGAAGCGGATTGGAGCAAAGCCCGTTTGTGAGCGCAGAGCATGGGCAGTTATCATTGATTCTTCATGGGAACTCCTCTGCCAATTGAAATGGCCAACCTGGGCATGGCCGACTCGCTGATCCTGATGGTTCTTGCGCTTGTGGTCTTCGGGCCGCGGCGGCTGCCGCAGATTGGGCGCCAGATCGGGAAGCTGATGTATGAGTTCCGCAAGGCTTCAAACGACTTCAAGTACCAGATGGAAGAGGAGTTGCGTAACTCCGAAGAGGCCGACCGCCGCGCGAAGGAAGAGGAGCGGTTGCGCGCGCTGGCACTGAATGCGCCGGTGCATATGATCGAGGCTGTTACCCAGGTTACAGATTCCCAGGCCCCAGAAGCGGGACCTGGGGCACCCAATTCTGTGGGTGATGGAACATCTGGGGTGAACGGCGAAGCTGCGGTCACAAGTCCTTATCCCGGAGAGATCGAGTATCCGGCAGGAGCGATGGCTGCCGCGAATGAAGCTCCGGCCGAGGAACCCTATCCCCGCATTCAGCCGCCAACGACGGGCGAGCAAGTGCAGGCGGCTGCCCCGTTTGTGCCCGATTCCGCGCCTACCGCCGACCCCACCGCCGAACCCGAAGCAGAGCAAGAACAGGCGCAGGAACAGCAGCCCGCCACGGAGCCGATAGCCCATCATGGTTGATCCAGCGGAAGCAATCGGCAAAGCAAGGGCTGCCGTGACCCAGCGCGCGGAACTGCCGGGCATGAGCCTGATGGAGCACCTAGACGAGCTGCGCAAGCGCATCGTCCGCTCAGCCATTTTTCTTGCACTGGGCTTCTTTGTCTCCTGGTTCATGCGCGACCGGTTCGTCAACATTATTCAGGCTCCGCTCGAGCACATTGGCAAGACTCTGGTGTTTACCCACCCGATGGACCCGTTGAACCTTCAGCTCCAGGTTTCGCTGGTCGGTGGCGCGATTCTGGCTTCGCCCTTCATCCTCTTCCAGGTGTGGCTGTTCATTGCGCCAGGGCTCTACCAGAAGGAACGACGGTTCGTGGTTCCATTCATGGCGGCCACGGTGGGATTGTTTCTAACCGGCGCTGCCTTCGGCTACTTCTGGGTGCTGCCCGGCGCTCTCAAAATTCTAATTGTGGACTTCGGCAAGAATTTCACCTCCATGGTCACCATTGAGGAGTACTCCAGCTTCTTTTTGTCGATCATTCTGGGGCTGGGGATAAGCTTTGAGATGCCGATCCTCATTTTCTTCCTGGCCATGTTCGGCATTGTCAGCCCGAGATTTCTGTGGAAGAACATGCGCTACGCGGTTTTGGCGGTCTTTCTGGTGGCGGCCGTCATCTGCCCCAGCCCCGACCCGTGGACCATGTGCATCTACGCGGTGCCGATGCTGTTGCTTTACGTAGTGGGTATCGGAGTGGCCTGGTGGGTGCATCCGTCGCGACGCAAGGCCAAGGAAGCCAAAGAGGCGGCCAAGTGAATTTGATTTCGTTTTGGAAAAAGATGGCTGCGGGAATGTTCCTGGCGTTTCCTCTCATCGCTCCCGCGCAGGCCCACTTCAACGGCGCAAAAGCTCTTGAGTACGCGCGCGAGTTTGTGGCCATCGGCCCACGCTGGCCTACCAGTTCCGGCCATCTGAAGGCAGAGCAGTTTCTTCGCGACCATTTCAAGCACGACCAGCTTGAAGAGGATGTGTTCACCGCCAACACGCCCATCGGCCCGGTCGCGATGCGCAACTTCATCGTGCGCTTTCCCGGCAAGAAGAACGGCGTCATCGTGCTGGCCACGCACTACGAGACCAACTACTGGCTGCGCAACATCAACTTTGTGGGCGCAAACGACGGCGGCTCGACCACCGGGCTGCTGATGGCCATTGCAGACCAGTTGCGCGGAAGGACTCTCGACGGCTACTCGGTGTGGCTGGTCTTCGACGATGGAGAAGAAGCAATTCAAAGCTGGACAGATTCCGACTCGACGTACGGTACCAAACATCTGGCCGCAAAGTGGGGCAAGGACGGAACGCTGGGGCGGATCAAAGCATTTATTTTGGCCGACATGATTGGCGACAAAGACCTCGATATTCAGCGCGATGATAACTCCACGGAGTGGTTGGTCGATCTGGTGCGGCAGGCGGCCAAGAAGTTCGGCTACGAGCGCTATTTCTTCAAGCGGGATACGGATGTGCAGGACGACCAACTTCCTTTCGTCCGTCGCGGCGTTCCCTCGATCGACATCATCGATCTCGATTACGGCCCCAGCAACAGCTATCACCACACGGACAAGGACACTATGGACAAGATCAGCGCCAAGAGCCTTACTATCGACGGCGACGTGTTCATGGAGACGATCCGGCTGATTAACCAGCGGTGAGCAGTTAGAGTGAAAAGTCAGATTTTTTATAGCGAGAACTACGACGCTCTTATGCGATCCGAGCGTAGGCGCGTTCAAGCGAACGTGCGACTTCAACACAGTGTTTTGACGGCACGGGGCCCCAGTGAACCAAAAGCAGAAGATGGTTGGTCTGCTCATCGCCGGTCATGTTCATGGCCGGTTCTTCGAGCTCGCCGGGCTTCAGGCCCGGAACCGATTCCGGCTTGAGCATAATGCCCTGGAGGAGTAGTGCTGTCCATTTTTTCAGATCGTCCGAGGTGACTTTGCGGCCTTTGCACCAAGTGAGGCAATGACAAAAGATCAGCGCGCCGTCGATCATGAGCGCATCGGGGATTTCGAGATCGTCGATCTTTGCGCAACTGAAGACGGCTTTGCCTGCGGTATAGGTGGACAAGCCAAGGGTCGATTCAATGTAATTCGGGCCGAAGATGAGAACGCCGCCCGCGCGCGCCATCAGATTTTTCAATCGGTCTATTGGATACTGAACGCTGCCCAAGCGATCTCTCCTGTGCGGGATGTGCGATTACGCCTGGATTCAATATAACCGGGTTTCCTTTTGCTGTGCTCTGAATTGCTGTAGCATCCATTTATGATCGCTGGCGTTTCCTGGCTTTGGTGGATCGGGTTTCACGCGGTGGTGGCGGTGCTGCTACTAGCTGATTCCTTTCTTCCTGGCCATCGGCGACCGACGCGATATCCGCAGCTTTTTGCCTGGTTGGGTACGGTGGTTCTGGTGCTGGCCGCCGCCGGCTTCGCAGCGTGGGTTGCCGCGACTCAAGGCCGGCAGCCGGCACTTGAGTGGGTGGGCGGATACGCTATCGAGACCTCGCTCAGCGTGGACAATCTGTTCATCTTCCTGGTGATCTTTCAGGGGTTTCGCATCAGCCCGCAACGGCAGCACAAGGCGCTGATGTGGGGCGTGGTTGGAGCGGTTGTGCTGCGCGTGCTGTTTATTGCCGCGGGCATCGCACTGCTACGGCGCTTCGATTGGATCACCTGGTGCTTCGGTCTTATTTTGTTTTATGCAGCATGGAGGCTGGTGCGCGGCGGTTCGGCTAAGGCGGCGATTCCGGAGTGGATCGTGAAGCTGCAGCCGGCGCGCGGATCGCTGCTGCCGGTGATTCTGGCCGTCGAAGTGACGGATGTGCTTTTCGCAACGGATTCGATTCCCGCGGTTCTGGCCATCAGTCACAATCCCTTTGTCGTCTACACATCGAACATTGCGGCTGTGCTCGGGTTGCGCTCGCTTTACTTTGCGCTGGCTTCTCTGCTGGATCGCTTTCGTTATTTGCATTACGGGCTTGGGGCACTGCTGGCTTTTGTTGCATTGAAGATGTTGGCCGCGAGATGGATCGCGGTGCCGATTACGATTTCGCTGGTGGTGATGGGCGGGATTCTTGCGGTTTGCGCGGTGATTTCGTGGATTTCAGGGAACAGCTTGCGCCGTCCCTACGGGACTCCGTAACGAGCTTGTGAAATCCGTTTTCCCCACGCTAAAGCGCGGGGCTAACAAACTCTGCGCCTCCGGCGCGTTTGTACCTTGGACCTCCGGCGCGTTTGCGTTCTGCTTTTCTAGCTCATTCTTGCGGACATTCCTAAATCAGAGCTTTTCTAAGCGAGTGTTCCCTGTTCCCTCGAGTCCTACCACTCCTCAAACGCAACTTTTCCATTGCTACGAAAGACTGAGTGCTTCAGAAAAGCTTCGTCGTCGCGCTTGGGAAAGTCGTTGCGGAAGTGAGCGCCGCGGCTCTCAGTGCGGGCGAGAGCTGAGTGAAGAATAGCGTTGGCTACGCGGCTCAGGGCTTGCGCTTCGGACAGGCGGCGGCTTGCCTTGCCTTGACGCAGAAGTTTTTTCAGGCCATCGGCAAACTCCTGCTGAGACGCGAATCCCTCCAACAGGGGGAAGTTCCCGCGCAGCAATCCGGCATAGGTCCACATCGCTGCTTGCAACTCGGCGATGAGCTTTTCGAGTTGCAATTCTTCCTCGGCGGTGAGCGGGACTGGAACGCTCTCCGGCGCATCGGACTCAAGCAGAGGCAGATTATCGTCCAGCATCGACTGCGCCGCACGCGTGCCGAAGACTAATCCCTCAAGCAGCGAATTCGAAGCCAGGCGGTTGGCGCCGTGAACTCCGGTGCAGGCCGCTTCGCCAGCGGCGTAGAGTCCGCGCAAACTGGTGCGACCGGCGAGATCGGTGCGGATGCCGCCCATCAAATAATGCGCCGCTGGGCGAACGGGGATCAGGTCGCGTGCGAGGTCAAGACCGTACTGCGAAAGAAATGCGCTGATGCCTGGGAAGCGCTTGCGCGGATCGATGCTCGTAATGTGGCGCATATCGAGATAAACCGGGCGAGCCGCGCCGCCCGCACCCTGATTTGCCGCCGTGCCTTCGCGGGCAATTGCGCGCGCCACTACGTCGCGCGGCGCCAACTCAAGCCTGGGGTGATAACGCTCCATGAAGCGCTCGCCGTTTTCGTTGCGCAGGTACGCGCCCTCGCCGCGCAGAGCCTCAGAGATGAGGAAGCGCGGAACTCCGGGCAGCGAGAGAGCGGTAGGATGGAACTGGTAAAACTCCATATCAGCCAGTTCCGCTCCGGCCTGCGAGGCCAATGCGATTCCGTCTCCAGTGGCCACGGCGGGATTGGTGGTATCGGAGTAGACCTGGCCTGCACCGCCGGCTGCGATGAGCACTGATCGAGCGGAGACTCTTCGCGATTTATGCTCTGTTGCCTGTGGGCCTGCGCTGGCGAGATCGGCGCCGATGACGCGGCCATCAGCGACCGCAAGGCCCGTGACCATGGTCCACTCGGCAAAGCGGATGCGTTTTTGGGTGCTTGCATAGGCGGCCAGGGAGCGGCTGATCTCTGCGCCTGTAGCGTCGCCGTGGGCGTGCAGAATGCGTGCCAGGGAGTGAGCGCCCTCGCGGGTGCGCAGCAGCTCGCCGGCCTGCTTGTCCCCCTCGCGATCGAAGTTCGCGCCCCACTCGATCAGCTCTGCCACGCGCACCGGACCCTCGGCCACCAGGGCCTCAGCCGCTGGACGATAGACGATTCCATCGCCTGCAGCCACAGTATCTTCAAGGTGCAGCGCGACGTCAGCATCGCCCTCCATAGCCACGGCGATGCCACCCTGCGCATAGTGAGTGTTCGACTCTTCAACGGATTCCTTGGTGACTACCAGAACATCGCCGTGACGCGACAGCTCGACGGCCGCCCGCAAACCGGCCACGCCCGCGCCCATCACCAAAAAATCCACCTGAGAAGAAATTGCCATAACCTATGAGGCTATCACTTGAGGGGCCAGGGAATAGGGAATAGAGCCGGTAACTGAGGTGCTTCATATTGCTCAGACTGGGGGGCCGGCGGGCGGGTAGAGTGGGGAATGTAAGGATCGATAGACGAACCCCGACAATGTGTTGGGACGAGCCGTGAATGGATTCACAGTCCTTATGGTGGCTGCAGTTGGCGGATTTTATTTCTCGGCAACTGTGCATCCCACACAACAAAAGCAACCGCAGACACCTTTAAGGAGGGTCACACATGCGCGGACTCAAAGTTCTTCTCGGTAGTGCAGCATTACTCGCGGGTCTGGCCCTTGCGCCCATGGCGCAGGCTCAGGTTGAAATTGGCGTCGGCGTTCAACCAGTCTGCCAGTATGGTTATTACGATTACGCGCCTTACGCTTGCTCGCCCTATGGATATTACGGTCCGGGATATTTCTATAACGGAATCTTCCTGGGCATGGGGCCATGGGCCAACTGGGGCTATGGACACGGCTGGGGCGGTCATAGATTCGCCGGCGGTGGGGGCGGAAGCTATCGCGGCGGCGGGGGCGCGCGTGGCGGCGGTGGTTATGCACGCGGTGGCGGCGGAGCACGTGGCGGTGGAGCAGCACGCGGCGGCGGTGGAGCACGGGGCGGCGCATCGCATGCATCAGCTTCACATGGCGGCGGCGGTGGATCACACGGCGGCGGCGGAGCAGCACATGCCGGCGGTGGTGGTGGAGCGCACGGCGGCGGCGGTGGTGGAGGACGGCGCTAACGGATAGCTGCTGACGCAAGTCAGCGCATTGAATCAAATGGAACGGCGAAGCCTCTGGGCTTCGCCGTTTTGCGTTTGAGGTTATTCTTCAGGAAAACATAGTTAGAAATTAGCGAATAAGTATTCCTTACATTTTCGCAACTCTTTTTTAGAATGTGTGTATAAGAATTCAGGAGTTAGGAAGATCGGCAGTAAGTGAAGAGAGGATGCTTGCTGTTACTTACCGCCCGAAGGTTGTCGCAAGCGTCAATGTGCGTGAAGGGTTGACAGCAACACTCACCGACTTTGCGGAAAAGATTCAAGAACGGATTCAGAAATCCTCAGATGCCCGGATGCTTGGATGGCTATTGGAGGATTTCACGGAACGGCAGATGAGCGCCACACAAAACAAGTAACCGCAGACGCCTCAAGGAGGGGGTCGCATATGCACAGATTCAAAACGCTACTCGGTACAGCAGCATTACTCGCAGGCCTGGCCCTGGTGCCGGCGGCGAAAGCACAGGTCGCAGTGGAAGTCGGCGTTCCGCCGGTCTGCCCCTACGGCTACTACGAAGCTCCGCCCTACGCCTGCGCACCCGTGGGCTTTTACGGGCCGGGATTCTTCTTCAACGGGATCTTCCTTGGTGTGGGCCCCTGGGCTGGCTGGGGCTACGGTCACGGCTGGGGCGAACATCGCTTTGTAGGCCCGGGCGGTGGACGATATCACGGACGCGGCGGCTGGGAAGCCAATCATGGTCATTGGGCACACGGTGATCACCACGGCGATCATCACGGCGATCATCACGAAGGCCACGGCGGACATCCAGGCGGACATGAAGGTCATCCTGGCGGCGAACACCACGACGATCACCGGTAACCTTTAGCTGCCAAGTCGGGTAGCGTGGGTTACGGAAAAGCGGCGGAGTTCGACAGCTCCGCCGCATTGTTTTTAGAAGCAACTTCAGGGCCCGGAATGCAGTAATGATTTATGCCGGATGTTAGGATTTTTAGGATCGTTTCCGTAAAATGGACAAGGCATTTGATACGCATGAACACTTGAAAAATCAGGTTGACAGGCTCATGTTTCCGTGAAATTCTTGCGCTAATGTTCCCTCAGGAGGCGGATTCGTAAGGCTTTAACACGAGGTTGATTCTGGCCGAGATCCAATCCCCACGTGCAGTGATTCTATTTTCCGTTGGTCACTACGCGAGAACTTTCCCACACCGGCACAGACGCGAAAGCGCCCTTACGATTGTTTGTTTCGCGATTAACGGTCTCATCATCCTCTTGAAAAAACTGCTGTTGCCTGACGAGCTAAAGAAGGCAGCAGCGCACCTCACGCAGAAACAGCAACCGCAGACACCTAAAGGGGGTCACATATGCGCGGATTCAAAATTTTCCTCGGTACAGCAGCACTGCTTGCGGGCCTGGTCCTTGTGCCAGCGGCAAAGGCACAGGTTGACATCGAAGTCGGCGTTCCACCTGTCTGCCCATACGGCTACTACGAATATCCACCCTATGCCTGCGCACCAGTGGGCTTTTACGGGCCGGGATTCTTCTTCAACGGGATCTTCCTGGGTGTGGGTCCCTGGGCCGGCTGGGGCTATGGCCACGGCTGGGGCGGGCATCGCTTTGTGGATGGCGGCGGCGGCCGTTATCACGGACGCGGCGGTTATGAAGCCAATCGTGGTCATTGGGCTCATGGCGGCGGATATGGTGGACATGGCGAAGGCCGCGGCGGTGGACATGAAGGACACCCGGGTGGCGGGCACGAAGGACATCCCGGCGGCGGGCATCCCGGTGGACATGCCGGTGGCGGTGGGCATCCTGCTGGTCACTCCGGTGGCGGTGGGCATCCCGCTGGTCACTCCGGCGGCGGTGGACATGCCGGTGGCGGCGGACACGCGAGCGGTGGTGGTGGCGGGCATTCCGGACACAAATAACCAGTAGCCGCGGAATCACACCGCGGCTCCAGACAAAGAGCGGCGGGGCCAGACGGCTCCGCCGCTTTGCATTTGATGTAAATTACAGGCCATCGATTATGGTGCGCCCGGCAGTTGCAAAGTGTATGCTGTCTGGCAGGTTATCTTGAGGCACGAGGCAAGAATCGGATGGACGTCTACTCGCAACTCCCCCCTGAAGCCGTGAAGATTGCCCTGGTGCTGTTTCTTTCGTTTTTGATTGGACTGGAGCGGGAAGAGCACAAGGCGGCCAACGGCGCGTACTCCTTTGGGGGCGTACGCACATTTCCGCTGATCGGCTTGATCGGTTATTCCATTGCGTTGGTTTCAGGCACGCAACTACTGCCGCTGGCCATCGGTTTTATGGTCATCGCTGCATTCCTGCTTTTGTCTTATTGGCACAAGCTCACCTGTGCGGGAACGGTTGCCGGCGTGACCACGGAAATGTCTGGCCTGGCCACGTTTCTGGTGGGAGCGCTGGTCTATTACGGGCATTTCTGGATTGCCACGACGCTGTGCGTTGCCAGCCTGCTGCTGTTGGATCTGAAGGCGGTGCTTGAGAAGCTGGCTACGAGCGTCGCTCCGCACGAGATTCTTACCTTCGCCAAGTTTCTGCTCCTGAGCGGGGTGATTCTGCCCGCGTTGCCCAATCAGGAGTTTACTCAATTCCACATCAATCCATTCAAGACCTGGCTGGTGGTGGTGGCTATCAGCGCCATCTCTTACGCCAGTTATGTATTGCAGTTGCTGACCAAGGGGCAGGGCGGGGTCGTGCTGTCAGCGTTGCTTGGTGGCGCTTACTCTTCCACGGTAACGACGGTGGTGATGGCGAAGAGGGCCGCGCGCGAAAATCGTCCTCACCTGTTCGCGGGCGGAATCCTCGTCGCTTCCGGTGTGATGTACATACGGCTGGCGATTCTGCTTGCCTTGTTCAACCGGCAATTGATGGCTCTGCTTTGGGCGCCTTTTCTCGTGCTGGCAGTCCTGGCGGTAGGCGGCGGCTGGCTGTGGTCGCGGCGGGCGGATAAAAACACGCAGGACGTTCAGCGGGAGTACGAACCGAAGAATCCCCTCGAACTGCTAACGGCGTTTTTCTTTGCCGCGCTTTTTCTGGCTATGCTGATCGCTACGCAGTTGGCCGTGACTTATCTTGGCAAAGCGGGAGTGAACACGCTGGCCGCGATCATGGGCGTCACCGATGTGGACCCGTTCATCATGGGGCTCACCCAGGCGGCGGGCAAGCTCACGCCTTTGAATGTAGCCGCGGGAGCAATTCTGATTGCCGCATCAAGCAACAACGTTGTGAAGGGCATTTACGCTTACAGCCTGGCCGATCGGAAGACGGGCGTGCAAAGCCTGCTGTTCCTGGCCGGGCTGGCAATTGCGGGGTTGGTTCCGATCATTTGGCTGGGATGGTGAAGAGCCGGCTATTTGATCGGGTTGCCGTTATCGGTGAGTTGAGCCAGCAGCGCCTCGCCCTGATGCTGGATGGCGGGCGGCAGCTTTGCGTAGCTGAGTTCTTCTGCCACATCTTGCCCGGTTGAGAGCGCATATTCGAGATAGTCCTTGAGCGCTTCCTGCTCGCCGTCGGGACTCAGGTTGTCTTTGGGAATCAGGATGAAGGTCATGCCGGTGATGGGGTATGCGTCTTTTGCCGATGCCGGGGGATCGACGATGGGAGTGCGCAGGTCCTTCGCCAGCACATCGACCGAAGCGCTGACCGCGGCGTATGCGCTGGCCGGGCTGGGAGCGACGAATTCACCGGCGCGATTTTGAATCGAGGCAACGGGGACGCCGGAGGTCCGGGCAAAGGTCAGTTCCAGATAGCCGATGGTTCCGGGAGCGCCCATCACAGTGCTGAGAACGCCACGGCTCCCACTTGCGCCTATACCCGCCGGCCAGTTGATCACGATGTTCTGGCCGTACTTTTCCGCCCAAGTGGTGCTTACCTTGCTCAGGAAGCTTGTGAGAATACCGGTGGTTCCGCTGCCGTCAGCGCGATGGACGACGATGATGGCCTGATGAGGTAGCTGGACGCCGGGGTTTTCACGCGCGATTGCGGGGTCCTGCCAGCTGATGATCTCGCTCGAATAGATGCCGGCCAGGGTTTTGCCGCTGAGTTTCAGAGGGGATTTGAGGCCGGGCAGGTTATAGACCACGCAGATGGGGCCTGTGCTGACGGGAATCTGAACAATGGCCGGAAGTCCCTTTAGCTGGTTGTCGCTGAGCGGCGCATCGCTGGCGGCGAAGGCCCCGTAGCCGTGGCGCAGATTGTCGATTCCGGCGCCGCTGCCGGTGGGGCGGTAGTTCACGTGCATGGGGTGGGACTTCTCGTAGTCCTTGCCCCAGCGGTCAATCAGCGGCTCAATCGCCGTGCTGCCGGAAGCGGAGATGGTGCGTATCTGCGCTGACGGGACCTTGGCTTCGGTTTGCTTTCCCTCTTCGGCCAGGTTGCAGCCCGTTGCGAGGAGAACCATGAAGGTTGAAAAAACCGCAGCCGCCGTAACGATCGCTTTCGAATTCAGATTCATCTGACCCTCGGAAAAATTGGGCAGCGCGCACACGATCCCTTCGAATCGCAGATGCCTGCTCAGTAGGTCAATATAGGGACCGAATGTGAAAACGGGGTAAATTTTATTTTTCGGCTATTTGGCAGGTGAGCACATTTTACGGGAAGAGACGCGGGTTGAGAGCTAAACCCGCTCCGACATCGAAGAAGTTAGCATTGAGAATTCAGGCAAAAGGCTTTGGCTGATGGCTCTGCATTTAGGATTAAAGCGTGCAGACCATACGAGTTGAGACACCATCGGCGAAGTACGACGCTTTCGCGGGCAGCGGACTCTTGGAGTCGATTGCGCCGCGTATTGAGAGAGTTGTGGGTAAGTTGCCGCGACGGGTTTTTGTGCTTACTTCGGCGCCTATCTGGGCATTATGGGGTGAGGCTTTTCTGTCCTCTTTTGCCGAGGCGCCGATGGTGCTGTTTCTGGAGCCGGGCGAGAAGCACAAATCCATGGCCAGCGTGGAGCGGTTGCTGCGGCAGATGGCGCAGGCGGGCGGAGATCGCGGCAGCTTGCTGATTGCCTTTGGCGGCGGGATTGTAGGCGATGTGGGCGGGTTTCTGGCCGCGATTTTTATGCGCGGCATCCCCTATATTCAGGTTCCCACTACGCTGCTGGCACAGGTGGATTCGTCAGTGGGCGGCAAGACTGGCGTGAATCTGTCCGAAGGCAAGAACCTGGTGGGGAGTTTCTGTCAGCCACGTGCGGTTTTTGCCGATATCGGCGTACTGGGGACGCTGCCGGAGCGGGAGTTGCGCGCCGGGCTGATGGAGAGCATTAAAGCGGGCATTATCCGTGACCGGGCGCTGGTGCGGTTTATGGATGAGCACGCGGCAGACGTGCTGGGCCGCGACCGCAAGGCTCTGGAAAAGGTGATTGCGGCGTCGATCCGGATGAAGGCCGGAGTGGTGGCCAGGGACGAGCGAGAGAACGGTCCAAGGATGATTTTGAACCTGGGGCATACGGTGGGCCACGCGCTGGAGCAGGCGACCGGCTACAAAACTCTGCTGCATGGCGAGGCGGTGGGGTGGGGGATGGTGGCTACGCTTTTTCTGGCGTTGCGACGGGGAACGATTTCGCCGGCGCAGTTTGAGCGACTGGAGGGGTTGATTTATTTGTATGGGCCGCTGCCGCCGTTGAAGCTGAAGGCGGCTAAAGTGGTTGCGGCTACGGGCGGCGATAAGAAAAATCTGGGAGGCGTGAGGCGGTTTGTGTTGCCGATTGGGATTGGCGATGCAGGAGTGGTGGAGGATGTGACGGCGGAGGAGCTCGAGGGCGCGGTGAAGTATATGCTGGCGCGGGCGGCGGGGAAGCAAGCCTGATGACTGCGACCGGAGCCAAGCCGGCGGGTGCTGTGGATGAAGCTAGCGCTGCTGCCGCGGTGCGGGGGATGTTCGACTCGATTGCGCCGCGCTATGACTTGCTGAATCATGTGCTCTCAGCGAACGTGGACCGGGTGTGGTGGTGGCGGACAGCGCGGCGATTTCGAGCTGTGCTTGCGCAGCCCGATGCGGCGGTGCTCGATATTTGCTGCGGGACTGGCGACTTAACCCTGGCGCTATTGAAGCTTCGGCCTCAAGGGGCGCGTCCTGTTCTGGCGGCGGATTTTTCACATGCAATGTTGAGCCGCGGGGCGAAAAAATTTGCCGCACGAAGGCCCGGAGCGCCGTATGCAGTGCCGGTGGAGGCGGATGCGCTCCATCTGCCGCTGCGCGAGAGTTCGATGGATCTGATTGTGACCGCATTTGGGTTTAGAAATTTGGCCAATTATGAGGCCGGTTTGAGGGAGTTTCATCGCGTGCTGAAGCCGGGCGGGCGGTTGGGGATTCTGGACTTCAGCGAGCCGGGGGGCCTCATCGGCAAGGTCTATGCGGTCTATTTCCGGCGCGTATTGCCGGCGATTGGGCGGCTGGTTTGCGGCAAGGCGGGAGCCTACAATTATCTACCTGCATCGGTGGGCAATTTTCCTCCGCCCGGCGAGATGCTGGAGCTGATGCGGCAGGTGGGCTATGCCGAGTGCGCGTGGCAGCCGTATACCTTTGGGATTGCGGGGTTGTACACGGGCGAGCGCACCGCTGTAGCCTAGGAGCGTGTTTCTAGCACGACTCGACGGATGTTGGCGGTAATTCCTCAGGGGCTAAAGCCCATTGTTCTTGCAGCCTTATTCGGCACGACTGAAGTCGTGCCCTGATACAAAACGGATTTCTCACAAACAAGCTCTTAGAACTCGATGACCTCTGACCTAAATCAGTTTGACTCCAGCCCGGCAGGCTTTTCCGCCATCAAGCGGCGCGTGGCGCTGCACTCGATGATGGTGGCGGCGGCTATGACTGTGCTCAAGCTGGCTGCCGGATTGTTCTCCGGATCTCTTGGCGTGCTATCGGACGCGGCGCACTCGGGGCTCGACCTGGTTGCCGTTATGCTGACGTTTTTTTCAGTGCAGGTGAGCGACAAGCCGGCCGATGAGGACCACACTTACGGACACGGAAAAATTGAAAACCTCTCCGCATTCGGCGAGGCGATGCTTATGATTGTCTCCTGCGTGTGGATTATCTGGGAGGCGATGTCGCGCATCTTCTATCACACGGTGGAGCTGCGCAACTCGGTGTGGCCGGTGCTGGTGCTGCTGCTCTCGATTGGGATGGATTACTGGCGGTCGCGGCGGCTGCAGGCGGTGGCCGTGCTGACGGGCTCGCCGGCGCTGGCTACCGATGCCTTTCATTTTGCTTCCGATATCTGGTCCACGCTGGCGGTGCTGTGTGGGCTGGGCGCCAGTTGGGTGGGAACGCACTTCGGAATCGGTTGGCTGCGGTTCGCCGATCCGTTTGCGGCGGTGGTGGTTTCGCTTATGATTTTGCGGCTGACGCTGCACCTGGGCCGCGAGACGGTTTCCGTGCTGATGGACCAGGTGCCGGCCGAAACCCGGCGGCGGTTGGTACGCGAAGTGGAACAAGTGAAGGGCGTGCTGGCCGTGGAACAAGCGCGGGTGCGGCGCGCCGGGGCCGGCTACTTTGCCGACCTGACGCTGGCTCTGCCGCGGCGCTATACCTTTGGGCACACCGGGGAGCTGGTGCGGGAGGCTACCGAGGCCGTGCACCGCGCGCTTCCGACGGCGGACGTGGTGATCCATACCGTGCCCCGCGAGGACAGGACAGAGAGCGTATTCGACCGGGTGAGGGCGGTGGCGGCGCGCAACAATGTGAGCGTGCATGAGCTGAGCGTGCAGTCGCACCATGGACGGTTGCGTGTGGAGCAGCACGTGGAACTGGACGAAAAGATGCCGCTGCTGAAGGCGCATGAGTTTGTTTGCGCGCTGGAGGCGGAGATTCTGCGCGAGGCGCCGGAGATTGACGCCGTGCTGACGCACATTGAAAGCGAGCCGGCCACGATTGAACAGCCGGAGATGATGGTGGAGGAGAATCGCAAGATCGAGTCTGCGCTGCGGGCGGCGGCCAGGCATTTTGCGGAGATTGTGGATGTGCACGAGATTAATGTGGGCCGAACAGGTGAACACATTTATCTCTCCTGCCACTGCACCCTGCCGGATGATTTATCGATGCTGAGGGTGCACGAGGTGATGACCGGGCTGGAGGATCGCTTCAAGCTGGAGTGCCCGGAAGTATACCGGGTGACGATTCATCCCGAGCCGGCGACGGATAATCTGCGGTAGAGCACGAGAAGACTTATATACGAGAGTGATTACTCGCAGCAAATGGACGGGATTGGCGATTCACGAATTTGTATTGCGGAGGGTGAGACTGAGCCATGGCCAGCCGTGCGATTAAGAATTTTTTCCAGGTGGCCTCGCTGCTTCTTCTGCTGCTGGCAGCAGCGCTGCTGTCCGCGATCACCACGATGCATTTCGCCATTCACGGCGCCGAGGTGCAAGTGCCGTCGCTGAAGGGAATGACGGAAGAAGACGCGCGCAGTGAGACGGCCGGCCTGGGGCTGAACCTGGACGTGGATAATCGCTACTACTCGGCAGACGTGGCCGCGGGGCATATTCTTACGCAGTCTCCTGCACCCGGGACGGTGGTGCGCCGGGAGTGGCTGGTGCGCGTGGCCCAGAGTCTGGGTCCACAGAAGGTGGAAGTGCCGGATACGGTGGGCCGCGGAGAGCGGGTGGCGGCGCTCACCTTGCGGCGCGTGGGGCTGGAAGTGGGCGCGACAGCGCGGCTGCCCTATGGCAAGGCGGAAGAGGGAACGGTGCTTGCCCAAGACCCACCTGCGCACGCGCAGGGCATCGCACGACCGAGCGTTAATCTGCTGGTGGCCGCAGCGAGCGACGATGTGCCTGATGGTTTCGTGATGCCTGAGCTGGTTGGATTGCAGGCGGTGAGCGCGCAGGCGGAATTGGAACGGGTGGGCATTCTTGCGGAGACGAATTCAGTGGACGTGCCGGTGGGTCCTGTGGGCAGCGGAGATGCGCAGCCAAGACTGCCGGTGAGGCCAGGTGCGGTGACGGCGCAATCTCCGCCTACCGGATTTCGTGTGGAACAAGGTACGGTGGTTCGGCTGACGGTGGCGAAATAAGCGGAGTTAGCAGGGTTAGCGGAGTTGGCGGAGTTAGCAAAACCAGTAAAGTGCGAAAGGGGTAGTGAGATGGGATTGAGCGAAGATCAGGAGCGGGTGGCGCTGCAGGAACGCGAATTGAAACTGCCGGGGCTGGATGCGCGGTTTGCATGGGAACTGGGAGTGCGCATGCGGACTCTGGCTGAAGAACGCGGGCAGTCGGTGGTGATCGATGTGAGGCGCTTCGGGCAGCCGCTGTTTTATTGTGCGCTGGAGGGCACCACGCCTGACCATCCGGAGTGGGTGCGGCGCAAGAGCAATGTGGTGGCGCGTTTCCATCGCAGCTCCTATGCAATTGGATTCAAAATGAGGTCGAAGAAGGAAACGCTGGAAGCGCATCAAGGGCTGCCGCTGGTCGACTATGCGACCGATGGAGGTTCGTTTCCACTGGCGGTTGTGGGCGCTGGAGTTGTTGGAAGCGCAACCGTCTCCGGCCTGCCGGAGCGCTTCGACCACGAACTGGTGGTGGAAGCTCTGTGCGCCTTGCTGGGGCGCGATTATGAGGCGCTGAAGTTGGCGGCGGAGTAGTTGCTGAAGCAAGTCTGTAAGCTTGGATACGATGACCGAAGATCTTGGTCTCCCAGGTCTCAAAATCGAGACCAGGGGCACCCGCTGAACGCTGTTCTTCAGGCAGTTCTCTTTATCAGGGCTACAAAGAAGCCGTCCGTGTGGAATGCGCCGGGGAGCAGGCGAAGTGAACCTTCGGGCATCAGGCAGCAGGTAAGCCGTTCCGCGCCGAAATCGCTGAGAATGCCTTCGCTGCGCAGGGATTCGATGCGGGGAGCTAGAGAGATTTGGCCGGCATTGGAGGTCGAGACTAGCACCGCGGCAACGACCTGCTCGTTTTCTTCCGGCTCGAGGGAACAGGTTGAGTAGAGGACGCACCCGCCGGGGCGGACGGCGCGCAGAGCGGCCTGAAGAATAGCCCGCTGGCGTTCGGCCTGGCGGGCGAAATCTTCCGGACGAAGGCGGTGGCGAATCTCGGGATTGCGGCCCAGAGTGCCGGTGCCGCTGCACGGAACGTCGGCCAGGGCCAGATCGAAGATTGAGTCTTCAGTAAGGGCGGTTGCATCGGCGAGGCGGCACTCGATTCTGTCGGCGTAAGCGGTAAGGCGGTTGCACAACTGGTCGAGGCGCTGAGGGCTGGATTCGCAGGCGACGATGCGGGCTTGAGGATTGCGCTCGGCAAGGATGAGTGTCTTTCCGCCGGGAGCTGCGCAAGAGTCCAGGATTTTTTGCTCGTTCTGGGTGAGTGAATTCCCGGCAAGTTCGGCGATCAACTGGGAGCCTTCATCTTGCAACCGCACTCGCCCTTCGTGAAAGGCCGGCGTGATGGTTACATCGCCGTTGAGGATGGTGCGGGCGGCGACGAGCATTTCGCCGGGCGAGAGTTGAATTCCTGATTCGATCAGTTCGGCTTCGACGGTGGGGCTGGCCAGGCGGACGGATAAAACGGGCTGGCTCTGGCCGTGGTTGCAGATTGCGCGCGCCGTTTCGAGTCCGTAGAAGTTCGCCCAGCGCTCAACCAACCAGGCTGGATGAGATTCGGTCAGTGCGAGTGCAGCGATGGATTCTTTTGGATGCATTCCCTCAGGGGCTAAAGCCCAATCTGTTTTGTCGTTCTTTTCGGCACGACTGAAGTCGTGCCCTTTCAAAGCAAAATCATTGTCTAAGGATGAGGCGTATGAGGCTTCTGGTACCGCGCCGAGTTTGCGCAGGACGGCGTTGACCATGCGGGAGGCGAAACGGTGGCCTGATTGCTTGGCCAACTCCACGCTCTCATCGATTGCAGCGCGGGCGGGGATGCGGTCCAGATGGAGCAGTTGGAACGCGCCTACGCGGAGGGCAATCGAAATCCCGGGGTCGAGTTTGGCGTTGGGACGCTTGAGGAACTGGTGGATTTGGTGGTCGAGTTGAATTTGCCAACGTAGCACGCCCAGCACCAGCGCCGTGGTCAGGTTGCGGTCGGCAGGCGAGAGAGCGTTGACGTTTTTACCACGGAGTAAATCGTCGGAGTGGGATTGGCCGCGCTCGACGGCCATGAGGATCTGGAACGCTGCTTTGCGTGCTGGAGAGACGGCGGGCATTGCTATGAGACTAACCGTTCAGCCCAATCGCGCGTTGGCGGCGAGTGAAGCGCCGCGCAGGAACTCGGCCGCGGTGAGGCGCTTTTTTCCTTCGAGCTGAAGTTCGAGGAGTTCGAGCCAGGTATCTTCTGCGCAGCGAACGAAGAGGCGTTGGTCTTCGACGATCAAGTGGCCGGGTAACGCGAGGACAGACCCGGCGGGATCGGATTCGGCGCTGGAAGGCTCCGCCGCTACTGCCATGCGACGGACGATGAGTTTTTTGCCGTCGAGCGTTGCGAACGCGCCGGGCCAGGGCTGGAAGCCTCGCCAGCGGTTATAGAGTTCGTGAGCGGAGCGAACGGCAAAGTTCATGCGTCCGTCTTCGCGATCGAGCAGCGGGGCGAAGGTCGCGAAGGAGTGGTTCTGCGGCTGGGGTTGGATGGCGCCGGCGGCGAGGCCGGCCAGGGTTTCAACCACCAGTGGCGCGCCAGAGTGGGCGAGCTGATCGAAGAGATCGACTGCGGTTTGGTCAGGCTCGATTTCTACAGTCTGCTGAAGAAGAACGGGGCCGGTATCGAGGCCTTCCTCCAAGAGCATGGTCGTATTTCCGGTGAAGGCATCGCCCATGGCTACGGCCCACTGGATGGGCGCGGCGCCGCGGTACTTGGGCAGCAGCGAGGCGTGGAGGTTGATGCAGCCGAGGCGTGGCAGAGCCAGCATCCATGGAGGGATGATGCGGCCGTAGGCGACGACGACGATTGCTTCGGGGGCGATGGCCTCAAGCTGCGCGCGGAATTCTGGATTGCTGCGAATCTTTTCCGGCTGCGTGACGGGAATGCCAGCGGCTTGCGCGGCCAGCTTGACGGGGGGTGCGGTAAGTTGTTGCGAGCGGCCCGCGGGGCGGTCGGGCTGCGAGACGACCAGGGCGATTTCGTGGCCTGCGGCCAGCAGCGCCTCCAGAGAGGGCACGGCGAATTGGGGAGTGCCGCAGAAGACGAGTTTCACATCTCTACCACTCGCCCGCGCGCTGCATTTTGCGGATCTTGCGCAGGCTCAGGTCGCGCTTGAGGGCGCTCATGCGGAAGATGAAGAGCATGCCATCAAGGTGGTCGATCTCATGCTGAAAGCATCGCGATAGTAGTTCCTCGCCGTCCATCTCGAACCACTTGCCGTGCTCGTCCTGGGCGCGGATGCGCACCTTGAACGCGCGCGAAACCTTTTCGCGAATCTCAGGAAAACTCAGGCAGCCTTCCTCCTCGTATTGCTTGCCGTGGCTGAAGATGATTTCTGGATTGATGAGCACCAGCTTGTCTTTGGGATGCTTGCCCATACTCAGGTCGACGACTGTTACGCGTTTCGAAACGCCCACCTGCGGCGCGGCCAGACCGATGCCCTGGTTGGCATAGGTGGTCTCAAACATGTCGGCCACGAGTTTGCGCAACTCGGCGTCGAATTCGGTGACCGGTTCGCCGGGCTGGGAGAGCACCGGCTCAGGATATTTAACGATCTTGAGAATCATCGGCTTGCTAAAAGCTCCGTATCTGTTCGATGTATCCGAGGAAATTTCGTTGCATTTCGACGAGCGAGTCGCCGCCGAATTTCTGCTGCGACTGGGCCGCGATGGTCAGCGCCACCATGGCTTCGGCGGCCACTCCGGCGGCGGGCACGACGCAAATATCGCTGCGCTCGTAACTTGCGCTGGTGGCCTCGCGGGTATCGAAGCGCACTGATTCGAGCGGCCGGCGGAGCGTGGAGATGGGCTTCAAATAGCCGCGCACCACAATATCTTCCCCATTCGAAACCCCGCCCTCAATGCCGCCGGCGTTGTTTTGCGGACGGGTGAAGCGAGTAGGCCCCTTGGGCTCGGCTGAGTATTGAATGGGATCGTGAACCTGGGAGCCGAAGGACTCGGCTGCGGTAACGCCGCGACCGATCTCGACAGCTTTGACAGCTTGCAGGCTCATCACAGACCAGGCCAGCAGCCCGTCCAGCCGCTCGTCCCAGTTGGCATAGGTGCCCAGGCCGGCGGGGACACCGTGGGCCACCACTTCAAACACGCCACCTACTGTGTCGCCGGTTCGGGAGACCTCTTCGACCTCTTCTTTCATGCGGGCTTCCGTCGCGGCATCTACACAACTCAGAACTATTTCGTCTCGGAGGGTCACAGCTGCAATCTCGTCCCATGAGGCGGCGCGGTCCAGCTCCACGCGGCCCACGCGGATTACGTGGCTGGCCACTTCAATGCTCAGGGCGCGCAGGAGCAATTTTGCAAAGGCTCCGGCGGCGACGCGGGCGGCAGACTCTCGGGCTGAGGCGCGCTCCAGCACGTAGCGTGCGTCAGGAAAGTTGTACTTGAGAGCGCCGGCAAGATCGGCGTGGCCGGGGCGCGGCGAAGTTACGGCCTGATGCTTGGCGGGGTCGCCGGCCTCAACGGGGAGCTTTTCCTCCCAGTTCTTCCAATCACGATTCACGAGTTCAATCGCAATCGGCGAGCCGATAGTCTTGCCGTGGCGCACGCCGCTGAGCACGTGGGCTTTGTCGGTTTCAATCTTCATGCGGCCACCACGGCCATAACCCTGCTGCCGCCGCCAAAGCTGACGGTTTACGAATTCCATATCGACTGGAACGCCGGCAGGCAGACCGGAGATGAGAGCGATAAGAGCCTCACCGTGCGATTCTCCGGCAGTTGAGAAACGAATCATGTTCTTTTGATTGTAATGGGGAAGAACAGGGAATAGGGAATAGGGATTAGGGAATAGGAAAAACCAACCCGTTCCTCTTTCGTGTTCTCGCGCCAAGATGAGATAGCGCTATGACCGCAGTTTCCTTACTCGACGAACCACTTCCATTGCTCCTCAGTCAGCGGGACTACGGAAAGCCGTCCGATCATGACGAGCGGGGATTTTGCAAAGATGGGCTCGGCTTTGATTTCGGCGAGGGTCTTGGGATGTTTGAGGCGCTTGCCCACCTTGACTCGCACGATGGGGACCTTGGGATCGGAGGCGTCCACGCTGACGACTGTGCCGGTGCCTACGGCGGTGCGCTCGTCGCCGGTGTGGTAGAAGATCCACTTTGTGCCCGGCTTCATTTCGCGCAGGTGTTTGACGGCGGTGGGATTGGTGACTCCATCCCAGATGGTCTCCTTGTCACGAAGGAAATCATCGAAGGAGTAGACTTCGGGCTCGGATTTGAAGAGGAACCAGGTCATGCGGTTTCAATCTTAAGCGGAAGGCCGGGAATTTGGAAATAGCGCGCTGCCTTCCGGCTCTCACGTGGAGATTAGTTATGATGCTCGCCGGAGCAACAATCCCCGCCGATTTTCTCCGGTTGCATATAGGGTTGGTTTGGGTCGACGACGCATCCTTGCGTGTATTTGTCGTGGTGGCGAACCCAGGCCATGGTGTGTGCCAGGCCATCTTCATCGCGGCCCTTGGGCGCCATATCGAGGAAGTTATATGCGCCCACCAGAATGTCGAGCCCGCGCGCATAACTCGAATAGGTGTGAAAGACGTTGCCGTTTTTGTCCCTGAAAAACACATTGAGCCCGGGACCCTCTTCGCTGGGAAACTCGGTCAGTTCGTAGTTATAGAGCACTTTGCCCTCGGCGCGTTCTTCCGAGGTAAAGGAGACGTGATAGTCGTAGTTGAAGTCGCCGCCGAAGGAGGAGTACCAGGGGAAACGCCAGCCCATACGCTGCTTGAAGACTTCAATCTCCTTGTAGGGTGCGTGCGAAATCACGGCGAGGGTAACGTCGCGATTGGCCAGGTGAATCGCGGCGCCATCAAAGTGATCGGCGAGATAGGAACAACTCGGGCAGCCCTCTTTCCATCCCGGCCCGAGCATGAAGTGGTAGACGATGAGCTGGCTGCGCCTGTCGAAGAGGTCGGAGAACGGCACTTTGCTCTTGGGCCCTTCGAAGGTATATTGTTTCTCGACTTTCTCCCAGGGCAGTTCGCGGCGCTGCCGGCTTAGCTCATCACGGAGCCGCGTGAATTCTTTTTCCTTCTTGAGGAATGCTTTGCGCGCGGCAAGCCACTCGGCTTGCGGCACGACTTTTGGATGCTCAACTACTGTGTTAACGCTTGCCATGATGATCCTCCGTTGATGGGGAATTGGTGGGGGTGTTGTTTGCGGACTTGCTGCTTGCAACTCTCTTGAGTACCAGCGCAGTCAGGCCGCCGGTGGTGGCGATGCTGCCGGCGATCAACGCCGCGCTCGCAAAACACAATGGGCACATCATAACCTCCTCGGTTGCGCGACGGGATGGCCGCGCTTGCTTTTTACGCGGCTATTTAGCTTCCGCGGCCTTGCGAACCTGCCCCAGCATCGTAGTCCAGCCCTCTTCCATGTTGTCCTTGACCTCGTCCTGAATAAAGCCAAGCGCCGTGTGGCGGAAGGCAATGTTCGTTGCGCCGTCCGCCTCGGTCAGCCGGTATTGGACGTTGGAAACGAAGGGGTACGAGGCAAACAGCGGCCCACAAATCTCAAGAAGAGTGGGCCGCTTGATGGCTTGCACATGGCCCCACAGATGGCCGTTGTTGTTGCCCAGGTCGCGGAACCATCTTCCGCCCGGCCAGGGCTCGAGCTTCATTTGAAGGGAAGCGCCCACATCGTTATTGAATCGCGGGCCCATCTGTTCGAGCAGTGCGTTGAAGGTGACTTCAAGCGATGCGTTGACGCGGATCTCCTGGGTGATGGTCAGGGTCAGTTTCTCAATACTCTCAGGGGCCTGAATCATGGTTTCTCCTTTGGTATGGGATTGGAATCCGGTATGGATTTGCTCATCTGTTCCTCGGCAAGTGTTTTGATGTCGAGCAACTGGCGCTGCCACAGGCGCTCAAACGTGCTCGCCCACTCGTGAAGCGGGCGGATGGCCTCGGCGTTGGTCCGGTAATATTTGTGGCGGCCGTCGCAGCGCACGCGTACCAGTCCGACGCTGCGCAGCACGCGAAGATGCTTGGAGACGGAGGGTTGGTCAAGGCTGAGGGTCTCCGCGATCTCGCCCACGGGGCACTCCCGCGACGCCAAGCAGGTAAGAATTGTGCGCCGGCGAGGTTCGGCCACTGCGTTGAAGGCGTCGGAGGTGGTTGAGGCACGCGGCATGGATGGAAAATACATACTTATATGGGAATATGTCAAGCGGAATTTCGGCCTAATAGCCGGATTTTTGCATTTTTGAACAGTTCTTGGTAAGATTTCCTTGTTTCCTTACTTCCTTGTTTCCTTGTTTGGAGGTATTATGCTTGCTAAATTGACCGTCAAAAACCAGCTCACTCTTCCCAAGGCTGTCGCAACACGCTTTGCGGGAGTCGAGTATTTCGAGATAAGCACGGATGGAAGTTCCATCACTCTCAAGCCGTTTCGGCGTAGCAGGATAGAAGAGGTCTGGGCGCACCTGGAAAAGCTAGGCATCACTGAAAAGGACGTAGATGACGCTGTTCGCTGGGCGCGCGAGACCCATTGAGCTTGCAGCCCAAACGCCGGGTAGTATTCGACACCAATGTTGTCCTGTCGGCGCTATTGTTTCCCACGGGCCGTTTGGCTTGGCTCCGTCAACACTGGCGGGAGGGTGGCGCGTCGCCGCTGGTTTCTCCAGCAACAGCGCTGGAATTGATGCGGGTTATTGCGTATTCCAAATTCAGGCTTTCCGAACAGTACCGTAATGAACTGCTGATGTTGTACATTCCCTACTGCGAGAGGCTCAATCCGACGGATAAGTGCCCCGTTCTGTGCCGCGACCCGAAGGATCAGTCGTTGCTCGACCTCGCGGAAAGCGGGAAGGCCGATGTGCTGATGACGGGGGATGAAGATTTGCTGGTGCTAGCCGGGATGACGGGGTTTCTCATCGAGACGCCTGAAGCTTATCGGCGCAGAATCTGCGACGACGAAGAGTAGCCATCAATCCAGCGGCATGGCGCTCAAGCTATTGGATATTGTCGAGAACGTCCTGACCCAGTAACCGTCCATCCAAAGGATTTCGCTGACGAGTTGCTCGAATGCGTCCATCCCTATTCCTTGTCTTCTGCCAGCCAGCGCTTCGTATTGAGCAATTGCCGCTGGTCGAGGGCCCAGACTTTGCCGGTCATCTCGTCGGGGCCTTTGCCTTCGCGGATGCACTTATCGAATTCGCCCTGGACGGCCTGCATCTTGGCGTCGAGGTCGTCGAGGAAGTTGAGCACCAGCGCCTCGGGAATCATGGGGAGCTTGGGCGAACCGAATTCGAGCTTGCCGTGGTGGGACAGAATCATGTGCAGGACCAAGGTCTTCAGCTTCGGCGGGAAGTTGGGAAGGCTGTCCATGGTGCGCTCGGCCAGCGCTGTGCCCATCTGAATATGACCCAGCAGCGTGCCTTCGACGGTGTAGTCGAAGCCGGTATTCCAGCTCAACTCGCGCACCTTGCCGATGTCGTGCAGGATTACGCCGGTTAACAGCAGGTCGCGGTCGAGGAGGGGATAATGGGGGACGACGCGGTCGGCCAAAGTGAGCAGGCTGATCACGTGTTCCAGCAGGCCGCCGAGCCAGGCGTGGTGAAGTTGCCGGGCGGCGGGAGCTTCGCGGTAGGCCTGGGCCAGGTCCGGCTCAGCCAGCAGGGTGGTGAGCAGCAGCTTGAGGTCGGGATTGGTAAAGCTGACTACAAAACCCTCAAGCTGCCGCCACAACTCCGCAACGTCATAAGTGGTGGAGGGCAGCAGGTCTGATTTGTCCACTTCACTCGTCGTCGCTTTGCGCAACTGGTCGATCTTCATCTGCAGGCGGTCGTCGAAGCGGCTGGCGCTGCCGCGGGCCTTCACAATATCGCCGCGCTCGAAGTCCCTGGCAATGCGCGGGTCGTCCGGCGCCCAGACGCGGCCTTCGAGCTGGCCGGTTTTGTCTCCCAGGATAAGGTTCAGGTAGGGCTTGTTGGATTTGGTGGAGCGCTGCTGTTTGAGCAGAACCAGGAAAAAGCTGTCAAAGAGCTTGCCCTCGTCGAAGTTGGCCAGATCGGATATATAAATGTCTTTCATTCTGACCAGAAGCTTAAATCAACCGGCTGCTTCTGCCCAAAAAAAGAGCCGGGCCTGGGAGCAAAACTCCCAGGCCCGGCTCTTTGATTTTGTTTATTCCGTCATGCGGCGCCCATTCGGCTCCGCTCAGGGCAGGCTTTAAAGCCGCGCCCTTTCAAAGAATGCTATTGCTTTGGAGCCGGTGCAGGAGCGGGCGGCACATCGCTCGGATTCTGCTCAGGCGCAACCGGCTTCTTGTTTTTTTCAGCCAGGCGGGTCTTTTGGCCTACGGTGGTGGCCTTGGACTTTTTCTTTGGAGCCGTATTTCCGCCCAGTCCCAGAGGTGCGGATTGGGTCTGGCGGTCGGCTACCTCGGCAGCATCAGGCGGCGGGGGAGCATTTGGGTCTATCTTTGGTACGCCGGGCGCGTTCTTGGATGGCTTGGCCACTCTGGGGCGCTCGCTGAAGCGGGTCTTCTGCGTCGGCCTGGTTGGTTCCAGTGGATTGACTGGCTCCGGCGTGGTATTGGCGGCCTGTTGCACCGCGCCTGCATCCTCGGCACTCACCTTGGCCGCGCTGGGGAGGGTCTCCTGGGGCGCCTTGCCGTAACGAATCTTCTCCTTTTTGCCAGCCTTCATCGTTGTCAGATTGACCGGCTGCACTTTTCCTTTTTTGCCTTTTGGAGCCAGAGCTGCGGCTTCAGCCGGAGGCGCTGCCTGCGGCCCTTTCTGACGGAAGGTGTGGGTGGTCTCGCGGTAGCGGGTGCGCTCCACCTTCTTCTTTTTCTTACCCGAGGGCGGCACATAGGCGCTATAGACCGGCTTGATCTGCTTGGGGCTGGCGCCGGTATCGGCAAAGCCGGGCGCCACTTCGACGTAAGCTTCTTCGCGCATTGTCGTGAGATACGCGCGGATGGCTGGTTCCATCCGGCTCATGTAGAAAGCTTCCTCCACCTGCTCTTCAACATCTTTTAGAGGCGGAACGCCGCCGGCAGTGTGCTTCACAACTCTGAGAATGACGTAGCCCTGCCTGGTTTGAATGGGCGCGGTAAATTCGCCGTCCTTGAGCTTGAAGGTCGCATCTTCCAGGACCTTGGCAAGGGCTCCGGGCTTGAACTGGCCCAGGTCGCCGCCCTCGGATGCCGTGGTGCCGTCGCTGAAGGTGCGCGCCAGTTGGCTGAATTCGCCACCGGCGTGGAGCTTGGCCTCGATATCGTCAGCCTTGGCCTTGGCCGCGGCCAAAGCTGCCGGATCGGGCTGATCGCCGGACGCAGGAGCGGGAACGGAAACCAAAATCTCGCTCAGGTGCACGCTCTCCTGCTGCACGTATTCCTGTTTGTGCTGCTCATAATAGCGCGCCACTTCACCGGGGGTGAACTGAACCTTTTCGCCCACCTGCTGGCGCATCACCAGCTGGGTGACGATGCCGTTGCGAATATTGGCCTTGAAATCTTCCCACGATACGCCCTGGTCCTTGGCTGCCTTTTCCAGGTCTTCCATGGATTCCATATTGTATTGCTTGCGGATTTCGTTCAGCTTCTTGATCAGCTCGGTATCGCCGGTAATGCCCAATTCCTTGCCCTTTGAGAGCCAGAGCTGCTGGTCGATGAGGGTGCGGAGCAGGTCCTTGTGGCCCTCGGCGATGTCCTGCATGGAGGCGCCGTGCTCACGCGCTTCCTGGTCCATTTCCTTCAAGGAGCGATCATAGTCAGAACGCGTGATGATCTGGTCGTTTACGCGGGCAACGATCTCCTCCACCGGGGTGCCACCGTAAGGGCTCACCGGCGCGGCGGGGTGCGATTGCGCGAGAGTGGAAGCTGCGAACAGCAACGTACCGATGAGGAACGCCGCAGGAGTGCGAAGACGAGTATGAGTCATAGGTTAGATAGCTGCAGGCGGCAAACCATCGCCCCCTTATGCATAGACGTCATTGTAAATGCCCGGGGAGCAGGTGCGCTCTGCGGGGAAAGAATCCTGGTCCGATTCCGGGGCGAAATCCGCTGATTCCGGCTGGATTGGCGCGCAAATGGCGAATTCGCACGAACTTGGCGTGGGAAACAGAGGATTCCGCTCCGGGATCTCACATATTCCAAAGGCGATATCCGGTCATTAGTCTCCCGGCAGGATCGCCGGCTGTTTGGAAAATGGAACTCCGCCTTAGCTGTAGTGCAAGCAAAAGCACGCCTCAATGACACAACGGCTTTCCGAGAGCTGCGCCGGGCCATTCTTCTTTGTAAAGCAAATCTGATGATTTTGTAACTTAAATCACAGGAAACAGCATGAAACCGGGATATAGCTTGGTTCCATCAGCAAGCTCCCAAGGAGTCACCAATGCAAAGATGAGACGGACCTCCGTTGATCCACAGCAACCGATATAGCGCGGATTCGGCTTGCGCGCATTGTGGCGGAGTCATTCGTCACGAGCGTTGGTGCAGAACGCAGAAAGCCGACGTCCAATATGCATACCAGATCGTCACTGACCCAACCCATCTGAGCGTCGAAGACCGCCTCATCCTGCACGCTTTGGGGGCAGCATGGACAACAGCGACGGCAAGCTAGTTTTATATATAGGATTCTGCCGGGGTTAAACCCTCGACCCACCCACCCGTCGTCCTTATTTGCAGCCACGATTCGTGAGGTGCGCCCGGGTGCTATAGCTACCGGAACCCACCTGCCGGCGTCAAATGAAACGAGTGATATACTTTAGCTCACGACTGCTTTTTCAGGGCCTTTAGAGCGGTTTTCCTGTGACCCCTTAGCCTTGCCGGAATCGGGCAAGGTTAATTTTTTAAGAGCCGCAACTAACTGCGGTTTGCGCTCGTCAATTGGAATACCGAAGGCGTTCGAGTATTTGCAGTCCGGAGGTTGGATCTGATTATGACTCCTCGCGCCCGTCGCGCACTTTTCAGCGTTGTCCTCTTTCTCGGCGTCTGCGCCGTAGCCGGCAGCATCCTGCAGGGCAGGGTGGGAGCCCAGTCTTCGGCTGACGAAAGCCAGTTGCGTGACAGCCTGAAGTCGTTCACCAACGTTTACGCGATTGTGGAGCAGAACTACGCCGAGCCCATCGACGGCGAAAAGGCCGACGTAGCTATCTACGATGGGGCGATTCCCGGCATGCTGCGAGTGCTCGATCCGCACTCCAATTTCTACGATCCCAAGGCCTACGCCCGCATGCGCGAAGAGCAGCACGGCCGTTACTACGGCGTAGGCATGCTTATCCAGCAGCAGAATGCCAAGGTTTACGTGCTCACACCCTATGAGGGCACGCCCTCGTTCCGGGCCGGCATTCACCCCGGCGATATCATCTTCGCCATCGACGGCAAGAGCACCGAGGGAATGTCCTCTGACCTGGTGGCCAAAGCGCTCAAGGGACCCAAGGGCACACACGTGCAGGTGACGATGGTTCGCGAAGGGCAGCCAAAGCCGCTGGTCTTCGATCTTATTCGCGACGAAATTCCACACCCATCGGTCGATTTGCAGTATGAGATTCGTCCGGGCGTGGGCTACATTCACCTTACCCAGTTCCAGGAGACCACGGCCCAGGAAGTGGATGACGCCATCGACAACTTCGGCGATCTGAAGGGCCTGATCTTTGATCTGCGCGGCAATCCCGGCGGCCTACTGAGCCAGGCCGTGGAGGTTTGCGACCACCTGCTCAGCAGGGGACAAAGCATCGTCTCGCAACGCGGGCGCGCTTATCCTGACCAGGTTTATACGGCAACCCACGGCAATGGCGGCAAGACCTTCCCCATCGTTGTGCTGGTGAATCACAATACGGCTTCGGCGGCTGAGATTGTCTCCGGCGCCCTGCAGGATCACGATCGCGCACTGATTGTGGGCGAGACCACCTTTGGCAAGGGACTGGTGCAGACTGTCTACAATACGCCCGATAATACCGGGCTGGCGCTGACCACCTATCACTACTACACACCCTCCGGCCGGTTGATCCAACGCAACTATGAAGGTGTTTCGCTTTACGACTACTACTACAACCATGCCGGTGCTCAGCCCAACAATGCGACGAATCTTGAGGTCAAGCTCACAGACGCAGGCCGCACGGTATACGGTGGCGGCGGCATTACTCCCGACGAAAAGATCGAGAGCCCCAAGAGCAACCACTTTCAGGACGAGCTGCTCTACAAGGACGTCTTCTTCCACTTTGCGCCGGTTTATGTGGCCGATCACACCGTGGATAAGAACTTCCAGGTGGACGATGCGGTGCTGGCCGACTTCAAGCGCTATCTGACCAGCCAGAACATCGACTGGACCGATGCCGATCTGGCCGGAGTGATGGACTGGCTGAAGACCAGCATCAAGGACAAGATCGTGACCATCCAGTTCGGGCAGTTGCAGGGGTTGCGCGTACGGGCCGAGTGGGACCCGATGATCCAAAAGGCGCTCACCTATCTACCCGAGGCGCAGGCGCTCGAAGATAATGCGCACAAGGTGCTGACCGAAAAGGCGCTGGCGCGGAATCCAGGGGCCGTGGGCGTACCGGTGCAACCATAAGCCGGCGAGTTAACCGGCGGATCATTCAAACAGCAAAAAGGCCATTCCCGCGGGGATGGCCTTTTTTTACTTGTGCGTGTTGTCGCTTCCATGAAGCTATGGCACTTTCACGACCCCATCTTTGGCGCCTGTGACGTTGGCCGTCGGTGTGCTTTCAACCAGAGTGCGATTGAATGGACCAAGATCACGTACGAGATTGTTTTCGAAACGCACTCCATCGGACTCGGTAACATAGATCAGTGCGCCCGGATCCTCGCCCCATCCGGCGCCGTCAACACCCACCTGCTGTTGCTGCGCATGCAGGAACAAATTGTTGCGCACCACCACGGCCTTGCTTGAAGTAATCAGAAGGTTCACGCCGTTGATCCCTTCCAGTGTGTTGCCTTCCACAACGATGTGCCGATGCCCATAACCGGCAACCGGAGCGGGTCCGTTCAAGGCGGCGATGACTACGCCTCCCAGTTGCTTTGGGGCGTAGGCCACATGACGAATCACATTATCGCGAATGATCACGGTGCGGCTGAAGCTGGCCTCATTCCACCAGAACTCCGGGGTTACGACAATGCCGCCCATGGTGCTGCCGTCGATGGTATTGTGCTCGACCAGCCCATCGGACGCCTTCAGCAGCATTCCCCGCGCGCGATGATTCATGATCGTGTTGTATCGCAGGACATAACCAGAGCCTGTAGCCGATGGATTTTCCGCCAGGTAGTCGAATGCCGCCCCCACCGCGTGGTCCAGAGTTACCGCGAAATAGGGACCTTCAGTATTGTCTGCCCTCAACTCTCTGGAAGATTTTCTTGTGTTCCGATAATCCGGCAGTGGCGCAATGCCGCAAACAATCGCTTCATCAGCGGGTCGTCCCTGCACGTCGTAAATCCTGATGGGGTCGCCGGGCCGGAATGAATTCTGGTTGATCACCAGCTTATCGGCCTTCGATTCAAAGATAAAACTGTAGGTCCCCTGGATGGCAATTCCATCGTCGGGCATCGACTCAAAGTGCGAGTGCTCCACCAACGGCCCTTTGCGAACATCGGTGCTGTGAAATCCGTCGGCGGTCCCTGAGAATAGTGGCTCCGCCGAAGCGCCCTCCGGTTTTGGCCCGCGCGTCACGGTGATCTCGTCGTAGCTGTTGCCGCCGTCGCCGCCGTGTTCCCACACCGCAAAATCGCCCGCGTTCAAAATCGTAACTCCAAAGATGTGCATCTTTGCAGAATTGATGAGCGTGAGGTTGGTGTCCCCATTGCCGCGAAACGCCATCGGATCGCCCACGGAGACCGGATGCAATGCCGGCCCAGACGGCCTGTCCCAGTAAAACCGAAATTTGTCAGCCGCAAGTTTTTCCACCCTGCGGGCATTCAGGTCGTATGTTCCAGGCTTCCAGAGCCGAGTTTTAGGGTCGAAGAGGTACCCAACCGGTTTCGCAGGAAAGTAGCGAAGATCGTCGAGATCGACGGGATAGCCGCGATCAATCTGCACATCGTAGAAGCTGCCGTCGGGTGCGATGGCGGCGACGACGCCCTGGGTAAATGGAGGCGAGATGTAGCGGATGGTCGCCCCGCGAAAGGTCACGTTGCGGCAGTTGCGGAATTCAATTCCGCCGCGTGTGTTATCGGAGAGCAGAAACAAAACTCCTCGCGCATCGATCTCAAAATCGCTTAGATCGTGAAGCTGCAAGTGAGAACCATGAGCGGGAGGGTCCAGGATATAAGTTCCGGCGGGGATACGGACGATCTTCATGTGCGCTCGGTAAGCCGAGTCGATTCTTTTCTGGATTGACTGGGGCGATAATGCTGCGACCCCGTTCGCCATTGCAGCAAGGCAAGGATGCGGAAGGCAAACAAAAACCAGCAGGCATGCTGAGAGACTCAAACGCTTCATCCGTTCAGTGTAGCGGTTGAACGGTACCAATAGAGGCCATCGTGTGTAATCTGCATCACAGTCCGGCCCCGTCGGGGACTCCTACTCTCTTCATGAGGACTTGAGAGGAAAACCAATGTCAGTCGTAATCGCTGAAAACACAGCTACCGTTCACAATCTTCTGGCCGCCTTTGAGGGCGAATCGAATGCGCACGCCAAATATACGGCGTTTGCCGTGAAGGCCGACGCAGACGGGCTGCATGGAGCGGCCAGCCTGTTCAGGGCCGCGGCGCGCGCCGAGCAAATTCACGCCGCCAATCACGCACGCGTAATCAAGCAGTTGGGCGCCGAGGCGCAGTGCACCATCCATGCCGTCGAAGTAAAAACCACGCTCGAAAATCTGAAGGCCGCGCTGGGCGGCGAGCAGTACGAGATTGAAACCATGTACCCCGCTTTTATCGCAGAGGCCACGGAGCACAAGAATACTGCTGCGATGCGCACCTTCCACGGCGCAATGGAAGCCGAAAAGACCCACGCACGGCTTTACGGTGAAGCGATTGCGTTGCTTGCCGGCGGGAAAAAAGACTCGTGGATCGGCGCCGTGCGCGACTTCTACGTCTGCCCGGTCTGCGGTTATACCTCGGAAACCGAAGAGGAGCACGAACGCTGCCCCGTGTGCAATTGCCTTTGGGAGCGCTTCGAGATCGTTCACTAAGGTTTCGCGTTTTTTGCGATGGACAGTTATTGCTCCATTTGTTCAGCGCCCGTTCCGCCTACCGCCGCAGCAGATCGATGGGTTTTGTGAAGTCGGTTACGCGGATGTAGGCGGCAAGCGTGGGGTGCTGGCGCTGGAGGGCTAAAAACATCTCCCAGGCTACGCGGCGATAACTGAAGTGGCCGGCGGGGGCGGATCGAAGCTCAGTGATGTACTGCGCTTCGGCGAAATCCATCTTGAACAGAGAACGAATATTTGTGGCCAGCGGAAGCAGGTAAAGGGCGGACTGCGCGGCCTCAAGCGCCTGGCTGGCCGCAATTTGCGCGCTGGCGGCGTGAGCTTGTTTGATGGCGGAGATGAAATCGGCGCGACAGTAAGCTTCAATGAGGATGTCGATGTAGCCGGAGTCATCATGGGGGCCGAGATCGCCGTAGGTGGGGATCTCGAAGCCGTGCAGGGTGGTGAAGGGCTGGATGATCTGGGTGCAGCGGCGATGGCGGTGCATATCGCGGAAGCCACCGATGTCCATGAGAATGTCAAAGCGCAAGGCGGCTCCTGCGTGGAAGGCGCGCAGGGCTTCGTCGTGCTTGCCTCGATGCCGTAGTCCAATCTCGATAATTTCGCTGATGCGTGCTTCCGGCAACTCGGCGACCAGGTCTCGAATCTGGCGATAGGAGTGATGACTGGCGGAGTAAAACAGTGTGGAGGCCAGTTCGACTTCGAGGCTTTCCGTGCGCTCCACCAGATCGACCAGCGGCGCATCGGCGATAGGCCGGCCGGCGAGAAATTCGGCAGCGGCCTGGGTCAGCTCGGCGCGGGTTTGCATCTCGTATTCATTGGGCTGGGCATATTTGACGAGCGTGGGGGCGGTGCGGACCTCAGGGGTCAGAAGCTGGGCGGCTTCGGCGGCCAGATCCGGATCGGATTCAGCCAGCTTCTGAACCAGCGCGGCGCCGGCCTGGCCGTTCACGTTCCACGCGGGGCCTGAGGCGGCTTCGCGGAGTTTGATTCCCAGGTCGCGGACCTCTGCGGCGGGGTGGGAGAGCAGGCGCGAGACCTGGCTCTCAAGCGTGCGGGCGTTCACGATCTGACCCAGAGAGGTGTTGGTGGCCAGCGGCAGCAGAAAGCGGGCTACATCGAAGGCGCGCGCCTTCAGGGTGCGCTCGTATGCTTCCTGCTTCATGGTCTCGGGACATTTGACTTGCCGGCGAAACGATTGAAAAACGGCCTCTGTAACGCGCACATAAGCGGCAAAGAGATCTTCTACGGTCTTCGCGTAAAGTTGTCCTGCGTCTGAATCCGTGCCGAAATCAGGAAAATACCAGCCCGATTTGAGGAAGTTCTGGTAACGAGTGGAGCGCTCCTGTCCGTCCCAGCGCTGCTCGTCGACCAGCACAATGGCGGCCAGCAAGCTGAGCCGCTCGACGGCAAACCCGATGTGAGCCAGGTCGGCGATGGAGCGGTGGCCATATTGAAAATAAAATGTATTGAGGAACTGCTCGGCGCGCTGGGCGCTGATTTCCGTGAGCGATTCGCGCATGGAAAGCGCGGAGCGGGAGTATTTGGCCATGGCGTAGGCCAGTACCTCCGGTTCTGCGCCGTGAACGGCGAATACGTCGGTTTGGTTGCGTGCGCCGGGGGGGAGTAAAGATTCACTGGACATGGATAAGGGCTCGCGAACAGAATACGGCATGAGGGGTAAGTCGAGGTTTGCACATTCGGCACCCTCCCAGGATCACTGGGCAGAAGAGACCGTAACGCGGGATAATAAACGCGAAATGCGGCTGCGCAGGAGCAGGCAATGCAAAAGTTTCTGATAAGGACAGCACACAGGCCGCGGCCACTGCCTTCGGGCCCCTGGAGAATGACCCAGCGGTGGAACGATCTGCTGTTTGCGCATTGGCCAGTTCCCACGGCCGCGATCGGAGCGCTGCTGCCAGAGGGCGTGGAAGTGGATACGTTTCAGGGGTCGGCCTGGCTGGGGGTGGTTCCGTTCTGGCTGGATCGCATCAAAGTCCGCAACGTGCCACCTATCCCCGGAGCGCGCAGCTTTCCCGATCTTAACTTGCGCACCTACGTCCGCGACCAGCAGAACGGCACTGCGGGCGTGTTTTTCTTCTCGCTCGATGCGAGCAATCTGCTGGCCGTGGTTGCCGCGCGCGCCTTCTATCACCTTCCCAGCCACTGGGCGGAGATGCGGCTTGAGCAGCGCTCTGAGCGGGAGTTCTCGTTCTATAGCCGCAGGCGATTTTCAAGCAATCCGGTAGTCTTCAAGGCGCGCTACCGTGGACTGGGCCCGGATCGAAGGCTTGCGGAAGGGCGCCCGGGAACGCTCGAATATTTTTTAATGGAACGCTCCTGCCTGTTTACGCGCAACCATGCGGGCCAGGCCGTGCGGGCCAACCTGCACCATGTTCCCTGGCCTCTGGAAGAGGCGGAGGCAGAGATCGAGCGCAACGACCTTGCGGCTTCAATCGGAATTCAATTACCGAACCAGGAACCGGTGCTTCATTATTCGCGGCGGCTGGCGGTCTACATCTGGCCTGCTGAGCTGGTGCGTCCCGCTCTTGCTGGACGGCCTGTGACCGCGGTGGCTACGCCGTCAATGTAAACCCGCTATAAACTTTCGCCGTCTAATCAATCACTGCTACAAAAAACGGCTGATCAAGCTTGTGCTGTACGTGTCCCATTCTTCAGAGTTCGACACATAATTCAAAGTACAAAAAGACTGAATATTTGCCTTAAATCGAGCTAAAAATTAATTTTCACTTGCATCGCACAACTTGTCGCCAGGCGCAGGGTTCTCGCGTTAGACCGCTGGTAGAAGCTGCAAAGTTTTTCCCTGGTGCGTCTTCATCAATTCGGATATGACTCCGAAAATTCAGAGAACGAGGTACAACTTTCATGGCATCCAGGATGCAATTCAAGTTTTTGCCGGTCGCGCTAACCCTTATGGCTGCGGCCTCTTTGATCGTGGTGGGCTGCTCCAGTGTCGCCACTCCTTCCAACAACACCCCGTCCGGCTCAGGTCCTGCATTTGTGGTTGGCACTGACGCTCCTCTGGCGGGCATCGTTTCGTTTTCGGCCCAGGTTGAAACCCTCACAGTCACTGATACCAACAACAACGTAGTCCCTCTCATTACCGGCACACCCACGGTGGATTTCGCTCGCTACAACGGCTTGCAGACCCTGATGGACGTGAATACGCTTCCACCGGCAACGTATAACGAGGTTTCGATCACACTGGGAACAGCGACCATAGGCTACCTGAACGTGCCCGGCGGCGGCGAACCCACTATCGCAAGCCAGACGGCAACGTACCCCAATAGCGCATCCACTTACACTTACACCGTAAGTTTGCCCAACCCGATCACGATTACTGCGTTGGGTGGACCGGTGGGTGTGCGCGTGGACCTAGATCTGCGACAGTCCATCAGCGTGGATGGAAACGGCAATTTCACCGGCGCTGTGACTCCGACGTTCGACATAAGGGGAGTTACAAGAACCGGAGCCGGCGGTTACATTGACGAGTTTGTCTCGGCCGTAGTTACGGCACCTGGCGGCACCACCGAGCCGCAATCCTTCACGGTCCAGGGGCCGCACGGCGAAAACTTCACCATCGATACCACCGCACAAACAGAGTGGGACGGCAACGCCAGCCTCAGCACTCTGGCCGCCGGCAATATTGTGCAGATTTCCGGCACATTAGATCCGGCCAGCCAGACCTTTGATGCCGACGAAGTGGCGATTCTCTCTCAGGGTGGATTTGCTGCAGGCGGCCTGGTGACCTATGTTAACCCGTCAACCGGACCCGCCAACTCCTTTGACATCTACGTTCGCGGCGTACTGCCTGGAACCACAGGCGTTCAGCTAGGCACCCTTGCCACGGTTGAACTGACCGGTTCCGAGAATTACACCGTCTTTCGGATGCATAACTCCTTCTCGAATTTCACGCAAACCTTCTTCAACCGCAGCGGATTGGTTGCGGGTCAGGACGTAGTGGTAGGCGGATCGGCCGCCAATGCATCGAGCGAATCCGATGTGACGGTCAACGACATTACCCTGCGCCCCTGGGGCTACAATGGCACGATCGTTCCTGGCAGCGAGAATGCCGGAGCCGGCACTTTCAAGATGCAGGTCAAGGGCTTTGCGGGACAGGTGATTCCACAAGCGATTACGGTCTACCTGGGATCGAATACCGACTACCGCTTCGGACTGGCCGCATTCGGCGACGTGCTTGATGGCGCCCAGGTCCGCGTCGTCGGGCTGTTAATTGTGAATCCGTCCAACGGCAATACGGTACTGCTGGCTCGCCACATCGACGGGATTGTCCTTACCGATTTTTAACCGCGCAGCAAGACCTCTCAAACGCGTTTTCCTATGGCGCCGGAGCTGGAACATCAGCTCCGGCGATTTTTTCTGAGCCCGCATCCAGCTTCCGTTATCCCCAGCTTTCCCGCGCCCGCAAATCCTCCACAGTTGCCCATCTATAATTGAGGACGAAGAGGGCGCGAAGTCTTGCGCGGAGGCTGGAGAGATGGGTGATTTGCAGGGAAGAATTGCGCTGGTAACCGGAGCGGCGCAGGGCATTGGTCGCGCAATTGCGCTGGAGCTGTCGCGAGCTGGAGCAACTTTGGTGCTGGCTGATATCAACGAGGTCAAGCTGGCCCAGGTGGCGGCAGAGATTGAGGCAGCCGGCGGCCAGGCCGCGATTTTCAAGATCGATGTTTCCAATGAGGAGTCGATCCATGCCGGCGCCAAAGCTGTGCTGGAGCGCTTTGGCAAGGTCGAGATCCTGATCAACAATGCCGGCATTACCCGCGACGGGCTGATGCTGAGGATGAAGCGCTCCGACTGGGACCTGGTTCTGGATATCAACCTGACTGGGGCCTTTCTGCTGACGCAGGCGCTGCTCAGCCCGATGCTCAAAAATCGCTGGGGAAGGATTGTGAATATGGCCAGCGTGGTGGGTCGAGCCGGCCAGGCGGGCCAGGTGAACTACGCCGCCTCGAAGGCCGGACTGATCGGGCTCACGCGGTCTATGGCGCGCGAGTTTGCATCGCGTGGTATCACCGTAAATGCCGTTGCGCCAGGTTTTATTGAGACACCCATGACCGCGGTGCTGACTGAAGAGCAGAGCGCGGCCATGCTGACGCAGATTCCGCTGGGCCGTCGGGGTACGGCTGAGGATATTGCCAACGCGGTCAAATTCCTGGCCTCCGATGCCGCTTCGTACATTACCGGCCAAGTGCTCGACGTGAACGGCGGCATGTTCATGGGTGGCTGATCTCCTCCCAGGGCGGCTGCCGGATTGTCGCGGCCGCCTACACACCTTCAAGTTGTGTCCGCTACCGGCCGATATACGTTATGGGTGGTACGCATGGCGACCCTGGCAATTCCTGTCAAGAAATCCGTGCCCGACCTGCGCGAGGCGGCGGGCGGAGTGCGCTATGTGGCGCGGCAACCGATCATGGACCTGCGCGGCAGAGTGCACGGCTATGAACTTCTGTTCCGCGCCGGGCCGGAGGCGGTCTTCCGCGGCGACGGCAACCTGGCCACCCGCACCATGCTTGACAATACGGTCATTTACGGACTGCATCGACTGACCGGCGGGCTGCCCGCCTTTGTGAACTGCACTAGTGAATCGCTCGTCGATGACCTTGTGCATATTCTTCCCACCAGCATGACGGTTCTTGAGATACTGGAAAGCCTTGATCCCGCGCCCAGCCTGGTCGCCGCCTGCCGCAAGCACAAAGCCTCAGGCTTTCGTATCGCTCTGGACGATTTCACCTGGAAGCCGAAGTTCGATCCTCTTGTAGAGCTTGCCGACTATATCAAGGTGGATTTCATCCAGACCGATGCGGCGGAACGGCACAGCCTGCTGAGACGGTTGAGGATGGTCACGGTGGCGCTGGTTGCGGAGAAAATTGAAACGCAGGAGGAGTACAGGCTGGCCCGTAAAGAGGGCTTCACGCTCTTCCAGGGCTACTATTTCTGCCGCCCGGTGCTGATGGAAAACCGCAAGGTGCCTGCCAATCGGCTCTCGCAGATCGAAATTCTGCGAATGCTGCACGACGAGTCGATTGATGTTCGCAAGCTTACCCGACTGGTGAAGCGCGATGCGTCGCTCACCTACCGGCTGCTGCGGCTGGTCAACTCGCCTATGTGCGCTGTGCGGCAGGAGGTGAGTTCCATTCAGTCGGCCCTGCTGGCCGTGGGCGAGGAGACCTTCCGCCGCATCGCCACGCTGGCCATCACTAGCGAACTGAATGCCGGACAGCCGGCGGAGATCCTGCGCATGGCATTTGTGCGCGGGCGATTCTGTGAACTGGCTGCAACCCTCTGCGAACTGGACCCCACTGAGCAATACCTGCTGGGGTTGCTCAGCATGCTTCCGGCCATGCTCAGGGTGCCCATGGAAGAACTCACGCCGGCACTGCCACTTCGCTACGAGATTCGCCGCGCGCTGGAAGGCGATGCCAACTCGGAAAGTTGCATGTTGAAGTGGTTGGAATGCCACGAGTATGGAGATTGGCTCGGATGCGATGCAGTAGCTGAAGCCAACGCGTTAAATGCCGAACTGATGGTTCGCTGCTACGTTGAAGCTGTAGCCTGGGCTGAAGAGGTGCTCCGTTCCGTCGCCTGATCGACCGGCTGGTTCAGCACGGGAAGTTAAATACTGAAAACCAGGTGCTCCAGAACAGGGCCGAGAGTCAGAACGGGAAGATAGCTCAATGCGGTAACGATGATCAGGAACGTCGTGAGCAGGGCGCCGAAGGTAAAGGTATCAGTGCGCAGAGTTCCCCGCGAAGGCGGCCTGTTTTTTTGCTGCGCAAAATGTCCGGCGAAGATGAGCGCCGGAATCGCGAGGCCAAATCGTCCCGCCATCATGGCTATTGCCGTCAGAATGTTATAGAACGGCGTGTTGGCGCTGAGACCGGCAAAGGACTGGCCATTGTTGGCGAATGAGGAAGCGAAGCCGAAGAGAATCTCGGTAAGTCCGTGGGCGCCTGAATTTGTGGTCAAGCCAGCGAGTCCGGCTTTGGTCGCTATGGAGATTGCGGTCAAAATCAGGATCGTAACTGGACCGGTTAGCGCGTAGAGCACCACCATCTTGTTTTCGCACGGCCCAATCTTCTTGCCCAGGTATTCGGGAGTGCGGCCAATCATCAGTCCAGCCAGAAAAACTGCAATTGCAGCCGTCATGATCAAGCTGAAGATTCCTGTACCCAGGCCGCCAAAGATTACCTCGCCCAGCAGAAGGTTAACCAGCAAGACCAGTCCCCCCAGCGAGGTAAAGCTGTCGTCCGCCGCATTTGCCGACCCGGTTGCGGTGTTCGACGTTACCGCTCCGGCAAGCACCGTTCCCCCGATTCCAAAGCGAACTTCCTTGCCCTCCATGTTGCCCCCGGACTGAAGCCGGCTCGCACTGAAATCCGCGGAATGAAGCAGCGGATTGGCGCTCCGCTCACTGAAGTGCATTGCGACCAGCCCGCCGGTAAAAAGAAAGAGCATCACCCAGTAGAGAAGCCAGCCCTGGCGCAGATCGCCCACCATTCTGCCGAAAGTGTTGGTCAGTGCAGCGGGTAGCAAAACAATCGAGAGCAGCTCAAGAAAATTGGTCAGTGGCGTGGGGTTCTCGTAGGGGTGAGCGCCATTGGCGTTAAAAAATCCTCCGCCGTTGGTGCCCAGGTTCTTGATGATCTCCAACGCCGCGACCGGCCCCTGCGGAATCGCCTGCCGCGTTCCTTCGAGAGTCGTGGCAACCGCATAATGATTGAAGTTCAAGGGAACGCCCTGCCAAACCAGCAGCAGCGACCCAATTAGCGCGCCCGGCAGCAAAACCCACAGCAAGCCGCGGGTCAGGTCGACCCAGAAGTTTCCCAGCGACTCGCAGGATTCCCGCGCCAGCCCTCGAATGAAAGCGACGCCCACAGCCAGCCCCGCGGCTCCAGCCAAAAAATTCTGGGTGCACAGTCCCGCCATCTGGCTGAAGTAGCTCATGGTGCTTTCGCCCGCATAGGCCTGCCAGGTGGTGGTGGTTGCAAAGCTGATGGCTGTGTTAAATGACAGGTCTGGCGACAGAGGCGTGGTTTGGTACGCGGGGTAAAACCAGGGAAGGAAGCGTTGCAACCGGAGGATGGCGTAGAGCAAAAGGGTGCAGATCAGGCTGAAGATAACGAATGAAATCAGATATTGTCCGGCGCTCATTTCCACTTCCGGGTCGACTCCCGCCAGACGATAGATCCATCGCTCCACGGGAACGCATAATCGATCCAGAGCGGTTCTTTGCCCGGCAAAGACCCGGTACAAATATCCACCCAGGGGCCTCACCAAGACGGTGACGATCACCGCAAACAGTAGATATTGAGCCGCGTTGTACAAATTCATCTCAAGGCCGGTCCGCATGCCTTTTGAGCTAGTCCGGCAGAAGATATTCTTTCACAATAGTTATAAGAAAGTGGAGTGGGAACTATAAAGAACACGGGGTAAGAATGCCGCTCGCGGCATAACCAGCTTCTGCAACATAAAGCGAAGAGATTATTCTGCGCCGGCGGGTTCCTGCGGGCGCAGAATTAATCCGGGTGGTCGACCGTCTACTTGGAAGCTATTACAGGCTTCTCTACGCGCACCAGCAGCACGTCGTGGCTGGCCAGTTCCAACGGCTCATTTTGGTTGAGCCTCACAGTTTTCCCGGTCCATAAATCCTTGCCTGTTTGCTCGCCCGCAAGTCCAAGCTTGCGCAGGTCCAGATGGAAGGGATGAGTGGAGTAACGATTGTCGCCGGCATTGATTACGGCGATGGCCATTGCGCCGTGAGCCAGGTGCCGGGTCCACACCTCGACCTCACCTTCGCTGTAAGCGCGCGAACCCTGCTTGCCCAGCGGGTCCTGGTCAATTGCAATGACGTCGCGGTTGGTAAGAATCGCCTTGATCTCAGGCTTCATGTTGGGCAGATCGTTGCCAGCCAGCAGCGGCGCGGCCAGCATGGCCCACATGGAAAAGTGCAAGCGGTTCTCAGCCAGTGTGAGCTTGCCGTTGCCCACTTCCAGCATGTCAGGATCGTTCCAATGGCCGGGGCCGGCATATTTTTCGAGGCCCGCCTGCTCGTTCAGGATCACGTACATTCGGTCCCAGTGGGGCGAAATATCTCCGGTCGTCCGCCACAGGTTGCCCCCAGCCGAGGGTCCCCACTCCCACACAGCGTCCATGCCATACTGGCAGAAGGAATAAACGATTGGCCGCCCGGTGGCCTTCAGCGCCTTGTCCATCTTGGCGTAAGCGGCGCGCATCATGCGCATCTGCTCGGCCTTGTCGTTGGGCGCCTGCTTCTCCATCACCTGCTCGATGAAGCTGCACGCGTCGTACTTCAGGTAGTCGATGCCCCACTCGGCGTAGAGCTTGGCGTCCTGCTCCTCGTGATTGTACGAGGCCTCAAAACCGGCGCAGGTCTTCGGTCCAGGCGAGGAATAGATGCCAATCTTCAGCCCTTTGGAGTGGACATAATCCGCCAGCGCTTTCATGTCGGGGAACTTCGAATTCGTGTGCAGCACTCCGTTCGCGTCGCGCTCACCCTCCCAGGTGTCGTCGATATTCACGTAGACGTAGCCCGCGTCTTTCATGCCGGTGGCGACGAGTTGGTCGGCGGCGGCGCGGATGTCCTTGTCGCTCACCTTTCCGGCAAAGAAGTTCCAGCTGTTCCAGCCCATCGGCGGCGTAAGCGCAACTTGCGCTGAGGCGTTCTGCCCGACGGCTGTTTGCGATTGTCCGGCGAAAGTTGCCAAAGCGAGAACGGCGATAGAGAGCGAAGCGAAAATGCGCATGAGAGTTCCTTTTGGAAATGATTTCAGGCTGAATTCTATGCCGACTGCGTCCCTTCCGGCAATCTGCCCGTTCTGGATCGGCGATTCTACGAACGGCCCGTTCGATGAGAGAATCTGGAAGGAACGGTTGAACCCCACTCAAAAAGAAAAAATTTCCCTAAGGAGCCTTGATCCGATGCCAGCAAACGATCCATCAGTGACCACCCTCTTTCTTGAGTTCTCGCGGCATAAGCTATTGGAGCAGTATTGGCCCCGCCTGCGTGAATGCGTTGAGCCGCTCGCGAATGAGCAGATTTGGTGGCGTCCCAATGAAGCCTCAAACAGCATTGGAAATCTGCTTCTGCATCTGAACGGCAACGTGCGCCAATGGCTGGTTGCGTCGTTCGACAAACTGAAGGACGAGCGAAACCGTCCCGCCGAATTCAATGCAACCAGTACGTTTACGGCCGCGGAGCCGCTCGATCTATTGCGCGGGACCCTCGATGAAGCATCGCAGGTTCTGGGGCGTCTCACCGAGGAGGACTTGCTTGCTCCTTTCGAGATTCAGGGTCACAAAGTCAGAGGCCTCGATGCTGTTTACCAAGTGGTGGAGCACTTCGGAATGCACTATGGGCAGATTCTCTATATCACCAAGTACATTTCAGGCAAAGACCTGGGGTTCTATCGCCACCTCAACAAAACCGGCCGGCCTGAGTGAAAATTGGGCGAATTCCACGGCTGGAGTTGCGAAACGGAAGAGCGCCGGAGCCTTCGGACTTGGCTCACGGACTACAACTGATTCGTCATTGCACGAGTTGCGTTTTGTACCTATTATTTTGAGATCAAGCCGAAAAACTCAAATCCGAATCGATGGCTACCGCTGAAACTTGCGCTGACTCTGGCGTGTGTCTATATGGCGTTTTATGTTGCCGCGCCCAGGCCGGGAAGGATAGCTGGGACCTGGGTCTCCGATTCCGATTCGGGATTGGTGGAGGTGGAGGCGCTGCGCGACGGTACATTCGTCCAGTACGAAAACGGCCAGGAGATTAGCAGGGGACGATGGAAGCTGAATACGAGCTACCAGATATTCGGCAAGCTGGAGCTGGACGATTCGTATCGGCTGCCGGTGTGGCCGGATGATTTGCAGCGCGGCAAAGGCGCGATGGCCTATTCGCTCCTGCACAGGGCAGGAAAGCTCTGCCTCAAGACGGGCAAAGACCCGGCTTACTGGTGCAAGGTGAAGTAGAAGCACAGGCCACGCGCGCAATACCTTGCAGATCGGGAAAGAATTCGATCCCCTCAAATCCTGAGTCCTCAAGCAGTGCGCGAATCGCTGCCTCCTGTCCATAGCCGATTTCGAATGCAACACAACCGCCGGGAGTTAGCGCCGCGAAGGCTGCTGGAATCAGTCGGCGGTAAACTTCCAGCCCATCGTCTCCGGCAAAGAGTGCCAGCGCAGGCTCGTAGTCGCGGACTTCGACAGCGAGAGAAGCTTGATCCCTCAAAGGCACGTAAGGCGGATTGGAAACCATAATCTCGAATCGTTCTTCAGCCACAGGCTCCAACAAGTCACCCTCAAGAAAACGGATGCTGCCGGAAACGCTGTTGCGCTCTGCATTCTCCTGGGCAATGGCCAGCGCGCTCGATGAAAGATCAATTGCCGTTATGGTTGCCGCGGCCAGCTTGTGGGCGAGAGCGATAGCAATGATTCCTGAACCGGTTCCCACATCCACAATGCGTGGCTGAGTGAAGTTTGCGGCCAGCTCAAGAACCTTCTCCACCAAGTGCTCGGTTTCGGGGCGGGGAATCAGCACCTCTGGCGTTACGCGAAATGGCAGCCCATAAAATCCCGCCTCGCCGGTGATGTACTGGATGGGTTCGCCGGCGAGACGGCGCCGGAGTAGAACGTCAAATTCCACCCGCGCGTCCTGACTGGTCGGATCGTTGGCGTGCGCAAGCAGCCAAGCGCGGTTTCGCTCGGGATCACTTCTGCTCAGGATGTGCAGCAATAGCTGTTCCGCATCCAGCCGCGCCCGCTCCGGCTGCGGGCCATGCGCGAGAGCACGCTCCGCTTCGGTCCGTAACGAACGAATCCGCGAACGATCAAGCTGGTTGGGTTGCATCGGCTTTCAACTGCTCCGCCTGGTAGTGAGTGATGAGCGCATCGACGATGGGCTGCAAGCGGCCTTCCATCACCAGGTCCAACTGATGCAGCGTCAGCCCGATGCGGTGGTCGGTCATGCGGTTCTGGGGGAAGTTATAGGTGCGAATTTTCTCGCTGCGGTCGCCTGTGCCCACCATCTGCTTACGCTCTTTGGCCAGCTCCGCATTCTGCTTGTCCATCTCCATCTCATATAAACGCGAGCGCAGGACGCGCATTCCTTTTTCACGATTCTTGATCTGCGATTTTTCATCCTGGCAACTGACCACGGTGTTGGTAGGCAGGTGGGTAATACGCACCGCGGAGTAAGTGGTATTTACCGACTGGCCGCCGGGTCCCGAAGAACAGAAAGTATCGATGCGAATGTCCTTGGCCTCGATCTTCACGTCCACTTCCTCAGCCTCCGGCAGCACGGCTACCGTGATGGCCGAGGTATGCACGCGTCCCTGCGTCTCCGTCTGCGGAACGCGCTGCACCCGATGCACGCCGCTCTCCCACTTCATTTGCGAGTAGACGCGGTCGCCTTCGATGATGGCGATCACTTCCTTGTAGCCGCCCACGCCGGACTCTGAGACCGAAAGCACCTCAACTTTCCAGCGGTGCTGCTCGGCGAAGCGGGTATACATGCGGAAGATTTCCGCGGCAAAAAGCGATGCCTCATCACCGCCCGTACCCGCGCGAATTTCGAGAATCACGTTCTTCTCGTCGTTGGGGTCCTTGGGAAGCAGCAGGACCTTGATCTCTTCTTCGAGAGCCGGTTCGCGCGGGGCGAGCGCGGCGATCTCTTCCTCGGCCATCGCGCGCAGATCCGGGTCGCTCTCGGAGAGCATTGCGCGCGCTTCGATGAGCCCCTGGCGTACCTGTTTCAATTCACGGTACTTCATCACCGGGGTTTCAAGGTTGCTGAGCGCCTTGCCCGCCTGTTGGTATTTTTCGCGGTCGTTGACCACCTCAGGCAGCGAGAGCTGGTTGCTCAGCTCATCGTAGCGTTGCTCCATTTGTTCCAAACGATCAATCACGTGCGCCCTCCGGGCCTTCAGGTTTTGGTGGATATTTGCGGAATTCGGGCAGGGAAAAAGTGTAGGCGGCGGGCGCCGCTAGAGCAGGGCCGGAATGGGCTGACGAATGCTCATAAGTGCAGACTCTATTTTAGCGCGAAGAACGGGCCAATGCCTGCTCTGATCGGAGCCGAAAGAGGGGTTCAGTCCTCGCCCATGCCTAATGCTCATCCATATATATATCCACTTCGAGCTTGCCGCCCTCGGTCAGCCGGGCGCGAAACATGCCTGGAGTATTGAAACTAAAGGCGGTTTGGCCGTCTGGAGCGATGGCGATGACCCCGCCGTCCCCATGCAGCGCGACCAGTTCCTTGTGAATCACTTCATCGGCAGCCTGCTGCAACCCCATCTCCTTAAAGGCGACCAGGTTGCAGATTTCGCGGGCCACGCCCAGGCGGATAAAGAATTCGCCCGAACCGGTAGCGGAGACGGCGCAGGAAGCGTTCGATGCATAAGTCCCCGCGCCGATAATCGGCGAGTCGCCCACGCGCCCCGGCAGCTTGGCCTGCAATCCGCCCGTCGAAGTACCTGCGGCGACGTTGCCCTGGCGGTCGAGCGCCACCGCTCCAACAGTGCCGAAACGGTGCACATCGGGCGGTTCATCCAGCAGCGCGACCGGTACGGCTACTCCCGCAGGCGGCGCGCCGACCGGACGCTGCGGAATGGGCTTGCCCTCCTTATTCAACTGCTTGATCAGCCCCTGCCAGCGCGCCTCAGTGAAAAAGAAACTCGGGTCCGCCTGCTCGAGTCCAACCTTCGCGCCAAAATCTTCGGCGCCCGGGCCGATCATCATCACGTAGGGCGACTTCTCCATCACCGCGCGCGCCAGACTGATGGGGTGGCGTGTGTGGGTGATGCCGGCCACTGCACCGGCTTTCAGATTGGAACCATCCATGATCGATGCGTCCAACTCGTTTTTGCCCTCGGAGGTGAAGACCGCGCCGCGCCCCGCATTGAAGAGCGGATCGTCCTCGAGAACCTGGACGGCAGCCTCAACCGCATCGAGCGCCGAACCGCCCCGGTCGAGCACCTTTGCTCCCGCCTCAGTAGCCTGGGTCAGCGAGGCGCGATAGGCCGCGTCGCCCGCAGGGGTAAGAGCGGAGCGCTCGATCACTCCGGCGCCGCCATGCACCACGATGCTCCACTTATGTGCAGGCTGCTGTGCCTGGGCTGCAACTCCGAGGGTGGAAACCATGATCCCTCCAGTGAGTAAGAACCGAATTTTCCGCATAACGGATTCCTCCGGCAGACACCATCTTACTTCTTCGGAATTGTAAGCTCCGCACCTTCACCAACTTTATAAGTCGTGGAAAAGTTGCCCTGATCGATGCCCACCGAAAGCCGGCCCCGCGAATCAATGAAGAAAAGCTCCTTGCCCACCGGCACGTCGCTGAAGGTCTTCACGAACGGAATCGTATAGCTCTTCCCGGCCAGCGTTACGGGAACCTGGTCGCCAAGTTTGTAGCCCAGTTGCGCGAAAGTCTCGGCAGGGACGTTCAGCACCAAATTGCCGAAGGGCCCGTCGGTGCCGATGACCTGCCCATGCAGTCCGCTCTCATCGACGGTAGCGCTCTTCAGGTCCAGCCGGACCAGGTTTCTTACGTCGATGGAGGGGCCGGCATCAGCGAAGTCATCGCCGCGGGCCAGGTGCGCTCCAGCCGGCGAAAAAATATCTCTGCCGTGAAAGGTGGAGGAGATGCCCGGTCCGATCATCCACGCGGGGTTCACAATCTCGCGCGCCTCAACAATGCGGTCGCGGTCCTGGATGATGGTGAGCAGGCCGTTGTCCGGCAACACAAAATACTGCCCCACGCGCGATTTGGCGATGATCGCCTTTCGCGTAGATCCCACGCCGGGATCGATGACGACCACGAAAACAGCGTCCTTGGGAAAATAAGGCGCCGAGCCTGCCAGCAATCGGGCACCCATAGCAATGTTGTAAGGCTCAGACTGGTGAGTAATGTCTATGATGCGCGCGCCGGGCGCGATGCCATCCATCACCGCCTTGCAGATGCCCACGGCATCGTCTTTCACGTCGAAGTCGGTCATAAAGCCGATTACCTTAGTAGGAGCCGCAGCCGGCTGTTGCGCCGCAGCCACCGCACTCATCAATGCCGCACCCGCAAAAGCCAGTCCCGCCAAAGCCGCACCAATCAGAATTGTTCTTGTCTTGTGCATGTGAGTAATCTCCATGTTTCCTCTATGGTATAACTCAACTTCGCTGAGGCCAGCCAGTTGACTGCTTGATTTTATTCCCTATTCCCTACTCCCTATTCCCTGTCTTCTCAAGTACTATCGCAATCAATGACGACTCGCGCGCTGACCATCCTCAGTTTCTTCCTTCTCGTCGGCTTTGCCGCTTACGGCTCCGCCAGTTCCCGTCCGATTGTGGTGAAGGTGGTTGTGGTGGCAATGTTTGAAGTAGGCGCCGATACCGGCGACCAACCCGGCGAGTTGCAATGTTGGGTGGAGCGCGACCATCTGGACCGGGTCTATCCGCTCCCCGGCGGCTATCATGCAGTGCGCATGAACGGCCAGGGCGAGATGGCTGTGCTCACCGGGCAGGGAACTGCGCACGCCGCGGCGACCATCATGGCTCTGGGCCTTGACCCGCGTTTCGACCTGACCCATGCTTATTGGCTTATCGCCGGCATTGCCGGTGCGAGCCCGGAGCGTGCTTCGCTGGGATCGGCGGTATGGGCGCGTTGGGTGGTCGACGGAGATCTGGGTTACGAGATCGATGCGCGCGAGATTCCGCCCGGCTGGACCACCGGCTATGTGCCGCTCAGAAAGGCGATGCCATTCGAAGAGCCGGCGGAGCCGCAACCGGGCCAGGTCTACGCTCTCAATAAAGATCTTGCCGAGTGGGCCTTCAACCTGACCCGCGCCACGCCGCTTGCCGATTCGGAGAAGTTGAAGGAGATTCGCAGCCACTTCGACGGCGCAGCCGCCCAACGCCCGCCCTTTGTAACCATGGGCGACGAGCTTTCTTCCTCGACCTACTGGCACGGGAAGTTCTTTGACTCGTGGGCAGCGGAGTGGGTGCCCTACTTTACCGGTGGCCAGGGAGAATTTACCACCACGGCGATGGAGGATACGGGAACGCTGCAGTCGCTCGAATTTCTCTCCCAAGCCGGCCGCGTCGATTTGCGGAGAGTTTTGGTGCTGCGCACGGTGAGTAACTTCGACCGTCCGCCGCAAGGCATGACGGCGGCCGAGAGCCTGGCCAATCAGCGCGTAAGCAAATTTGGCGCCTACCTGCCCTCGCTTGAGAGCGCTTATACTGTGGGTCACGTGGTAGTGAGCGAACTGCTTACCCACTGGCCACAATATTCTCAGGCGGTCGCGGGCGCGGACAAAGCTGCCGCGTCCAAGCCGTAGCCGGGAAGTGCGGTATTCAGGAAAGAAGAGGTCGCAAGTGAAATTGAACTACGGAACGCTGGTCTTTCTCGCTGTCGTCGTACTGGTCTTCTTAATTTTTGCCTGGCAGCTTCCGTGGACAGCTCCGCGAATCGCCGGCGTTGCCATTGCCGTCCCATCCTTCTTGCTTTTCGCCATCGCCCGCATTCAACTCGGAAAAGCGTTCAGTATTCAGGCCAAGGCAACCACACTGGTGACCACCGGCCTCTATTCCCGCATCCTCAACCCGATCTATGTATTCGGCAGCCTGATGATCGCCGGAGTTCTCCTCTGGTCTGGTAGGCCCTGGTTCCTGTTGATTTTCGCCGTCGTCATCCCCATGCAGATTCTTCGCAGCCGGAAAGAGGCAAAGGCGCTCGAAGAAAAATTCGGCCCGGCCTACCAGGAGTACAAACAAAAGACCTGGTTCTGATCTGGTTTGAATTCAAGGGATCGATATCGCTCGAGCGCCCATCCAATGCGCCGTCACGATCTTCAAGGAAGTCGCAATGCATTCAATTTGGTTTGGCGAGTTTATGGGCACTCTCGTTCTGCTGCTTCTGGGCGATGGCGTCAACGCCGGCGTAACCCTGCGAAAGTCCTATGCCGCGAACGCAGGCTGGCTGGCGGTCACCGTCGGCTGGGCTCTGGCCGTTTTGTGCGGAGTGATGGTAGCGCAGGCCTTCGGCAGTCCCGGCGCCAACATGCACCGCATTGGAAGCTCACGCCCGATCCCGCGGCCAAGTTGGGCATCTTTTGCACCAACGGAGCGGTGCGCAACCCGGCGCTTAATATTCTGAGCGAGGCACTGGGCACGGCGGCGCTGGTCGTGGCAGTGGGCGCCATTTTCTCCCGCGGCGTTTCAGCTAACGGGCCTGCTGCGGGACTCGGGCCGTGGCTGGTTGCCAGTCTTGTATGGGGCATCGGCCTCTCGCTGGGTGGAACTACGGGCTACGCTATCAACCCCGCGCGCGACCTAGGTCCGCGCATCGTTCATTGGCTGTTGCCCATTCCCGGCAAAGGCGGGTCGAATTGGAGCTATGCACCCATCCCCATCATTGGCGACCTCGCCGGAGCGGCTCTGGCCGGATTGCTGCTCCGCTACGCGCATCTATAGTGAGGAGACCCCATCATTACGTCAGAAAAATTGGGGAACTGGCTTTGGAGTCCAGAAGCCTTGATAGAATTGCCGCGACGACGATTTACTATCGCACACGCACCAGACTGGGTGAAGGAATATCTCAATGCAAATACGGCCTCTGTTCTTCGGCATTGTCGCGGCACTGGCGGCGACGGGTGCTTCCTCATTGGCGCAACAGTCTCCCAACAATACCCAGCAAACTCCAAGTATCATTCAGGGAACTCTAATCGAATCAGGGAGTGTACCCTTTCACCTCAAGGCGACCATTACCGAGGGGCATGATTTATCTCCAGTGGCTAAGGTCGAAATATATTGGGTTGCTGCGGACCAATGGCGACGAACAATTGAGTCGTCGAAGTTTTCCCAGATCTTGATCGTGAACGGGGTCAAGGTTTTTGAACAGGATTCAGACAGTTATTTTCCACTTGGATTAGAAACTCTGGTTACCGCGATGGTTGATCCGAAGCCGCTCCTCGATGCCTATCGGCCTGGCAACAGACTGCTGACCAAGGCAAACGGCGCATCGAGTGAATCGGGTAGCATCTGCTTTGACTCGAGTCACAGGATGTGCCTCTCGTCACAATATGGGTTGATGGAATCTGTTGGAGTGGCGGGTCACTCCGTGGACTTTATGCGCTATAAGGAGTTCCACGGCAAAAGAATCGCACGACGTCTGGTATATACGGTTTCTGTTGGAGACTTCCTTACCGCACAGGTGACAGAGCTCAAGGAACTCGATCACCCGAACGATGGCCTCTTCACGATTGACCAGCCTACGCCGCGAGAAAAGCAAATTCACAGTGTTTCTCTTCAGGAGGCAGAACTGCGCGACCTGGCCGTGGAGGAACCGGAGATTATCTGGCCGCAGGCGCTAGACGGAGCCATTACAGGGAAGGCCACTTTTTATCTAGCGATTGACCGCCAGGGCAAGCTTCGCGAAGTTCACCCCTTGGAGACTGCTAATGAGCGATCCAATGATTCCGCCATTCGACAGATCATGAAATGGAAATTTAAGCAACCCATCAAGGATGGAGTTCCGGTCCAGGCAGAAGGAGTGATGACCTTTGACTTGAACACGCGCGCATGGGGTCCGAAAGATATTCTCTCCGATGCGGAGGTGCGGAAACTGGCAACGAATATCGTTGAGCCGGTTGTAAAGCCCGGTACCGTGCCGCCAGATTCTGTTTACAAGCTATGGATGGCAGTTGATTCAGACGGCATCGTCATCGAGCAGATTGCGGCAGGTGGACCATCCCAGCTGGCCGGTCCTTGTGGTCAGGCACTGAAGCAGTGGCATTTCAGCCCACTACTTGAGAATGGACAACCCCGGCCCTATCGGGCGCAGGTC
>JBEKUB010000023.1:0-111829 GCA_049515455.1 Occallatibacter sp.
GCAGCCACAGCCATGGTTGCAGAAACCTCGATCCGGCCAATTCGGTCGGCAAAGACTTTAGAAGGAGTAGAAACTGTCATAGCACCTCTATCTTTACAGATTTCCCCCCAATGACCAAATGTGGCCTTCATTTGCAGTCGCAAATAGGAGATTCCAGAGGGAGAAAGGGGCTTATCGGAGGGAGCAGGGGGCTTCAGCCCCCTGAAAGAGAGCGATTTTGCGTGAGCCTTTAGGCTCGGGCCTTAGCCACATTTTTCTGCGGTTGTCCGTTCGTCACCTCTCGCTCAACCGTTTTCTGCGCCACCAACTTGGGGGATGAGTTTTGTCAAAAAAAACGGCTTTTAGAGAGACTAATCCAAGCACATCTGCTTATCTCTAGTCTGAATGAGCAAGGTAGCCAAGCGTATTCTAATGAGAAGAAGATGCTTCAAGGCCATTATAGCGGAGGGGTTGTGCAAGCTACTCTCTTCTTCGACAAATCCTTCATCGAAATGCTGAACCTGGATGAACTATTTGAATTGACAGTTTTCTTCGACCTCGTCAGTACGCCAATCCTTCGCAAAGAAATCCTTGCTGACTTACAGAAGAAATCTACTGATGAGCGTAATGCGCTTTTCGTGATGAAGAGCCTTTGCTCGAAAATGTCTCGTTCCGGGATCGAGCCGATGGAATATCGCAGTGCAGCTCTATATGAGCTCGACACCGGTAAGGCGATTCCGATGCATGGCGCGATGCTCATTGACGCGACTGCGCCGTACGTTCGGATCGGGAAGGATGGCGGGGTTCACATAGATGGAAGGGAACTGCAATGGGATTGGCGACGATGGGCGGAAGGGATCTTCACCGAAGAGGAGTTGAAATTAGCGGCGGATCACCGCCGTACGGTCGATGATTACGATCCCGACGCTCTCTGTAAGCAATGGAGGTCGAACGGAGCGAAGTGGTTCGGAGATTGCAAGACGATCAAACAAATCACTGCGAAGATCGATAACCTGATTGAGGACGCGGCTTTGCCAGCCCAGGAGTTAATTTTGAATCTCACATCTGGTTGGTTCTGTGCGACCGACGCTTTCAAGCAACGCCTATTAAACTTGCTGCGCTCAGGCCGTATGGGCCGAGTGAGGGATTACGCTCCCTTTGCGATCTCCGTGGTACGGCTTTCACTCGTCTATCAATTCAGCTTGGTTAGGGGAATCATCGGTCCGAGGCGCAGCGATATTTGTGACTTAGAGTATTTGTATTACGCGCCTTTCTGTCGATTTTTCGTTTCTGGAGACCGCCTTCATAGAGCCCTTTGGGTGGCCACAACGACCAAGGCAATGTTCTGCAACGGAGCAGAAGTGAAAGCAGACTTGAAACGAAGGGCAGAGTTGCGCAAAGAGGCTCCTGACAAGGTTGCCGGACCTGAACCGATTCCATTGGAAGATTCAGTACTGAGCCGGATGTTCGAATATTTGCATTCATTGCGCCGTGGCCCCAAGTCCTAGACCTGCTTCTGGCTCGATCAGTTCAAACCCACCGAGTGAATGACACGGACACCATCATAAGAGAGTGCAAGGCGTGTGCGTCGTCAGCTTGAATACCAAAGATTGACAAAGCCTGTTATTCGGTTCAGCATCAAAAACAGGAGGCAAAATCCCCATGAATGTTTCGCTCACCCCTGAACTGGACAGCTTCGTCGCCGGCAAGGTCGAGTCCGGCCGCTACAACTCGGCCAGTGAAGTCGTCCGCGAGGCCCTCCGGCTGCTGGAAGAGCACGACCGCGCGCGCAGCGCCCAGCTTGCCGCCTTCAACCAGGAGCTTGGGGCAAGGCTGGCCTCGCTGGACCGTGGCGAGCATGTTGCCCCGAAGGAAGCGCGTAAGCGTCTGGAACAGAAGTCCCGCGAGCGGAGAAAGTTAATCGCATGACGGAGTACGTTCTCTCGACAGGCGCAGAACTGGATCTGAACGAGATTTGGGAGTACATCGCACTCGACAACATTCGCGCCGCGGACCGCTGGATCGGAAAGCTCTTCGATGCCTTCGAAGCATTGGCGCGAAATCCGGGAATCGGACACAAGCGGGAAGACCTTACCGCGTACCCGATTCTCTTCTGGCCGGTAGGCGCGTATCTGATTCTCTACCGCGTCCAAAGCAAACGAATCGAGATTGTAGCCGTGACTCAGGGCGCGCGGGATATTCCCTTGTTTCTGCGTCAGCGCATCCAATAGTATTCAGGAAATGAGTGCACCCTAGCTCGCGCCGATCCGCCCGCGCAGCCGCCAGAGTAGGTTGGGAGGTCCTAGGCCGCTTACGTTTCCGCCGAAGCCACCGACTCAAAAATCCAACTCCGCCTCTCCGCGGCCTGACCCACGAAGCGCATCAAAAACACCTTAAAACACGCCAATTCCGCTCAAAATACGCGAAGTTATCGCACAAAAGATCAACCTATAAACGGATGTCCTGCAACAACCCGGTGACTTACAGGAACACTTTTCAGGATTTTCTCCGCCAGCCAGCCAATTTGCCAGCGTATAGACCCAGCTCCGCGGAGCGCTAGTCGCCTTATACGACGACTATCGGGTCGACTTAAAAGCATACATTTCCCGTTTCGCGAAATACCCGCCTAAAAAGAAATTGCGGGTGCCCCTGGTGCCTCGCCTTTGGGCACCAGGGAATTAATCTCTTGTTTAGGTGGCAGTGGCCCGCTCATTTGCCGGATGAATCATCCTGAGTCTGGGGAAGACTGTGCCCCGTTCATCGCAGTCTCATCGCGATGAGCGGGCGGGCGGGTGCCCCTGGTGCCTCGCCTTTGGGCACCAGGGAATTAATCTCTTGTTTAGCTCTTGCTCATTCGCCCGCGCAGCCGTTTGAGCACGTTTGGCGGCACCAGCCCGCTGACGTCGCCGCCAAAGCTGAAGACCTCTTTCAGCATCCGCGAGCTGATAAACGAGTAGCGCCCGGCCGGCTGCAGAAAGACAGTCTCAATCTCCGGAGCCAGCCGCCGGTTCATCAGCGCCATCTGGAACTCGTACTCGTAGTCGCTGATAGCCCGAATCCCGCGCAGCACCGCCGACGCCCCCTGCTGCCGAGCAAACTCCACCATCAGCCCGTCAAACGTGGCCACCGAAACGTTTTCAATCGCGCCAGTGACCTCTTTGAGCATCTCCACCCGCTCCTCCACCGTGAACAGCGGGTCCTTCACCGGGTTGATGAGAATGGCAACCGTAAGGTGCCCAAACAGCTTGGCCCCGCGCGTGATCAGATCAACGTGTCCGTTGGTTGGCGGGTCAAATGTACCGGGATAAAGGGCCTTTACGGTCATAACGCTCTAAGCGGATTCTAGCAGCGGAAGCCACAGTCTGATCCCTGACCCCTGACCCCTGATCTCTGTTTTATCCCCTGCGCCCCCGCACCGCTTCCTTGGCCTCGGCTGGCCCCGCGGCGGGAACCTCGGGCACATCAACCTTGCTCGCGCCGATGCCCAGCTTCTTGCGCACCTCTCCGTCCATCTTGGCGAACAGATCCTTGTTCTCCTTGAGGAAGGTGCGTGTATTCTCGCGACCCTGTCCAATCCGCTCCCCGGAGTAGCTGTACCAGGCGCCAGACTTCTCCACAATATTGTTGGCCACGGCCAGGTCCAGCACGTCGCCCTCGCGGCTGATGCCCTCGCCATAGAGAATGTCGAACTCCGCCTCGCGGAACGGCGCAGCCACCTTGTTCTTCACAATCTTTACCTTCGTCCGGTTGCCGGTTACCGCGTCGCCTTCCTTGATGGCGGCAATCCGCCTGATATCGACGCGCACCGAGGAGTAAAACTTCAGCGCCCGGCCGCCGGTCGTGGTCTCCGGGTTGCCAAACATCACGCCGATCTTCTCGCGGATCTGGTTGATAAAGATCAGCGCTGTGCGCGACTTTGAAACGCTGCCCGTCAGCTTGCGCAGAGCCTGCGACATAAGCCGCGCCTGCAAACCCATGTGCGAGTCGCCCATCTCGCCGTCCAGCTCAGCCTTGGGCACCAGCGCGGCCACCGAATCCACCACCAGCACGTCAATCGCGCCCGACTTGACCAGCGCCTCGGTAATCTCCAGCGCCTGCTCGCCGCTATCGGGCTGCGAAACCAGCAAATTGTCGACGTCCACGCCCAGTTTTTTGGCATATCCTGGGTCCAGCGCGTGCTCAGCATCAACAAACGCCGCCAACCCCCCAGCCTTCTGCGCCTCAGCGATAATCTGCAAGCAAATCGTCGTCTTGCCAGAGGACTCAGGGCCGAAGACTTCCGTCACGCGGCCGCGTGGAATTCCGCCCACGCCCAGCGCCCCGTCAAAGCTGATGGATCCGGTGGAGATCACCGCGATGGGCAGCAGTGCCTCCTTGGAACCGAGCCGCACAATCGATCCTTTGCCAAACTGTTTTTCAATCTGTGAGAGAGCTAGTTCTACTGCCTTTGTGCGGTCGTCTACTGCCTTTGCGCGGTCGTCGGAAATTGCCATCAGGAGGGCTCCTAACAATGCTCGCCTTGCCTCTCGCTATTCAAACACGGGGCGGCGGCTGGATTGGATTTCGAACGAATTGTAGCAGGGCTAGACAGACAATGATAGAAAAAAGCGAAGAAATGGAGAAAATAATAGAATCGCACTTAAACCATTGCAGGATTGCGGCTTGCCTGGCTGTCGGGATTGTTGCCCTCAGCATGGAGCAGTCGCCAGGTCAATGGCCAGCTAAAACGGTATAGGCGCCGATGCGGGTCTCCCGGCTGGTAAGCGAGTCCGACAAGCGGTCCAGCACCTCATACTCCGCATCGTGATCTTTGCGAAAGGCGCGGAAGGCGTCTTCGCTTGCCCAGCGGTCGATGGTGAGGTAGCTGTCGGGAATATAGGCGTCGCGCAAGAGCTCCGTTCCCTGATAGTCAGGAGAGGAACTGAAGAGCTGGGCCCATGCGCCTTGCGGGCCGTAGGCAGCTTCAAAAGCGGCAATCTTCTCCTCGACGATTTCGAACTTCCAGACCACGACAAACATGCTTGGCTCCGATTCTGTCTTCGAGAACGCTGCAATTATGGTAGCGCAATCGGGCTGGAGGGGCTGTGATCTCAGAGATCCGTGTTCACCCGAAAAGTTGGGCAATTTGGCAAAGCTTATGCAGGTTTTGTGGGGGTGATTGGGGAGGGCGATCGTAATGCAAGCCTGCGATTTGCCTATTTCGCAGGCTTGCATCGCGACGATGCAAGACCGGGGAATTACGATGCGAAATGCAGATCTCTCAGGGTTTTCCGGCACGGAGGGTTGCGCCGGTTCGATCGAGCTCTGCTAAACACCGAGGCCCTGGTGCGGAACGGAGGCTGAATTCCCCCGCTTCTTCCCACTCAGATGCCCTTACTGTGGGCAAGAGGTGAACGCACACTAGTGTGATGATGAGTGCTTAGGCGGAGTTGCCCGTTCAACAGCGCATTCCAGAAAATTTTCCCGGGAGGCTCCGGTCGAGGGATAGCGGCAATGACCGGACTCCTGAACGACGTCAGTGTCCGCTGTGTTACCGTTGCAGTACGGTATCCCCGCGCCGGGTCGATGGTTAGCGGCCTGAAGAGAATGCCCGCGATTTGAGTGGGAAATGGGGGCCGAATGCGTAGCCAAAGAATGTCTCAGCAGCCGGACTTGACAACGCCCACTTTGCCCGCGAGCCCGCCTCCCACACCCGGGCCGGAGCCGCAGAGAATTCCGCGCTGGCTGGTGCGCGGGGAACTGTTCCTGCGTGTGCTGCTGCGTATGTATATAGGGCTGGCGGTTTGCTATGCGCCGTGGTCTAAAGTCTTCTGGGACCAGAACCCAATCTTCTTGCATTACCCCATGCTGGGGAGTTTTGCCGCTTATGGGGCGGTGCGGGGCATCGTCTCGGGCGTGGGGCTTTTGAACCTGTGGATCGCGTTTGAAGATGCAATTCGGCACCGGAATGGATGAGATGAAACAGAAAATAGGGAATAAGGAACAGCCGACAGCAAACTGCAATCCGCCTGTGCCGGAGCGGGCTCCGCTGGCTTATGAGAATCCTGCTTTTTTGAACTCGTCTGAGGGGCGGCCGATCCGCATTATCTCCGAGTACCTGGAGCCGCTCGCGCGCTTCCGGCGGCAGCAGATTCAGGATACGGTGGTGTTCTTCGGCTCGGCGCGATTTCGCGGAAGCGCTGAAGCCGCCCATGAGTTGGAGTTGCTTGAGAATACCGGATCGTGCCAGCCGGCTCCCAGCCACGAACAGCCGGCCAGTGTTCCGGCAATTGCTGCGGGCGAGGCCTCGGAGCTGCAGATCAAGCGCGCCGAAGCCGCAGTAAAGATGGCCCGCTACTATGAGGATGCACGACGTCTGGCCGGGCTTCTCACCCGTTGGGCCAAGATGATTCCCGCGCGCGGCCACCGCTTTGTGGTTACCTCCGGCGGCGGTCCGGGCATCATGGAAGCGGCCAATCGCGGAGCATGCGAGGCCGGCGGCAAAACGATCGGCCTGAATATCCGGCTGCCCTTTGAGCAGGCGCCCAACCCTTACATCACTCCCGGCCTGAACTTCGAGTTCCACTACTTCTTCATGCGCAAGCTGTGGTTTGCTTATATGTCGAAGGCGCTGGTGGTCTTTCCCGGCGGATTCGGAACGCTGGACGAGATGTTCGAAATCCTCACCCTGGCCCAAACACAGAAATTGGCCAAAAAGATCACTGTGGTCGTTTATGGACAGGATTACTGGAAGAAAGTAATTAATCTGGATGCACTGGTAGACGCGGGAACCATCAGCCCCAAAGACTTTGAGCTCTTTCAGTTTGCCGACACACCAGAGGAGGCCTTCGAGATTCTGCGCAAAGGCTTGACGGAAAACTATTTGCAGGCCGAAGCAGCCAGTGCGCAAGCCGGAAAGCAGCAGAGCTCGGGGGCTGCGGCAGCCTGGGAAGACCTGATGGCTGGCTGGTCGCTGGACGACTTTCTGGGTCCGGAATTGGCCGAAACCCGCAAATAGAGCGGCCGGCAGCAGCGTCGGCCTCAATTCCTAAGAAAAGTTTAAGAATATAATGGATTCTAGAGGGCCTGCTTAAGTTAACTCCTTTGATTCCTTCAGAAATTGAACTTGTATTCGCGCCATCTTAACGCGGTGTTTATGAGTGGCAAGGGATACTAAGTACGGTAATCCGGGCATCAATTCAGAAAAAGGAGCTGGCATGGCCAATTCGACCATCTCGTATGTGTGGCGCGACCACAACGCGCAGCAAGGATTCCGCACCGGAGTCTCGCTCCACAGCCATACCAACCAGTCGCAGGAGACTCTGGATTTTCTGGCTAACTTCGGCAACCAGTACCCGGTAATGCGTCCCCTGCTCTCGCGGCTTGAGCGGCGGTCTGAGTCGAAATATGGTGTGCGGATCGACTACGCGGCTAGCTACTGGACCCCGCCCATGACCCCCAAGCTCGCCTACGACCTCGAGCGGCAGCAGATTGAGAAGCTTGACCTGAACTCCATGGTCTCCATCACCGACCACGACAACATTCGCGCCCCCATGCTTCTGCGCACCGTTCCCAGCGCCCGCCAGATTCCCGTTTCAGTGGAGTGGAGCGCGCCCTATGGAACTCAGTCCTTCCACCTCGGCATTCACAACCTGCCCAGCGCGCGAGCATCGGAGTGGATGAGCACGCTCAACGATTACACCGCCAACCCCAGTGACAAGCGCCTCACCGAAATTTTGATCGCCCTCAATGAAGAGCGCAACGTGCTGGTCATCTTCAACCATCCCATGTGGGACCTTTACCTGGTAGGCGCGGAGAAGCACGAGTTCCTGGTCAACGAGTTCCTGCAGAAAAACGGCGCACACCTCCACGCCCTGGAGCTGAACGGACTGCGCCACTGGGATGAGAACCGCAAAGTGCGTCGCCTGGCCGAGAAGTGGAACATGCTGCTCGTCAGCGGCGGCGACCGTCATGGCGTGGAACCCAACGCCAACATCAACTTGACCAACGCCTCCAGCTTTACCGAGTTTGTCCACGAGCTCCGCCGCGAAAAGAAGAGCAGCATGCTCTTCATGCAGCAGTACGCCGAACCTTGGAAGCATCGCATCCTCCAGTCGGCCATCGATGCCGTGCGCCACTATCCTGAGTTTCCGCAGGGTTCGCGAACCTGGGACGAGCGTGTCTACCATCCCGACGCAAACGGCGTAGTCCGCCCCTTGAGCGAGCTTTGGCCCACCGGAAAAGCTCCCCGCGCCATGCGCCTGGGCATTGGACTGGTCCAGGTAATGGGCCGCGGCCTGGTCTCAGGCGGACTGCGAATGGCCTGGAGCGAAGCGCATCAGTTGCGTCTGGCGCTAGGCGAAAACGACGGCTGAGGAATGCATGAGTAATGTCCGCACAACCGCGCCATAAATGTGGGCCTTATTGATGATTGCAACTGCGCCGTGGGCGCAGAGTTTGTTAGCCCCGCGCTTCAGCGTGGGGAAAAGGAAACCAAAGGATCGTTAGGGAGTCCCGTAGGGACGGCGCGGGGACTGTCCAATTAACTTGACTTTTGTTGAAGGGTACGGGCTGGACATATTCTTGTAGATATGAACGCAAGCCAGCCCCGTGTAGCCTACTTTCCCGACTCCTTCCATGAAGTCAACGGGGTTGCCCACACCAGCCGTCACTTCCAGGCCTTCGCCCTCCGCCGCAATCTCCCTTTCCTCTGTGTCCGCGCCGGCAACCGCTCGCAGCCCCTCCTTGAAGAAGGCAGCGTCTGGTCGCTTGAGTTGCCTCGCGGCTTTCTCTCCTTCGCCCTCGAGAAGGACCTCCGCTTCGACCCCGCCTGGCTCCGCCACCTGTCGCTCATCTCCAAAACGCTCCAGCGCTTCAAGCCCGACCTAATCCACATCACCGGCCCTAGCGAGGTCGGAATGATCGGCGCCTGGTTCGCGCATCGTCTCGGCGTGCCTCTGGCGGCAAGCTGGCACACCAACGTCCACGAATACGCAGCTCGCCGCTCCAAGTGGTTTCTGCGCCTGCTCCCCCAACGCCAATCGGCTGGAACAGGCCAAAAAATCGAAAACCTGTCGCTGGCGATCATAGCCCGTTTCTACTCGCTCGCGCGTATCCTCTATGCGCCCAACCCCGAGCTCTGCCGCCTTCTTGAGCGATCGGCGAAACGACCGTGTTATCTCATGCCCCGCGGAGTAGACGCCGATCTCTTCCACCCCAGCAAACGCAGCCGCAATCCCGAAGACCGCGACCAGGTCCTGGGCTTCGTAGGCCGTCTCTCCGTCGAAAAAAACGTAGCCCTGCTCGCCCAGGTGCAAACTGAGCTTGAGCAAGCGGCCGGGGCCCCCAGCGACAGGTCTTCGTCGCTGGGGTGGGAATCCGGCCACAAAAGCTTCCGCTACATGATCGTCGGCCATGGCTCTCTTGAGGGCTGGCTCCGCGAGCATCTCCCCCGCGCGGAGTTCACCGGAGTCCTGAAAGGCGAGCCCCTCTCCACCGCCTACGCCAACATGGACCTCTTCGTATTCCCCTCACACACTGACACCTTCGGCAACGTAGTTCTTGAAGCCCTGGCCAGCGGGGTCCCCGCAGTAGTAACTCCCAACGGCGGTCCATGCACCATCGTCCACGACGGCGAAACCGGCCGCATCGTCCCCGACAGCGAATTCGCCGCCGCAGTTGCCGGAATCCTCGCCGACCCCGAAAAACACGAGCAGATGCGCCACGCAGCCCGAGCCCACGCACTTACCATGAGCTGGGACTCAGTATTTGAAGGCGTCTACGCTGGATACGAAACCATCCTGCCGAAAGTCGGACAAATCATATGAAGAAAATTGGATTCCTCTCATTCGGTCACTGGACACGCTCACCGCAGTCGCAGGTGCAGTCGGGGGCCGACGTACTCCTGCAATCCATTGACCTCGCCGTAGAGGCCGAGCGCCTGGGAATGGACGGCGCCTACTTCCGTGTTCATCACTTCGCGCAGCAACTGGCATCCCCGTTTCCACTGCTCGCGGCGGTTGGCGCCAAAACGCGAAAAATTGAAATCGGCACCGCTGTCATCGATATGCGGTATGAAAATCCTCATTACATGGTGGAGGACGCTGGGGCTGCGGATCTAATCGCTGGCGGCCGGTTGCAACTGGGAATCAGCCGCGGTTCCCCTGAGCAGGTCATCGAAGGCTGGCGTTATTTTGGCTATAGCCCCGCTAAAGGCGAGGACGACGCAGCCATGGGCCGCCGTCACACAGAGGAATTTCTTGAGCTGCTGCGCGGCAAAGGCTTTGCTCAGCCTAATCCGCGTCCCATGTTTCCCAATCCGCCGGGGTTGCTGCGTCTCGAGCCGCACTCTGCGGGATTGCGTGATCGCATCTGGTGGGGCTCGGCTTCCAACGCGACAGCCGTATGGGCCGCAAAGCTGGGAATGAACATGCAGACCTCGACCCTCAAATTCGACGAGACCGGCGAGCCGCTCCACATCCAGCAAGCCGCCCAGATTCGCGCCTTTCGCGCCGCCTGGAAGGAAGCCGGTCACACGCGCACTCCGCGCATTTCCGTTAGCCGCAGTATCTTCGCCTTAGTCGACGACCGTGATCGCTCCTACTTCGGGCGAGGCTCTCAGGAAGAAGACTCAATCGGTTTCCTTGACGAAAACACACAGGCGATCTTCAGCCGCGGCTACGCCGCTGAGCCGGATCTTCTCATCGAGCAGCTTAAGAAAGACACGGCGATCGCGGAGGCCGACACCCTATTGCTAACCATTCCAAATCAATTAGGCGTTCCCTACAACGCGCATGTCATGGAGTCAATTCTCACCCAGGTCGCCCCAGCTCTCGGTTGGCGCTAAGTCGCCAAGCCACTCATCAAGAGTGATCATTAACGAATAAGTCGGCTTGCGTTCGGAATTCCAACTACCGTTGTCAGTGCCGGTGATGTCGATTCATCAATCCCTCTAAGTAAAAAATGCAGCACCACGCACGCCATGATCGTTCCGAGTAGTCCCATTGTCAATCCCCTATTGTTTTCAATGCTTAACGAGTATCTACGTAACGAGAACCTACGATTTAACGTATTTGTTTACGTAATATCTACTACTTAATGTATATGTTTACGAATCATCTGCGAATCGTTTTCAATCGCTTGCGTTTGGCCTCAACATGCGCTATAGTGGCAGGTCGTTTCAAATGCTGTGGAAACGGCAGCGAACAAAAAAATGAGAGGAGCTTGTGACAAATGGAAATCATGCAATTGAGGCAAGCGCGTAACTTAATTTGGACTTTTCTGTTCTCGCTCAGCTTCTGCTGTGTCTTCACAGGCATGGCATTCGCCCAGGTTGACCAGGGCGCAATTAACGGTGTTGTGAAGGATACCAAGGGCGCTGTTGTTCAGGGCGCACTGGTCACACTCACCAATACAGACACAAATTTCTCCTTGCAGAAAAAGTCCGGTCAGAATGGTGAATACACCTTTTCGCCCATCAAGATCGGGCATTACATGTTGAGTGCGACGGCACCCAAGTTCGCGACCACGACTCAGGAAAATATCACCGTCAACATTCAGGACGTGCTGAATATCTCGCTCACCCTGAGGCTCGGCGGCGTAACAGAGAACGTGACTGTAACCTCCGCGCCTCCTTTGCTGCAGAGTGAGACCTCCAGCGTAGGTCAGGTCGTGGACACTGAAGCGATCAACAACACACCACTCAACGGACGCAACTGGGTCTATATTGCGCAGTTGACGGCCGGTGTTGCTCCGGCCATAGCGGCCGGTGGCGCACCCGGCGCACTCACCGGAGACTTCTCGGCCAACGGCCAGCGCACCTTGCAGAACAACTTCATCCTCGACGGCGTCGACAACAACAACGACACCGACAGCATGCAGAACGGCCAAAGCTACAACGTCAGGCCTCCACCCGACGCGTTGGCTGAATTCAAGCTCGATACTTCCAACTACAGCGCCGAGTTCGGCCACTCGGCTGGCGCTGTGCTCAACGCCAGCATCAAGTCGGGCACCAATCATATCCACGGAGATCTGTGGGAGTATGTCCGCAATAACGCATTCGATGCGGCGGATTGGGATGCGAATGGCGTAGTCCCCGCATACCATGAGAACCAGTTCGGAGCCACCCTCGGTCTTCCCATCATCAAGAACAAGCTCTTCTACTTTGGCGATGCCGAAGAAAATCGCATTGCCTTTGCCGTTCCCGACACAGGTTTGAATGTGCCCACGGCCATTGAGCGCAACGGGGACTTTACGGAGTTTTTCAATTCAGCTCTCACTGCCCAGACCGGCCCCATAGGAATCTTTGCGCCAAATACTGCCGGCCAGGTGCCTTTGACCCAAGCTGGCGGCGCGTTTCCAAACCCGGCAGCGGGGAACCCGGGTAACTGCACCTCATCGATTTGCGCTTGGAACCCCACAAACCCAGGCACTATCACCGGCGGATTCGGCGCTCCTACCACCAACGTACTTACTCCGGGCGATCCCTACAGCGCCTCAGGGGCATTGCCTACCGGGATGATGGATCCCGTCGCCGGGGAGATTCTGGCTGCTTACCCCCATCCGAACCAGGGTGGGTGGACTTCCGCCAATTACGGCACTCCGGGCAGCGGCAATTTGTATAACAACTATAGCGTCAATGTGCCCGTCAGAGACACTACCTTCAAGTGGGATCAGCGTCTGGATTGGAACATTAGCGCCAAGGATCAGACCTACTTGCGCTATAGCTACTCCAATGAGCATGTCGGCCAATCTGTAGCTCCGCTTGGAAGCCCGATTGATGGAGGCGATAATGAGCCTGCCGGCGTTGCGGCTAACACCGTTTTCAACAAGGCTCAGAACTTCATGGCCAGCGAAACCCACCTTTTCAACCCTTCGGTCATCAATGAATTTCGCTTCGGATACAACTACGGCTACTCGATCATTGCTCAGTTGAACGACGATATCCCTGCATCGACGTTGATTCCCGGCATGGGCGGCGTGCCTTTTAGCGGCCCGGGAACGGGCGGCATCCCGCGCGTCCGCCTTTACAACCAGGCGAGCAGAAATACTGCCATAACCACGGCAGGTGGGGGCTACGGCATTCCCTCTCTCCAACGGCAGGATGTCTATCAGATTCTTGACAACCTGACCAAGATTCATGGGAGCCATTCTTTGAAGTTTGGGTTCCAGTTTGAGAGTATTCGCCCCGCCCTTTCGGCGTCCGTGTTAGGCCGCGGCTATTACAACTTCGATGGCGTGTACAGCGGTAGTTATAGTGCCGGCGGCGGTCATACACCGCGTACCGGAATAGGCGCAGCCGATGCGTTTGAAGATAATGCGGGCAATATGGAGATGTCTCCCAACTGGACGACTGAATACTATCGGGATTATCGTGCCGGGTATGCTCAGGACGACTGGAAATTCAACTCCAAGTTGACCGTCAATCTGGGCGTGAGGTACGACTTTATTCAGCCGTACAGCAGCAAAGATGGCGCGCTGGCCAACTATATCATCAACTCGGAAAGCGTAAATCCAGGGGGCGCGGCAATCAATGGTTCTTACGTTACCGGCACGGGCACCTACGTCTTGCCCGCCTTCTCCGCAGCCGCATTTCCTGTTGGGGCGCCATTCCTGGCTACCTTGGCCGGAAACAACTCCAATCTCGTCTACACCACCGCCAACCAGCATTCTTTAACCAGCGTTCAGCACTATAACTTTGCTCCGCGCATCGGGTTAGCCTATTCAATCGATCCAAAGACTGTGGTGCGCGCTGCCTACGGCATCTTCTACGGAGCCATTGAATCTCCTGGAGCCGCCGAGCTGGAGACAAACTTTCCATTCGCCTACAACACGGTTATGTACAATCCCTACCTGGGAAACTACGGCGAGTGCTTTCCATCCACCAACGCTGGATATGACAATTACCTGAGCCAATGCCCGTCCAACGGCACATCGGATCTATCTGTAAATAATCCCGGCAATCCAACGCCCGGGGTTCCGTCCCAGAGTCCGACCCAAGACTACAGTATAACGGCCGGTTGGAACCCCTTCCCATACCCGACAACCCTCGAGACCGGTGCGTCGGGCTATTTGGTGGGTGGCGTCGTTAATCCTGCCAATGCATCGGGCGAGGCAACTGCGCTCGCCATGTCCGATTCCAGCGTCAAGACTCCCTACACGCAGAGCTACAACTTGACGGTTGAGCGCGAGATCATGAGAAACATGGTTGCGAGTGTTGGCTACGTTGGAAACAACGCCAAGCATACGTATGCCGGCACCAGCCCAATGTCTCCTCTCACTCTCACCAGCCCCAACGATCCCACGGACATCTATGCGTTCCCAGGCCTGGGCATTTACGCTCACGATCAGCAATGGATCGGCGAAAGCATGTATAACTCGTTGCAGGCAAAGCTCGAACAGCACCTGACGTACGGGTTGAGCTTCCTTGCCACCTATACCTGGTCGCATGCTATGGACGACGCTGGAAACCCCGGAATTGGAGTTGGCCCACCGTTCCGGAACTCAAACCTCATTCCACTCAAACAAGAATTCACCAACGCCAATTACGATATCCGTCACCGCTTCACGTTTAACGGCTCGTATGATTTGCCGTTCGGCAAAGGCCGCGCATATATGAACCAGGGCGGAGTGCTCGACTATCTCGTAGGTGGCTGGGAAACAAGCGCCACATGGACTGCGCAAACGGGCATTCCGTTTACGGTTACAAGCGGCAACAATTTCGACGGCGCCCAAGGCATTGGTCAGTACAATGCAATTAGGATTGGCGATCCGTTCAAGGGCGGCGGTACTCCGCCTGCGGCAAACGTCGATATGCTAGGTTCTACATGCCCAACTTCGGTGCATAACCGGCAAAACTGGTTTAACCCTTGCGCGTTCATCGATCCACAGTCTGGAACGAATACGGCAGGAGCAGGCGGAACAGTACAAAACGGGCCTGGCATACCGGTTGGCACACCGTTGGTCGGTCTTGCCAACGCCCTCTTGTATTCCGGTTCAAAATCACAACAGATCCATGGACCGGGATGGGAACGCGTCAACATGTCCATCTTCAAGAACTTCAAAACCTTCCGCGACGAGTACGTCCAGTTCCGTGCGGACGCCTTTAACCTTTTCAACACTCCCTCCAACGGCCAGCCAGACAGTCCCTCTCTTGGTCCGACTGCCGGTCAGATCATCAACACTCAGCCGTTCCAGCTATACACGCCCGATGCGCGGTTCTTCCAACTCGCCGCAAAGTACGTGTTCTAAAAGACAGAGGTTAACCTGCAGGCGTAAATACGTCCTGCAGTTCGAACGGCAAACTCCCGCGGTCGTGAAAGCGACTGCGGGAGTTTTTGTCTTCGCTTACCGGGTCAAATCCAGACGCGCTTCAAACGGTCATCTTCCTGACAGCCTGCTGTCCTGAAGATGACGCATACGCCGAGCGGCCACAGGCTCGTCTCCGTTGCCTGGAAGGAGGCAAACCGCGGCTATTTTCCCTTCAGCATTTGCAGAGAATTAGCCTCCCTTGGCGCACAATCATTTCAAAGGATTCTTCCGAACCCATGCAGCCGAACCGAATTCATGCTCGGCAGGTGCCGAAAGCTGAAGATTCGCGTCCAAAGGCTTCGGGAAAGAGCCCCTAACCCCTTTTTTATCTGGAATCTACAATCAACTCCATTAGAACCAGTCGTTTACAACCGATCACTCTCCGCATCCCCTTTAAAATAAGGAATTTCCCACAAACCACCCGGGGGGGGTGCCCCCCCCTCGACGGTACAAACCGGGCGGGAGTCCGACAAATTTGACCGGAGACACATCTGACACTGGACAAGCACGTGGACATTTATTCTTAGTCCCTATTCCCAATTCCCTGCCTTTTTCCACCCGCCGACGATTGCGCCCATCAGCATCATGCCCAGCAGCCAGAAGCCGGCATTGATGCCCAGCAGGCTCCATGGACGCACCTCGAAGACGTATTCAGTGGAAAATGTAGTGAACACAAAGCCGAGCCACAGCAGTACCGCGACCTTGATTCCACGCCATGCCGTTTGCGCTCCGGTGAGTTGCGTAACGCAGGAGATGGCTGTAGCAATGACGGCTGCGGAGATGAGAGCCGTCCCGTACTGAAAGGCCGGGTTGACGCCGGTACTCATCAGCCACGCCATGGTACGACCAATGCCGTCGACCCACGATTGAAGGAAGAACGAGTACCACCCCGCCTCCAAAAGAAAGCAGGCGATGGCTGCAATCAGGATGGCTAGGTAGTTTTGCCGGACTCTCGGTTGACCGTTTGTCATTTCGCCCTCCATATCCGTTTATTTGCGCATAAGCCGCTATGAAAAGACAAATGATTTTGTGTGCACTTTAATCCAGTCGCGTAAGAAACGCCTCGCCCTCGCTGGGGATCACGTGTCTGGCAATAAACTCCGCCTGCTCGCGGTTATCGCCCTCGGGACGAATGCGGACCCAGTAGCTATCTTCGCCGGGAAACTCGATCACGTTGGCGCCGGGATAAGTGCGCAATAGCTGTTCCTTCAGCCGGATCGCCTCGCCCTCGCTGTGAAATGCACCGATCTGCACGCACCAGCGGCCGCCAGTATGGATCGGCTTGGGAGTCTTGTAAACGTCCACCCTCACCTGCACCAACCCGCCCTGGTAAACCCCCGTTGCCTTGGCTGAAGCGATCGTGAGATCGATAATTCTTCCCTCAACAAAAGGACCGCGGTCGGTGATGCGCATGGCGCCGGCCTGGCCGGTCCTCATGTTGGTGACCACAATCAGAGAGCCCATCGGCAGCGTGCGGTGAGCAGCGGTCATGGCAAGGTCGCTGAAGAGCTGTCCATTTGCGGATTTGCGCCCCTTGGCCGCGGTGTACCAGGTGGCCAGGCCCACCTCGCTAAGGAAGGGCCTGTGGGTCGCCACGTAATCCAGATCATCGTCGCTGACCCCTCCCGGCGGCGCCGGTGTGGGAGCAATGCGCACGGGCGCATGGTACTCAGGGTACTGCTCCTCAGCCTCAGGCGCCATCTCTTCGGGTGGGCGGTTGGTTTTTTGATGATGCCCGCAGCCGCACAGCAACGCGAGTGCCAGGGAAATGGCTCCGAAGCCAGCCCAGTTCCGTTTGTTCCGCGGCACGAGATTCATCAGGCTTGAGGATCCTTCGGCTGGCCAGGCTGCCCATCAGATTGCCGGTCGAGGCGGTCGGCAAAGTTGCGCAGCGTATCTGCCACCGTGCGCAGGGCTGTGATTGACTCGCTGCGCACCTGCGGAATCACGTTGTCGTTGACGTAGGCGGCGGCGTGGCGCAGCTCCATCTCGATCAGTTCGATGGCCTCTTCAATGCGGCGCCCCACGCCGCTCGTGCCGGGTCCGTAGGGTGGACTAGTACTCAAGGCGATTCACCTCCGGCTGGCAATTCTGTTGAAAGAACCCCATCCTCAGTCTGGAGTTGCGCGGACCGGTGCGTCAATGGCCGATGTCCCAAAGGTGCCGCAAATGTCAATAACCAAATTCGCTGCTGGAGTGCTCTTCCGCTGGTGTGAATACAAAATCTCTGTGCTTGGCTTTCGCGACAAATGATTCATATTCAGCGTCTGACGCGTTGAGCGGGTGTTGAAGGCCGAACCCGAACGGCCCCGATTTTGCTAGAGTGAGTCAGCAGTCCAACCTGTAGCTGGTGAGGATCTTGCCCTTGGAAAGCCGTTTAGCGGAAAGCAGCAGAATCAGATGCTCCGGTGCGCATCGCCGGTCGCTGAGGCCGTGGTGCGCCGTCCTGGCTTTTGGAGCGTTGCTCCTGGCGGCTCCCCCAGGATGGCCCGGTCAGGCTGAGAGCTCCAAGCCCCAGTCCTCTCTGCCGGAAGCTCCTCAACCCCAAATCCCCGTCCACGCCAAACAGCCGGTCGTTCAACCTTGTCATATCAAGAGAGACGGCACTGCCGTGGTGGAGGCCGGGGCCGCAGCGGCAATATCTTCAAACCCAGCTAACCCGGTTCTCGATCGCAGACTTCGCCCGGCGCCCTGTCCGCCCCTTGAGCCTTTTATTGACTGGTATGCCCGCTTCCTTACCGGACCGCAGGTGAAGCCCATGAAGGCCAAGGAGAAGGGCTGGCTGGCGGTGCGCAACGTCATCGACCCCTTCAACGCCATCACGATTATGGGTCTTGCCGGCATTTCCGTGGGCGCCAATTCCCACTCCCCTGTCGGACCCGGAATGCATGGATTCGCGAGGTATGTGGGCGTCAGTTATACGCAGGATATAACCGGCGAATTTTTCGGCACTTTTCTCATCTCGTCTCTCGACCACCAGGACCCGCATTACCACCGCATGCCCAACGCCTCCATTCCTCGCCGTGTCGGTCATGCCATGCTCCAGGTGGTGTGGGCCCAGAGCGACAAAGGCAAGGGAATGTTGAACTACGCCGATCTGGGCAGCGGAGCCATCGGCATCGCCATCGGCAATCTCTATGTGCCGGGCCAACAAACACACCTCTCCGCCGATCTTGAGCGTTACGGCGTGGGAGTGGCCACAGCTCCCATCGGTAACTTTGTCACCGAGTTTGTCCCCGATGTGGCCAAACGCATTCACGTCCGTGTAGTCCTCATTCAGCGAATCATCAACCAGGTAGCCAAGACCAACGGGTCGTAGTCCTGTAGCCTGCGGCTAACTCCCACGAACTGCGTGGATGCGTGGCAGCAGCAATGCCCTACATGCCGGACGAGTAGCCCGTCACAACGACTATCACCGTGACCGTCACGTCAGGGTCGCTTACGGACAGCACAAGCTTTTCACTAACGGTGAACTGACGCATATCATTGAAAATGAAATACAACCGGGGCTGAGCGGACGATCCGTTCGCCCCGGTTTGGCTGCCGTTCACTGGCGGATTCTGCCCCTTCGCTGCAACCTCTTTGGGTTGACCGGAGTACGCGGTTACCCTAGAACTGGAATTTCAGCTTCCCGGGATTCCCTCGTTTTTTGGGAAACCAAGGGTTGAGTCTGGCGAGCGATCGCGCCGGCAACTAATTAATTGAGGAGATTGCAATTTATGTCCAAAGCGATCAAGTATGCCGAGAAAGCAGCCGTTTACGCAGCCAAGGGCGCGTGGATTGTTTACGAGCGCCTGAACCGCATCAGCCCCAACCCCTCGTTTACCCCCAAGTGGAGCGACAAGCCGCTGCAAAAAAGCTGGCAGAAGGAAAAACCGCCGCTTGGCTGGCCGCGCACTACCGATTCGCTTTGTCCCAAGTGCGTTCCTGAGATTCGCAAGCAGATTCTGGACGGCAAGTTGCCTCATGAAGTCCTGCTCAATGAGAAGGTGGGCGAGATCAAGGCCCAGATTATCGAGCGCGACGGCAAGATCCTGATGGTGAAGGACTGCCCTAAGCACGGCCATTTTGAAGACGTGATGTCGATCGACACGGCCTTCTTCAAGCATCTTGAAGAGAGCTTCCCTGGACGGGACATGCGCGCCCACGGCAAGGGCGCCGATGAGCTGCACCACCACGGCACGTCAACCGTCACTCACGGGCGTGGCTCGGTGCTGACCATCGACCTGACCAACCGCTGCAATATGATGTGCGACCCCTGCTTCATGGACGCCAACCAGGTTGGCTTCGTCCATGAGCTCACCTGGGACGAGATCAAGACCATGCTGGACAACGCCATCACCATCAAGCCCAAGCGGCAGATGAGCGTGCAATTCAGCGGTGGCGAACCCACGCTCTCGCCTTACTTCCTTGACGCGGTAGCCTACTCGCGCAAGGTAGGCTACAACAGCGTCCAGGCCGCTTCCAACGGAATTGAATTCGCCAAGAGCAAGGAGCTCTGCCGCGCGGCAGCCGAAGCCGGGCTGCGCTACGTTTATCTCCAGTTCGACGGCATTGGCAACGCCGCCAACTCGCACCGCAAGGTCGGCAACCTCTTTGACGTGAAGCTGCAGGCCATCAACAACCTGCATGAAGCAGGTGTCGACATCGTCCCGGTGACCACGATCATTAACGGCATCAACAACGAGCAGGTGGGCCGCATCATCGAGTTCGCCCTCGACAATCCCAAGAAGATCAGCTTCCTCAGCTTCCAGCCGGTGAGCTTTACCGGACGCGACGAAGACATCACCGACGATCGCCGCCAGGCGCAGCGCTATACGCTCTCGCACATGGCGCACGACGTCAAGAGCCAGTGCGGCATCGGTGAACCGGAGCGCGATTGGTTCCCCATCAGCTTCATGAGCACCTTCTCTGACTGGGCTGATCTGATTCACGGCCCAGCAGCCGAGTGGGGCCAACTCAGTTGCGGCTGCCACCCTAACTGCGGCATCGGCATGGCGGTTATGATCGACAAAGAAACCAAGGAATCCGCTCCCGTCACCGCCTTCCTGGATATGAACAAGGTGGCCAAGGATCTGGCCAAGATCAACGACGCGGCACGCGGCAAGTGGCTCTCCGTCATCGGCTTTGGGCTCGCGCTGCTGCGCAATTACGATCCATTCCAGGCGCCCACCCATTTCAAGATCACTGACATGATGAGGAAGATGGACAAGACCTTCAACGCCACCGGCAAGAACTACGGCAGCGTGAAGGGCGACCGTACGATGGAAGACATCAAGAAGCGCCGCGAAGATCGCTGGAACTTCCTCTTCATCGCCGGCATGTGGTTCCAGGACTTGTTCAACTACGACTTCCGCCGCACCGAGCAGTGCATCATCCCTTACGCCACGCAGGAAGGCGAAATCAGCTTCTGTGCTTATAACACTGGCGTGGGCTGGCGCAACATCATCGAGAAGATGCATATGACGGCCACCCTCACTAAGTGGTATGAGGAGCACGGCCGCCATGAAATCTTTGCCGGCGGCAAAAAGGTGGGCATGACCGAAGTGGGCCACACGCTGCAGCTCAACATGGAGCACGTGAACTCCGAAGCCAACCACACGCTGGACGAGCTTGGCATCGCCAAGAACGCCCGCGAGGAAAAGATGCGTGCCCGTGAAGACAAGCTGAAGGCAGAAGCGGAGAACGCACAGATGGCCAAGCTCTATCGCGAGCACGTCCTCGGTGAAAAGCCGATCGAAGGGCTGGTTACGCTCAGTTCCATCGCGCCCGCCAAGCCAGTCAAGCAGCGTGAAGCAGAGCCAGTAGCCGGAGACTAATCCTCACTATTCAGTCGTAAAATAGTCTACGATCCAGGCCGGGACGACTCAGTCCCGGCCTGAATTGTTTATGCTGCAAAAGTGACGTTAGCGCGCACAGGTCAATATAGCTCTGTAATTCACTAATGAGTACGTCACACTAAGGTATGAAAAAGTTTCTGCTCGGATTGGCTCTCGTCTTCTGCTTCGCATTACCTTATGCGGCGCAGGCGCAGGTGATCGTTGCTGTAGGTACTGACCACCACCATCATCACCACCACCATCATCACCATCACAACGTATATCTTAACCAGTAATTGGTTCAGGCAGAAATCAAACCTGTGAGTTGGCAAGTTCGTGCGATGTTACGCACAAACGGTGTTTCTGCGTGAAGCTTTCACACGCTCTGGTTCTCTCCAAAGCGAAGGCCGTCCTCAGGGGCAGCCTTCGTGCATTTAGACGCTCATTTACGGTGGCCCGCTTATGTGGCATGCCGGATGGCGAGTAGAGTCACGTCGTCCATCCCCGGGTTGGCGCCGACGAATGCGCGCAGGTCCTCAAGACAGGCGGAGATGACTTCAGCCGCGCCGCACGAAGTATGCCGGCTAACCAGATCGGATAGGCGATCCACGCCATACTCGCCATTCTCTCCGCAGGCTTCAGAGAGACCATCCGTAAAAAGAAAAAGCATGTCACCGCCGCACAATTGCAGGTGGGCGTCTTCAAACGAGGCTTCGCGAAACATTCCCAGCGGAAATCCCGTTGACTCGATCAGCCGCACACCGCCCAGCTGAATAGCAATCACGGGCAAATGCCCTGCGTTGAAGAGTTCCACGTCCCCGCTCGCCTTGGCGCATCCACAGACGAGCGTGGCATATTGCCTGGCGAGCCCACTATCGCAGAGGAAGCGGTTAACGTGTCCAACAATCTCCGGAAGCGGAAGACCCATGCCGATCAAACTGCGGAATAGTGCGTGAAGTTGCGTCATTCTCATCGATGCCGCCACGCCCTTTCCCGAGACATCGCCGAGCACGAAGTAGAGCTGCCCATCAGATGGGTACAGGTCGCAATAGTCGCCGCTGACCGGTCCGACAGGTGCGTAGTGATAGCTTGTCTCCCACCCGTCAACTCTGAGATCCGCAAGCGGCAAGAGGCCCCGCTGCAGTTCTGAGGCCAGGTCCAGATCATGCTGAAGCGCAGCGCGCTGAGTCTTCGTCAGATGGTCGAGGCAATAGCGAATTAGCGGATCGGCTAACAACCGGTCCCTTTCCACGGTGTCATGGCACGATTCGCACAGACCGTAAGTGCCGGCGGCAAATCTATCCAGCGCGGAATCCACTTCCAGCAACAAGGCTTCAAGACTCGCATCGCCTGGCGTTTGCGCAATGACCGTTTCAAGACGGCTCTTTCGCTCCTCCAGTTGACTGCGCAGGAAATTCATTTCGGCGGGCGCCATCGAAGTACCCTCAAGACTGACGGAAATTACTCTTCGTGGATTCTCCGGACCGCGTTTCGGCGTCAAAAATTCTCTACTCCCGCAGATTTTTTAGCAAGCTCGGGTAGCGAACTCCTGCTATCCATTCCCTTAAACAGTAAGATCCCCGCAATATTCTCGACTCACCCCTTGACATTCAGATAAAGCCGATAGTGCTCGTCCTTTATGGAGGCGAATGGGCGCAGATTAAGATTGCCCGCAGCCGTATTGGCCTGCCAATCGGTCGAGCCGTTTGCAATCTGACTTGCGGAGAGAAGCTGCTGCCGGCTGATCTTGTCTGGAATCGCACCCACGCCGAACAGCGCCAGCGGCCCATGCACCAGAGCAACCAGGTCGGGGTGCTGCGGGTCAACGGCCTCAAGCACAGTTGGCATATCGAACTCGATCTCAATCCGGTCGCCGGTTTTCCAAACTCCCTCCAGGCGGGCAAACTGTCCGGGCGCGGGACTAGCGAGAACGTGCTTCTCGTTGACTGCGACCGTGGTCTTAGGTCCAGCCCAGGCGGGAATGCGCAGATAGATAGGAAATTTGCTGGGTATTGCGGCGTCGATTGAGATTCGGGTCGACGGGTGGTGCGGATAGTTAGTCTCCTGGGTAAATGCGATCACCTCCCGCCCACGCGACCAGGTTAGTCGCGACGGAATATATAAGTTGACATAGATTCCTCTGGAATCGCCGAAGTAGGAGCTGATTCCATAGTCCGCGGTGACCTGGGCAAAGGTTCCTGTGCAGCAGGTCCACTGTTCGGGGTGATAAATCTTGAAACCGTCGTTGTTATAGTCGGAATAATAAAATCCGTGACCATCCTTCTGCATGGGTTTGGCGCCCATGATGGTGTTAAAGAGTATCCTCTCCATGCTGTCGCCATAGCGGCTGTCTTTAGTTACTCGCAAAAGATAACGCGTGATCTTGAATTGGGCATAAGTTCCGCAGCAGGTCTCAAAGCTCGAATGTGTTTTGGTCAGGCTCTCGCCCATCACGCCGCTTCCCGGCTCGCAGAACTCCTCATCCGGCCCCCAGCCGCCGGTGGCAAAGCTCTGCGTTGTGCGGAGGAAGTCGAACCCATTCTTCGCCGCTTGAAGATGCTTTTCGCTGCCCATGACCAGGTAAGCCTGCATGGCGCTTGAAAGTGCGTTCACATGGCTGTAGGCATGCTTACCGGGCAACACGTTTTGCCCTGCAGCCAGTGGGCCGAAGTACCAGTCGTCGGCCAGAAAGCGCTTGGCGAGATCGAGAAAGCGGTCACCCGCGCCGCACTTGTAGGCAATGAAAAGATTTTCCGGCAAAGTGTAAGGCTCATCCCAGCACCAGGAGGGATCGGTGTGCGGCCGCGCGTATTGTTCGTCGCGTGATATTCCCCGGGGCGGCAGATAAGGCAGGGCGGCATCGATCGTGGCATTCAAAGTCCGGAGAGCAGTATATTCCATGCCATACCGGTGCGCATCGAGCAGGCCGATGGAGCCCTTGTCGTAGACGTAGGCGGGAAAGCGATTGCCCTGGTAATACTTTGGCGAAATCGCCGCGGCATAGCCCTTCACCAGGCGATGCACCTTCTCCTGCGTTTGCTTGTTACCGGTGGCGGCAAAGTCGCGCGACAATCCTGAGAGGTACTGTCCGAAGGTACCGCCGGGGCAGAAACCGTGATTGTTCTTGAGATGCTTAGTGTCCACCCAGTCGTACCATCCGCCCATATCGCCGCCGGGAGCCGGCAATCCGGCCCGCTGGCGGTAGGGTTTGAGCAGCATATCCTCATCGAGTGAAAGATAAAAAATGTGGTTGGTCTTGAACTGCTCAAGGAGCGGTCCGTCGAGCAGCTCAATCTCGGCATAGCCGAATTCGCTGAGGGGTCCATTGGCTACATTATCAGTGGCCAGTGCCGCGAATGTGCTCCTGGGCGCGGCCAGGGTAGCTGCGGCAGCCGCCGCACTGGATTTAAGAAATGAACGACGGGATTGAGTCATGAAGGCGCTCCCATCGAATTGTAGCTCGAAAGATCAATCCTCCGGAATCAGCCGAGTTGACGAGGCCAGCACGCCGCAGGAATATGAGGTATGCGCACATTTCTGGTTGTGGCAGCCGCGTTGTTTGCGATGCCTGCACTGGGCGTTGAGCCGGCGGCGGAAACCAACCGAGCTTTCGATCAATACGTAGCGGCGGCCGAGAAGCAGTTGCGCGACGGGGCATTTCTCTATTCCGATACTCACCCTGAAGCTAAGACAGCCGCACGCACGGGCGAGACCGTTGTCGTGCAGCAGAGAAGCGGAGAGGTTCGAATTACCGGCGGGCTGATCCACGACTGGCTGGGTTTTTCCTTTTTTCCCGGCGCCCATCTGGCTGAAGTGCGAGCCCTGATGCAGAACTACGCGAACTACAAGAGCGTCTACGCACTGGATGTTATCGATTCGAAGTTACTTGGTCAGAATGGCGACAACTTCCGAGTGTTTCTAAAGATGCAGAACAAACGGTTCATCACGCTGACTTATGACTCGGAATTCGAGGTGAGTTACAGCGCCCCTGCGGCGGATCGGTTGGAAATTGTGTCTCACTCGGCCCGCGTTCAACAGGCCGGAAGCGATCAGGGCTTTCTGTGGCGGCTGAACTCGTATTGGCGCTTCGTAGAAGCTGATGACGGCGTTTACGCCGAATGCCGCAGCATTTCGCTCTCGCGCGGCATTCCGTTTGGCTTCGGCTGGTTGCATGAACCGTTGGAAAAGTTCCCGCGCGACTCCATGGTCCGCACCATGGAATCAACCCGGCGCGCTGCAACGGGCGGATTCGCAAGACATTAGTCTTCTTCGAAATATTTTGACGGGCTTAGCAACTATGGCTTACGATCTCAAAAATAGCTAGCCCAGTTGGCTGACCTTTACCAGTAACTTCTCGAAGTCTACCGTGCCCAGACCGCGTGCGGCGGCCATCTCCAGATAAGGGAGGTGCTCGGGATCCAGGTTCCAGTACGCCTTGGCCACGTAAGCGTCGATGGCCACGGGATCGGTTCCGGCGACCAGAGTCTTCTTCAATGCAACATCTTCAAGATTGCCGCCAGTGGGGCCGTTGCGCAGCAGAATGCGGTAGCAGTCCAGCAACGTGACTGTGGGCAGCATGAAGTTGGCCAGATCGGCCAGGCTCTGGTGAATCTGCTGGTGCAGGCGGTTGCGCTGGCCGCCGAGGATGCCGTACCAGTTCTTCATGCCCAGCGTGACTCCAACCAGTCCGTGATGCTTGGCAATGGGTAGGTTGAAGATCTTATCGGCTTCAAGAAACGGCGTGAAGACCGGCCAGCTTTTGAGCACCACGCCACCCAGATCCACTTCGCGATAAAGCTCGGGATCGGGAAGAATTACCTCGGCGCCCTCGGCGCGGGCAGCAGCCTGAATGCCGGAACGTTGAAAGCAGCGGCGAGGCTCATTGCAACTGACGTCTGTAACAATGACCCGCTTTGCCCCCGCCTGCCAGCACTGTCGCACCACCTCGGCCACCAATTCTGGATTGGTGTTGGCTGCCTGCTCAGGAGTGCGATCCCAGGCGATATTGGGCTTGAGAACGACCACGTCCTGACGGCTGACGAAACGGCGGATGCCGCCCAGATCCTCGAGAGCGCGGTCGACCAGGGCGCGCGGCTCTCCGCCCTGCGCCACGACTAGGTGCGGCAATTGCGAGGTCTGAGAATCGGATGCGGTGCGATGATCGCGACGCGCCTGCTCAGCCTGCGCCGGAACCGGACGGGAGCTGTGCTCGCTGAGCCAAACGCCTGCGCCCGCTGCACCTGCAGCCACGCCGCCCAGACGAAGCAGTTGCAGCATCGCCTCACGCCGCGTGAGACCCTGCGCTTGTTTCCCGCCTGGCATCCGTTCGTTTTCGCCGGTCATTGTGATTCTCCTCGATCCAAAATCGAGCACCTAGACTTCGATTAAATGAATGCGTTTCGGATCGTTGACGCCTAATCCGTGCGCCGGATCGGCGGCGGTTGCGATATAACGCGGCGGACGGCCAACACCTTCAAGGGTCGGCATCCCCACTTCGGCACGCTTGCGCTCAATCATCTGCCAGGCAGTATGGTCGAGCGCCACGCGGTCTTCACCCACGATCAGGGCATTCGGCTGCCAGAGACGTTCGGGATGAAAGCCCGGGCCGCCATCATAGACTGAGGTCATTGCGTCGCCAATGGTGAATCGCACCTTGTGGCGAACGACTGGAATGCAGTTCAGATCGGCTATGCCGGGGTTGCAACCGGCCGCGTGCAGTTCATTGGGACGCTGGACGACTCCGTACATATTCTTCATGGAGAAGGTAACGCCCGCCATTTCGTGGTCCTTGAGAATGGGCAGGTTGAGTACCATATCGCACTCGCGGGTGAGTATCTTGGCCAGCTTCACGTTAACTGCCGAGCCAAAAGCCGCCGGCTGGTCCTCGAATCCGGCCACATCAGAGCCGTAGACACGGATGCGGCTGGAATCGGTGGAGACGGTAAGCCCGCACGCCTGAAGGTCGCGGGCGTTTCGGTCCCATACCAGAATGTTGCCTGGCTTGACGCCGGCCTGCTGAAGCCGCTCGCAGACCGCCATCACCAGCGCAGCGTGGGTTGAAATTCCCTTGCCCCCCAGGCCATTCGTTTTGAGGCCAATCACCTTATCCATCGGCACAATCTGCTTCCACGCCGTTACCGGATTGTCGTGCCCGGTGTAAGTGGCGATGGCGCGGTCGAGCAGTGCGAGCACGCGCTTTTCGTCCAGTTGCCCGTCTTGTCCATGCAGGGCCGCATCGCGTGCGACCACTACCCTGGACTTGCCGTTTGCGACGTGCTGAGCGTTCTGGTCGAGCATGGAGGCTAATCCCAATTTGCTCTGCGAGCCCAACAGAAGGGCCCCAGTTGCTGTAGTCTTGATAAACTCCCGGCGGCTTTTCATCGTTATCCTCATTTTTCCTCTGCGGCCGGTGCTTCGGCCCATTGATTTAAAGCTTTGCTTCCACTCCGTGCGCCAGTGCAAGCAGAGCCTGCGGCGTGCCGGGCGTGGACTCATAGGCAACAATGCGCACCAGGTATGGACCTTTGCGGAAGATCACGCTTTGCGCGTATTGAACGCCCGCATCGCCCAGTTGGACGGGTTTGGCGTCGCTGGTTCCAGTCTCCAGAATCTTGCGCGCACCCGCCGCATCGCCCATGGTGTGCACGTCTAAAGTTGCTTCCAACTGGTTCTGAAATTTATAGTCGGAGGTCGAGGTTGAGACCACGCCGGCAGAAACATATTGCTCGGCGTCGCCATCGATATACTGCCAAAGGTCTTTGGACGGAAAGGTGCGGGTTTCGCTGGTTTTATCCCAACCCGCTACTGCGGCTGATGCGGGGAAGGGGTCGGACTGGTGCTTCTTGCATCCTATGAATGTGACGGCGGCTGCCATCACTAAGGTTGCAGTTGCCAAGCTCATAATCTTCGATTGAAACATTAGAAACGTTCTCCTTTTTACTTTCTATTCAGCAAAATCTGGCTGCCCGGCGAACGGCTTTCGCCGATGCTGGTAACGTAAACAGCTGGGCGCTCCTGCAACGGGCAGGCATACTCGCAGGCGCCGCAACCCACGCAGCGGCTGGGATCGACGCGCGGCTGCTTGAGAGTTTTGGTGTTGCCGGCCGAGTCGATGACCTGGGCTTCTTCCACGTAAATGGCCTTGGGCGAAACCGGGCACCACTCCTCGCAGACAATGCAGTCGATGGCCTCAGCCCAGGGAAGGCAGCGGCCGCGGTCGTAAAATGCGGTGCCCAGCCGGACTGGGTTCTGCGTGCCCACTCCGACCACCCAACCTTTTTCCTTCGGCGTAATCTGCCAGATTGCGCCGGTGGGGCAAACCTCAGAGCAGAGCACGCAACTGGGTTCGCAGTAGCCAATGCGTGGCACCAGCGTAGGCGACCATAGCCCTTCCAGACCGGCCTCTTCCAGCGTCGGATGGAGCGCGGTATTGGGGCAAACCTTCATGCACTCGCCGCAGCGGATGCAGCGGGAGAGAAAATCGCGTTCATCGAGCGCGCCGGGAGGACGCAGCAGCCGTTCGTGGCGGCTTTTGCCCAGGCCGGTATTGGCGCGCATGATGGGAACCAGCGCCGCGCCTGCCGCGAGACCGGTGAGCGTTCTGCGCCGCCCCAGATCCGGCGAGGCGACCTCCTTCTCTTTGCGGAAGAAGCGGAATTGAAGGCCATCGTGAGGGCAACTGCCGATGCAGTTCATGCACATCAGGCACTCGGATTTGCGCCAGGGAACGCCGCCGATGGGATCGTCGCCACCCTGACAATTGAGCAGGCAGCGGTTGCATTTGTCGCAGGCATCCGGATCCTTGTGCAGCCCCAGCACGCTCCACCGGGAAACCGCTCCCAGCAACGCGCCCAGCGGACAGATCGACCTGCACCAGAGCCGCGTCACCCGCATACTGGCCAGCAAAATGGCCACAAACAAAATCCCCAGGATCAGCCCTTGCGCGAACTGCTGCGGGCGAAAATCCAAAATCGTGAATTGCAAAATCGCGTGGAGGATTTCTCCGGTTGACTTGATCGCCGCGATATGACTGTGCTCCAGAGGCGCAAGCGCTGAGCGCACGGCAAAGTTGAAGGCGGGCAGCAACGATAATCCAATGGACCGGACCAGAAGGCTGAAGGGATCGAGCCAGCCAATGGCCGCCGAACCAAAGACAGCAGCCACCAACCCGGCAATCAGCACAACATATTTGCCCGTCTGCCAGCGCTTGTATCTATTTGATTCGATGCGCTGCTTGCCGCGTTTGGCCTCAGAAGGCAGGCTGCCCACAAAGTGTTGCAACGTGCCCATGGGGCAGATCCAACCGCAAAAAAAACGTCCCAGAAAGAGCGTGGGCAGCAGGATGATCAGGCTCCAGATGAGCCCGCGATAGAGAGCATGGCCTGCCAGCGCATTGACCACGGCCACCAGAGGGTCCCACTCAAAAAACAGGCGCACCGGCGCGCGCAGATGAATATCGCCCGTGGCGCCGGGCGTGGTTCGCAGTGATGTGAAGATCAGCAGCGCAAAAAACAGAAGCAGGAAGAATACCTGCGAGATTCTGCGCCACAGCGGCAACCTGGAACGGGCCACGACTCTCCTCCACACGCCGCGTGCGGGCGCTACCTATACAAGTAGAATGATCAGCGAACAGGCTTAGGCCGTACTGTGATCAGCGTCACTTTGCGGTTTTCGGGGATGCCGGTTGTTTCTGGCGTCGAAAGCGGCTGTTGCTTTGCGAGAGGGATCACTCCTCCACAAACTGAGCGGCAATCTCAGCCTGGATGGGCTCCGGTACTGAAGAAGTAATCACGGGGGCGTTTCCGGTTGCCACAAAATCGACCATCTGCTTTGGAGGCAGATACTTGATGTGTGCCGAAACCTGCCCATCCGTTCCTTTGACCTGTGAACCGTTGGGATAATACTTCTTCCAGATGTTGTAGACGATCGAAACATTCACCAGTGCTTCGTCGCTGGAGTTGTATACCTTGCCGATTACCCGGTAGTGGAAACCATCCGCCGTCTCCATCAACTGGTCGTTGACGATATGCACGGCTTTTGAAGAAGCGTTGCGGATCGGGATCTGTGCAGTGGCGGCGTTCGCCGGCTTGGGCGCATCCTGGGAGACACCAAATCCGAGACCAATCGCTAGAATTGCACCCAGATATGTGATGAACTTCGAGCTTACCGGTATGTTCTTCACTGGAATCTCCTGGCCTGCCCCAATCGCACTGATTATACGGCTCTTGAGCGTTATCTTAACGCTCTGGCAGACGAAATAAGCGAAAAAGCGTAGCGATTAATTTCGCCGCCGGGAACAAATTTCATTCCGAATTAGATTATTAGACTTTACGTTTTGTTTTATGGTGCTATGTGCTGCAAAATCAGCGCGCTGAGTAGGAGATTCCCATCAAATAGAATTGCGGAATTAAAGCCAACAGTTCCGAGTCCAATTTTAGACAGCAATCCATGACCGCGCGGTTCACGATGAAGATCATTCTGCGTGTATGAAGTCACTGCGAAAGGAGAACAAGCAAGTTCAATTCAAGCTCATTTGTTCATTCTGCCCGGCTGCTCGCGCTGGTGCTGGCAGCTGGCCTCTTTTCGGGATGCGCTTCCAGACAGGAGAAAGCGCTGGAACAGGCCATGAACCAGGCGGCCAAAACCGGGCAGGCGCAACAGGCGGTTTCGGTCGATAAGCATGGCATTACGACGACAACAGTTGTCCAGCCGCCTGCGGCCGGACAAACGGAAGAGGCAATGACAACTACGATTGTGCCGCCCGCTGCCGGGATTCCGGCTCCAAAGCCCTTGAATCCGACAATTTCAGCGGTGCCGCAACCACCTCCGGAGCCGGAAAAAGTCAGTATCCCAGCTGGTACCAGGCTGACGATCCGTGTGGATCAACGCATTAGCGTCAAACATAGCCGTCCGGGTGTGAGGTTCACCGGCGAAATAGTAATTCCTGTTCGTGGCGATGACAAGACAGTGCCGGTGCCGAAAGGCTCACCTGTGACCGGAATTGTGGATGTAGCGCATCGGCGCGGTCGTTTCAAAGGCAGATCTGAGCTGGAACTGCGGTTGATCTCACTCGCTGTGAATGGAACAACGTATCGGCTGAATACACGGGATATTGAGGAAACGAAAAAAGGCAAAGGTAAGCGCTCAGCGGCCATGATCGGCGGAGGGACTGGGGCGGGCATGCTTGTGGGCGGTCTTGCCACTGGCGGCGTAGGACTGGCGGTGGGCGGCCTTGTGGGTGGAGGCGCTGGAACCGCTACGGCCGCGTTAACCGGCAACCGCGATATCGTCATACCGGCGGAGTCGATTGTGCACTTCACAATGGCAAGCGATTTGCTGGTGAAGGTAGACATTAATGCAAACGGGGCCATGAGTATGGCCCAACCAAACAGTGATCAGAGGCAGGCAATCACAGCCGATTGATAAGCGAAGCGATGCAGGCCGCGCCGAATCCGTTGTCGATATTGACCACGGATACGTTGGGCGAGCAGGTATTCAGCATGCCCAGCAGCGCGGCCACTCCGCCGAATGACGCTCCATACCCTACACTGGTTGGCACGGCCAGCACCGGCGCGTTCACCAGTCCTGCGACTACAGTGGGCAATGCGCCTTCCATTCCGGCGCAGACGATGAGCACCCGCGCGGACTGCAGGGATCCCTTTTGCGCCAGCAAGCGATGAATGCCCGCTACGCCTACGTCGGCGATCAACTCCACGGTATTTCCCATCAGCCGGGCCGTGACCACTGCTTCCTCCGCTACCGGCAAATCGCTGGTGCCTGCGCAGACTACGGCGATGGTTCCGTTGCCTGGGACGGTGGGAGCCTGCTCCAGCGTGATGGCGCGAGCGGTCTCGTGGAATTCTGCGCGCGGAGTCACCTCGCGGACCGCGCGAAACATATCGGCGGAGGCGCGGGTAGCCAGCACGTTGCCTCCGGCCTTGGCCATGCGGTCAAAGATTTTAGCTACCTGCTCCACGGTTTTACCCTGGGCAAAGAGCACTTCGGGCATACCGGTGCGCAGTGCACGGTGATGATCGAGCTTAGCAAATCCTAAGTCTTCGAAGGGCAGATCGCGAAGGCGGTCCAGGGCTTCATTCACAGCGACGCGGCCCTCGCGAACTTCGTTCAGCAGCGCCTCAATATTTGTACGATCCATCAGACTCCATCCTTTTCTGTGCCGGCCGCATAGGCTCGCATGGCCTGCTGCATCACTTGTTTGAGGGGGACCGTGTGCTGCGTGGCCAATTTCCGGCAATCCTCATACTCCGGCGAAGCATTGGCAATAGTGCCGTTGGGCCAGCGTGCGATTTTGATGGTCACTTCGCCCCATTCGGTCTGCACCTTTTGGAACTCGCGTGCCAGCGAGCGTTTGTTTTCGAGCCTCCAGCGCAGGCCGATGGTGGTGGTTTCGCGGAAGAGCAGATCTTCAAGTACGGGCACGAGATCAGGACGGCAGAGGACGGTCACCTGCACACCGGTGCGACCCTTTTTCATCTGCACCGAAGCGCGATAAACGTCCCAAGCTCCGGCGGCCAGCAGCAGATCGCTCACGTAGCCCAGCAACTGCGGACTGGAATCATCGATCACCGTCTCAATCACTGCGACGGATTCAGATTGGTCGGCCGTCGCATCCTCCTGCTCGCCAACCAGCAATCGAAGCAGGTTGGGCTCTCTCGGAGTTTCGCGCCCCCCCGCTCCGTAGCCTGAGGCCTTCACGCGCATCGGCGGTAGCGGCTGGTAGCTCACATCGAGCATGCGCAACAAGACCGCACCTGTAGGAGTCACGCGCTCCATCTGCGCGCCTGCGGAATAAATCGGCGCATCCGCGAGCAGGGCCAGCGTCGCTGGCGCGGGAACTGGAAGCGTTCCGTGCTGGCATTCGACCGTCCCGCTGCCCACATTCAAGGGCGACGCAAGCCAACGATCTACGCCCAGCGCCTCAACGCCTGCTGCGGCGCAAACAATATCGACGATGGTATCCACACCCCCCACCTCGTGGAAGTGTACCTTTTCAATGGAGATGGAGTGGATGGCCGCCTCTGCTTCGCCCAGAAGCTGGAAGGCACGAATGGAACGCTCTTTCACAGTCTCGGCAAGCGAAGCTGAACGAATGATCTTGAGAATCTCCGATAAAGGGCGGTGCGGAGCGTGCGCGTGGTGCTCGTGTTCTTCATGCGTGTGAGAGTGATGAGCGTGTTCAGTATGATCTTCGTGCGAGTGGGCCGGCTCGCCGGCGGATTGCTCGGAGGGAATCACGTCCACCTTAGTAGCGGCCAGTCCGCCGCGGCTTACCTTTCGCATCTCCAGCCGAGCGCCTACACCGAGCGCCGCAGCTGTTTCCTCAAGACGAGTGAAAGGTACGCCTGCATCCACCAAGGCGCCCAGCAGCATATCGCCGCTTATGCCGGAAAAACACTCCAGATATCCAATACGCATGGTTGAGATTCTAAATCGTTGACTATGCGCCGCGCCGGTTTAATACGTCCGCGGGCAGCACAACGTTCATAGCGCCGGAGCGAAAGCCCTCGCAATCCAGCGCGACGTACTGGAATCCGGCCTGCCTGAGTGCAGCGGAGATCGAGTCCATCATCTCCATCGAAAGCGCGCGGGGCAGCTCCGCTCGCGCAATCTCAACGCGGGCCACTTCGCCGTGGTGGCGCACGCGCAACTCGCGAAAGCCCAACTGCCGCAAGCTCTCCTCGGCCTTTTCCACCTGTTCGAGCACTTCGCGGGTCACGGTGCGGCCATACTCAACGCGCGAAGAAAGGCACGGCGCGGCCGGACGATCCCACAGTGAGTAGCCGGCCGTCTTGGCCAGTGCACGAACCTCAATTTTGGTAAGCCCGGCCTCAGCCAGCGGCGCCAGCACAGCGTGCTCCTCAGCCGCACGCTGACCGGGCCGAAAATCGCGAGTATCGTCGGCGTTCATGCCATAGGCGATGTGGGAAAAGCCCAGTTTCGGGCCCAACGCTTCCATCACCGCAAACAGTTCGTCCTTGCAATGGAAGCAGCGATTAGCATCGTTGCGCGCATACTCGGGACGCTCCAATTCCTCTGTCGCAACCACGTGCAGCGGCATTTTCAGATCATTTGCAAAGGCACGGGCCTGCTCCAGGTCGCGCCGAGCCAGGCTGGGCGAGTCGGCTAGCACTGCCAGCATCCGGTCACCCAGAACGCGGTGCGCCGTACCTGCCAGAAAAGCCGAGTCCACCCCGCCGGAGTAAGCCACCATCAGGCTGCCCAATTGCTCCAGCCGCGCTTCCAGGGCGTGCAGTTTGGCCGTCGCTTCCGCAGCGCCGGAAGCAGCGGTCGCCGCAACTGCTGCTCCAGCCGGATTCGTTTGTGCACTCGCCGCCATAAGGCAGATTATAGTCTTCTGCCGCTTGAATTGCCCCCGGTTGCGGCCTCTGACGCAAAGCCGGCCGGTCTGGTGCGGTAGGCTACTTATGCCGTTCAAACTGCAATGAACAAAGAACCGCTCAATCTATGGTGCGCATACCCCGACGATCTGATAGCGGACGAGGTTGCGCAGGCCTGTGCGCAGTTGCTCAGCGATGACGAGCTTGCACGCTGGCAGTCGTTCAAGTTCGAGCGGCATGCGCGTGAGTTTCTGGCTACTCATGCCCTGGCGCGCATTGCGCTCTCGAACCACTATCCCCTTGCTCCCCGGGCCTGGCACTTTTCTTTGAACAGCTATGGCAAGCCCGCTGCCGAACCGGATTGCGGCCTGCGCTTCAATCTCTCCAACTCTCCGGGCTTGGTGGTTTGCCTCATTGCCAGTGGTGTCGAAGTAGGCGTGGATGTGGAGCCTTGCGCCCGCGCCGGAAAGATCGCCGAGCTTGCGCCGGAGGTACTTTCTCCGCTCGAACTGGCTCAGCTTGATGCTCTACGCGAAGACGAAAAACTCGATCGCGCGCTTCGCTTGTGGACGCTGAGAGAGTCCTATATGAAGGCGCGGGGCATGGGCCTCTCGCTGCCGATGAAAAGATTCTCTTTCCTCTTCGGCGGGGCTGAAGGAATCCGTCTGGAACTGGACCCGGACCTGAACGATCAGCCTGAGCGCTGGCGGTTTTGCTCACTCGATCATGCCGGGCACCGCATCGCACTGATGGTTGAGCGAGCCGGTGCTCCCGAGTTGCAGATTTGGGAGACGAGCCCTTTAGGGGCACCGCCCGCACCGCTGGCCGCAGATGGAACGTCGTGGTTTCCGCTGGAGCGCGCAGCTTCTAAGGCAAAACGGCCTTGAGCATCTCTGCAAACGTGCTCACACTCGGCGCAAATAGCATGGACATATGCCCGGTGGGAACGTCGTGAATCTCCAGCTCGCTCGCCAGCGGGCCCCATCCCAGGGTCGGGTCCTCGCGCTTGCCCAGAACCTCGGGACCACGATCCACCGCCCGCATCAGTGTTACTTTGCCGGCGTAGGGAAGGAACGTATAACGCTTCAGGGCTCGCCAATGCGCTTCCTCAACCCCTATATAGTGCAGGCTGAGTGGAAGAGGCTTGCCTGCCAGACGGTAAGATGCGCCGGCCGCAACCTGAGCACGCCGTTCAAGTTTCTTCCACCAGTACTTTCTCTTCACCACAGATTTTCGAATTAGATAGGGAACACCCTCTTTGCGAAGATTCTGCCAGAATGTAACTGCGCGATCTTTGGAATCCACGCGTTGCTCATGACCCGTAATCGCGGTATCGAACATGACCAGCAACGCTGGCCCCAGGCCCTGCGCAAGAAGCTGTTGCGACATTTCATAGGCAACCAATCCTCCATAACTCGCACCCCCGAGTAGGTAAGGCCCTTGTGGATAAAACGCTCGCATTTCCTTGATGTAAGTGGCTGCCAGTTCTTCCATGCTTATCTCGCGCAAATCCGGCCGCGTGATGAGCGGAGACTGGAATGCATAAAACGGCTGATCGGGTCCCAGAGCCTTTGCCAGCTGCTCATAGAAAAGAACGTCGCCTCCCACAGCGTGGACGCAAAAGAGTGGAATACGCAAACCGGCGGGCTGAATCGCGCGCAGGGAAGAACGCATCTTCTCTTCCGTGCTGGCAGGCTGTTGAGCCCTGGCGATCACTTCCGCAAGCTGGCGCACGGTGCGCGCTTCAAAAAGTACGGCGAGCTCCAGATCTACCTGCCAGGTTTTTCTGATCTTGGCAAACAGGCGCACGCCGACCAGAGAATGACCTCCAAGCGCAAAGAAATCGTCGTCCGATGCTACCCGCTCCACTCCCAGCAGTTCCTGCCACCACGAAGCCAGTGTGGCCTCGATGCTTCCGCCTGAAGCTGCGTCTGAAGATGCGGCAGTGCTCGCCGCGGCAGTGGATACCCGCAATCGATTGCGTGCGTCAAGTTCCTCCAACGGCTGAGCAACGGCAACCACGGCTGTGGGAGTGGCAGCGAGCAGAATCCGCGTCAATGCCCGCGCGCCTTCGAGTGGCGGAATTCCGGGCAGATCTCGAACTTCAATCGGCTGCTCCGCGATGGAGCGAGTGGCAAAGCGGCCTAATCGATTCTCTTCCAGGGCTTTTTCGAAATCGGTAATGCGGCGCATCGCAAATCCATCGATCTCCGCCAATACCTGGTCCTGCTCGTCGAAGAGCGTGATACCGAAGGTCTCAATCTCATTGCGAACCGGATTTTGCTGCCGTGAACGAATGTGACTATAAAATCTGGCGGGAATCGTCTGGTAGACGCTGATTTTTTTGTAGGAAATAGGAAGGAAAAGATCGTCGGAATTCTCGTAGTCTTCCGTAAGGTAGAGCGCTGCGCCCGTTGCCATATCGAGCAGCGCGGGATGCACGCGCAGGCTGCGAACGTCCGCGGAGAATCTCTCATCCAACTCGATATAAGCCAGGCCCTCGTGCTTGCCGATGTTCATCCGCATGAGGGAGCGCCAGCGGGGTCCGAAACTTAATTGGCGTTCCTGCCGGGTCCGGTGTGTCTCGTCGAATATGTATTCGCGCCCCTGGCAGCGAGCGGCGATAGCGGCGCGATCTACCTTTGCGGGTGGCCGCGTCTGGCACGGCGCAATAGTCCCGGTGGAGTACTCCACCCACTCGCCGGCCCGCGCAAAAAGTGAGAATCGGAAAGCACCTTTCTCCATCCCTGCTTCGTTTTCGCGCTGTAGCTGCACCCTCACCTCTCTCGTTTCTTTCTCATCGAACATCAGTGGAGCGAGAAAATACACATCCCGAAATTCGAACGCGCCCTGCTTGCCGCGCATGAATGCTCCGGCAACCATTTCCATGTGGCCCGCTCCGGGGATGATGGCCTTGCCGCCGATGAGCCTGTGCTCAGAAAGCAACCACTGCCGCTTAGGAGAGAACCGGGTGGAGTACACCACCTCGTCCGGCGTTTCAAGCAGGCGCTGTTCCAGCCATAGATGCGGAGAGGCCGAGCGCGCGCCCATCCCCACCTCGCGCCAAATGCCCCAGTTGATCGCTGTCACCGGACCCTTGCGGCTGAGCGCGAAGGCATCAAGAAATGCGTTGGCCGCGGCATAGTCCACTTGGCCCGCGGGCGGAAAAATAGAACTAATGGAGGAGAACAGAACAAAGCACTTCAGCGGCTCGTCGCGCAGAGCCTCTTCCAGAACCAGCGTTCCGCGCACTTTTGGATCAAGTACCATGGCTGCGCTTTCAGCGCTCTTCAGCATCAACGGTCCGTCGTCCAGAACTCCCGCGGCATGAAATACGCCGTCGATTTTTTCATAGCGCAGCCGGGCCTCGGCAACAATGCCACGCATCTGTTCGAGATTGGAAACGTCTCCCTGAGCAACCATCAATCCATCTGCGAGTGAACGGATCTCGATCAGCTTACGAATAACTTGCTTGACTGCCACGCTGTGAGCGGCATCGTCGAGCGCAGCTTCCCACGTTGCCTCGTCGGGCAACGTTGAGCGGCCCACTAGAACCAACCGTGCTTTGAACTCGCGCGCCAGATGCTCAGCGACCACCAGTCCTATACCACCCAATCCGCCGCTTAGCAAGTAAACGCCTCCGCGCTCCAATCGGCGATTCACAAGAGCGGCAGACACATCGTAATGGTCCAGAGACTCGGCAAAGCGCTCGCCGCGACGATACGCAATGGCTGCATTTTCGCGAACCGAAGCCATCTCGGAGATAATCTGTCCGGCGCATTCTGCAACCTGATTGCTTTTAAGATCCAAATCGATGCTGCGGCAGGTTATTCCTGGCAGCTCCTTCGGAATCACTCGCGCTGGACCCAGCAGTACCGCGCGAGCCGGGTTGTGAACCGGCTCTTCCGCGACCTGGTGCATGCTGTTAGAGACCAGCGCTATGTCCACGTCCGCAATATCCTGATCGGCCAGTGCCTGGGCGAGAAAGAGAGGACTATAGAAACTGCGCTCCAGCGTTTCTTCGAGAGCGACATTAGTGCCGTCTTTTACCAGGGACCATAAGTGGAGAATCTTCCAGGGCGCATCTCCGCTCTTGAAACAATCGCCAACCAGCGCATCATAATCTTCGCGAACCGCCGGACGAACTGTATACCCCCCCCCCTTAACCGGCTTATAACCGGAACCTGGGGCAACCACTATCACAGCCTGCTTGTTTGCCTTGAGCTGCGCGGCGATTTTGTCTCCCAAGCCGAGCGAGTCGCTGAAGATCATCCAATTGCTAGCCTCTTTCACTGGGGAAAGAGTGAATGGAGCGGTCTTCCAAACGCGGCGATAGAACCACTTGTCGTCATCGCGCTCAACCTGGGGCTCACTCGTTGGCGTCGCTGCCGGTTGAACTTTATCCGGCTCGATCCAGAATCTCTGGTGCTCAAAGGGATAAGTCGGTAACGAAACTCGCCTTGGGGAGTCTGGCTCATGCAGCTTCGCCCAGTCGACTTTTACTCCTAAGAACCAAAGCTCACCAAGTGTTTGCAATGCGCAATGTAGGCCAAAAACTGTTTCGCGGGGATGCGGAAGCGATTGAAATGCTTTTGCCTTGCCACCGCCTTGCTGACGAACGAAGGTCGTGAGCGTGTTGCCCGGTCCAACCTCAACAAATATCCGTTCCGGCTTGCAAAAGAGTTCCGTCAAATTGTCAGAGAAACGAACCGTCGAGCGAATATGCCGCGACCAATAAGCCGGATCTGTGGCTTCCTCTGTTTTGATCCATCCTCCGCTCACATTGGAAAGGTAAGGGATGCACGGTGGCTTGAGCGAAATTCCCTTCAGCAGCTTTTCAAGCTCGCTGAGAATTGGGTCCATCATCGCTGAATGGAAAGCGTGCGATGTGAACAGCCGGCGGCTGACGACGGACTGCTTTGCAAGTTTCTCTTCCAGCGCCGCGATCTCCGGCGTCGGTCCGGAAACTACGCACATCTCCGGATTGTTTACAACGGCCACGGAGAGCGTACCGTTCAATTTAATTTCGTCAGCCGCAAGCGGAACAGCGAGCATCGATCCGGCGGGAAGATCGTAGATTAGCCGCCCGCGCGCGGCGACGATGGACAGTGCATCTTTGAGGGAAAAAACTCCAGCCAGGCAAGCGGCCACATATTCACCGATGCTATGACCCACCATGGCCGCCGGTTCCACGCCCAGTGAAATCCACCACTGCGCCAGCGCATACTCGACCGCAAAAAGTGCGGGCTGTGTGATCCAAGTCTGATTCAGCTTTTCCGCCGAGGCCTCCATTTCATCCGGTGGCCGATAGAGCGCGTGGCGCAGATCAATCCCTAGAGGTTCAAGAAGATGTTGCGCACAGAGATCAAGCGCCTCGCGAAAGACCGGCTCGTTTTCGTAGAGTTCGCGGCCCATTCCGGCATATTGCGAACCTTGCCCCGAAAACAGAAACACAACCGGAGGCGCGCTCGTCCCGGCTACGCCGGAGGAAATCTGCTTGCGCTCAACCTGCGCCAGGGCACCGATTGCTTCGCGAGTATTCTCGACGACCAGCGCACGTCGATGCGAAAATGCATGACGGCCGAGCTGGCACGTGAACGCAACGTCAGCCAGGTTCAGTTCGGGGTGCGTCTGCAGGTAATCGGCAAGATTGATAAGGGCTCGATCCGCCGCAGCCTCGGTCTTTGCTGAGACCGTCAGCAATTGCAAAGGCTTTGAATTTCGCGGCTCATCCGGAAGCTGCGGAGCTTCTTCTAGCACTACGTGCGCGTTGGTGCCGCCGATGCCCAGCGCCGTGACGCCTGCGCGCCGGGGCGCTCCGCTGGCAGCCCAGTCAGTGAGTTTACTGTTAACGAAGAACGGACTGCCCTTAAGCTCAATGTGAGGATTCAGCTTTTGAAAATGCAAAGTTGCGGGCAGTTGCGCATGCTCCAGTGCGAGCACGGTTTTCATCAGCCCAGCCACGCCTGCCGCCGCATCCAGATGGCCTACATTGGTTTTCAGCGAACCGATTCCACAGTATCCGCTGCGCGCACTCGTTTTGCGGAACGCCTGCGTGAGAGCGCGTACTTCAATTGGATCGCCGACCGCCGTCCCGGTTCCGTGCGCCTCAACGTACGAAATTTCATCGGCACCGACCCCGGCAAACTCCAGCGCCTCGGCAATCACTTCAGCCTGGCCTTCAACACTTGGCGCAAGATAACCCACCTTGCGCGCGCCATCGTTATTGATTGCCGACCCGAGAATGACGGCGCGGATATTGTCTCGGTCCGCAAGCGCATCTTCAAGCCGCCGCAGCACCACGATGCCCAGGCCGCTTCCGAAAACCGTTCCACTCGAAATTGCATCGAAAGTTCGACAATAGCCGTCAGGGGAAAGAATCTCTCCCTCGCGATAGAGATAGCCGAGTCCATGCGGGAATTCGAAGGTTACTCCGCCCGCCAATGCCATATCGCACTCAAAGTTGAGCAGGCTTTGGCAGGCAAGGTGAATCGCAACCAGCGAAGTGGAGCACGCTGTCTGCACGTTGATGCTGGGCCCGCGGAGGTCAAGTTGATACGAAACGCGCGTGGCCAACACGTCCTTATCGTTGCCCGTCTGCTTCAGTTGGAACAATCCCGCGCTCTCAAGCAGCCGCCGATTAGCCAGCAGGTTATGTATCAAATAGGTGTTCATGCCCGACCCGGCAAAAACTCCAATCGATCCATCAAAGCCCTGCGGCGGGTGCCCGGCGTCTTCCAGAGCCTCCCATGCACACTCAAGAAAATGCCTGTGCTGCGGATCCATGATGGAAGCGTCTCTCGGGCTGAGGCCGAAAAACGACGCATCGAACAGTGGCACATCGTCGAGCACTGAAGCCCGTTTCACGTACTCCGGGTTAGCCAACTCCTCTTCCGTAGCGCCCGCTGCCCTCAACTCTGCATTAGTGAGATCGCGGATCGACTCAACCCCATCGTGCAGATTCTTCCAAAACTCACGAATATTTCGCGCGCCGGGAAAGCGACCAGCCATTCCGACGATTGCAATTGTGGAGGGCTTCATCGCTTTCCTTTCAGCGTTGCCTGGCCAGTCTGCGGCGTTGTGCGCGGTCTGAAATCAGGCTGTTCGATTGCGTTCCGGCAAGATGTTTAGCAAGCGCACTCACAGTGGAGTATTGGAATAGATCAAGGATTGAAATTTCACGCTTCAACGCATCTTGCAATTTAGCCTGCACTTCGGCGACTGTGAGAGAGTGCGCTCCGAGGTCAAAAAAATTATCGTTTATTCTTACGCTTGCCACGCCCAACGCGTCTTGCCAGGCGGCAGCTACAATACGTTCCATTTCGTTGCCGGTTTCGTTCTGGGATTGGCTTACGGCGGTGCCTGCGGTTTGCTTTGGCGGGGAAAGTTTGAGCAGTGCCTTGCGGTCGATTTTACCGTTCTCAGTAAGTGGCAACGCAGGGAGAAATTCGAAGGCAGAAGGAACCATGTAATCGGGAAGCTTCGATTCCAGCGCTCTGCGCAGAATGGTGACCGTCCCGGCTCCTGAACTTTCAGCAACCACATAAGCAACCAGCCTCTTATCGCCCTCTCTGTCTTCACGAACCACAACCACCGCCTGCCTCACACCGACGCAGTGCTCCAGAAGATCTTCAATCTCGCCAGGTTCAATGCGGTGCCCGCGCAACTTGATCTGGAAGTCGGCGCGTCCAAGAAATTCGATGTTCCCTTCAGGTAAGTAGCGCGCTAAATCACCGGTGCGATAGATACGCTGAGCTGAAATTGAAGGGATTACTATAAATCTCTCGGCTGTTAGATCGGGCCGGTTCCAATAACCGCGAGCTACTCCTTCTCCGCCAATGAATAACTCGCCGATTTCTCCCACTGGAACCGGCTGTAAATTCGCATCAAGTAGATAGATCTGAGTATTAGCGATCGGCTGTCCAATCGAAACCGTTTTCTGCGGCTCGCCGACGCGATAAGTCGTCGACCAGATGGTTGTTTCAGTAGGCCCATACATGTTATAGATCTCGCCCTGAAATACTTGACGAAGATGTTCGATGATGGAAGCAGGCACAGCCTCCCCGCCCAATAGCATCTGCTTCAGCGATCCGAGCGCGGCAAATGCGCGAGCATCCAGCGCCAGCATGCGAGCCAGCGACGGAGTCATTTGCAGATGCGTCACACCGTCGCGTGCGATTTCATCGGCAATTGTGCTTGCACCCTCATCCCCGTGAACGACCACCATGAAGCCGCGCGTCAAAGTCCACAGAAGCTCCAGCACTGAAATATCGAACGAAACACTGGTGACGGCAAGCCAAACTCCAGGTCCGCAGCCGATCGCTCGATCCATGCCGGTAAAGAAGTTAACCACGTTCCGGTTCTCAACCATCACGCCCTTCGGCTTGCCGGTGGAACCGGAGGTGTAGATCACGTAGGCCAGGTGGTGGCTTTTCGCTTTGGAAGGGACTTCGCCCGTGCTCTCCGCGGCAAGGCCGGAATGATCGGCAACCACCACCTTGATGCCGCTCAACTCCAATGGAAGTTTCTGTCGCGCCTCTGCCGTTGTCAGCAGTACTTTCATTTCCGAGTCTTCAATGACCAGGGAAAGGCGCTCTTTGGGATGCGTGGGATCCAATGGAACATAGGCACCACCGGCCTTGAGAATAGCCAGCAGGCTGACGACCAGAGTCTCCGACCGTCCCATGCAAATGCCAACTAATGTATCCGGCTCCACGCCCAGTAAATACAAATGTCGCGCCAGGCGATTGGATTGCTGGTCGAGTTCGCGATAACTCAACCGGCGGTCCTTCGCAACCATTGCAATTGCGTCCGGGGTTCGTGCGACCTGCTCTGAAAACAGTTCAGCGATGGTGCTCAAACGCGGATAATCGGCTTCAGTTCGATTCCACTCAAGCACCTGAACGGGTAACATGAAAGTTCTCCAGGAATAGAAACTCGATGCCGGTTCCGAGAAAGGTCTCAATCGCCTGATTGGGCGCATTCACAATCGGCTGTCCTTTGACGTTGAAGCTGGTATTCAGCACCATTTGCCGGCCTGTGGTTTTACCCACGGCCATCAGCAACGCATGAAAATCCGGGTTGTCTTTCACGCTCACGGTCTGCAAGCGAGCCGATCCGTTCACGTGCGTAATCGCGGGAAGTTTCGCCCGCGCCGAGGGAAGGACATCGACCACGCTGATCATGTAAGGATGCTGCTCGCCGGGAACAAGATCAAACCACTGGTTCGCTTCTTCCACCGTGCAAGCAGGAGCAAACGGACGAAAGGCCTCGCGCTTCTTGACCATGGCGTTGATCCGGTCGCGCATCTCCGGGTGCCCCGGGTCGGCTAAAATGCTGCGATTGCCGAGCGCTCGCGGACCATATTCCATGCGTCCGCGGAACCATGCGATTACCCGTCCGTCCGCAATCAACTTTGCTGCGGACGCGCACGCGGCCGCGAGCGAATCGAAGCGCTGCCATTTGATTTTGCCGTCAAAGCGTTTCAGCGCGGCTTCAATATCACTCGTGGAGTAGTGCGGCCCAAAGAGCGGAGCCGGCATCCGGTGATTGGGAACCTCCTCAGTAAGCGAGCTGCGATGGAGCGCCGCCCCCAGCGCCACGCCGTCGTCTCCGGCAACAGGCTGCACATAGACTTCATCGAACAATCCCGAGCGCATCAGCTTCCCGTTCGCCGCGCAGTTCAGCGCAACGCCTCCAGCCAGCGCAACCCGTCGCAGTCCGGTCTTCTCACCAAATTTTCCGCAAACGTGAAGGATCGCTTTGTCCAGGCACTCCTGCAACGCCGCAGCCACATCCTCATGATCGTGAGTAACCGGGTCGGCCGGAGCTCTGCGCGGAATCAGGTGCTTATCGAGATAAGCACGCGTGGCTGTATAGTTTTCCCGTTCCTCGCGCGCGTTGTTCAACCTCAGGATCGGAATGCGAATAGAGCCATCGTCGCGCAGTTCCACGGCCTTCTGAAAGAACGAGCGGAAACGCGCGGGCTTGCCGTAAGGAGCCAGCCCCATGATCTTGTATTCATCGGAGTTGAAATCGAAGCCCAGATGCAGCGTTACAAGGGAGTACAGAATTCCCATCGAATCGTTGGCGCCGACGGTGTGAATCTTCTCAAGATAACCGTCGTCAAAATCGTAGACGCTCAGGCTCTCAACCTCGCCCATCGCATCGTTTACCACCACCAGGCACTCGTCCCAGCCCGATGTATAAGCAGCGCTGGCGGCGTGCGCCATATGGTGGCCCACAGAAAATACCTTCTCTTCAGGAAATCCCGGCAGATCGCGGCGCACCTGGGCCAGAAGTGCTTCTCTGCTGAAGACCTTGTTATAGAGCTTGGCCGATACTTCGTCCTTCAGGTAGAGGTCGCGATACGGTGCGTAGTTGAATCCGTGCGCAATCTCGTCAATCTCGTTGATCTTGATGCCCGCCTCTTTGAGGCAGAAGCGAATGGCGTCGATGGGGAAGCTGCCGGTGGCCTTCTTTCCGCTGAAACGCTCCTGCTCTGCCGCGGCCACCAGCTTCCCGTCCACCACCAGCGCCGCCGCCGCGTCCATTCCCTGGGCAATCCGGTATTCGCGCTCCTCCAGGCCGGGCCACGTCTCCCTCTTGAACGGCATGGCATTTTCCAGTCCACTGATCCCTAAGGCCTTCATCTTTGTCCCTTCTTTACCCGTCCATGGACTCGCCGCGCAGGTGCTCCCCAAGCACGGTCATTCCATTGCAAGGAGGGCTTCACTATTAGCCTAGTTTGTTCATAGGGTATTTGTCTTGCGCATTAAAAGCTAGCGGTATGACCTATTCTCAAGAAATGGGATCACGGCGGGCGAGTTCCATTCACGAATCCGAGCAAAATGAGCAGGCCCTGCTTCGCCAAATTCGCAGCCGCGCGGCTCATTCCTCTCTGAGTTCCTTGCGTCTCGGCATAGGCGACGACTGCGCCCTGCTCCGCCCGCGCTCAGGTGAGGAGCTTGCCGTTACGACTGATCTTTCAATCGCCGGCCGCCACTTCCGTCTCGACTGGCACTCCCCTGAGTCCATCGGCCACCGTGCGCTAGCGCGTGGATTAAGCGACCTTGCAGCCATGGGCGCCCGTCCCGTCGCAGGCTTTCTTTCCCTCGGCCTTCCGCGCGAGCTGACCGTGGCCTCTGGTTGGAAACCCGCCTGGATTCAACGCTTCTTCGACGGCCTGCTCGCCCTGGCTGCGACCTACAAAACCCCCCTGGCTGGCGGCGACCTCTCCGAGTCACCCGTCGCCGTTGCCGACATCGTCCTCATCGGCGCTGTCCCACGCGGAAAAGCACTGCTACGCTCCACTGCCCGCCCCGGCAATTTGCTTTACGTCACCGGCTCCCTCGGCGGAGCTGCCACCGCCCTTGCCCGGCTCGAAGAGCTGGTCACAGACAAGCCGTCAAGCCAACCGCCCCGCATCCCTAAGAATCTGGAAGCCGTGCTCGCTCCGCACCTCTATCCCCAGCCCCGCGTCCGTCAGGGCCTCTGGCTAGTCCACCAAGGACCGGCCTCCGCCGCCATCGACCTCAGTGATGGCCTTTCCACCGATCTCGCCCACATTTGCGAAGAATCCGGCGTCGCCGCTGAGGTTAACGCGGCCGCCCTTCCCATTTACCCTGCCGCGACCCTGCAACAGGCCCTCAACGGCGGCGAAGACTATGAGCTCCTCTTCACCGCCCCACCCACTGTCCGCCTGCCCCGCAAAATCGCTGGCATTCCAATCACACAAATCGGTCATATCCTCAAATGTCGCCTCGGCCGCCCCGCCGTCACGCTTCTCACACCGCATGGTGCACAACCCCTTAACCCTCAGGGCTGGCAGCATTTCTCCTGATACCGTCTATCATTAGTAGTGGAGAGATGACAACTAGTCCCCGCGTCCGTTTTGCCCCTTCCCCCACCGGCCTGCTGCACGTAGGCAACGTTAGAACTGCGCTTTACAACTGGCTCTTTGCCCGCCGCATGGGCGGAGCTTTCATACTCCGCATTGAAGACACCGACCTCGAACGCTCCGAACCTCGCTTTGAAGCCCAGATCATCGAAGATCTCCGTTGGCTGGGCATGGACTGGGACGAAGGCGCGGGCATCTCAGGCCTGCCTGGCAAAGGCGACCGCTGGCCCTACCGCCAATCCGAGCGCCTGAGCATCTACGCTGAACACACTGAACGCCTTCTGGCTGAAGGCAAAGCCTACCGCTGCTTCTGCAAGCCAGAGGAACTGGAAGCTGAGCGCAAGCTAGCTGAGGCCTCCCATCGCCCCCAGGTCTACTCCGGCCGTTGCCGCACACTCGACGCCGCGACTATCAAGCAAAACCTCGCTGTCGGCAAGCCCTTCGCCGTCCGCCTCAAAACCGAGGACCATCCCCTCCGCTTCCACGATCTGGTCCACGGCCCCATCGAGTTCGCCGCTGAAACGGTCAGCGACCCAATCCTCGTTCGCTCCGCGGCGGGCGGCGCAGCCGGGCAGTCAACCATTGAAGGCTACGGCATTCCGGTCTATAACTACGTGGTCACCATCGACGACGCCCTTATGGGCATCACTCACGTCATCCGCGGCGATGACCACATCTCCAACACTCCCAAGCAGGTAGCCATCTACGAAGCCTTCGGTTGGCCGGTTCCGGAGTTTGCTCATCTTTCCACCATCCTCGGCCCTGACCGCGAGCGCCTCTCCAAGCGCCATGGAGCCGCTTCAATCTCCGCATTCCGCCGTATGGGATATCTGCCTGAGGCACTGGCCAACTACTTGGGCCTGCTCGGCTGGGGCGCGGAAGACGGTAAAACCGAGACCTTCAACCTGGCCGAGCTGACGAAGATCTTCTCCATTGAGCGCGTTACGCCCAGTCCGGCTGTCTTTGACTTTGATAAGCTCAATTGGCTTAATCGCCATTACATCAAGCTTGCCGAGCCAGATCGCATCGCCAAGCTGGCCGAGCGGCAGTTTCTGCTGCAGAGGCCGGATATCTTCCCGCTCTGGTCGTCCACAGAGCTCTACACCGCCGAAGCCATGGCCATCCTCGCGGGCCTCGACCCACCAATTGAGCTGGACTCCCCTTCCATCGAGCTGATTGATCTCCGCAAGACGTGGTTTTACAGCCTGCTCGCGCTCTTTCTCCCAGGCGTCGATCACCTTGACGAGCTACCGGCAAAATCCGCGCCCGTCTTCCTTTTCGATCCCGGCGCAGCCCGGCGCGACGCTGAGAACGCCGCCTTTTTGGCCGAACCCTCCGCCCGCACAGTCATCAGCGAACTCGCCTCCCGCGCCCGCGCAGGCCAGGATTACGTGACCCCTGAACTCTTCAAGGCCTGGTTGGAAGAGATCAAGATAGCCACCGGCGTAAAGGGCAAGGAGCTGTTTAATCCTGTCCGTATTGCTCTCACCGGCGCCCATTCCGGCCGCGAGTTCGACAAGCTCATCCCTCTTATTGAAGATGGCGCAGCCCTCGGACTGCCCTTTCCTGGCGTCCGCGAGCGTATCATTCAATTTGCCCAATCTATAGGAGTCCGAAAGCCGTGAACGCCCATATAGCCGCACCCGTATTCAACGGAACCTTTCCGCACAACTGGCAGGCGGAGATCCTTGCTGAACGCCCACCCATCCTGCCAGCGCGTCACTTCGTCTATCCGCGGGAGGCGGAAGAAGTGGAACGCGGCGCTCTCGAGGTGCTCGTTCAGCCCGGCTTTTCCGGTGAACAACTGCAAGCAAAAGACGCGCCTTCCACGAAGGAGTTCCTGGCTACTTGCGCTCTGGGCTTCCACGATCCCGTGGTTCCCACTGGTCTCTGGTCCACTCCGAACCCGATAGAGATCTGCGCTGTCTCAGGCGGTTATGCCTACGTCATCGACACCATCGCGCCAGAACGTTTCACCATGATTGCTTATCGGCCAGTGCTGGAGCTCCGTCCGCTGCCTGCACAGGGCCTGCTGCTTTTCGTTGGGCACCACAGCATTCTCGCGTGGGGCAGCGACGGCCAGGCCTGGCAATCGGGGCGACTGTCGTCGGAAGGACTGACAATTACCGCGATTGAAGGCGATGTTCTGCACGGATTGGGATGGAATCTGATCACGGACAAAGAAGCGCCGTTTGACGTGAACTTGAAAACTGGGAAGCACGTCAGTGGGAAATGAATCTTGCGGCGGCTTTTGGCGGGAATTGGCGCGATAGGCATCCTGGACAGGCAGAATTCTGGCAGATTTCGTCTGATTTCGGTCAGAATTCTGCCTTTTTTGTCGCATTTTCGACGTTAATTCGTGAGTATATTGTCTTTTATAATCAATCACTTACGTGTATAAAAGGGCGAACAGGAGGGGAATTGTACCCCGGGGAGTGGGTATGCGGGTAGGGTACGTACCGGCCACATACCTGACATTTTGGAACGGGAGCGATTCCTGGCGCATATTTCATGGGTTTGTCCATTTTGATTGTGCGCCTGGAGAGAGTAATTATCTGCAAAGTATCGAAATAGGGAGGTTGCTGGATTCTCTTTAGGCAAGGCCGCAGGTTAGAGCGGTTCTTTTGAGGGCGAAGGGTAAGGCCTGGACCGGGAGGTCCACGCTACAGCCGGCCAGGAGGCCAGCGCTACATGTTCTTCCCTTCTTGCCCGGAGTTTGCGACCCGGCTAAAGCCTTGCCTATGTTTCAATGCAAGGCTCTGAGATACGTTTGGTCCCTAGTCCTTAATTCCGAGTCCCCGTCTTTTCTTAATCCGGCGGGGGATAGAACGGGAGTTTCTCGTTCTTCTCGTTGGCGCGGCGAACGGTAATATCGTCGAAGAGCAGCGCCGGCGCAAGCACCGTCTCCGGCACATCGGCAAAGTAGTTGGCTACCCACAAGTCTTTGCCCGCGGCATCGACACTGGAGCGCAGGGCGCGCTGGTCCAGATCGTCAAGCACCGCGCCGCGGACCAGTTCGCGCTTGCCGTCCGGGCTGACACGATAGAGCAGCCTGGGGGTCAGGTCGCCGCCCATCGTCTCAACATAATAGACGCTCTTGAGTTCGCGGTCCTTGGCCATATCGAGCAATTTGCGGTTCAGTTCTTCGTCGGTGAGGCCATTCTTGGCTGTCACCTTGAGCACGCCTAACGCCGGCACCGGAGCTCCGGTAAACCCCGCACGCCCGTGGCCGTTGGACTGGGGAAAATCTCTAACCGGCTCGCGGCCGACCAAATAACCCACCAGCTTACCCGCTGTAACCAACTTGACCGCCTGCGCGGGAACGCCTTCGTCGTCCACGTCATAGGCGCCCACCAGGCCTTTGCTGTTAAAGCTCTTCAGGCTAGGATCGTCGACGACATCGAACGAGACGGGCAGAATGCGCTCGTGGTAACTGGAAGCGAAAAAGCCATTGGTCCGTGCCTCGGTGCCGAGTTTGGGCCGCGTAGCTGAAAACCCAGTCGCCATAGCCGACAATAAAGTATCTGCGGAGGCATCAGAACTAAGCAGCACCGGGCCGTGATACTCCTCCTCAACCAGCGGTGCGTTGCGCAGGTCAGTGAGCGAAGCGATCAGCTTCAGTGCATGCTTCTCAAAGGTCCGGGGCGCATCGAGGTCTTCAAGCGAGGCGCCCACGGAGCCGTAAGAACGGTCGAGCCGCATTCCGTCCGCCGCCTGCGTACCCACCGCGAACAACTCCTGGTACTCGGCCGCCGGCTTGCGCACGATGGTCCCCTCGCTGTTAACCAGCCAGGTGGTAGTCACGCGCGCATGGAAATTGGCCAGGGAGTATTGCACGTCTTTCTGGCTCGCCTTCACCGAATCCTCAGTCCTGTAGAGCCCGCTGTCGCGAGCCACGCGATCTACCCAGGCGGCCTCATCCAGCTTCATGTGGTGCGTGCTGCCGAGCGAAATAACGGGGCTCTCGTGGCTGAAATCGTCTGCCTGGGGCGGCGTTTGCACCTGCTTCAGTTCGGCCTGCTTCTGCGCGTAAGCGGCCAAGGCGCTCTTGTAGGCCTGGTCGGTTGCGGCCCAAAGCGCCGTTCGAATCGCGATCGGATCGTCGTCGAGCACCTCCATTTGAACCGAGCCATCTCCGCGACCGCCGGAGCTATCGGTCTTGACATCGCCCACACGCACCGTGATCCGGGCTGCGCGCTGATGCTTGTACTCCGAGCCCTCGCTGGCCCCGAACTCCGCCTTGGTCTCGAATTCTTCCACTTCCTCGATGCGGTACTGGATAAAGAACGGCTTGGCGAAATCTTTTAGCTGCAACTGAGTCTTGCTGCGGTCCAGTTCTTCGAGCATCGCCTTCAGGACGGGATCCCTTTCAGCATCGGCGCGGGTCTGCTGCGCCACGATCGCAAGAGGCGCGCACAGGCAGGCAACCGACAACACCGCAATCATTGCCCTGCGAGGAATCGGGTTCATTTCGCCTCCTTGGTTGCTGCGGGCGCTGGGGCAACCAATCCCGGAATGGGCAGGATCGGCGGCCGTGCCGTGCCCTGTTGCACGCGCTGCGTCTCCATCTCGCTCACCAGCATTGCCGGGGCCACCGCACTGACTGGAATGGTTCCCGACTCCGCTCCGCACTCGCCGTTAAAGACCTCGCTCTTGTCGCCAGTGGCCACAATGCGCTTCATGGCCGCCAGCGGCGTGCCCACAATGCTGACGCCGCGAACCAGCTGGTCAGGACGACCGTCTACAAAGACACGCCAAACCACTAACGGAATCACCTGGAAGGCCTGAGGCGAACTGCGCGACGTGACTGCAAATCCTGAAGAAATGTCTTCAAAGTAGAGTCCATAGGGCTTGCCCTGCTTCTTTGCTTCCTCAACCAATTGCCTGCGAAGTTTGGCCTCTGACTCGGTTTTGGTTGAAGTCACAATCAGGTTGCCTTGCCGCCCTGTGGGCACGCGGCCGCCCTGCGCCCGACCGTGGCCGTTGGAGGCGCTGAAGCTGGCGATGGGCAACCGCGACATAAGGAACGTCATCAGCACTCCTTCGTCGATGAGATCCACGCGGCGTGCCTTCTGACCCTCATCGTCAAATTGATAACTGCCGCTGAGCCAGGTCTTGCCAAAGGTGGTCATGGTGGGATCGTCGGCTACGGAGAGAAAGGTGGGCAGCACATCCTTGCCCACTTCCTTGGTAAATGTCTGGCCCTCTTCGTCGCCGCGCTGGCGCTGGCCCTCAAGCCGGTGGCCCAGCACTTCATGGAAGAAGACGGCCGCGGCACGTCCGGAGAGAATTGCAGGCCCGTCAAAGGGCTCGGTTACAGGAGCCTTGCGCAGAGCCTCAAGACTGAGTCCCAGGTCTTTTACAGCGGCTTCAAGTTTTGCCTGCGTGGGCAGGCCCTCCACTGTCTCAGCCTCAAAGGTCTGGGCGCGGAACAGGTCCATTCCATCGTCGGCGCGGGTTAAGGCAAGCATGACCACCTGCGCCTGCAGGTGGGGCGTAACTACTTGAGATCCATCTGAAGAGACAAAGTACTCGGTCTCGTTTTCGACCGATAGGATCACGATGTTTTGGTAGACATCAGGAAACTCGCGGAAGGCCTTTGAGAGTGCTCGAACCCGCTGCTCCCAGGCGGCGCGGTCAATTGCCACCGGCGGTGCGGGCTTGCCCAGGTAGGTTTGCGGCTCCTCCTGGCTAAAGTCAGGGGAATTATCTTCTTCCTTGGCCCGCACGCCAGCCTCGGTCTTCACACGGAGATAGTTATCAAGCGCGTTTCCGTAGCCAGCATTCGTTGCGTACCAGAGACTCCGCGCCAGCGAATCGCGGTCGTCCGTCAGCGGCAATTGCAGGTTGTTCACCGCCGAGCTGCGATGGTTTCCATGCGTGTTATCGAGCTTGGCGTCGCCGAGCCTTACCTGCACGTCAGCCGAGCGCACGTGGTTTGCCTCGCTGCTGACCAGCGCGCCAAACTGCGCCCGAATCGACACGCTGCCGGCATCTCTGACCGTGTAACTCAGGAAGTACGGCGGCAGCGGCTTTTCAGAGTCCTGTTTGCCCGTGCTTTGCCTGCCGAGCGTGGTGAAGGCGCGATGCAGCTCGGACGTCATTGCGTCGAGGAGCAGCGGGGTCCCCGGCGGATCCTGGTCGGCGGAGTGAGGCGGCGGAGAAGCCTGCAGGGCGCCTGCCCATGGGTTGAGGGTCAAACCAAAAGCGGCAACAGCTACGCAACAGCCGGCTCTCGCTGTCTTCCAACTGTTAGCAGCGAAAGAAAATACTGGCACAAGATGGGAAAACTGAGGTAAAAGCATGTGTAAGCTCGATTGTCTCAGAGAGAGCTACCCGAGGAGAAATTTCGATGACCTTTGCGCGCCGTATGTTGCTGACGCTGGGCTTTACCATTCTGCTCGCCGGCCTGGCCCCGCGTCTTTGCCCCGCCCAACCAGCCCCCGCCCCAGCGGCCACACCAACTGCCCAATCCCAGCCCGCACCCGCCCAGCCCGCCGGGCAGGCTTATTCCCTGCCCGCCGACAAGCTGGCAAAGGCTATCGCCCTGAGCCGCATTCGCAACATTCTGGATATCACTGGCTCGATCTGGGGCCTGGTTTTCCTGTGGCTGCTGCTGGCTACCCGCGCTGCCGCCGCCCTGGCTGGATGGGCGGAGCGCATGCTGAGCCGCCGCTGGATGCAGGGGCTGCTGTTTTTCGCAGCTTTTCTCATCATCAGCACCGTGGCCAGCATTCCCTTCGATATTCTCGGCCACCACTTCAGCCGCGGCTACGGCATCAGCGTGCAGGGGTGGGGCGGTTGGACGTGGGATCAGACCAAGGCGCTGGGCCTTTCGATTCTGATTGGCGCGCCCGTGCTGCTGCTCTTCAATTGGATCGTTCGGCGGTGGCCGAATCGCTACTGGTTTGGTCTGTGGCTGGTCACCATTCCGCTGCTGATTCTCGCCATCTTTGTATCGCCGCTGCTGGAACCCATCTTCAACAAATTTGAGCCGCTGAGCCAAAACAATGCCCCGCTGGTCGCGGATCTTGAGAAAGTGGTGGCCCGCACCGGGACCAACATTCCACCTGACCGCATGTACCTGATGAAGGCCAGCGTCAAGACGAACGGGTTGAACGCATACGTCACCGGGCTCGGCGCCACCAAGCGCGTGGTGGTGTGGGATACCACCGCAGGGCGCGTCCCCAACGACGAAGTGCTCTTTATCTTCGGGCACGAGAGCGGCCACTACGTACTGCACCACATTCCCAAGATGCTGGCGGGGATGATCTTCGCCCTGTTCTTTATTTACTGGGGATGCGCCGCATTTGCCGGGTGGATGGCGAACCGCTTCGGATACGCATGGCACCTGGGCGGGTTGAATGACGGGGAGAATCCGCTCGCGAGCCGCCAGGGTTTTCTGGTGCTCCTCCTAGCCATTTCGATAGTCAGCTTCCTGTTGACGCCGGCCAGCAACGCCTTCAGCCGCCACTTCGAGCACCAGGCGGACGTATACGGACAGGAGGCTGTTCACGGCATCGTAGCCGACCCACAAAAGACCGCCGTGGCTGCCTTCAATGCCCTTGGCGAGGCCTGGCTGGAAGACCCTAATCCCAGCCCATTTATCGAGTTCTGGGAGTATAACCACCCCTCCGTCCAAACCCGCGCCAACTTTGCCCTGCACTACGACCCATGGGCCAACGGCGGGCATGGTCAATTCTTTGACAAATAGGGGGTATCGAAACAAGGATTGACAAAACGGGGAAGTCAAAGCCATTTTCGAAGCTGACTCGCTCAGGATTGGCCCAGTTCCCCGGTCGTTCAGGCGGGTTCCTCACGGGGCTTTCCTAGTCGTCTCCGTATGTCGGATAAGGAGTCGGCTCCATGCTGGTCGGCATCTTTGCGAGCGTTTGAAGATCGGCCTGAACCTGCGCCCACTGCTGCGGGTCTTTTTTGGTGGTGATCGGAGCATCAGGATTGGCGTAGTACGCCTCAATCTCTTCCTTGATTCCCGGCGGAATGGGCACGGTGGGTTGCTGGGTCAGCAAGTGCAGGAGATTTGCAAAGGTGGAGTCGGTGAGCGAATACCCGCCCGGCATTACTACGCGCCCCGTATCCAGATCGCGATTCGGCAGCGGATGGTGCGGGTCGCGCTGTTGACGCGGCCCGTCGGTTGTGGGACGCAGGTGAGTGGACGGCGCGTCTTGTGGTGGCGCCTCAGATTGCCCGGCCTGGGCGGGAGCGTTCGATTGCGCTGAAGTTGGATGCGGCGCGGACGGTGGCGTGAATCGGGCCAGCGCGTTGCGCAACTCCGCCGCTGAAAGCACAACGCTGTGCTTGTATTCCACTTCAGTGTCCGCGGTTGGGCCTTTCACCGCAACCATTTTCAGCGGACCCACCTTGGGGAGAACAAACAGCAGACCGGCCAGCGTATAGGTGCCAATTCCCGCATGCCTGCGGTAGGCTTGCCAGTCGTTTTCGCTGGCAACTTTGGCCACCTCTTGCTCCAACTCAAGAGCCTCCGGTGTATTCGGGTCCGCAGGCTCGTGATTACGATGCAGGAGGGTGACCGCGTAGGCGATGCGCGGAATAAAGGCTCGCGCCGCGAAACGATAGGCTCTGACGTTGACGCGGAGCCCGCGCTTTCCCCCGAAGTCCTCGCTCATTCCATAGGTCTGGTAAAACGCGAGCGAAAGCTGCTTCGCTGGCACTTGGAGTCCAACGTGCCGCAGGTAATGGACGGGCGCCAGGCGGTGATGCGCAATTTCGTTGATATCAAAAGCAAACTCCGTTTGCACATGCTGGTGCTGGCCCTCGGCGTAGTTCACTACCGGTCCATATTTGGCGAGCAGCTTGGGGAACTCGACCGGAACCGCGAGGTTGGTGGCCTCGGAATGACCGATTGAATCGCCGATGTAGTGAGAGAGCGCGCCCACGGCGAAGGCCAGTTCATTGGCATTTTTGGCATTGCGGAAGAGGTTCACTACAAAATCACCCGAGCGCACATAGTGGGTGAGGTCTGAGAACATGGCATCGCCAAACGGGTAGTAGCCAATGTCCTGGATCACGCAACCGCCATATGCGTAGGCTCGAGCCTCCTCCAACTGCGCCGGGGTCAGCGTGGGATAGCGGCTGAGCAGAAGCGGAACGATGGAGTCTTGCCACGTGAGGTCGATGAGTTGCTCATGGGTCAGTAGCGAGTAAGCGCGCGCTCCACCACCCCACGGCAACAACAGTGCCACCAGTAGTAATACAATCGTTCGGAATCGCGGCAATTCCGTCACGGCATTGTCCCTTCACGGCTCTATCCTAAATTGGATGCTACCAAGCGATTCACAGGTTCCCCTGCCCGCTTCTCGCCGTACACTATTTCTTTAAGGAGCAAACTCTCCATGGCCTACCCTACTAATTACCGGTATACCCGCGAACATGAATGGATCTCGCTCACAGGATCCATAGGAACCATCGGGATTACGGATTACGCGCAGAACTCCCTGGGCGACATCGTATACGTTGACCTGCCCAAAGTTGGCGACGCGGTCACTGCCAACGCTACCTTTGGATCTGTCGAGAGCGTGAAGGCCGTCAGCGACCTCTACTCGCCAGTCACTGGCACCGTGACTGCGATTAACGAGGAGCTGAAAACCTCGCCCGACAAGATTAACGAAACGCCCCACGACACCTGGATCATCAAGGTTGAAGTAGCCGATCCCGCCCAGGTCAATTCCTTGATGGACGCGGCGGCCTATGAGGCGTTTATTGCGGTAGAACAGTGAAGAAGTGAATGAGTAAGGCAAAGGGCGGATTTTCTTCACTTGTTCACTTATTCACTTCTTCACAATCCTAAGGATTCCATGCGCTATCTTCCCAAATCGCCTGCTGAACGTCTGGCAATGCTGGCTGAAGTCGGAGCGGCTTCGATCGACGATCTCTTCGAAGTCATTCCCGCCGAATACCGGCTCACGCACGACCTCGATGTGCCCCGCCAGCAGGCCGAGAGCGAGATCGTGGACTACTTCCGTGCCGCTGGAGAGAAGAATGCGACCGGCTACGCAAGCTTTCTGGGTGCGGGAGCCTATCGCCATTACCGGCCGGTGGTCATCGACTCGCTGGTGCAGCGAGGGGAGTTTCTCACCAGCTATACGCCCTACCAGGCCGAGATCACACAAGGCACGCTGCAGGCGATCTTCGAGTTCCAGACCATGATCGCCGAGCTGACCGGCATGGATGTGGCGAACGCCAGCATGTACGACGGGTCCACTGGAGCCGCGGAAGCGGTGATGATGGCCGTGCGCGTTACCGGCCGACACAAAGCCGTCGTGGCGAAAACCGTTCATCCCGAATACCGCGAGGTGCTGGCTACTTATGCAAAGCATCAGGGCCTGCACACGACTTTGGTTGGTTATGATTCCAAAACCGGCCGCATCGATCTGGCCGCCCTCGAAGCTGCAGTAACGGATGAAACCGCGGCGGTGCTGGTGCAGAGCCCCGACTTCTTCGGCGTGATTGAAGATATTCCTGCCATTGCTGAAATTGCTCACGCTAAGGGCGCTCTGCTGGTTGTCTCGATTGCGGAAGCGGTTTCGCTTGGGGTGGTTCGGCCGCCCGTGGAGGCGGACATCGTCAGCATGGAAGCACAGTCCTTCGGTGTGGCGCTCAGCTATGGCGGTCCGTTCTGCGGAGTGATTGCGGCTAAAGAGAAGTTTGTACGGCAGATGCCGGGACGCCTGGTTGGCCAGACTGTCGACTCGACCGGTTACCGCGGATTTGTGCTCACGCTTGCCACGCGCGAGCAGCATATACGGCGCGAGAAGGCGACCTCAAATATCTGTACCAATCAGGCGTTAGTTGCGCTGATGGCTACCATCTTTCTGACCGTCTACGGCAAGGAGGGCATTCGCGAACTGGCCGAACACAATTTGGCCAAAGCTCATTACGCGGCGGAGACGCTTGCGGCGCAACCCGGCGCAAAGTTGTTGTTCACCGGCGCGCCGCGCTTCCACGAGTTTGTGCTTCAGACGGAAGAAGCTCCGGCGGCGTGGAGCCAGCGGTTGCTCGATGCAAAGATTGTTGGCGGAATTGAGTTGAGCCGCTGGTATCCCGAGTTAGGCAATGCAACACTCTGGTGCGCAACGGAAGTGATTACCCGTGAACAGATCGATGCCGCGGCCAAAGTGTTGGCGGCCGCGCCGGTGGAGGCATAGAGAATGGCAACGAATACTGAAAATTCCGGCCCTCGCACACTCGGCAAAGTCCGTCCTCACCAGACGCAGAACGAGGCGCTGGTCTTTGAGAAGTCGTCGCCGGGGAAGCGGGCTTACAAGATGCCACCGCTGGATGTGCCTGCGGTCGATGCCGCGGCATTGCTCGGTGCGGCACATCGCGACACGCCTGGGTTGCTGCCCGAGTTGAGCGAGATTGAGATTATTCGACACTTCACGAGACTTTCAACGTGGAACTATGCGATTGACCTGGGCATGTATCCGCTCGGCTCGTGCACCATGAAATATAACCCGAGGGTCAATGAAGCGGTGGCGCGCATCGAGGGATTGGCCGAGGCGCATCCCTACCGACCCGATTCGCTTGCACAGGGCGTTCTGGAAATTATTGAGCTCTTGCAGCGCTGCCTGATCGAAATCACCGGCATGGATGCGATTACTCTGCAACCAGCGGCCGGCGCACACGGCGAGCTTACGGGAATTATGCTGGTCCGCGCGTGGCATGAGTCGCAGGGAAATGCGCGCCGGAAGGTTCTCATTCCCGACTCGGCTCACGGAACCAATCCGGCTACGGCGGCCATCTCCGGCTATACAGTCGAAAACCTGAAGTCCAACGCAGAGGGCGGTATCGACCTTGAAGCCCTCGCGGCCCAAGTGGACGAGGAGACTACCGCGCTGATGCTTACCAACCCTTCGACGATTGGAGTGTTCGAGAGTCAGATCCACAAGATAGCCGATATTCTGCACGCGAAGGGCGCATTGCTCTATATGGATGGCGCCAACATGAACGCGCTGGTGGGCAAGACGCGACCCGGTGACTTTGGCGTGGACGTGATGCACCTGAACCTGCACAAAACCTTTTCGACGCCTCACGGCGGCGGGGGACCTGGATCAGGGCCGGTGGCCTGCAAGGCGTTTCTGGAGCCGTTTTTACCAATTCCCGTCCTTGCGAGAAGGACGGGAATTGACGGACCAGGGACTAGGGACTCAGGGACTAAGGGAACAGGAACTACCGGCCAACTGTGCTGGAATTACGATCGGCCACGGTCCATTGGGCGCGTGCGAGCGTTCTATGGAAACACTGGAATGTTTATTCGCGCGCTGGCTTACATTTTGGCAAACGGACCAGATGGCTTGCGGCAGACCACAGAAGACGCCGTGCTCAACGCCAACTACATTCGCGCCAAGCTTGAAGACCTCTACGAGTTGCCCTACAAGACGTCCTCAATGCACGAAGTGGTCTTCAGTGATAAGCGGCAGGCAGCCAGGGGAGTGAAGACCGGCGACATTGCCAAGCGCCTGATCGACTACGGCTTCCATCCATATACGGTGAGCTTTCCGATGATCGTGCACGGCGCGCTGATGATTGAGCCTACGGAGAGCGAGTCGCGCGAGGAGCTGGATCTCTTCATTGAAGCTATGCGCTCCATCGCTCGCGAAGTGGAGGAGAACCCGGAGCTGGTGAAGACCGCACCGCACTCGACGCGCGTTTCAAGGCTCGACGAAGTGCGGGCGGCCAGGAAGCCAATTTTGCGATGGCGGCCATCAGAGTAAACCGCCTTCGCCTGCCATTTTTAAAATCACTGCATATCCTTGCCGTCATTTTCCAACGGCACCTGCAAAGTGGAATCGTGGCCGGGGCCGGAGTAGATGGTGATTTGTAATCTGCCGGTTTGGCGATCATGATGTTGGGCACGAAGGTCTGAGGGTTGCGATCGTAGAGCGGGAACCAGGTGCTTTGGATCTCGACCATTACGGTGTGGCCGGCTTTGAAGACGTGATCCACGTCGTGGAGCGAAAACTTGTACTCGTGGATGGAGCCGGGCTCGAGGGGCGTGGGTTTCTGAAAGGAGTCAAGATAGCGGCCACGGAAGATCTCTTCATTGGTCATTAATTGGTAGCCGCGCATTTTGGGGTCGGGATCGTCGCCGGGGTACTGATCGATGAGCTTGACCACCATATCGTTGTCGCTGCCGGTGGTGGAGGCATAAATGTCGGCGAGGACTTCGCCGGTTACTGTCAGGTCTTTGGTAAGGACGGGGAGTTTCCAGACAGCCACGTCCTTGCGATCGGTGACGAAGCGCTGGTCTTCGACGAGCCAGGTATACCAATTGGAACCCGGGCCATAAGAGGGCTGGATGGGACGATGACAGTAGGGGACGGGGTTGGCGGGGTCGCTCAAATAACTCGTTTGGGCGTCGGCGGTCGAACCGCTGAAACTGAGCTGGCCCGCGCCCTGAAGATGGAGGCTGGTGGGGCGGGAGTCTTGCGGCGGAAAGTGTGCGTAGCGCTGCCATGTATTTGAGCCGGTTTGAAAGCTGGCTGTGTCTTCGAGATCGAAGCCGGACGGATTGGTTCCGGGCTCGTCTTTCAGGTAGTGGGCGAAGAATTTTGCTTCGATCTGGGAGCGATACTCTTTGCCGATGGACTCGGTGTAGTCGAGATTGCCGAGATGGCGCGATGAGGAGGCCCAGGAACCATGACGCCAAGGACCCAGGACGAGAAAGTTTTGTTGGTTGGTATCGTGAGGCTCAAGCGTGGAGTACTCGATCTGCGGGCCGTACATATCTTCCTGGTCGTAGTAGCCGCCGACGGTTAGGGTGGGAACGGCGGCCGCGTTGAGGACGTGCTCGACGCCACGTGAGTACCAGACGGAATCGTAGGCCGGGTGCTCAAGGAAAAGCTTCCAGGTTGGCAGGATTTTGTTTCCGGATTTTTTCACGGCTACAGCAAAGTTCCCGCGCTCAAGGAAATAATCGAAGCCGTCGCGGGGATTGCCTTCTCTGTCCTTGACATAGTCCACACGGGTGCGATCCTTGCTGCCTTCCATTTCAAATACATAGTCGTAGCCGTAGCTCTGACGGAAGGCGCCGTTGTGAAAGAAATCGTCGCCTATCCAGACGTCGATCATGGGAGCCTGGGGAGAAATTGCTTTCACCGCGGGGTGGGGATCGATGCCGGCCATCATGGCCAGGAAGCCGGGATAGCTGGTGCCGATGAAGCCGGCGCGGCCGTTGTTTTTTGGGCCGTTCAAGAGCAGCCACGCTACGGTGTCATAGGCGTCGGTACTTTCGTCGATGGCTTTCGGGCTGTGGTGATCAGCGAGAGGACGGCTCATGATGAACTCGCCTTCACTCTTGTTGCGGCCACGAATATCTTCGCCAACGTAGATGTAGCCGTCGCGGGCCAGCTCCGGACGGGCGCCGAAAAACCACGCGCGAGTGGTCTGGTCAACGCCGTAAGGGGTGCGCTGGATCAGGAACGGAAGCGGGGTCGCGATGTCCGCGGGCCTGAGGATAACCGCGTGGAGCTTGACGCCGTCGCGCATGGGGATCATGACCTCAGTGCGCATGTAAGCGTGGAAGAGATAATGGCGGGGCAACTGGCGAGTGCGGTGGTAAACGGCGCCTACGGGATCAGAGGAGAGAGAGACGGTATCGCCGCGACCGTTGGCATCGAGCGTAAAGCGGAGGGTTTCTTTGGAATTGGGGATGGCATATTCGATGGCGGAGGCGGGCTTGAGCTCGGTGGGAACTATGCGCTCGCTCTCAAAGTAGAGCTTGCCGTTCAGGACGTAGACGCTGAGCGGTGTGTCGGGCTCAACGGGGTCAGTGTACTCGCCGGTGAGGGCTTCGACCTGGCCGATTTCAGCTTCGGTAGTCTGCGCGGGGTGCGAGGCCGACCTGGCCAGAGCGGGCGAGAAGAGAATCAATGCAACACAGAGAGCGGTTGAAGCGAGACGGAAACGGAACAAACGAGACCCTCCTCGGAGTTGGACAAATGACAGTTATTTAGCATTCGATTTTATGCAACTCCATCCATTACTTACTTTACCCTAACAATAAATCGACTTAATGCGCGTGGCCGTGGTGTTTATGGGAAGCATCGCGGGCCATCTCTTCCATGGGGACAACGCAGCCCTCGAGCACCTCGCAGCCGGTGTGCTCGAACTGGATGGTGGTGTGGCTGATCTGGAAGCGGTCGTGGAGCACATGTTTGAGCTTGAGCAGGATGCAGGCGCTCTCTGACGGTGGAATGTCGGCGATGGTCACGTGGCAGGCGAGGGCGCGGGATTGCGAGCCGAGGCACCAGACGTGTAGATCGTGGACGTTGAGCACGCCTTCGACGGCTTCCATTCCGGAGCGGATTACGGGCAGGGATACGCCGCGAGGCGTTCCTTCGAGAAGGATGTTGAGGGTTTCGCGGACGATGCCGAAGCTGGACCAGAGGATGAGAGCGGCGATCACGAGCGAGAGAACGGGGTCGATCCAGTTTTGGCCGGTGATGAGAATGCCCGCGCCTCCGGCGATGACGGCGGCTGTGGAGAGCGTGTCGCCGGCCATGTGGAGAAAGGCGCTGCGCAGGTTGACGTCTCTGCTGACGCCCCACAAGAGGGCAGCAATGATGCCGTTCATCAGCACGCCGGCTGCGGCCACAACGATCATGAGTTTGGGCTGAACGGCGACGGGCGCCGAGAGGCGATGGACGGCCTCAAGGGCGATCCAGAGCGAGATGACGATGAGGGTGCTCGCGTTGATGAAGGCAGCCAGTACGCCGGCGCGCTGATAGCCGAAGGTCTTGGAGTTGCTGGCAGGGCGGGTTTGCAGATAGACGGCGAGAAAGCTGAGCAGAAGGGCCAGAAAATCTGAGAGGTTGTGGCCGGCCTCAGAGAGCAGCGCCAGCGAGTGGGCATACAATCCGGCTACGAAGGTGACGGCGACGTAAGCCAGCGTGGCCACCAGCGAAAAACGCAATACGGATTGAGTTCGTTGAGCGCCGGGCGAGCCGGACGCTGCGTGCAGATGCATAGATAGAGTATACCGGGGGTGGGTATCTGCCGCCAGTCCGTGCTGGCGGCAGATACGTCAGTAAGTTTTCAAGGCTTAGGCGTTTGTCGCGGCTTGGCTTCGTCTGCTTTCTTCGCTTCTTCCCGCGGGCCCACTTCGAGCATCTTGATGGGCCTCTCCGCCTCAATCAGTTCCAGGCCCAGCGTCTTGAGCAGAGCGGCTTTGGCGGCTTCCATGTCCTTTGCGGGAAACTCCAATTCCGCGTCAAATCTACCCTCGATGCCGGTCTCATTGACCACCGGAACTTCAAGCCCATCTTCCAGCGAATACGCCAGACTATTCATGGATCCATTGACAAGTTTGAGCTCTCCCTTCCAATACCCATACATCTGCGACTGATTCATCACGGCCGTTGGTTGTAGCAGTTTATTGCCGACGCCGGTCGCCTTCAGTACGTAGGCTTTCTTGGTAATGGTCTTAGGCTGAACACGCAGATTCAGACCATATGTAATGGCTGGTTGAAGAAAGGGTGCAATTAGCGAGTTATTATTGTCCGCGCTTGCCCAGACGGTGTGCAAATTATAAAGTCCCTTGGGCAGAGAACCCGTCAGAATAAGCCGACTCTCTGGAGTGTCGTACGCATAGCTCAGAAGCTGTTCCGCATTCCATCCAGAAATGTCCATGCTGCCTGAACTTTCAGACATCATAGCTTTTGCGTCAGGTGCTGCTTTGCTCAGAGATACATCATAGAGGGGTTTGACATTGGCCTCGATCGATGCAGTACGGGCCGGCGCCTCCGCATTTTGAGCCGGCTTGAATTTCACACTCTTCCCGGATGCAACTTCGAGCAGATTAGTAGCCGTGAGTTCCTCAGGGCTGGTCGCTGCCACAATCCGGCCCTGACCATTCACAATGATGGTCGTCGGCCATGACTTGACACCGTACCATGCAGAGACCCTGCGCATCGTATCGATGCCTACCCACCCTGCCATCTTCCTCTTGGCTAGGAACGTCTGGACGATCTTCAGGTCTTCATCGTCTACAGAAATAAACTGGAACTTGGTCGGGTCGAGCGAGGCTACGAGCCTGTTCAGATCGGGAATCTCAGCCACACATCCTTCGCCCCACGTCGCCCAGAACTCCAGCACCACAACTTTGCCGCGCAGGCTGTGCCAATCCGCCTTTGCTCCCGGAGGAGCCTGTAGCAGCTGTGTGAATTGCAACGGGGGTGCTGGCGTTCCTTTTTCAGGAAGCGCCGATGCGGTAAACGATCCGAGAAGAACCGTGGCAAAGATCGCCAGACAACGCGGCCAGACAGCGCCGCGGACCTGCATACGTACGAAGTCAGCGTTCATGTCTACTCCAACGAAATACAAAGTAGCTCTTGAGATGAGTTTAAGACCTAAGCGCTAGACGCAGCAGTCATAGAAGCGTTCATTCCTCTTTTTGTGAAGCCACATGATTTCTTTTGTGTGAAGCGTGGCTCAACCCCGGCCGGGGCGCAGGTGGCTCAGGTCGAGGGGGTCTGGATCCTCGTAAGGGGGCAACACTGGAATGCCGGCACGGACGCCGGTCCAGTCCTCGGCCACAACAATGCTGTTCTGGGGGTTGCCGGGCTGGTAACGCGCCGTGCAAGGGAAGCCGGCCCGCACTTGGGAAGCATTGATCACGCCGGGCATGTCAGTGATGTCCTGGGAGCACTCGTAGTTCACGCCGCCGATGCGGTAGTTGTAGAGCAGCATGATTAGGGTGCGCGTGGGGTCTGACTTGGATTTGCCGGGGGCCTCGACTTCGCAAACGTCAAGCAACATTCCGTCGACCAAGCGGCCGGATTGCACCAGAAACTGGCGCCTGGCGCGCTCCAGCTCTTCCGGGGTGGGGCGCTTGCGCAGCACCAGCCAAAAAGCAATGCCTCCCAGAACGAGCAGACCGGCGATTATCACCCATACATTTGCGTTGAGGCTGGCCATTCCGGGCGGGACTCCATACGGGACGCCTAGCGACAGTCCACATGCTTAAGGATACCGCAGGCGGAATCTGAGCGTTGCGGAGGCTGGGATGGAGAGGGCGGCTACGCTTGACTTTCTCGCTGCGATATACTCGTGAATGCATCTTCTTTGAGTTCCGGCTATCTGGATGCTTGATTTTTGGAGGTTTTTCGTGGATTTGGGCAATAGTTCTGCAACGGCGCCACGGTCCCGGATTCGCTCCACCACAGTGGTTTGTGTGCGGCGCAACGGGGACGTGGTGATGGCTGCCGACGGCCAGGTGACCCTTGGCGAACACGTGCTGAAGCACTCAGCAAAGAAGATCAGGCGGCTTTACCAGGAGAAGATTCTGGCCGGATTTGCGGGCTCGACGGCGGACGCCTTCAGCCTGTTTGCCCGCTTCGAGTCGAAGCTGGAGCAATACGCGGGAAACCTGAACCGGGCGGCCGTGGAGCTGGCAAAGGACTGGCGCACCGACAAGATGCTGCGCAACCTTGAGGCCCTGCTGCTGGTGGCCGACAAAGGACAGACGTTTTTGATCTCCGGCTCGGGTGACGTGATCGATCCGGATGAGCCGCTGGCGGCCATCGGCTCGGGCGGCAGCTATGCGACGGCCGCAGCTCGCGCGTTGCTTGAAAACACCGATCTGAGCGCACGCGAAATTGCGGAAAAGGCCATGAAGATTGCCGGAGAAATCTGCATCTATACCAACGACCACATTACGATTGAGGAGCTGAAGGGGTAGCAGAAATTGTCGTAGGCTCGGGGAAAAAACCATGGCGGGATACTCTGGCACGCCTCTGTTGAAGAAACTTGGAATCAAAGATGGGCAGAGTGTTCTTATTCGCAATGCGCCTTCAGAGCTGCCGGAAGAGTTACGGGGATTCAAGAGAAAGAAGCTGGAGAGGAATCTCGATGCGGTTCTGCTCTTCGCCGATTCAGCCGCAGTATTCAAGGCAGAGTTCGGTGCGCTGACCGAAGCCGTCCGCACCGAGGGTATGATTTGGGTTGCGTGGCCCAAGAAATCTTCAGGCTTTCGCACCGATTTGACCGAGAACGCGATTCGCGAGTTCGCGCTGAAAACACCTTTCGTGGACGTGAAGGTCTGCGCGATTGACGATACCTGGTCCGGACTGAAATTCGTGATCCGCAAGGAACTCCGGAAGTCCCTGGCTACTGGAATAAACTAGGAATTCAGAACTGGAAACGAATGGCCATTTATTTACCCGCATCCGCCGAAGAACAGGATCTCTCGCTGGACGAGTTGACTCCACGTGAAATTGTGGCGGAACTCGACAAGCATGTGGTTGGTCAGCGCGCTGCTAAGCGTGCGGTTGCGATTGCGCTCAGGAACCGGCAGCGGCGGCAAAAGCTGCCTCCCGACCTGGCAGACGACATTATGCCCAAGAACATCATCATGATTGGGCCTACGGGCGTGGGCAAGACGGAGATCGCGCGCCGGCTGGCCAAGCTGACCAATTCGCCGTTTCTGAAGGTAGAGGCCTCAAAGTTTACCGAGGTGGGCTACGTGGGCCGCGATGTGGAGTCGATGATTCGCGACCTGGTGGAGATCGCTATCGATATGGTGAGGGAGGAACGGCTTGAAGAGGTGGAGGACCGCGCGGAGATGAACGCCGAGGAGCGGCTGCTGGATGTGTTGCTGCCGCCTCCGCCGCCCACGCCTCCGGCTGCCGAAGGTCAGCTCACGCTGCCCGGCACCGAGAGCTACCAGCGCAGCCGCGAGAAGATGCGCCAGCAGTTCCGCGAGGGCAAGCTGGACGACCGCCAGGTGGAACTGGATGTGAGGGAGCGCGGGACGCCGCAGTTTGGCATCATCAGCAACCAGAACTTTGAGGACATGGAGATGAACCTCAAAGACATGCTGCCCAATATTTTTGGCGGCAACAGCAAGAAGCGGAAGATGAAGGTTGCAGACGCCTTTGACTACCTGGTGCAGGAAGAAGAGGGCCGCCTGATCGACATGGACCAGGTGAACCGCACGGCTGTGGAGAAGGTTGAGTCAAACGGGATAATTTTCCTGGATGAGATCGACAAGATTGCCGGACGCGAGAGCGGGCACGGACCCGACGTTTCACGCGAGGGCGTGCAGCGCGACATTCTGCCTATCGTGGAAGGAACAACGGTGAATACGCGCTACGGCATGGTGCGCACCGATCACATTCTCTTTATCGCCGCCGGCGCTTTTCACGTCTCTAAACCCAGCGATCTAATTCCCGAATTGCAGGGCCGGTTCCCAATCAGGGTGGAGTTGCAGTCGCTGACCGTAGATGATTTTTTGCGGATTCTTACCGAGCCTAAGGCTTCACTGACCAAGCAATACTCGGCGCTGCTGGAGACTGAAGGGGTGCGATTGGAGTTTGCGCCCGAGGCGCTGCGGGAGATGGCGGAGTTCGCCTTCAAGGTAAATGAGCAGACAGAAAATATCGGGGCGCGGCGGCTGCATACGATTATGGAGCGGGTGCTTGAGGATGTGAGCTTCCTGGCTCCCGACGTGGCTCGTCGTACGCCGGATGAAGAGCAGGCCGCAATCATTTCGGAGGCCATTAAGGCTGAGTCTTCAACGCCACTGCCCTATCTGGAGCGGATGACCGCTTCCGGCCCGGAGAAGGTATTTCTCATCGACGACGCGTATGTGAAGCAGATGGTGGCGTCGGTAGTGAAAGATCAGGATTTGTCGCGCTACATACTCTAACCGATTTGGGCCATTTTTATTTGCGGCCGATCACACGATCTTCTCCACTATGCATAAAGGCAATCTGTTGCTGCAACTGAAGAATCTATTGCTGGCGGTCTGTCTCTACGGATTCGTCAGCATGCAGGCCGGTTATGCGCAAAGCACTTCAGCGCCTCAGGTCTCGCAAACCGTTGTGGTTCTTGGTTCGCCGGTTCCGACGCCTCTGGCAGAGTCGCCTTCTTCCGTGTTGGTGCTGCCGGTGGAAGCCAATGTGCTTTCGCTTCAATCGGAGCAGGACCTGCTACGGCAGGATTCCTCGGTTTTTCTAGAGCAGCGCGGAACGGGCGGCGGGCAGGCGGACATTGTTTTGCGTGGGGGAACATTTGAACAGACGCTGGTGCTGCTAAATGGATTCCGAATCGACGATAGCCAGACGGCTCATCACAACCTTGACCTTCCCGTTCCGCTGGACGCAATGGACTCGATCGAAGTCTTGCATGGAGCGGGATCAACGCTTCACGGGGTGGACGCGCTCAGTGGAGTGGTTGATTTCTTGACCGCTGCGCCGAACGCGACTACGCTTCGTCTGCGAGCAGGCGGGGGCAGCTTCGGCTCAGAGGAAGAATCGCTGCTGGGGACGCTCGTGCATAAGAGATGGAGGGGACGTTTGACTGCGGACCGCGATTTCTCCACCGGATTTATGGCGGATCGCGACTTTCGCAATGAAGACAGTTCGCTGGAGAGTTGGGCCGTTTCCCGGCTTGGAGTTACAGATCTGCTCGCTGCAGTCAGCGACAAGTCTTTTGGGGCAAACCAGTTTTACGGACCTTATGAATCGTGGGAGCGGACCAAGGGGTGGTTTGCTTCAGCACGCCAGGAGCTGGGTAGCCGCACGGAGGCGGCCTTCGGCTATCGGCGGCACACGGATGAGTTTGTGTTGCTGCGCGACGATCCGTCGGTTTACGAGAACAACCACATCGACGGCTCGTGGCAGACTTCTTTACGCCATACCGTTCCGCTAGCCTCCTCGTCTGTGCTTTTGCTCGGGCTCGAAGAAGATGGGGACAGCATTCACAGCAACAACCTTGGACTTCATGCGCGCAATCGCGGCGCAGGCTATGTCGACCTGGATTTGCGTCCGGCAAAGAAGCGTTGGAATTTGTCTGCCGGGGTGCGGGAGGAGATTTTTTCGGGCGGGTCGCAGTCAGTGCTATCGCCGCATTTGGCAGGGAGTTTGCGGCTGACGGACAATCTGAAGCTGCGGTCGAGCGGCGGGTATGGATTCAGGATTCCGACGTATACCGACCTCTATTACTCCGATCCGACGACCGTCGGCAATGCAAATCTCAAGCCGGAGTCGGCATGGTCAGGCGAGGGAGGAGCGGATTGGACGCCGTCCAGTCGATTCTCGCTTTCAGCTACCGGGTTTTATTCCCGCGAGCACTACGCGATCGACTATGTGCGCTCGTCGCCCGCAGCTCAATGGCAGGCGGTGAATTTGAACGGCCTGCATTTTCAGGGAGTGGAGACCTTTGCGACCTGGGCGCCGGCTAAGTCGCAGAGAATTCAGCTGGCATGGACCGGACTGGCTGGCGGGCAGGGTTCCTTGAACGGACTGCAATCGGAGTATGCGCTCAATTATCCAGTGGCGAATATTCATGCTACCTGGACGGCCTCGCTGGGACGCATTGTTACCGTTACCAATTCTGTAGCGATCGCAAAGCCTTATCAGCAGCCAGGCATTCCGCCGTGGAACGCTTCCCCTTATCCCGTATGGAATGCCGCGCTGACTCATGATATGGGAAGATTCCGTCCCTTTCTTCGGCTCGATAATTTGAGCAATACCGGGTACCAGGAGATCAATGGGGTAACCATGCCGGGACGCTCGATTATTGGAGGTGTTTCCCTCTGGCTCAGCCGGTAAGTGTGCGCGGAATTGTTGATGCAACTTTTTCAAATTCTGCTAAGCTGTGCACGGACCTCGGCAGTCTGCGCCTTCAAGTGAATCAGCGGACTCTACCTGCACTCTCCGGCTCTTGAGGGAATGTGGATGGGGGCGCTTCAAGAGCACACCGGGAAAGGTGTGCCTGCGCCGCCCGAGTCCGCGCCACCTTTCCCTCGACCCCAAGCAAGTCAGAGACAAAGGAGAGAAGTTATGAGCGATTCAGCAAATCACCATAAGATCAACTACATTGAGTTTGCTTCGACCGACATCGGGCAAACAAAAGAGTTCTATACGAAGGTCTTCGGCTGGAGTTTTGTGGACTACGGACCGGACTATGTGAGCTTTAACGCGGCCAGCGCCGGCATCAACGGCGGCTTTGCAATGGGCGAAACGCACAAGAGACCGGGGAAATTCGCGCCGTTAGTCGTGCTTTATTCGGCGGATTTGAAGGCGACGGAGGCCGCAATTGTGGCTTCGGGCGGGAGCATCGTCGTGCCCACCTTCGAGTTCCCGGGCGGCCGGCGCTTCCACTTCTCTGACGGAGTGGGGAATGTGCTCGCAGTTTGGTCGGAGTAAAAGACACTTATCCAGGGTAAGCTTTCCCAGGTCCCAAATGCGGGACCTGGGGCACCCCGGATTCCGGGTTTGCCGGCATTGAGGGTGTTAATTCGCCCGCGGTGGCATGAGGGCCTTCCGGGGCGCGATTTCTTCGCGGACCAGCGTGAGGCCCAGGATGCAACGCTCGAAGCGGTCAGAGAGTCGCGCAAAGAGTGGGGCTTCCTGCTCGTATTCAAATAGGTTGAACTGGCTGACAATGTAGTAGCTTTCCTTGCCTGCGCGAATAAGTTCCTCGAGACTTGGCTGACGATGGCGGAGACGGCGGTTGGAACCGATCGCCTCAGGGTACATGCCGGCCACAAAGAGCGCATAGTCGCCGATGTGCTTGCGTAATGCACGCTCTGCGTCAAATGAAGGTGCTGTACCGTGGACCGGATCCGCGGCGAGCATCATATCTGTCAGTTCTTCGATGGGACGGCCCGCGTCGTCACGCACTTTGTAGAGATTCTCAGACTGCGAGAACTCGCAGAGTAGTCGCGCCACATAGTCAGTCACGTCGGGATCGTGCAGGCCGAGCTTACCCTCATAACTGTTGCGGACCGCCTGGTGGAAGAAAGGTTCGAGCGGATGAGCCTGCATATACACCTCCCGTGGGCGATTGATCCGCCTTTGTTGTGGCTGTGGCCGGGTGCTCATTGCGAGAGCCGGGGAACGACCTCCAAAGCCTGTTCATCCAGCATTAACAAAGAGCGTACCTGAAAGTTGCGGTTTGACAATAGGGGGATCAAAGTTAGTTAGCAGTGTGGAGGATCGATTGCAATTGCAAGTTTGGGACGCAAGAAAAGGGCAGCCGCGACGGGCTGCCCTTTCAAGCGAATCAGTGCGCTGCGATTAGACGGTTGCGGTGGTGCGGGATTCAAGTTCAGCCAGGCGCTTGGCCAGCAGGGCCTCAAGCTTAACCAGTGCGGCTGAAAATCCTTCGATACCTTCCTTCAACTTGTCGGTGGCCATGCGGTCCGCCGCGTGCATGCGGTCAAATGTGGCCTTATCCATGGGGATTTTCTCGATGGTCATAGCTTTGGCGGTTTCCAGCGAGAGCTTGCGGGGCAGATCGCCCTCAGCGGATTCGAGCTCGGCCAGCAGTTGAGGCGAGATGGTGAGCAGATCGCAGCCGGCAAGCTCCTCGATTTCGCCAATGTTGCGAAAACTGGCACCCATCACCTGAGTTTTATAGCCGAAGTGCTTGTAGTAGTTGTAGACCTTGGTCACGGAGATGACTCCCGGGTCCTCTGCGCCATGGAAGTCCTTGCCCGTCTCCTTCTTGTACCAGTCAAGAATGCGGCCTACGAAAGGCGAAACCAATGTGGCACCGGCGTCGGCCGCAGCGATAGCCTGATGAAGTCCGAAGAGCAGCGTTAGATTGCAGTGGATGCCTTCCTTCTCAAGAACTTCGGCGGCGCGGATGCCCTCCCAGGTGGAGGCAATCTTGATGAGGATGCGATTGCGTCCGATGCCCGCATGGTCGTATTGGGCAATGATGGTTCGGGCCTGCTCGATGGTGGACGCAGTGTCGTAGGAGAGGCGCGCGTCAACCTCAGTGGAAACGCGACCGGGAATGATGGCCAGAATCTTTTTCCCGAAGGCAATGGCCAGCCGCTGGAAGGCCAGATGGGCGACGGCCTCGTCGGTTGCCTTGCCGCCCAGTTCCTTACGCGCGTCGACCAGATCCTGGTCCACGATGGGCTGGTACTGCGGCAACTGGGCGGCGGAGGTGATCAACGAGGGGTTAGTGGTTGCGTCCTGGGGGCGAAACTTCTGCATCGCCTCAATTTCACCGGTATCGGCGACGACGACGGTATACTTGCGCAATTGGTCAAGCAAGTTTTTGGGCAAATTCTGCGGCATGATTCCTCCTGGGGTGGGCGTTTCGGACTTCAAGCACATTCCGGAATAGTTTACCGCTTTATTGGATTCGCAAGATGAATGGCCGATGCATCTGGACAAGATAGGCGATCAGGGCTGCGGAACGGTCTCCTCGGTTTCAGCGGAACGGGCGCTCTCATGGCCGAGCTGGTCGATGGCACTGACGGCATAGCTATAGGTGTGTCCGGGTTGGACCTGGGCGTCATGGTAGGCCGGGGGAACGACCGGTTCCGCGGGGGAGATTCGCCGCCATGCGCCGCCGGATTCGCTGCGATAGATTGTGTAGCCCGCAAGGTCAGAATCGGTCACGGGCTGCCAGCTCAGATCGATCGAGGCCTCCGTGCCGGTATCGCCGGCTGTGGCGACGGCGGCCAGACCGGTGGGGACGTCGGGCGGAAAAATATCGAGAGCATCGACTCGAATGGGAGCGGAGAGCTCACCGGCGAGCTCCAGCGTTTGACCTTCCACGGCGATGCGGGCGACGCGCTGGGCGCGATACTCATAGATCTGGCCGAAGCGAATGCTTTTGTCCAAAGTGCGGCCGGTTTGCTCGCCGGAGTCGACAAGCAGGCTCTGTTCGATCGGCTCGGGAGGCGGCGCGAGTGGGCCTTGTGCGGGCTTTGCGACTGGTGGCGTGAGCAGTTTGCGGTGGAGGCGGATGGCGATGCCCGTTGGCTCCCGTGCGCCAGCTTGGTCGGGGGTCCAGCGAAGGGCTATGCCTGCCTTGCGCACCTGGGCTACGAGGCCGGCAACCGGCCCGGGCGCCTCGCCTGCCAAAATCACCGCGTCATTCGACAGTCCGGCCGATCGGCCGTTGTGGTTTGCGAGCTCGACAAAGTAGGTGAGCGGACGGGGCGCGCCAGAGACTAGAGTCTGCGGCAGCATCTCTGTGAAGACGCCGTCGGCTGCCGGAGCGAGTTGCAGACTACCCGCCGTGGCATAGGCCTCTGCACCCTCCTTCCGGCAGACGCGCACTGCGATATTGCCCTTCAACAGCAATTTGTCCGTATTCTTTTTTGGCATGGTCCAGGTGAGCGAGACCTGGTTGCCGGTGCGGGTAGCGGAGAGGTCCGTCACTTTGTCAGGCAATTTGAGCGAAGGGGGCGAGGGAGCGCCCGGCGTCCCACATCCGGCAATCGCCAAGCCCGCAGCCAGCGCAACAGGCAAGGCGGCCCGACCCAATCTATGCACAGGTCTCATTGTGGTACCAGTCTAATGGAGCGGGGTTCGTTCATGGGAACTGGCCTGTCGGTTTGGTGCTTTGCGTTGATCAGCCGGAGTTCGATTAGGCAATAAATTGCTTCCCCAGCCAACCGTAAAGCTCTTCCGGTGCGACAGCATGGTCCGGAGCCCATCCGAGGCTTTTGCCCTCAGGCAGAATCACATAGGCGGAATCCACATGCTCCGCGACGCACACGCAGATGGTATGGTCCTGCTCCGGATACCGGGAGGCCGCGAGCCAGGAATACCGGGCGAGGATGGCGGCATCAATTGCACTGTTTTCAGGATCGTCGACGTCAGGAAGCGAGCTGACCTTCTGCTGATTCTCAAAGATGGCGATGCTGGTGAACGGCTTGGGCTTGATTCGCATGCCAAAGCGGGCAACTATCGTCCGCGGACGAGCGCGGCGAAGCACCTCGGCAGCCGTCCATTCTACAAACGAGTTGGAGAAAATGAGAACGCCATTGCCGCTGAGGATGAGATCGATGAGAAATCTCTTCAGCCTGGGCTGACTGTCAACTTCCGGCGGCCAGAGTCCCCAGCCGCCCCATGCTTCGCTGCGAAGATTGGCGATGATTTGATCGGTGGCTTCAATATCTTTGGGAGCTTTGTTCAGCTCGGCGAGGAACTTGTCGCGGAGCGGCTTTAAATTGCTGAAGCTCAAAGAAAAGGCTGCAATCGGGGCCTGCTGGGAAAGCATTCCGTGCAGTTTTGCTTCTGAGTCTATTAGCCAAAGATCGGAGCTGTCCTGAGCGCCTTGCCGCGCCGCCAAAGTCGCAATTCCGTCGAGTCCCGGCTGGCCCTGGATCACCAGTTGGCAAAGCTTTTCAGTGCTACCTGTGATTTTGATCTCGTGCCCTTTGGGGTCCCATTGCTTCCATACGGACTGCGGGTCGACAGGCAGATTCGCGGGAAGAACGATAAGCATCAATCGTGTGGATTCAACAGGAGCCGGCGTCACGTCGCGCGCGGCTGCGCTGATAGCATCCACCACTCTTTGCACCTCGCGGCGCCACTCGGCGTAGTATGCTGACCGCGCCAACTGGGATGCATTTTCGATGGTGTCGACGGCCTGTGTGAAATCCCAGTGCTTGACGCCCATCTTGTCTTCGAGCGCCCACAGCGGCGCAGTGAGCGAGTCCAGGGCGGAAGGGCTATAGGTCTCAACGCCCTTCATGAAGGTGACAACACGGTTGCGCTCGTAGGGGAAAAGCATCTCCCACTCAGTGAATTGCTGATTCAATGCGGGCCGCATCGTTACCGGCAATTTCCCGATCAACCGGCGATAGGCATCTGTGCCGGGCGCTTGTTTCTGCGTTATATCAGGCCTTTCATTCATCGCGGTACCAATCATATCGATAGCCCGGGCAGAGGCTTGCCCGGAATATCCAGGTCTTTGACCCCAAACATGCCGGCGATGGTGGGGCAAAGATCGACGTGCTGTATGGGGCGCTCGATCACATCGGCGGAACGTGCTGCTTCGCCCAGGCACATCATCCATGTCAGGCTGGTGGAATCGTTAATCGCCCTGTGATTGAAGAATCCATTGGTGGTTGAGCCGTCGAAGTCGCGGCCGAATTCGGGAAGAACGAAGATCGTTGTTCTGCCGCTGTAGTCGGGATTGGTCTGGACCATGTTCCATAACTCAAAAACCAGGCGATCCATAGTGCGGATACCGCCCAGATGCATGGAGTAAGAACCGAAGTGCGCAACTTCAACATCGGAGAATGTAATCGCCAGCAGGGAGGGCGCGAAGCGCCGCATCACTTCCTCGCTGACCAGCATGGTGAATTCATCGCCACTGATGGGCACGTTAGTGCGAACCAGATTCTCAATGGCCTGGTGCATGGTGTGTTCCATGCGCAGATCAAGGGCGGATTCATCTCCTGAGACTGACCAGCCAAGACCCTCATAGTTGTCAGCCTGCCGCAGGATGGCCTCAAGGTCGGGCTGCATGGCGGTCCGGTCCGCGCTATGGTCGGGGTGCCCTTCAGCGGCCGCTTTAATCACTGCGTTAATCAGCAACTGCTTGGGAAAGACTACGTTTGCGCCGTAGCGGGGGCCGAAGTCGCGCATGGAACTGGCGCCTATGCGGCTGGTGAGAGCTTTATTGCTGGAGATTACCCAAGCATCGTCCTGGGACAGTCCGATACGCTTGCGCAGATATTCGAAGAGCGTCGGGCTGGTGGGCTCGGTCTTGCCCCAGTCGTCAAGGCGCTGCCAGGTTCCGGTAAGGATGCTGGAGATGGTGTTGTAGTGGGATGTGGCGCCGGCGTTGCGGATGTAAGGATAAAAGACGCTGTGTGGCATCAGCTCGCGGGAGAGATGAGGAATGTTCGCGAGGCCGGTATCCTGAAAGCTGTCTGTGCGGCGTATTCCGCCACACGCTACGATGATGATCTTTCTCTCGTTCTTACCGGCCGTGCTGGAGGGCTGGCCGGCGAAGGCGTACTCGTACTTGCCTGCCCACTGGTCTACGAGCAGAAGTGCAGCCGCCTTGAGGAGATTTCGTCTAGAGGCATCCATCGCGCACCATAAGTTAATCGGAAGACCACTTCTTAGAGCGAGTGGAGTTCTGCCTATCAATCGATACTAATCCACTCGACACGCTAAAACAACAACTCCCGCAGGCGCTTTCGCGGCTGCGGGAGTTGTTGCAATTGAGGCTGCAGACGATGTTATGCCCGCAGGTTATTTTTACGATCTAGAACACATACTTGCCGGCCAGTTGGAAGAACCGGGCATCCGGGGTGTTGTTCTGGAAGCTCTGAATACCGGTGATCTGACCGGCGGTCCCGTCCAGGCTGGTGTCACCGATTGGGCCCCAACTGGGGTGATTGAGCAGGTTGAAGGCGTCCGCGCGGAACTGGAAGTACTGCGCGCGCCAGGTATGGAAGTTCTTGAACAAGGACATATTCACGCGCTCATATCCAGGACCGTAGATCTGGTTCTGCTTTGCGCCTGCATATGAAATGGCCGCGTTGATGCCCGTGACCGGCACGCTGTTGCCGCCAATGACATTGTTGATCCAGGGAATTCCAGGACCATTTTGCGGGGTTGGAGTTTGTCCGAGTAGTGCCATTTGCGCCGTGCTGACGCCCGACAGCGGATCGATGAAGGCGCAGGGGTTATACCAGTTGGTCCTGTTCTTCACGGTCGCTGGGCAGCTTGCGCTGTCAAGGTTGGCTGCCGGAGGAGTGCCGCCGCCAGCAAACGGATTGCCGACGCGGATGGCATAGGGTCCATTTGCCAAATTACTAGCACCGTTGAAGGTACCGCCGCCGGTGTATACCGAGAAGGGGTTGCCTGTTTGCGCTTGCCAGGTGAGACTTGTCTGCCAGCCGCCCACGATCTCGTCAACCAGGCCGCCCTGGTGTGCCCACTTCTTGCCCTTGCCGAACGGCAGCTCATAGAAGCCGTTGACAGTGACGCGATGGCGGACATCGAAGACAGCATTGGTCATCTCATCCTTTTCGGGGATGATCTGGTCGTTGCGGTAACTGCCCGGACCACCGCCGATGCCGGCGTTTGAGCCGTCATCCATGGCGCGTGACCAGGTATAGGTGGCCAGGAAGCTCAGCCCGTTCGAGAGCCGTTTTTCCAGTTTTGATTGCAACGAGTTATACATCTGCTCGCCGGTATAAGCGGAGGCATAAAATCCGCCGGAGGCGCTTGGGAACGGTGAAGTTTGGTTGTTGCTGTCAGGATTTTCCAGGAAGGTGGGGGCGCCGAAATCGGTGCCCGTCCATGTGTGCCGGGCCACATTTCCCACATAACCAAGAGTCGCAATCATGTTTCTTCCAATCTGACGCTCAAAGGTCAGGTTGTAGCTCATGGTGTACGGGGTCTTGATGTCGTAGGGCATGCGGTTGATGGTTGGCGTACCGGCATACGATGAGAGGCCATTCGAGAGATAGTACGATCCACCAATCTCAAGAGAGGTCGGGAACGGTGAAGGCGCGGTAACGGGCTGGCCCACACCGGCGAAGGTGCTGTTTGTATTGCCAACACCAGTGGATGGGCAATAGCTTAGGTTATTGCTCGCGCCGGACTCGGGTGAGGGATAGCAGGCGTAAGTACCCAGGAACTGGTTGGTAATGATGGCGGTGTACGACCATGGGAAGTTCACCGTCAGCTCAGCTCCTCCAGGTAGCTCGATGGCTCCGAAGAACATGCCGAAGCCAGCCCGGACCACTGTCTTTGGATCGATTTGATAGGCAAAACCGATACGCGGAGCAAAGTTGGTCTTCTGAGCGTTCATCAACGATTTGCTGTTGAGATAGTTGATCTGGATGTTGCTCTGGGCAAGGGAATTAACATAAGTCGCGGGAAATACGTTCAGGGGTTGAACCAGGCTGGAGGCCTGGAGAATGCCTGAACCAGTCGCGTTTCCGTTTACATCCACACCCTCTGAGGTTGCCTGGAAGTTGGCTACATCGCCGGCATTGTTGCTTTCCGGCTCAATGTAGTCGTAGCGGACGCCGAGATTGACGGTCAGCTTGGCGTTGACCTTCCAGTCGTCCTGGGCATATCCGGCCTTGTACCAGCGATAGTAACTGGTATTCCAGCCCGGAGAGATCCTCGTCTTGAGGATGTTGTCGGTAAGGAAGGAGCCCACGGCGCCTCCGGAAAAAGCGTCCCCTGCTTCACTTGTATATTGGCCGGCCTGGTAAATGTTGCGGGGATACTGGGCCTGGCTGAAGGAGGTGCGAATGGTTTCAAGTTGAATACCAAACTTGAAGGAATGATTCCTCCAAACCTTGGTGACGTTGTCGAGAATTTGGTAGATATTCTGGCGCTCGATGGAGGGCACATCATGGCGCGCACCGGCTGCGCTGGGAGAGCCAACGCCACTAAATGTGATCTCTGGCAGGCCGCCGTTGGGCTCTGGAAGGCCGGCAAAAGGCACGCCGCCCATGCCGGGGATCAGGACGCTTGCGGGTGTGTGCGAATTCGACTGCAGGAACCCGAAGAAGCCCCAGTTATAACCAAAGCGGAACTCATTGACCAGCTTGGGATTGAAGAGGTGGGTTTCGCTGTACATGAAGTTCTTGCCCAGGTTGAAGTCGCCGGCGCCATGGAAGCCGTCGCTGACGTCGTTGCCGCCATCGATGATGGGCCCGAGCGGAGGAGTAAAGCCAAATTGCTCGTGTGTATAGCTGAAGCGCGCGTACATCTGGTCTGCCTGGCTGACGTTCCAGTCAACACGCTGATCCCACTGGAAGGTGTCATCTTTCTTGGGCAGATTCAGGCGGTAGTTGTTAGAGAGAGGGCAGCCGCCCGCCGTGGCAGAACTGCAGGCCGCACCGCTAACCGAGTTGAAATTGGCATGCGGGTACGCCTGAAGAACCTCTTGGGCTACGGTGTCCGTTTGGCCATCGCCTGAACCATTTCCCGTATAAGGTGGTGTTGGCTCATAGGGGAATGGCGCGCCTATGGCGAGACCTGCCAAGGGCGGATTGCCGGGGTTCAACACGTTGGTGGTGACGCCGCCGGGGCAGGTGACAGTGCCAAAGGGGCCTGCGTTGATGGTGCCGTTGAGAGCGGTAAGGGTTGTACCCCCGGGGTTCGGAACCGCGCCGCCGGCTGTGGTCAAGGGAAGGCAGCCGCCTGTATTCGGCGCAAAGACGCCGACAGGCTGGGACTTGCCGCTGTTGTTGCTGCCGGTCAGGAACAATTCCGTCATGTCGCCGGTTCTCTCAGTATCCGTCGGCACGGTAAATAGTCCAGCAGAGGCCTGGTCGATGCGATTCGCTTCAGCATCGCCAAAGTAGAAGACCTTGTTTTTCCAGAGCGGAAGTCCAAGGGTGGCTCCGAACTGGTTCTGATGGTATTCGGGAATTGTGGATGCGTTCCAGTCCTTGGCATCAAATGCGGTATTGCGGACGTACTCCCACAAATCGCCATGAAGCTGGTTGGTTCCGGACTTGATGCTGACGTTAAGGACCGCGCCGGCGGAGTGGCCGAACTCAGCGCTGTAGTCAGAGGTGTCAATCTTGAACTCGGCCAGCGCGTCGGGTGGAGGCTTGACGTTGAAGCTGGCGCCGTTCTGTTCGTCGTCGACGTTCACGTTGTTGTCAACACCGTCGAGGATGAAGTTGTTCTGCGTGGTGCGCTGGCCGTTGGCCGAGAAGTCTCCCGTGCCGCCGCCGCGAGCGATGTTGTTGCCCTGGAGGGCCGGAGCTACGCCGGCAGTCAACTGCGCGATATAAACCCAATTGCGTCCATTAAGAGGAGTGTTGTTGATGGTGTCAGTGTCCATGACCTGACCCACGGAAGCAGATTCACTCTGTAGCAGAGGAGGCGCGGCGGTTACCGTAACAGTCTCTGACACTGCGCCGAGTTTTAAGGTGATATCTACCTTCAAGCGGTCTTGAATATTAATAACGATGTTCTCCTGGGTTGTAGTTTCAAACCTGGGAGCTGAAGCGCTTACCGTATAATGGCCGATCTTAATAGGAGAAAAGTCATACTCTCCATTCGCGCCCGACTTGCCCTTCAATGTGAAATTTGTGTCAGTGTTGGTGAGTGTCACCACTGCGCCCTGAACGACTGCGCCCTTGGTATCCCTAACAACACCGGTGATGGCGCCCTGGTCAACCTGAGCAACGGCCATGCCAGTAAAGACACAGCAGAAGCCCAAGATAAGCAGGAAAGTCCATATCATGCGGCGTTCCGTCTGCCTCAATTGAATGGTTCCCATTTTCTCAGTCCTCCTCTTTCTGCGGTTCGTCGCCGCACCTACTACTATTCACGAAGAATGAGGTACCCAATAATTTGGGCACCCTTTTCCCCCTGGTTGGGAGATCGGGTGAAACGATATCACAGATCACAGAGCTTGTACCAGAAAAAAAGAAAAATAAACCCGCGCAGCCGAAAACGACCCGCAAGATATTGAAAATGAATTCGTTGATGGCTTGTCTTCGTTGGTCGCCAGGGCGATTGAGAGGGCTCGCGCACGGCAGATCGACATGACCGCGGAAACTCGGATGTGAGTGCGGAGACCCGGTTCAAATTTGATTTCGTTCATAAGAAATGATTCGACTCTCGCAGTGATGATGCGGGGTTGGCATTGCGGCAAAAAATAAAATAGCCGAAAAAAGTGCTTGCCAACGTAATGGAAAGGGGATTACAGTGCTGCCGTACCAAAATTGCATGTTCCATCGGAAGCGTGTACGGCTGGGATCCAGTCGGACGCGTGTATCTGCTGGAATCTAAAGGAGAACTATGGAAGCCAGTCGGTTACGCACTCTGATGAAGAAGTCGCGCCTGCTCCCGTTGGCGTTGTGCTTTCTCAGCCTTTTCCTAATTCTAGGCGTTCAAGGATACGCCCAAAACTGTACAGCTTTCGCAGGACCAGGCAACGTTCCACTGGAGACCGGCGTTGGCGCAAGCTTGAATGGATTTCTACCGTTTGGAGGCTCCGTTCCGACTCTGTATGGTCCCGCTGCATGGAACTATCAGGTCTACAATGCGACCACACAAACTTACGCGCCGGGCTTTTCAGTCGATCCAAACTCGGCCGCGATTATCGCGCAGATCAACCACGGTGACAAAATCGGTGGCAAGCCTGCGCCACTGCATCCTGATTTTGGACCTGCAGGCGGCATGCCCTACACCGTCGTAGATTCGAGCTCACAACCCGCTATTAATCTTTACGGCCTGAAGGCCGGACCTGACAGCCCCGAATCCGCCGCCAGCCAGAGCGATGCAGTGGTTGAGCCGGCGCCGCTTACTGCTCCCATCGAGGGTCAGCAAGCTGACTGCTTGTCCTATCCGGCGAACGGCGAGGGCGAGGGCTATTACTTCGGCGATACGCACATGCTGATTGTCGATCGCAATCAATGCTTCCTTTATGAAACCTATCTGACCAGCCGCTGCGATGGCGTGATCTCTGCCGGCGGCCAGGCTATTTGGGATCTGGAATACGGCGAGGTTCGTCCTTATGGCTGGACCTCAACCGATGCAGCCGGATTGCCAGTATGGCCCGGACTCGTAAAATTCGACGAGGCATGTTCGACGTACGTAAATGACGTCGACGATGTCAATAATGATGGCAATTGCGCAGTCGTTAACCCCGCCGGGGTCCAGCATGCATTCCGCATGACGGTGAACCGGACAAAGGGCGATGGCAACGGCGGCTATTTCGTATTTCCTGCCGGCCACGGTGCGAGTGGTGGTTACAACTACAAATACCTGAATGTCATGGGTATGAGGATGATCCTGAATCCGACCACTGACATCAGCAGCTTCTCACCGATCAACCAGACCCTTTTGACCGCAATGATGCAGTATGGCTTGATCCTTGCGGACAATGGCAGTGACATGTTTGTCACCGGCACCACGGATTCGCGCTGGAATACAGACGATCTGGGCAATTGGCACGGTGGCGGCCCGATCGACTGCGGCAATGCGGAACATGCGGTAGGTACGCCTTGCTATATCACATCGGCTGACTTCGAAGTCGTTCAAATGAGCAACGAGGACGTCAACCAAACCGACCTGGCAAGCGGCGACTGGACAGCTGCTCAATCAGTTTCCTACTTGGATGCGAATTCAGCGCCTTACACGGTCTGGGATGTTGAGAACGGCGTCACCGCTGCTGGTGATCCGGGTTACCCAGACGTTCCAACCGCAATAGGTACGGTGGTCGCAGGCGGGCTTGGACCGGAAGGCACCGGCATTACGGCCGGCAGCGGCGGCAAATATCCGTCTGACGGGGATACCGGCACCTCAGGCCCCGCGCCGACAATCAACGCCTTTGGCGCGTATTACGACAGAGGCGGCTTTGGTCCTCAGCTCTGCGGCTCTCAAGTAAACCCGGGAACTCCGGTCTATTTTGTGAGCAACATAAGCGCCGGCCCCATCGCCGGATACCAGTACGTCGACAACGCCGGACCATTCAGAACAAACGGCCTTGGCAGCGGTTACGTCCGCGCCACCATCACGAATACTCAGACCTTCACACTCTACGCAATGAACTCGGCTGGCCTGAACATTAGCGCTGGGTGCACAATTTACACGGCTAATGCGATGCTGCCGACTCCCGTTCTGGCCCCGGCGACTGGAACCTACAACACCATCATCAGCGTAACGATCAGCGATCCTGGATATCCGGGCGCGACGATCTTTTACACCACTGATGAAACTGAACCGGCAGAAGTCGGCGGAGTCCCGCAAGGCACAACGCAGATTTACACCGGAGCCATCACGATCACGGGCACCACACCCGATCCGAACACCTATCTGCCTGGTGAACAGATCAACGCCATCGCGGTTGATCTGACTGGAACCATCAGCACACCCAGCGGAGTTGGTTCAGCCGTTTATATCGTCAATTCACAAGCCCCTGCGCCGACATTTGCTCCGGCCAGCGGAAGCTATGAACTGGGACAGGTCATCACCATTTCAGAAGATCCGTCCTTTGAACCTATCGACATCAACCAGGATGGCGACACACCATTCATCTACTACACCACCGACGGAACTACTCCGGGCGGCGACTGGTATGGCGATACAACCGGCACCTCGATCGCGTGCGCAGTTGGCGTCAATGGCGGTCCCTGCACCTACACCCTAACCGGCGGTGCGACAGTGCTTAATGCGGTAGCCACAGCAGTCGGCTACAGCACGAGCACAGTTGCAAATGCCAACTATAACGTATCGGTCACCTTCACACTGGCCGCTACTCCGGCAATGGTTACCATCAACCCAGGCGGCAATGCGAGCGCCCTGAGCATATCTGTCAGCTCGGTGAACGGGTATGTTGGCACAGTTAACCTGAGCTGCAGCGGATTGCCCCCGGGCGATCTCTGCTCCTTCAGCCCATCCGCCGTTGCGGTAGCTGTCGGCGTGCCTGGAGTATCGGCACTGACGGTTTCCTCGGGTGGTAATTCATCGAACCACTCCTTCCCGCTGTTGCCGGGTGGAGCAACGTTGGCAGTCGCTCTCTGCTGCTTTGGCTTGAGAAAGCGCCGCAACCTGCAACTGATCGTTCTGCTTGGAGCCAGCGTGATCGGCCTGAGCCTGTTCACCGGTTGCGGAACGCCTGGAAGCCTGCCCAACACCGTTACGGTGACGGTTACCGGCACTGATTCATCGGGTGCGCCGACAGCAAGCACGTCGTTTACGCTGACCCAGATGCAGAGCCTGTAATCAACCGCATCAACAACTGAACGTAACCAACGGGGCCTTTCCACACGGAGAGGCCCCGTTGCATTGGTGGCAAGCTGAATTGCAGTCGTTGTATTGGTCTTTGCCTAGGACCGCATCTTCTCCGCCCGTAAGACGAGTTCAACTCCTGATGCTTACTTGTAAAATCGCGAAACAGACTGTAAAGTTCTGGCGTGGATAATTTGACGATTCTGCCGGGCGTGTGTGACGGCATAAATTGAATTGGCTGTAGGTATTTGCCTGAAACTTATGGAGAACGAATGGAAACTCCTCGGTTGAACTTCGCCTTGATGAAGTCTTGTTCGCTATTAAACGCGTTGTTTGTTTTTAGCATTTTTATTCTTTTCAATGGGACCGCATGCGCCCAAACCTGCGCCGGCATCTCACTCGGTACTCCTACGACCGACGGCATCAGCGGAAATCTAAATGGATTTGTTCCGTTTCCATCGACCAATGCCTGGAACACCAACATCGCAAGTGCGCCCGTAGATCCAAATTCAGCCGCCATCGCCGCGCAATGGAACGACGGTGGCACGCCCTATACGCTGCATTCGGTCTTTGGACCTTCTCCCAGCGACGGCGGCATTCCTTATATTGTCGTGGACTCAACGGCTACCCCCTCAGTACCACTCAATGTGTTTGAAGCCTACGCAGACAGCGACGTTGTTGTGGCGCCGTATCCAAGCGGAGACACCGTCCCAATCGAAGGCGCTCCCGCCGACTGCTCAGGGTGGCCGGATACTTATATCGACGATGCGCACACGCTGGTGCTTGATCGCGCTACGTGCTGGCTCTATGAAACCTACCAAACCAATCGCTGCAACGGGCTCTACGACGCTTACAGCGAGACGATTTGGGACATGACCACCAATGAGCACCGGCCCTGGGGCTGGACTTCAGGCGATGCTGCAGGCTTATCGATTTTTGCAGGGCTGGTGCGTTACGACGAAGTTGCTTCCGGAGCGATCCATCACGCATTTCGTTTTTCGGTAGAAACTTCAGCTGGAGATATCAACGGCGGATATTTTGTTTTGCCGGCCGTCCATGCCGCAAGCCATGACACCACTTCCCTAAGTCCGATGGGGATGCGCGTACGATTGAAGGCCAGCAAAAATATTTCCAGTTACTCCCAGACAAACCAGATCATTTTCACAGCGATGAAGAATTATGGGCTGATTCTGGCTGACAATGGAGGCAACTTCTTTGTTGTCGGCGATACCGATCCGCGCTGGGATCTCACAGATTTGGGCAATTGGCATTATGGCCCAAACGAAATTCAATCAACGGATTTCGAAGTCATTCAGTCGACGCCTGAATTTCCCGGATGGGATGCCGTGACGGCTTATTCGGCAAATCCGGGAACCGTGCCGGTGATCAATAGTTTTAGCGCGACGGCAACCAGCGTCAGCTCTGGAACCGCAGTCACTTTCAATTTCAGCGTGACCGGAGACTCTTACGATTTCATTGACAACATTGGTCCTGTCAGGCTGACGAGTGGCAGCGGAAGCGTGACGATCTCCCCCACGCAAACCCAGGAGTATACGCTCTACTCCACGAACTCCTCCGGCAGGACCGTGAGCGATCCGATTTTAGTCGTGGTGCCTGGCTCGCAAGTAGCTGCGCCTGTTTTTACGCCACCGGCCGGCATGTATACAACAGGACCGACGGTATCGCTCAGCACACCCACTTCCGCGGCGGCGCAGATTTACTACACCACTGATGCGAGTCAGCCCAATTCCAATTCGACAGTTTACTCCAATTCCAGTCCGATTAATGTCTCCTCTACGCTTGAGGTGACAGCCTATGCCACAGTGAACGGCTATGCGGCGGCCAGCCCGACGAGCGCAGCCATATACGTGATTAACCCGAACGGAGCGCCGCCCAACTTTACCGTTGCCACCGCTTCACCAAGCATCAGCGTCACGCCCGGCGCAGCGGGAGCTACAGTAGGCATCACCGTATCCTCGCAGTATGGGTTCAGCTCCTCGGTTAATTTGGGCTGTTCTGACTTGCCCGCAGGCTCTAGTTGCAGTTTTTCTCCGGAAAGCGTAACACCGACTGCTGTTACGCCAGCAACAACGACGCTCACGATTACGTCGACCGGATCTTCGTCAGCCGTTCCTCACGACTCCAGCCCGCTGTTTCAGGGAGCGGCGCTGGCAACTGCGTTCTGCTTCTTTGGCTTTAGAAACCGCCGCTTGAAGATGGTGCTGTTGCTCACGGCAAGCGTAGTTGGCCTGAGCTTGTTTACAGGCTGCGGGTCGCCCTCAAGTGCTGCTCCGCCTCCTCCCACGACGACGACAATTGTTGTGGCAGCGTCGTCAGGGTCGCTCACAAACACCGCCAAATTAGTGCTCACAGTGCAGTAAGCACCCTACTGCCGCACAAAAAGCGATCGGGCCCCTCCTGTATTTGGAGAGGCCCCATCGCATTGATGACAAAATGCCGGATGGGAATCGCACTAAATTACGATCGGCATAATCTCAACTTTCCTTCGCTCGGCACACGACACATAGATGCTCTTGACCAGTTGGAGCGCTCTGAATCCATCCATGCCCGTGCACGCAGGGGGCCTTCCAGTTGCGCAGGCTTCTCCAAAGTCAAGCAGTTGCCGTTCGATGGTGAGGAGAGAAATGGCCATAGGATCGGACGCTCCTGTGGCGGCGTGATGCGCAAGCGGGGCAGCTTCGCCTGAGTCGTCCCGCACGTCCCACGCCGTCAGTTGATCGCCTGTGATGACCGCGCTCCCTTTGGTTCCATGAATCTCAACTCTCTCGGGAAATCCAGGCCAATAGGACGTTGCTGCTTGAATCACGCCCAGGGCCCCTGACGAATAATGCAGAAGAGCATTCAGCGAATCTTCCGACTCGATTTTGTGCAAAGCTCCAAGCTGCCATTGCGCGAAGATCTCATCCACCGGGCCAATCAAGTACAAAAGAACATCAATCTGATGGATTGCCTGATTGATCAAGGCGCCTCCGCCTTCGCCGGCCCAACTTCCTTTAATCTTCGGCGCATAATATTCGGCGGAGCGATACCACTTTACGTACGCGTCTGCTTCGAGAATTTTTCCTAACCGCCCCTCGGCGATGGCTCGCTTCAAGAACAGCACCGAGTCGTCAAAGCGATGCTGGCTGACCACCCCGAGCTGAATCCCCGCGTCTCGTGCAAGAACGATCATCCTCTCGGCAGTCTCAAGCTCAATCGCCATCGGCTTTTGCACCAGCACATGCTTGCCATACTTCGCGCATAAATCGACCGCTGGAAGCCGATAATTCGGCAGTGTGCAAACGTCGACAAAGTCCACCTCGGGGTGGCTGCAGAGTTGCTCGGCTGACGGGACAAACTCGGCACCGTATATTTTTGAAAACTCATGCCCTCGTTCGGCACTTATATCCGTGCAAACCGAAACCCGATAGCCAATATTCTTGTAGGCCTGCGCATGCTTGCCGGCGATTGCGCCCGTTCCAATCATTCCAACTCTCATGGATTGCTTTACTCCTCTAGGGATTTATATTGGTCATCGTACCAAAAGCGGTCTTCTTAAGGTATTTGTACCGTGTTTTCAACGGCTACATTCCACCCATCCCTGCGTTACCCTAAGGAGCTATGGGCCGCATCCGCATTCTTCCCGACCAAGTTGCCAACCAGATCGCCGCAGGCGAGGTGGTGGACCGGCCGGCCTCAGTGGTGAAGGAGTTGATGGAAAATTCCCTGGACGCCGGAGCCAACCGCATTCGGGTTGAGGTCGAGGCGGGCGGACGGCGGCTGATCCGCATCAGCGACGACGGCCAGGGCATGAGCCGCGACGATGCGCTGCTGGCCTTCGAGCGCCACGCGACCTCCAAGCTGCGCACGGCCAGCGACCTGCTTTCCATCGCGACTCTTGGCTTCAGAGGCGAAGCGCTTCCGTCGATCGCCTCCGTAGCCCGCGTAACGCTCGAAACGGCTACAGGCGAGGAGGCCACCGGCACCCGCGTCGAGATTGCGGGTGGCAAGATTCTGCACGTGGACGACGCTGCCTCGCCCCGCGGAACCACCCTGGCCGTCGCCGATCTCTTCTTCAACACTCCGGCCCGACGCAAGTTTCTGCGCGCCGAGAGTACTGAACTGGCCCACGTGACGGCGCTTGTGACCCACTATGCCCTGGCACACCCAGAGAAGCACTTTGAGCTGATCTCCGCTACACACACCATCGTCTCCGCGCCGCCAGTTGCGCGCACCGCCGAGCGCATCTACCAAATTTTTGGTAAGGAGACGCTGGCGCAGTTGCTGCCCGTGGCCGCCGAAACCCCGCTGGCCCACGCCGGTCTGCCCGAGGCACCGCCCTGGAAAAAGGACCCCGACGAGCCGGTGCGCAATCCGGGCGTTTTGCGCCTGAGCGGCTTTTACTCCAAGCCGGAGTTGCAAAAACTCAATCGCAACTCAATTTATATTTTCGTGAACAAGCGCCTCATCCGCGACCGGCTGCTAATGCACGCGATTACTGAGGCCTATCGCAACGTGATTCCTCCCACCAGCTTTCCAGTGGTGCTGCTTTTTCTTGAGATGCCGCCCGAAGAGGTGGACGTGAACATGCACCCCGCCAAAACCGAGGTGCGCTTTCGCCAGCAGAGCCTGGTCCACGACTTTGTTCGTGACAGTTTGCGGACGGCTCTGATTAAGGCTCGCCCAGCCGCTGGATTCCTGGCTGCGCTGGATTCAGCGCCAGCGGCCAGTCCTTCGCTAATGCCCCCTGCAGCTTCGCCGTTGCCCGGATCGCCACAGAGTGCTCCACTGCCGGATTCCGATTTTCCCGCCTCTCAAAGCGCCGGGGCAGACGCGGAAACCTTCCAACTGACCCCACGGGTTCCTACCCCGTTTCCCGACACGCTGCCGTTTGATCCTCGGGTTTTACAGCCCGGCGGATGGGAGAGCCAGGACCAGAAGGCGTGGGGCGAGGCTGCGGCGGCACTCTTTCAGCCGGCTAGCTTACCCGTTGAGGAAGGTTGCTCCCCAAGTCCCGGTAGCGCACCGGACGGGGGACCAAGCCCAGCGACGGTGACCGCCCAGGTGGAGGCTGAGCAGGCTGCCGCCAACCTGAATCAGTTGGGATCGCTCCGTCCCCTGGCGCAATTGCGAGAATCGTTCATTTTGGCTGCGGGAGACGACGGATTATGGATAATTGACCAGCATGTGGCACACGAGAGAGTTCTTTTTGAAAAAATTTTGCGCGACCGCCAGGTTGAGAAGGTACAGCGCCAGAGGTTACTAATGCCCCTGCTGGTAGAACTCAAACCCTGGCAGATGGTGGTCTTCGCTCGCATCGCAGAAGAGCTTGCCCTGAACGGTTTTGAAGTAGAACCCTTTGGTCCTCAGACACTTGCGGTAAAAGCGGCACCCGTGGGACTGGAAGGAGCAGCTCTGGAACGCATGCTGGCCGAGGTAATTGAGCAATCCAGCTCAGATTCAGAAGAACCTAAGCAGAATGAGTACCTTACGGCTATCCGCACACGAATTGCCGCCTCCATCGCCTGCCACTCCGCTATCAAGATAAATACCGCTCTCGACCCAGTTCGGATGGGGTGGTTACTCTCGGAACTCGGAAAAACCAGTCATCCGACCAGCTGCCCGCATGGACGTCCTATCGCTTTGTTGTATTCTTGGAAGGAGATACAGCGGGCCTTCCACCGCATCTAGAATGCCGGGAAGGTGGCTAGCATCCTCTCAGGAGTGATGGTAGCCCGGCACCAGCGCCAGCCTGGAAGTGAGGTTTTTCTTTGACATCAGAGCAATTGGAAGCGTCGCGCGCCGAACGGATGCGCTTGAACGGTCACGGGACACTCGTAATGGAGGACGCCCGGACGTGGATTGAGGAGACTGGCTTATGTCTTTTCTTGCCCCGGCGGCAGTACTCGTCTTCGATAGCGCCTTCGTTTGTTGAGGCCTTCGCAGGCGAGCGTAACTCTTCTCCCAATCCAAGACTGGTCCAGGTGGCCGAAGAGCTATTGGTGCGTCTTGAGACCGACGGCGTGGCCGTGCGGCTGAACCTGTTGGGCCTGCCAGGCGAACAGCCTGACTTTGTGGTTGCCAGCTGGGTTCTGCCCTACGTGTATGCCCTCAGAGGCGATCGCGACTGGCGTCGCAGCCCGCAACTGACGGGTTCGCGCCAGGTTTCGCAACTGGCCGTCCAGGCTTACAAGCTTCTCGAGGCGGGCGATGCCACCATCCCTGAGCTGAAACGCGCGCTGGGCAGGGAAGTGACGGAAGGCGCTGTTCTGCGCGCCATCACCGAACTCTGGCAGCAGCTACGCATTATCCCGGTCGTATCAGCCCCCGGCCAGACGGCCAAATGGCAGTTGCTTCGCACACGTTACCAGAAAGCCATTGCCGAAGGCGCATCCACTTCGCAGGTGACGGCGATCTCGGTGCTTGCCTCCATCTATCTGCAGGCCGTTATCGCGGCCAGCATGGAAGAGGTCGAGCTTTTCCTGGCGCCGCTTACCGCTCGCAGCAAAGTTCGCGAGGTACTTCGCGGACTCGTAGCCACTCGCCAGGTGCATACAATCTCTCTGGGACACGCACCGCATTTTTACGTTGCTGGCACGCTTCCGGAGTTTGCTGAAGCTCCTACCTCCTATTCCAGCTCTTCAATGATGGCCTCATCGAGTTTTCTACGCTCACGGGACCACGAGAAGGACGCATTCGAGTTTGAGGCGCGGACTCTTGCCTCACCAATCCCGTCAGCCTCAACTAATCCATACCCCGCATCGGAGTCTGTCACTTCCAGACCTCCCGAGTTGCGCAAGCCTGCTTCCGACTCGAAGGCCGCTGTGGCACGACCCCACTTCAGCCGGCCAACCACCCACTCGCGCGACCGAAAGCCGACGCAACCGTCCAACGGCAGCCATCCGGCCCGGCGCCCAAGCCCTGAATCCCGCACCTCAGGGGCCCGTCGGCCAGTAGCCGGCACGCGGCCGGCGCCGGCAAGCAAGCGCTGGGGCTCGAATGCTGGCTCAAGCACTAAGCGGAATGGAGCACACTCCGCCACTGGCTCCAAGACCGCCTTGCGGCCAAAAGGTGGCGCTCCTCGTCCGTCCAATGGCTCCTCCGGTGCACGTGCCGCAAAGTCTTCCGCCCCGGCGTGGGGACGGCGTAACGGCCACACCACCGGCGCCAAGGCCACGGCCAAGACAAGCGCAACCTCACGTGTAAGCCGCAAACCAGCTCTTGCAGCTGGCGCCAAAGCGGTGAAGAATAGCCGGATTGGCTATACCTCACGGCCCAAGCAAGGAACGAAGAAGCGCTGATGAATGCGGAAGAAGGTTTCTTGCCCTGCAGTGAGCCGGTCCGCAACCTGATCGTAGCCATTGACGGTCCGGCGGGAGCGGGAAAGAGCACAGTTGCACGGCGCCTAGCAAAGCATTTTGGCCTGCTGAACCTGGAAACGGGCGCTATGTATCGCGCCTTCGCCCTGAAGGCCCTCCGGGCGGGACTGTCTTTGAATGAGAGCGAGAACCTTGAAAGACTTGCCGCTCATACCACCATCCGTCTGGAGCCTGGCGAGGAGGAGAATCGCGTCCTGCTCGACGGCGAAGACGTAACCGGCCTGATTCGCAATCCAACTGTTACAGATGCAGCCTCGCGCGTAAGCGTCTCTCCCGGCATTCGTGCCTGGATGGTGCGGCTGCAACAGCAGCTGGGCGCCCAGGGCGGGGTCGTGATGGAAGGCCGCGATATCGGCACCGTGGTCTTTCCGCATGCGCAGATAAAGATCTTTCTTGACGCCGCGCCAGAAGTTCGGGGTCTGCGGCGCTTTGATCAGCTAGGACCCGCGCCGGCAATCCAACAGGAAGAGGTAATTCGCGATCTTCGCGCACGCGACGAACGGGACCGCAACCGCGCTGACTCGCCGCTAAAACCTGCCCCGGACGCCGTGCTGTTGGATTCGACCCACATGACTCTGGAAGAGACCGTGAAAGCGGCCGAGGCCGTGGTGGCGGCGAAGCTGGAGCACGCCACGCAGCGGGGAAATGCTATAGGCTCTTAGAGTATGGAAATTACCTGCTCCCGTTGCCACCAAACCGTCCAGACGGACGACTGCTACTGCCCCGCCTGCGGTCTGCCGCAACTGCTGTACACGTCGGAAGGCGTTGCCGGACAGGCCCAGCCGGAGCAGTGGAGTGAGGCGGTGCGCGATGCAAGCGAGGTGTCGTGGAGGCCTGCCCTGCGCGCGGCCCTCATACTGGCAGTCCCGGCAGGATTGCTGTGCTCCATCATGTCTCCAGTGAGCATCTTGTGTTTCTTGTGGATCTCAGCTGCGGCTTCATGGGCCGTTGTGCTGTATATGCGGAGCCAGCGGTCTGGCTGGATCACCATCGGAGCTGGGGCCCGCATCGGGTTGGTTACCGGCTTGCTGGGCGCCTGGACTGCGGCTGCGGCTACCGGAATCTCATTGTTCGTGATGCGCTTCATCCTTCATCAGGGCAAACAATTCGACGACCTCTGGCAGGATTCGGTGCAACAGCGGGTGACACCGCTAATCGCCCAGCAATGGGCATCTATGGGAATTGACATAAGGGCTTGGCTGCTTTCCCCTGAAGGTCGAGCCGGAATGATGTTGAGTTTTATTCTTTTTTTTCTTGCAGTACTGATTCTCTTTGCTGTCGGCGGCGGAGCTCTGGGGGCCCGGTTGGTGGCCCGTACCCGCCGGCCGGAGGTTTAGAACCTCATCAAGCCTTCCGCAAGAGGCCGTTCGCCCTGCGGAAGAATCCCACTTCCATAGCTGCACATTTTGATTCACTTCTCCACAACTTGCCCCGGAGCGGCAATCCCTCGTATCATCCTGCGATAGACGAGCGGCGAGAAAATTATGAGCGAAGCCCAAGACAAACCCGGCCTGCGCGTGAAAGGCAGGCTGATGTCCGCCTCGGAGATCGAGCGCACACTGGTACGCCTGGCCCACGAGATTGTTGAAAAGAGCAACGGAAGCGATGACCTGGCGCTGGTCGGCATCAAGCGCCGCGGCATTCCCCTGGCCGAACGATTGGGCAAACTGATCTCGGCAATTGAGAAGCGCCCCATCGATACCGGCATGCTGGACATTCAGTTTTACCGCGACGATCTGTCCACCGCGGGTGTGCGCCCGGTGGTTACCGAAGGGGCTATCGGTTTCGATATCGACGGGCGCGACGTTGTGCTGTGCGATGATGTGCTCTACACCGGCCGCACGGTCAGAGCCGCGCTCGACGCGCTCTTTGACCACGGCAGGCCGCGACGCGTTCAACTGGCCATCCTTATCGACCGTGGCCATCGCGAACTGCCCATCGAGGCCACCTATATCGGCAGGCGCGTGCCCACCAGCAGCCGCGAGATCATTGAGGTAAAGTTCCGCGAGGTCGACGAAGACGAGCAGGTACTGCTGGTCGAACGGGTGGACTGAGTTAGACAGCTTCCCTCCTTTGGCTTATCACCGGAGGTTCGAAGCTGGAGGCTAGAGAACGATGAACCCAACTGCAACGCAAGTCCGCCGTCAGATTCATACTCCGCCAGTGCCAGCATCGCCCTTCCCTCATCATCCGGGATCCCTGCTCTCGGCATCGGACTTGACTCTGGACGGCTTGAGCCACATTCTCACCCGCGCAACGGAACTGGAAAAGATGGACCGGCTGGTTCGGGATCGCATCCTGGCCAAGCGGCGCGTGGCGTTGCTCTTCTATGAGTCCTCCACGCGGACCCGCACCAGCTTTGAGCTTGCCGCTAAAGCACTGGGCGCCGACACTGCGCTGGTTTCAAGCCTCAGCTCGAGCATCGAAAAGGGCGAGACGCTGAAGGATACTGGCTTGACGCTGCGGGCCCTGGGTGCGGAGACCATTATTCTGCGCCATAACTCCTCCGGCGCAGCATGGCTGCTGGAGGCCGAGACCGGTCTGCCGGTGCTCAATGCCGGGGACGGCATGCACGAGCATCCCACCCAGGCGCTGCTCGACCTACGCACGATTCTGACTCACCTGCGGTCCGGCGTTTCTACTGTTTCGGCCGATACTCTTGCCGGAATCACAGTAGCCATCGTAGGCGACATTCTGCACAGCCGCGTGGCTCGCTCCAACATGATGCTGCTGCCGCGGCTCGGCGCGCGCGTCGTGCTTTGCGGTCCCAAAGAACTGCTGCCGGAACTAGCTGCGGATGCGGGACCTGGCATCACAATCGAGCGGGATTTTGAAGCCGCAATCGCACAGTCGCAGGTGGTGATGATGTTGCGCATTCAGGCCGAACGGCTGGCTGGACTGCAACTTGATCTGGATGAATACAAGGCCAACTACCAGCTCACCGGCCCGAGGCTGGCGACGCATGCTCCAAATGCAATCGTGATGCACCCGGGACCTATCATCCGGGGGCTTGAGGTGACCGCCGGTGTGGCCGATGGGCCGCAGTCGGCGATTCTCGAACAGGTGCGGAATGGGGTCGCGATTCGCATGGCGGTGGTGGAGCGAGCTCTGACGACCGCGCCAGAGAAGGGAGGCCGCGCATGACGGCTCTGGTGATTCGCGGCGGACGGCTCGTCGATCCTGCGGCGGGCGTGGATGCTCTTAAGGACCTTCTGCTCAAGGACGGCAAAGTGGCCGAGATTGCCGGTCCGGGCAAGCTGAAGGGTGCCAATGGCGCAGAGGTGCTGGATGCTACGGGCCTGACCGTGTCACCGGGTTTGATCGATATCCATGTTCACTTGCGCGAGCCTGGGCAAGGATATAAGGAGACCATCGCCAGCGGGACAGCGGCGGCGGCGGCGGGAGGATTTTCAGCTGTTGCGGCGATGCCGAATACTACGCCGGTGAATGATTCGGTCGAGGTCACTCGCTGGATGCAGACGCCGGAGCGCGAGGCGGCTGTTCGGGTCTTCCCTATCGCCGCAGCTACACGCGGGTCAAAGGGCGAGGCAATCAACGACTATGCGGCGCTGAAGTCCGCCGGGGCTGTGGCCGTGACTGACGATGGGCGGCCCATTCTTAAAGATAATGTTATGCGCGAGGCACTGGCTGCCGCGGCGCGCGTGGGCTTGTGCGTGATACAGCACGCCGAGGATACGCGGCTGACGGAGCGCGCCAGCATGAACCTGGGAGCGATGTCGTTCAAGCTGGGGTTGCGCGGAATGCCGCCGGAGGCTGAGTCGGGCATGGTGGAGCGGGATATTCGCCTGGTGACAGAGTTGCGCGACTCGCACGCTCATTTGCACGTGGCTCACACCTCGACGGCTGCGGCACTGGCTGCCGTTAGACAGGCACGGCGCAGCGGATTGCGCGTTACCTGCGAGGTTGCGCCGCACCACTTCCTGCTTACCGAGGAGCATGTGGGCTTCTACAACACCAACGCCAAGATGAACCCGCCGCTGCGGTCGGCAGCCGATCGAGACGCAATGATCGAAGCCATCCTCGACGGAGTGGTGGACGCGATCGCCACCGACCATGCACCTCATGCCGTGCACGAGAAAGAAGTGGAGTTTGAGAATGCGCCTAACGGGATTACGGGCCTGGAGACCGCTCTCGGCCTCAGCCTGCGCTGGCTGCACAAGGAGTGGAAGATGCCGCTGGGACGCGTTCTGAGCCTGCTGAGCGCGCAGCCCGCGGCGCTGCTGAACTTGAAGGGTCGCGGAGCGCTCATCGTCGGCAGCTTTGCTGATGTGGTCGTCTTCGATCCCAAGGCTGTGTGGACTTATAACGCTCGTGAGACGAAATCGAAGTCACGCAATACGCCGTTCGACGGGTGGGAGATGCAGGGGAAAGTGCGCTGGACGATCAGCGAAGGGCGGATTGCGTACACAAATCAGGCATAATTCAGCGTTTTTCGGGCATAATTTGGCACTTTTTGAAATCGATAGAATACGAATAATGCCTTTAGAATCATCACTTAATGATAGAAAATGGGCGAACAAACAGGGAACCGGACCCCCGGGGGGGTGGCGTTCAGTGGTTAGGGGTTAGTAAAACCACGCTCTTCAGCCTACTTCCATTGTGCGCCGGTGGAGGGTTATTTTTTGCAATTGAGTTGAGAATTTCAGGTCTTCCGACGCGGCGGTGCGAATTCTTTGACCCGGTGATGGGCGTGAACGTATCTAACGAGCAGGAATGCGTGTTAGCGGAGGATCTGCGGATGAAAAATGCATCGCTGCGTTTCAGGGCCAGAGTGGCCGGTGGCTTTTATTTATTCAGTTTAGTGACGGCAGCAGCCGGCGAGACGCTGTTTCACGGCTGGTTGAATTACGCCGTGGGCTACATCGCGATCCTGGGCATGGTAGCTGTGACGCTACTGCTGTTTACGATCTTCAAGCCGGTGAACAGGAGCGTCGCATTGCTCGCGGCGTCGATCAATCTCGTGGGACTCGTTTTTGAGGCTCTGCGATTGAATCCGCGGGCCGTCGACATCGCCCTGGTGCTTGCAGGAGTCAGTTGCCTGCTGGCCGGCTACCTCATTTTCAAGTCGACCTTTCTGCCACGTAATCTGGGTGCGCTGATGGCGCTGGCCGGTTTGTGCTGGATCACCTACCTGCTACCACCGCTCGCGGACTACCTGTCGCCGTGGAATGTGGCCGTTGGCGTCCTCGCGGAAGCATCGTTCTACCTTTGGCTGCTGGTGAAGGGGGTGAACGAGCAGCGCTGGAATGAGCAGGCGGGATAAGTCGTTTGCGATAAAGGTTTTTTGGGGAATGAACAGAGGTTTTCAGGCCTCTGAATGCAGGCATTCGCGGTCGATGGCTTCAGCTGCGGAGTATTGCACGGGACAAGAACCGGGCCTAAAGGCCAGATCTGTTTAATGCATCGGATTTCAGGAGCCTCGACCCACGTTGTGGGTACCCCGCTCCCACTCGCTCCGATTGGGTCCCAGGCCCCATCCGCCACGGAGAATGAGACCTGGGACAACCTGCTGCAACTCTTACTGCTCGCCCCGGTCTTCGGGAGCCAATGCAACTCCGCGGAACACCTCACGAGCTTTGGCGCTTCGAATGATCTTGAAATGGCCCAAGCGGTCGTCTGTTGCCGGCAAGGTTGCGTCGCTCACTCGATCCGTGACCGTCACGAGCTTGTTCGGATCAGCTCCAGTGTCGCCGTTGGCGCTGATTGTGGAAGTGATGGCGAAGATGGTCACCGTTCCGTCGTCGTTGTGCCGTCCGGCTATGTTGCGGCAACCGCCCGTGGCCGGATCGAGCGCGGCTGGATACCGTGGAACTCCATACGGCACGCCGATATTCAATCCATCCTGCAGAATGTATCGGAGCACCCAGGATCCGCTGATCAGGCGCCATTTCTGCAGGCCGGCAGTGGCCAGCGATTGGGCGTCAGCCACGTTGCCATTGACCGCAGGCGTCACCAGCGTTCCATCACCCTCGTCGCAAACGTAAAGGGTGTTGGCATCGGCGAACCAGATCCCGAAGGGGAATGCAGTGGATGTGCTAGCAGCCGTGTTGGGGAATCCCGGCAAGATGGTAATGGGCACTGCCGCAAGGTCGGTAGCGGAGCCGGTCGGCAGCGTTCCTGCGCTGCCCACCTGATATACGGTATTAATTCCATTGCCGCCACTGCCCTTGCTGACATAAAGCGTGTTATTGAAGATCGTCAGGCCGCGGAAGTTGGTGTCCTTGCCGGGCTTGTCGCCCGAAAACAGGAGACGGCCAATCATGTCGATGTTCGGCGGGGTGGGCGGGGGCTGACCGGGAAAAAGCAATTCAGCGCCCGTTGCATTGGACAGTGCAATCCCATCCAGTGTCGTCGACACCTGCTTCTTTGACAGGTCGCCGGAGTTGTCGTTCCCGACCATGTAAAAGAAGTCGTTGCCGCCCTTGATGGCTGCGCGGCCGTTATCGCCGCTGTAAGCGTTTCCGTTGGTGAAGCTGAAGTGTCCTTCCGCGTCGACTTCAGCAACCGCGCGGTAATATGCCGCGGGCGCAACGGGATTGCTCTCAAAGGTCGTGATGACTGGATTCGTGGGATCGCAGACGCCCGGCGTATTGGAAGCCGAGACATCGAGCAAGTTGGGCCTGGTGGGCGAAACCGCAGTGCCTCCGCATCCGACGCCGCCCCGATAGGCCATGAAGGTAATGGAGCGTCCGTTGATGGAGCGGTTCAGAGCAAGCTCCGATTTCGAACTGAAGCTGGTGACCGCCTCGCCGGCGGGGACGGGAAGAGTTCCGAGCAGCTGGCCATCTGACGTGACGTTATCCAGAAAGATGGGTGAAGTGACTCCAAAACTGCCATCCGAATTGGAGTTATTCCAGACGTTGTGCGAGTCGAACAGATTAGGGTATTCACCGTTGTCTGTTGCGATGCCGCAGGGGACCGCTACGGCCGCCGTGCCGCCGGTCGTGGTCGGCACATCGACGGTTAATCCGGTTGAGCCTCCGAGGCATCCCAGCGGCAGCGCCTCGCCGGTTGTCACTGTTGAGGCCGTTCCAACATATACGCTGCGACTAAGCACCAGAGTGCCCGGTTGGAAATCAAAATGGCGGGAATTGCCACCTTGGGGTTGTTCCTGGGCGGATGATCCTGCCGGCAAAACCAGCGTGGCGGCAAGCAAAAGAGCGATCGTGAATGGGGATGTTTTCACGTGTTTACCTCCGAGCCCCTAAACTTACATATTCGGGCCGTTCAGAGATCAAAAACGCGAGAAAGAATTGTGAATGGGATATTAAAGATCAGGACGGCTGAGAGCCCTCAGGTGCCGGCGGTTAGGGAATAGGGAATGGAAAGCCCTGTTCTGCTGGCTATTTCTATTGTGTGGCGGCGGAAGGTTATTTTCCGCAATGGATCAGAGAATCCCAGGTCTCAGAATCGAGACCTGGGGCAACCGGCGCCTGACATCGGGTTCGCTATTTGGCCTGCTTATTAGGTCCGACAGGTGAAGTGCAGGCTGTTTGCTTATCCTCCTCGCAATTCTTCTTTTCCAAGGAGCAAGCTCGTGTGCTGTCATGAAGTTTTGTCTCAATGAAGATGGCATATAAACATGAGCTATTTTTGCGCCGACCGGTATCCGTTTCGAGAGAAATTCCCTTTTGATACCAAGTGTCTGCAAGCTCAATTCTGCCGGCATAATCATAGGCTCTACCCAAATCCCATGCGTTGATGGGATCGCCCGGGGCAAGCTGAACTGCCTTCTGCAAATAAGGAATAGATTCGTCAGTTTTTTTGAGCGAATTCAGGAATGCCCCGATGTTTCCAATGACGTCAGGATTATTCGGATAATGCTTGTCTAAGACCTTCATGAAATCAAGTCCTACTTGATACTGCCTTAGGTCATATAGCTCAGGTGCATAGGCCAACCAAGCTTCGAGAGCATCTTTCCCTTTGTAAATATCACAGCTTTCATCAAGCGCCTTGACCATATCTGAATAACGAACGGAGACTTCCAGAACGTGGAGCCTTCCCATATGTATGGATAAGTCCTGTGGCGCGATTTTGATGCCTAGGTTGAGATGGACGAGCGCCTCATCTACGGCTTCCGGTGTGAATCCGCCAGCCATTGTTCCGCCGCCAGCATCGTCTCCTTGCAGTTGAATGATGTCATGTCCGCAAAGTGCCACGTTGGACAGACACTTCTGCGCTTCGGCTCTCTCAACTGTAATTGTGGAATCGACGAATGCCGTACATAACTGATTTGCTTTTTCGCATTTGTTTGCGTCAATCAGCTTCGTCCAGTCGTAAATGTTTTGCTTCTGGCAATTGCCGTGTAAAGTGACTGATAAAAAGAACGCGAACAGTAATAGCAGCTTGCGCATCACTGGCTCCTTGCTTTCAGCGATTGTAAACCTGCTGTTACCCTTTGCGGCGGTAGAGGATTTGGAAGTCGTAGCCTTGGTTGGCGGGGAATAGGGTGGAGACGTGGCGGAGACGCTCGGCGAGGGCGTTGGCGGCGAGTAACGGGTACTCGCGCTCGCGGAGGTCGTGGTAGTCGAAGTCTACGGCCATGGAGAGCATGTAAATTGCCAGCGTGTCAGAGAAGGCGGACTCGTAGTAGGTGTTGCGGGCGCGCTCGTCGATGGACTTTTGGCCGGCGCGGACGTCCTGGGCTCGGCGGCGGGTTTCCCAGGCGTCCTGGCTGGTTTCTCCGCGGACCTGGGCCTCAGCTTGCGACCAAGCGAGGGAGGAAAAGCTCTCGGGGACGCCGGCGGCCTCAACAAAGTTGTGGGCTACGTTGATGAAGAACTCAAAGGCGAGGCCGAAACGGTCTTCGACGAGACGGGTGGAGAGGAAGACCGCCTCAGTGGAGCCGAAGATGGCGTTGCGATGGCAGATGGCGCGGTCGCCGAGATCGACGCTGTAGCCGGGGGCGATCATGATTTCGCCGGTGTCGGCTATGGCCAGGGGGACGAAGTAGTAGGCGCGGTGGGCGAGGGCGGCGGAGAGCGCGGCGGGTACGGCGCCAACGAGGTGCTCGAGCTCCGAGTCAGGAACACGGGTCTCGCCCCAGGCGGCGTAGTGAATGCCATTGGAGGCCTGGGATACGGTGGCCTGCGCGGCGACCTTCTCCGCCGGCCAAAGTTCGATTTGTGTGCCGCTGGCCATGAACTTGTATTCTAGACGACAGAGGCCGTGGAGATCATGACTGAATCCGCAAAATCCGGGCGCGCGGGCGGAGGGACGGTGCTGGGGTTTCCTCTGGCGGGGTTTGGGCTGTTCCAGAGTTTGCTGCTGGCGGTTGCGGCGGGGTTTTTTACTTTTTTTGCGACTACGTGCGTGGCGATTTTTGCGTTGCTGGGATGGAATTTGATTGGGCACCATGCCGTGAATTACGCGGATAGTTATTTATGGGTTGGATTTCCGGCGGGGGTGCTCGTGCTGGTAGTGGCGTTGCCGGTGTTTGGGGTTTTGTGGGTGAGGGCGAAACTACGCGGGTAGGATTTCTAGTTAATGTATTTGCACCGTCCCAACGGGACTCCGTAACGATCTGTGAAATTCGTTTTCCCCACGCTGAAGCGTGGGGCTAACTAACACTGCACCTCCGGCGCGGTTGCGTTGACATTACTTCGCTCATACATTCCTCAAGAAATCCCGTACCTTTTCAAAACTGCGAAGGACTTCGCTGATAGAAAAAAGCGGCCTTTTCCCCGGTGGGAAGGCCGCCATTTTATTTGGATGAGAATTTGACTGTGTGTGGGTAGTCCGCCTTAGTTTCCGCCAGCTGGTTTGGGGTTGGCTCGGTCGTATTTGGCTACAAAGATCTTGCGGGCGAGGCCTAGCTTGGAGAGTATCCAGATGCCGTAAAAGTTGGGATCGACTTCATACCAGCGAAGACCGTGACGGGCGGAAACGGGGTGGGCGTGGTGGTTGTTGTGCCAGCCTTCGCCGCCGCTGACCAGGGCTACCCACCAGTTATTGCGCGAGCCGTCGCGAGTGGCAAATCGGCGGCTGCCCCACATGTGGGTGGCCGAATTGACAAGCCATGTGGAGTGCAGGCCGAGAGTGACGCGGAGGAAGGCTCCCCAGAGCAGCATGCCTACGGCGTTTTTCCAGCTGCCCCATATCCAGCCGAGACCGAAGAGGGCTACGCCGCTCGAGACCAGCGGAATCCAGTGGTATTTGCTGAGCCAGACGAGGAAACGGCTGCGGATGAGGTCGGGGACGTAGCGCTGAAGAACAGCGGTCTGCGCATGCAGGGCGTTGCCCCAAAGCAGCCATCCGGTGTGGGCCCACCAACCGCCCTCGCGAGGACTGTGGGGGTCGCCCTCCTGATCGCTGTGCTGGTGGTGGACGCGATGAGTGGCTACCCAGAAGATGGGTCCGCCTTCAAGAGCGAGCGTGGCGCAGGTGGCCATGACGTACTCAAGCCACTTGGGAACCTGGTAGCCGCGATGGGTGAGCAGGCGGTGATAACACATGCCGATGCCCAGGTTGATGGCTACGACGTAGAGCACCAGCATGACCACCAGGCGCTGCCAACTGAAAAAGAAAAACGCCGCCAGAGCGCCGATATGAAATGCGACGATCACGGTGACGGTGAGCCAGTTGATGCCGGCGCTGATGGAGACGGCCCGGCCCATGCGAACCTCCGCACGCGCGGGGACTGCGCGGGAGGGCGCGGGGGCGACGGGGGTCGGTTCAGATAATTCCGGTATCTCTGTAATCGGAATTGTTAGACCTTCGTTTGTGATTACGGGAGGGGAAGTGGATACCGCTGAAATCATTCGATGAGACATCCTCGGAGAGTGGCGACAGGCCCACTCACAAGGCTGATTATATAGGAGGCAGTACGACAAAATCAGTGCATTCCATCACGATTGTTGACGGAGCGGTCAGATTTATTTCATATAGTGAGCAATAATGCTCACTAATTGGAGGATACAGATTTGCTGGCCCATCGGGCGAGTAAGATCTGTCCGACAGCCGCCTCTTGTTTCCTGCCTGATGCATGCACAATGACAACTGCCAACCGCGTCGGGAATAATCGAAGCTGATGGCCAATGCATATCATCCAAACGAAAGAGGATATTCCCATGGAATTGAACAAGAAGGTTGCCAATTTCACGCTGCAAACCGACGAGGACAAAACCGTAAGCCTCACCGATTATGTCGGCAAGCCGGTGATACTTTTCTTTTACCCTAGGGCGGATACGCCGGGCTGCACCATCGAGGCCTGCGGTTTTCGCGACACATTCAAAAAACTTCAGGCGGCCGGCGCGGCGGTGCTGGGCATTAGCCGCGACACGCCGAAGGATCAGGCTAAATTTCGCGCCAAGTTCAATTTGCCTTACGCGCTGCTTTGCGACGTGGATGAGAAGGTGTGTAACCAGTTTGGCGTGCTGAAGGAAAAGAACATGTATGGGAAGAAAGTGATCGGCATAGAGCGGACTACCTTCCTGATTGGACCTGACCAGACACTGCTGCATATTTTTCCTAAAGTTACACCGGAGGGGCACGCGGAAGAGGTGCTTGCGCTGCTGAATGAATGGAAGAAGGCACATAAGTAGCGTGAATCCCAGGTCTCAAAAGCGAGACCTGGGGCACCCGGTTCGTTTGCCTGGCCGCCTGCCGCCGCGGGCGTTCTTTGAGGCGCGGCCGGAAGTGGTGGCGCCGCGGCTGCTAGGCAAATTGCTGGTACACGCTTCGGCCTCAGGAGTTTTGGCGGGGAGGATTGTGGAGGTTGAGGCTTACCTGGGACCGCACAATGATCCACCCGATCCGGCTGCGCACAGCCATCGGGGGCCCACGCCACGGAACTCTGTTCTCTTTGGTCCCGCAGGGTACGCCTATGTTTATGCAATCTACGGGCGCTACTACTGCATGAATGTCAGTTGCGAGACGGAGGGACGCGCGGGAGGAATATTGCTGCGCGCGCTGGAACCGATGATCGGCGCAGATCAAATGGCTCGGAATCGCGATCTTCCACCTGGGGTATCTGCCTGCCAGCTTACCTCCGGCCCCAGCCGGCTTTGCCAGGCGCTCGAGCTTAACCGGTTGAGTCACAATGGTGTAGATTTGCTCGATGCCGCCTCGCCGCTCCAAATACGGGACGACGGCTACAAAGTTTCCGAGGTGCTGGTTACAGCACGCATCGGAATTCGTGAAGCTGTGGACTGGCCGCTGCGGTTCGCTCTGCCTGGGCACAGTTGCGTCTCGGGAAAGAAGAGCATAACGGGTAAGCGCGTAAAGATTCGATAGATTGGTTTGAATGCAATTGGCCCGGATGGAATTTGGCTCGAACAGAATTAGCCTGAAGAGAATGCGGTAAATACGAAGGGCGCCCGCTGTTGCGGACGCCCTTCAGTAACCACGCACGAATTTGCCTACTTCGTCTTGCTGCCCTTGGTGGTGGTGGCTTTCTGTGTGGACTGAGCCAGGACGCCCTTCACCTCATCGGCATAGGCTCCGTTTGGGGCCAGCTGAAGGTACATCTGGTAGGCCTCCGCGCAACCGGGAGGCAGAGTGTACTGCCCCGTCTTGGTATCGTAAGTGGCTTTGGAGATAAGCCCCTGGGCCTTGAGGTAATAAGGGATCGCTTGTTTAGGATCAGCTTTGATGGCCTCGTCCGCTGCAGCAGCCTGAGCATCCGAATTGCCCACCTGCGAGAAGATGATCGCTTCGTTCTTCAGGAAGGTAGCCGCCCGTGTTGGATCGGCCTTGGCGGCGGCGTCGAATGCGGCATTTGCATCCGGAATTTTGCCGGTACGTGCGTAGATTTCACCCAGGTTGGATTCTGCCGAGGCTTGAACGGCGCCACTTGGCTTTTTGGCCGCGGCCTCCATATCGATTGCTTTCTTCAAGCTGACAATCGCTTCGTCGTACTTCTTGGTGTCGTTTTGCGCATAACCCAGACCTGTCTGTGCCTGTCCTAGTTGCGCCCACAACGTGGAAGCATCCGGCTTGGCTGCAGTGTCCCTGAGCATGATGGTTTCCGCGTCCTGGTACTTGGCAATCTTGACCGCAGGGTCCTTGGTAATGATGGCGTCAGAAAAATCCTGAATCACAAGCTTGATATCCGCGTTGATATTCTTTATGGTTGCGTTCTGCTGCATCACCGCTGCGTTCGCCTTCTTGATCTCCTCGATCTGCTTTTTCGCCTCCGGGCTCAACTTGTCGAGGTATTCCTTGCGGGACATGTCGTCGTCCTGCGCCAGATCCTGACCGGCGACGATCTTTATGTCATTGATTTGATCGACAACTTTGTTGGCCGGCGTATTCGGCGCGCGGAAGACCAAGGTGTACTTGCCAGGAGATGCAACGCCGGAATAATTGCCATCCGAGCTGACCGGAAAGGAGTACTTGGCGGTCGGTCCGCCATCGATGGAGAGGCTCACCGTGCCGGCCGGAGTGGGCAACCCGTCCGGACCGATGACGCGGCCATGGATCGAGCCGCTGGCTCCCTTGATGGGAGCGGACTGCGCGGGAGTGTACGACGCAGAAGCAGACGATGCAGGAGTGCCCAACACAGACTTGGACGCCCCAAGATTGCCGAGGTCGATGTCTTGCTGCGTATCCTGCCCGGCAGTGACCATCACCATGACATCTGTCTTGGAATACTCCGCGAACCCGGTTTGATCTTGCATGATCACTCGCGCGGAGTAGGTGCCGGCAGGAAGTTCGCCGCTATAAGTGCCGGTTTTCGAAATCTTGAATTTGTAATCTCCTTTTTTGCCGCCAATGGCCGAGAGGTCAACCGTGCCTGAGGACGCGAGCGAGTGGTTGTGTTCACCGGTAACGGTTCCGTAAATTTTACCCGTGGACGCTGAGGCATCCGTGGGCGTTTGCGCGAGCGCGGGCAAGAGGGCAAAAGCCAGCAGGCCCGCCACGGCAGGCAACCAAAATGCAAGAGTGCGTTTCATATTCTTCTCCTTGGGAGCGGCGGGAACGAAGCAGCCCGCGGGCTCAATAAAGTCATATTTTCCCGGTCGCAAATAGACCGACGCCAACAGCGTTTCTCCGGTGGGCGCGCCTTTCGAACCGCGTGCCAAAGTCCAAAACAGGCAGCAACAACGTTAAATCCAATAGGCTGCTCAACACAAGGGCACTCGAGGAGCAATAGAACTCCCGCAGTGCCACAAATGCCTGGAATCCAAATCGAATCGACTCTTGAACTCAGCCGCGGGCTGTTTGCTGCCGCTCAACAATCAAGCTGGATCCAGCCCGTAACGATCTTTCTATCGTAGAGCCTTCGGATAGGGTCGTGTGTGGCCTGTATCACACTCTAAAATAGGGGCATGGCAACCACGATTCGTACCGCAACTTCGGCGGATGTGCCGCAGATTCTGGCTTTTATTCGCGCATTGGCCGTCTACGAGCGAGCACCGGATGCTGTGACGGCGACCGAAGCGGGACTGATGCGGGACGGCTTTGGCCCCAGCCCCTTTTATTTCTGCCTGATAGCCGAACACGACGACCATCCGGCGGGATTTGCGCTTTATTTTTTCAACTACTCCACCTGGATGGGACAGCCGGGGATTTACTTAGAGGACCTCTTTGTCCATCCGGAGTTTCGCGGGCTGGGCATCGGCAAGGCGCTGCTGAAGCGGGTTGCGGCCATCGCCGTAGAGAAAGGCTGCGAGCGTTTGCAGTGGGAGGTGTTGGACTGGAATACCCCGGCAATCGAGTTTTACAGGGCTATGGGCGCGGAATTTCTGGATGAGTGGCGGAATGTGCGCGTGAGCGGCGAGGCGATCCAGCGGCTGGCCAGCCCGGAGAAACAAGCGGAGGCCGCGCTGTGAGGCCACTTGCGGTGGGGCAGACGGCGCTTGCGCGCCATAAGATTCGTAGATCAGGAGGCCGTCCAATGAAAATCAGAGTCATCGGTGGAGGGCTGGCTGGACCCGAGGCTGCTCTGACAGCGGCGCGGCTGGGCTGCCAGGTTGATCTCTACGAGATGCGGGCTGTGGTGGACGGGAAGCCGAGGCTCACGCCGGCGCACCAGACGACGGAGTTCGGTGAGCTGGTTTGCTCCAATTCGCTGAAGAGCGAGTCGCTTAATACGGCGCCGTGGCTGCTGAAGCAGGAGATGCGACACGGGGGTTCCGCGCTCTTGCAGCTTGCAGATGCATGTGCCGTACCAGCAGGCCACGCGCTGGCCGTCGATCGCGTTCAGTTTTCGCGGCTGATTACAGAGGCAATTGCGGCTGAGCCACGGATTCTCGTCATTCGTGAAGAGATTACATCGCTGGGCTCAAACGAGGACGGCTCGGAGGGCTGCACCATTGTCGCAACCGGGCCGCTTACCACCGATGCGCTGAGCGCCGAGATCGCGCGCATTACAGGGTCAGAGCACCTGGCTTTCTACGATTCCATTTCGCCGATTGTAGATGCAGACTCGATTGATTTGGAGCGGGTTTACTTTGCTGCGCGCTGGGACAAGGGGACGGCGGACTACATCAACTGCCCGATGGATCGCGTGGAGTTCGACCGCTTTCTGGATGCGCTGCTGGAGGCCGAGGCTGCGGAAAGCAAGGAGTGGGAGAAGCTGGATTACTTCGAGGGTTGCCTGCCCATCGAGGTGCTGGCGCGGCGTGGGCGCGATACTTTGCGCTTTGGACCGATGAAGCCGGTGGGGTTGCGCGACCCGCGCACTGGAAAAACGCCCTGGGCGGTGGTGCAGTTACGAAAAGAAAATCTGCGCGCCGACAGCTATAACCTGGTGGGCTTTCAGAATCATTTGAAATTTGGCGAGCAGGCTCGCGTGCTGCGGCTGATTCCGGGGCTTGGAAATGCGCGCTTCCTGCGCTACGGGCAGATTCATCGCAATACATATATCCAGGCGCCGCTGCTGCTGGACGAGACGCTGCGGCTGAAAAAGGAACCGAGGCTTTTGTTTGCCGGACAGCTTTGCGGGGTCGAGGGGTATACGGAATCGATCGCAACAGGGCAGCTGGCGGGGATTTATGCGGCTGCGCTTGCCCGCGGCGAAGAACCGGTGCCTGCGCCTCGCGCCTGCGCTCTCGGTTCGCTGGTTCACTACATTACTCATGCCGACCCTAAAGTCTTTCAACCGGCAAATATTACCTTCGACTTGCTGGAACCGCTTGAGGAAGAAGTGCGCAAGAAGATTCGCGACAAAAAGGAACGGCACAGGCTGGTGTGCGAGCGGTCGCTAGCGGCGTTTGATGCTTGGTGGACGGAGGTAAGTCGCGCTGCTATTCTGTCGCGCTGTTAACTAGTGTTGTGGTACGCTGGCTTCGCCGGGAGCAAGCCACATGAAAGTCTTCTCTGCCTCGCAAGCCGTATCCCCTGCCATTGAGCGAACAAAAAACTATCTCTTCCGCCCCTTTGCGTGGGGTACTTATCTGAAACTGTCAGTGGTGGCATGCATCACCGAAGGATTTTCGGCACGTTTCAACTATTCGACGAACCAACATTCTTCGTCCGGCTCCGGCTATTCACCCGGTGCCTTCACGGGCTTTCATCTGTCAAATGAAATCATCGCTCTCATAGTACTTGCAGCTCTGGTAGCGATCGCTATCGGCATCTTCATCTTCTACCTCGTTACGCGGCTCCGCTTTGCCTTTTTTCACTGCCTGGCTCATCAGACCAAGGAGATTCGGCCGGGATGGAGACTCTATCGCGCGCAGGCGACGCGATTCTTCAAGTTGAATCTGATTGTCGCGGTCGTCTTTATTGTCGTCGTGGCTCTGGCGGCGTTGCCTTTCGTCTTCGGCTTTATCGATCTTTTTCGCGCTGCCGAGCCCGGCAAATTCCCTGTAGGCGGCTTCATTCTGCTGTTTCTCCCGGCGTTAGCGGTCATTTTAGTGGTGGTCCTGTTGTGCTGTGTGGTGGACCTGATCCTTCGTGACCTCATGCTGCCGCATATGGCGCTTGAAAATGCCTCAGTCCGGGAAGCATGGCTAGCCGCATGCGCACGTATCAAAGCGGAGAAGGGCGCATTTCTTTTCTATGCTTTCCTTCGACTGGTGCTTCCTGCTCTCGCGGGGCTGGGTTTGTTCATGGCCCTGTTTATCCCTTTGCTCGTCATCTTTGGGATTCTCGCGATATCCGAGATAGGTTTCAATGCCGCACTGGCGAATGCCACCGGTATGACCAGGATATTTCTCATTGCTCTCGAAGCGATTGTCGGACTATTTACTTTTGTTATTGGCTTGTTTGTGGCCATCAGTCTCGGCGGACCCATTGCAACCTGGATTCGCAATTATGCATTAATCTTCTATGGCGGCCGATATCAGGCTCTTGGGGAAATTCTTGTTCCTCCTGCGCCACCCATTCCGAGCGCACCTGAAGTCGCCTGAGCCAAGCTTCGCCTGAGAAAACTCCGAGGCCGATTGTGTGGCATGATGGGGTTGACGGGCTTCGGGTTTGATGATGATTAATCCTGGACAATTGCTCTCTAATCCGATTGCGGCCGTGGGCTTGCGTGCTGCTTTGGGCGGCTACGTGATCTATATGGCACGCAAGTTCTATGCGGATCCGCTGGGGTATTTCCGCAAGGCGGCGCGGGGGATGCTCGAGTTCCCGTGGTTGGGGCCGGTGGTGCGCTGGCTGGCTTGCTTTTGCCTGTGGGGTGGATGTTTTATTGTCGCGACCGTGATTGCGGTGCAGATTTTTGGGCTGCACGGCGATTCGCTCGCATGCGCGCTGATTCTGTTTGCCGCAATTGCGACTTGGTTTCTGCTTCCCGCGCGAGAGGGCAGGAACCCCGCGGGCGAGCACGGCGTTGAAAACCTGCGCGGGCCAAAATAGATTATCCACGCCGCGCCGATGCATCGCCGTCAGCATCTCCGCCATTAGGGTGGTAGCGTGTACCCTGAAGGCTGGAGCGTGTTGATGCGTTGGATTTCAAATTTGGCCTGTTCGCTGGGAGTGGCAGCGATGTTCGTCGGCGGCGCAAACGCCACACAGAGGCAGGCTGCGCCGGTGAAGGCTACAGATACTAAGGGCGCGACGCACTTGCTGCTTCCTCCAGTGCTGAAGGCCCTGCTCCCCGACGCGTTTGCCGGATGGGTTGCGGCGGAGACACCTAAAAAGATTACCGATGCAGCACAGGCAGACCCGGCGAATGCCGCGGCTCTGAAGGAATACGAATTTACAGACGGCTCACTGGGCAGTTACAAACGCAGCGGCGAAACTCTGGGCCTGTGCGCGCTGCGCTTTCACGATTCCAGCGGGGCTTACGGAGCCTATACATTCTACAGGCAGAATGGATGGCCGAAGGAAGAGATCGGATCAGGCGCAACCTCCAGTCACAATCGCGTGCTGTTCTGGCTTGGCAATATCATGGTGGATGCGAATTTCTCCCAGGTCGGTCCTATGTCCGGGGCTGAGCTGCGTGAGCTGGCGGGCCAGTTGCCCGTTCCCGAGAGGAACAGGACGATCATGCCGCCGATTCTGGCTTCTCTGCCCAAGCAGTCGCTGGACGGACAAACCACCCACTACGCCGTGGGACCGGCGAGCTATGCGGGAGCGGGCGGCGTGCTGCCTGCGGAGCTGGTGGGCTTTGACCGCGGCGCGGAGACTGTGACCGCAAATTACTCGCTGCGCTCCGGCCCGGCTACGCTGACCATCATCGACTATCCCACGCCGCAGATGGCGATGGCGATGGAGACGAAGATTCGCGAGTACATCAAAGCGGGAAGCAAGGCACAACCGCCGTGGCCCAAGCCGCTGGTGGACTCCGGCCAGGCATCACTCGGGGTGCGCCGCAGCGGGCCGTTGATTGCAGTGGTAAGCGGAGACGCGATTCAAGACGAGAGTCAAAGATTGCTGGCCACGGTTCACTTCGAATCAGACCTCACTTCGATTCCTCAGCCCACGGAATCGGAGGTGGCGAAGACTGGAAAGCTGCTTCTGGGCATCTTCGCGCTGGTGTTGATCGGTTCGAGCGCCGCAATCCTGCTCGGATTCTTTCTTGGCGGGGGGCGAGCGCTCTATCGCATGGCGCGAGGCAAGCCGATTTCGTCGGTTTACGACGAGGAATTCATCCGCATCGATCTGCGAGAGGAGTGGGTTGAACCAGAACCGACAATTGACAAGCCGCACCGGGAGGACTAAGTGTGCCTTCAAACCTGTGGAAAACAGGAGATTAACCGGAGAAAACACCCATAAATAACGGGAATACAAGGGGGTAAACAGGCGAAGACACGTCGAAAGCACGGCTTCACATATTAAAGAATAGTAATTTGTAAGTTGCTTAATCTAAACGAATTATTTCTCCCCAGATTTCTTCTTGACTATCCCACCCCCCGCTCCTACTATGCAGCCAGAAAGTTCTGATGGTTTTGCCTCCGTTGGAACTATTCTCCCTGAGGAGAGAGCTGCCCTGTTGCCGGGCGGCTCTTTCCGTTTTAAAGGGGTTATGAGCCGGCTGTTTCGGGGGCCTGTTTCTGATCAGGAGCTGAATCGGTCCACTGCTTTCCGCAGACTTCGCAAAGCCAGGAATTGGCGGGATCGACCGCTTGAAGTACAGGATCTTTGGCGCCGCATTGCGGACATGGGGGCGGCTCGAACTCAGGCTGGTCGATTTTGGATTGCTCGATGATTTCCTGCGGGATGGGCTGCGTGGCAACGGTGCGCGCTTGTTCGAGCTGATCGGCAGCAACAAGAAGACGGGGATTGACGGCGCCGAATGAATAACGCGAACCGGGTTGCTCGATCCAGCTCTCAATGCCGGCGCGGCGCAAAACCTCGGAGAGCTGCCACATCTCTTCCCGATCTTCACACTCGCACAACGGCGTTTTCCACGTGTATTCATGCGGCTGATCGGTCTCTTCCTGGCCGAAAAAGGGATCGTAGCCGTGATTCTGCGGCTCGTGGAGGAGGGTTGCGAGAGGATTTGGTTCGGCATGCGGACTGTCCGCATGGTTCTGAGCTACGTGAGGCGCTCCTGGGTCGCCCATGCTGCGCTTTCTCATCTCGTCGCGCAAAACCTGCTGCGCTGTTTCGGTGAGATCGGTGAAGTCGTTCGCGAGCTCGCGCAGTTCTTCTTCGTTCTTCTCGCGGTAGAGTTCTGAGAGTCTTTGCCATTCCTCTAACGGGTTTGCTTGCATGGGCAGCAGTATAGCCGCTTTACGCTGCCCATCGGTCAGGATAAAATCAAACGAGCAAGCCGATGTAGCTCAGTTGGTAGAGCAGCTGATTCGTAATCAGCAGGTCGCCAGTTCAAGTCTGGCCGTCGGCTCCACTTCCTTCCTCCGATCCTCTGCGATCCAATTATTAAAATATGCTCATGGGGTTCGCTAGGGTTAAGCCGCGTTTTGTCCACTTCTGCTCGGTTATCCACAGGGGTGAAAACTGCGTGCGTACGGCGCGAACCAAGACAGGTACCGGTTATCCACGTATTTTTTTGCTAAGACGGTAGTTCTAATCCGTTTATCCACGCATACTCTTGGCATAATCGTGAGCAAGAGCGGTTCCTCCGTATCTGTTCCATACGTTACGATCAGGACCTGATTCGGGAATTCGAGTTCAGAAGACAAGGTGAATTTCCGCGACAGAGCCGTAACCGGGGTTCCCAGAGACAGACCATCGCCGCTGGGGGTGGTGAAACCCCTTGGGAGTACGCAAGAGTGACCAGCTATAGCCGTCAGGATGTGTTGCGTATCTTGCAGATTAGTTCCCACCAGTTGCAGGGCTGGGAGCGAGCCGGACTGATTCCTCAGCGGCAGACCTATTCATTCCAGGATCTTGGGCAGTTAAGGATTCTGCGCGCGCTGCGGGAGGAGGACGTTTCCGCGGCCTCTATCCGGCACTCGGTCATGGCCATGAAGGCCGTGGCGGGCATGGACAATCCGCTGCTGGAGGCCTGCGTGATCAGAACCGGGACCCGGCTGGCCTTCCGTCATCGCGGAGCGATGGTTGACCCGATTCGCCGCCAGTTGCTCTTTGACTTTGAGCGGGTTGATCGGATTGATCCGTCGTCGGCCGGTTCCGACCTGTATTCGCTGCGCCGGCCGGGCGTGGCGCTCCCGAGCGGCGTGCAGGACCGCTTTCTGGCTGCTGTGCAGGCAGAGGAGGCGGGTGAAAGGCAGCGCGCCATTCTGCTGTATAAGGAGATTCTGGAGATCGATCCGGAGTACGCGGCGGCCTACATCAACATGGGCACCATTCTCTTCCACCAGCGCAATTATGCTTTGGCCGAGGAGCTTTATCGCCGCGCTACGGTGGCTGATCCTTCGTATGTACTGGCCTACTTCGATCTGGGCAACGTGCTGGACGAGTTGCAGCGGCTGGATGAGTCCATCGCCGCATACACCCAGGCGGTGACGCTGGCGCCCCGCTATGCCGATGCACACTATAACCTTGCGCTGGCCTACGAGCGGAAGGGAGAACGCCGGCACGCCCTTCGCCATTGGCAGTCTTATATCCGTCTGGACAATCGCGGGCCGTGGGCTGATCATGCACGCGGACAGGTTCGCAAACTGATCGGGCGTGAAAAGCTGGCAGTTGCCTGGAGGGCAGAAGGCTTTGTGCCGCCGAGCAAAGGGAGGGCGGCGCTAAAGCTGGTTTAGGGTGTGCGAGTCGGCCGGCGTTGCGTCGCCGCGTCGCTGACCGTTAGTTGGTCGGATCTTTCTGACGTGTGGCTTTTACAGCCGACAGAATCCCC
>JBEKUB010000024.1:0-59105 GCA_049515455.1 Occallatibacter sp.
CCGTCGCGGGCGAAGTCAGGAAAGGATCATACGGTGAACGTGCCCAAGCTCAAGCCGGAGAAAACCTATCTCGTTCCCGCTGTCTCCAAGGTGTTCGATATTCTTGAGCTTCTGGGGCGCGAAAAAACTTCGTTGTCGCTGGAACAGATCTACCAAAAGGTTAAAGCTCCCAAGACGACCATCTACCGGCTGTTGAAGACGTGCGTGCATCGGGGCTATGTGGCCCAGGGGACGGATGGATTGTATCGCCTGTCAAGTCAGCCGAAGAAAATGCGATTTGGTTTTGCCGCGCAGTCTTCCGATATGCCATTTTCAGAGATCGTGACGAGCAGCTTGAAAGCCGCCGCCATGCGTAACGGCATAGAGCTGCTTGTTCTCGACAATCACTACGATCCTGAGATTGCCGTGCGCAACGCCGAGCGCCTGGTGCAGGAACAGGTGGACCTGGTGATCGAGTTTCAAATTGAGCACAGCGTGGCGGCGATTATCTCCGACAAGATTGCGGTTGCCGGCATTCCACTGGTTGCGGTGGATATGCCTCATCCGCACGCGACTTACTTTGGTGCGGATAACTACCGACTCGGTTATTCGGCGGGAGAAGCGCTGGCCCGCTATGCCATCAAGCATTGGAAATCCAAAGTTCGTTGGGTGCTGGGCCTCGATCTGGAACAGGCCGGAGCATTTGTGCAGAATCGCACCACCGGCGCGTTCAACGGCATCCGCTCTCTGCTTCCAGATCTGGAGATCGAGTCTTTTGTCCGCATGGATAGCAGAGGACTCAGGGACAAGAGTTACAAGCTGGTTCTGGAGTTTTTAACTCGTCATCCCAAAGACAAGGGAATCCTGATCGCCGCGCATAACGATACCGTCGCGCTGGGTGCGGTGCAAGCAGTCCGCGAGTTACATCTGGAGCAGTCGGTCGCTGTTGCCGGCCAGGATGGCATTGCGGAGGCGATGGAGGAGATGATGAGACCGGGCAGCCCGCTGGTCGTCTCAACCGAGCACTTTGCGGAGAGTTATGGGGAGCAGTTGGTCGCTCTGGGACTGAATATTCTGCGCGGACAGGCTGTGCCTCCCTACAATTTTACCGAGCAAAAGATACTGACACAGGAGTCTTTCAGGGCGGAAGCGGCAAATATGGCGCACCTGACTGTGAAGAACGGAAAAAAGTAGACGGCATAACTCCTCCTGCACATCGCCAATGATCCGAGTTGCCCACGGGGCAGATGCCCAGTTTTCCGCTGGCTCTCCGGCTTACTCCAATTCCAGTTGCACCAAGTGCACGCCACGACCTTCTACTTCCACATTTGTATACTCGGTCTGTTCGACCGATTCGATGCTTGAGGCTGTGGCTCCTCCGTTTACTAGAACGATTTTTGCGCGGCGACCGGCGGGCAGCGGCATACGCAAAGTCGCTTTGTCCGCACAGCTTGTGTAGTTGAGCGTGATGATGTTGCCCTGTTGATGATATTGATAGAGAGCGTAACCGCGCGAGGCGGGATAGCGCACGCTGACCTCTGCCTGTTCTGTTCCAGCAGCGAGCCATCGCGGCGAAATTCGAACCGTGCGAAAGCCCGCGCCCGTATCTTCGACGCCGGCAAGTCCTTCAAGCAATGCCGCGGTCACGCATCCCGCGCCCCAGTTATTCGGCATTCCCGTCGAAACGTCGGTCCATGGTGGCAGGAACGGAGGCATGTTGGAAAGCGTAATTCCGATCACCAGCCACTTGGCGCCGGTTTCCACGCTTTCCAACTCGAGCGACACAATCTGGGCGTTGCTCCTGCGCGGCTCGAAGCCTGCAATCCAGACTCCCACATTTTCGATGAGGCCACTCTTGCCGCGCCAGGCAACTTGCATGCGTTGCAGCGAGAGCTCCCCATAACGGTTGTTGAACTCTCCATCGTCGGGCGCCCAGAATGATCCCACATTCACGCCGCGCTCGATGTATTCGACCTGCCTGTCTCCATCCTCGTAATGAATCGTCAGCTTGCCCAGAGTTGAGCCGGGACCTGAGCATGCATGCAACAGGTAGAAGCTCCGACAGGCTTTGTGTATGGGAACCTGAGTCTTCGCCAAATAGCGCGGCGAGGTGGAAATACCGATGCAGACGCGGTGATTGTTACCGTCTGCGGACGCGACCTGAAATGGAACGCCTCTAAAGTCTTGCGCACCCGAAGGGAAGTCGATGAGGTAGTTGTTGGGCTCGTCCACCCAGCCGGGCACATCATCGGCGCCTTTGCCGGCATCGCAGTTGGCCAGCGCGCGCAGATCGAGCGGAACAAAATCCGTGAGCGGGCGCTCCGGTTGTTTCCCGCGCAAAATCCCGGGGAGAAAATCGCGATGGCGCTTCGTGATCTCATGCACGCGCCGCAAAATATCCACGCCATATTGCTCGTAGCCATGTTGAAAACAGCCACGCGCCAACTCACCCGCCGTGCATGCCAGCACGCCGCCGTTCACGTAATCCCAAATTCCCTGTTCCTTGCCGAAACCTTTTTGAAAGGGCGGAAAGATCGAATAGAATTCGCCGGGCGAAGTTTCAGGCATCTGCTTGCGGATTGCGGCATAACTCTGAATGATGGCACGAGCCTGGTGCTGAGCGATGCCGCGATTCAGCGAGTAAGCATTCGAAAGCGAGACCTGGCTGTTCATATCCACGCCAAGGTCAGGGTGGAAATCCGGGTCTTCCGCGACCCAGTGCGTATAGAAGCGCCCATTCCAAGCGATGCGATTCAGCCGCTCTTCGAGTTCATCGGCCAGCTTGCGCATCTGCTGCGCATCCTGTCCGCGCTTTGCATGATCGAGCATCTCGGCGAGATAGCGGCATCCGGCGATCAGTCCCGTATTGTCGCCGAAGAAGATTCCGAAGTGAGTTTTCTTTAGGTCGATGGCCATAATGTCGCCGCCGACCAATGCGGCCTCGCTGTCACAAAGGAAGTCCCAGGTATCGATGGTGAGTCCGCGCTTGATGAGGCCGTACTTTGTCGACCAGCGGTAGGGATCGCTGGTGCTGTAACGCACGGCGTGCAAGGCACGATCAAGATGCTGCCCCATCCATGCGTCGTCGCCCGTGGTCTTCCAGATCAAATAAAGCGCTTCGAGAAAATACATTTCCACGTGATTCTCGACCGGAGCTCGGCGAAGGCCCACGAATCCACCGTCAGCGGCTCGCGAGAAATCGCCGTATTTGAAGCGCCGATCCCAATCGCTCTCCGGCGGAGTGCGGTCGATGTGGTTCTCCCAAATCATGCCGTCTTCGCGCTGCGTTACCGAGAAAATCTCAAAGCTCTGGCGAACCTCCGGCCAGAAGTAGCGCATCCCGCGCAGCGTGTTGGTATTGTCGAGGAGCCAATCGACCCAGTAGACGTAGACGCGCCCATCGTGGCGGCGCGCACCCACCGGGCCATCGGAAGCCATGGTCCAATAAAGAGTATCGAGCAGGTGCTGATACTTGCCGCTTGGCTCGCGAATTTCAGTGCGCGCATCCAGTTGAAGACTCGCGTTGCCGGCCAGTTTGCCGTCGGTGTCAAGCAGCAAGACCGTCTGCGTGCCCAGCGCTCCCCCAGCTCGAAAAGTTGCAGGCAGCATTACATTGCGATCGAAATATGGCGTTCCTTCTCCATCGACGACCAGTAACCGGTGCTCACCTGCGCCTTGCACGGTAATTTCATCGAGTGGGCGATAAACGGCCTGCTCAGGCGAAAGGGTGAGGTGCGACCCATGATGAGACTGCGCGTCGAGCGATGCCGCATAGCCGGCGCCAAGCAGGCCGACCGGCAGAATACCAAGAAACTCACGTCGCGATTGCATGAAATTATTCCTTACATGATGGAGCGGGAATCAATGTTCTATATATGTTACATTCAGATATTCCAAACGATCAATAATTTCGCTGGTGGAATTCCAGCGATGAAACATGCACTGCGACGGTTTACCATCAACCTTTTCTGTAGCGCGAAACGGCAACCTCAGATGTAGTTCAGTCAGGCTTAAGGGCGTTCGTTCGAGAGGAGATTTTCCATCATGAAGTCATCTATGCTTCAAGCTTTGAGCTTTTTCGCTTTCCTGCTAACTGCGGCAGCTTGCGGCCAAGCGGTGAATCCAGTGCTACTGCAGCACGCCTGGCCGGCTTACTGGATTGCGGATTCAACTTCGTCACCTACGGATTTTGGCGTTTATCACTTCAGAAAAGCATTCACTCTGTCTGCCAGGCCAGCGCATTTTATTGTTCACGTCTCAGCCGATAATCGCTATAGATTGTTTGCGAACGGAAGGTCGGTCTCGACCGGCCCTGCACAGAGTGATCTGCTGAACTGGCGTTTCGAAACCGTCGACCTTGCGCCGTATCTTCAGGCAGGGAACAACTCTCTTGCCGCAGTGGTATGGAATGGCGGCATTGCCAGGCCCATGGCCCAGATCAGCCATCGCACCGGCTTTCTGCTGCAATCCGACGATCCGGCCAACCAGGTAGTGAACACCGGCAGCGCCTGGAAAGTAATGCAGGATTCTTCGTATGCGCAGATTATCTACAAGGATAACGACCCGCACTTCAAGTGGAATTACTACGTTGCCGGACCGGGCGAACGGATGGATGCGTCCCAGTATCCGTGGGGATGGGAGCAGCCCGGCTTCGACGATTCGAATTGGCTGCCGGCGTCGCAGATCGATCATGCAACTCCGGCGGGCGTCGAAGGCCACCAGCGCTGGCAACTCAAGCCGCGCTCCGTGCCGTTCTTGACCGAGGATCCTCAGAGGTTTCAGCGAGTAGCGCGAGTCGAGGGAGTGGACGTTGCGCAGGCCTTTGTTGCCGGCACAGCTCCCACCCGCATTCCTGCCAATGGCAAAGCCACCATCCTTCTTGACCAGGGGACGCTCACAGTCGGCTACCCGGTTTTGCGAATCTTGGGCGGCAAGGACTCGCAGGTTCGCCTTACTTACTCTGAAGCGTTATATGACAGCAAGGGCCAGAAAGGAAACCGCAATCAGATCGAAGGCAAGCACGTGATGGGGCCGGAGGATATTTTTCTGTCAGATGGAGCGGAGCGGGAGTACCGGCCTCTATGGACGCGCAACTGGAGATGGGTCCAACTCGATATTGAAACCCAGGGCGAGCCTCTGGTCATCGAAGATATTTCGAGCCTGCGCTGCGTTTATCCAGCACAGCGCGCAGCAATTTTCGAAAGCGACTCAAAGGAGTTGCAGCAGATCTGGGACGCAGCCTGGCGCACTCTCGCGCTGAACGCGCAGGAGACCTTTATCAGCGATATCGCCTGGGAGCGGCTGCAATACGTAGCCGATACCAAAGTGCAGGCGCTGACCTGGCTCAATCTCACTGGCGACGACCGGCTGGTGCGGCTTGCCATCGAGGATTTCGATGCATCGCGCGTTCCGTTCGGCCTGACGCAGGCGCGGTACCCGGCCAGCCTCGAACAATTCATTCCCACGTTTTCGCTTTACTGGGTCTCCATGGTCCACGATTACTGGATCTACCGCGGCGACGATGAGTTCACTCGGCAGTTTCTGCCTGGCATCGGCGATGTGCTTGGATGGTGGGAGCGGCAAGTGAAGGCGCGGGGAGACCAGCCTGTGCCATGGTCGTGGAGCTCCAACGCCATTGCAGATAAACTGCTGTTTTCGCTCACTCTCCAGCAAAGCGCGGAGTTGTTTGAGCGCTTCGGCGAAAGTCACCAGGCGAAGCACTACCGCCAGCTTGCCGCAGAGATAAATCGCGAGACCTACGCATCGCAATTCGATCCGCAGCGCGGCCTGCTGCGGGATACGCCGGAGCGCGGTTTTACGCAGGAGGTAAATACGCTCGCCGTGCTCGCCGACGCGATTCCGCACGATGCGCAACGGGGAGTGATGGAACGCATGCTGAACGATCCGTCCGGGGTAAAGTCTGAAGCATCGGACTTCATGTTTTTCCGCTATTACTTCGGGCGCGCGTTGCGGAGGACGGGACTCGGCGATCGCTACATTGAGAATCTGCAGCCTTGGGAAGATATGATGCGCGACGGCATGCAGACGTTCGGAGAGCTGGCGAAGGATCCGCGCTCGGATTGCCACCCATGGGGCACCAGTCCGGGGTATGAGTTGCTGGCTACCGTTGCGGGCATCGAGCCCGATTCGCCGGGCTTCAAAACGGTTCGAATTGAGCCGTCACTCGGCTCACTCCGGCACGTTCATGCCCGTATGCCTCATCCCTTGGGTCCTATCGAGGTGTGGCTCGACCGCAGCGGCGACGGCCTCAACGCGCGCGTATCGCTGCCTCCTGGACTGACGGGAATATTCGTCTGGAAGGGCAGGGACGAGCCAATTCAGGGGACCACAGAGCTGAAATTCTGAGATTTGAAGTCCTTGCGCAAAATACTTTTCATCTGGTATAGTGGCTATGCCACAATATGTGCTAGCCAACGGGAAGTTTGTGCGGGCTGTTCCGGATCCGGTCGAATTTTGTTCTACATACCCTTGAGTGAGGAGAAGTAAGTTGACGACCTCTTATAATTACGACGCGATTGCCAAGATGATCGATCATTCGCTGCTCAATCCTTCCCTTACAACGGTGGAACTTGAAGATGGAATTGCGCTGGCGATTCGATACGACGTTGCCAGCGTCTGCATCATGCCATACTATCTGGCCCGGTGCGCTCAATTGCTCAACGGCACCGCGGTTCGTGCCAGCACTACCATCGGCTTCCCTCACGGCGGGCACACCACGGAGGTCAAGCTGGCCGAAGCCCGCCAGGCTCTCAAAGATGGCGGGCAGGAATTGGATGTAGTGATCAACATCAGCAAGGCCCGCAGCGGAGACTGGCAGTACGTGCGGGATGAACTGGCGCAACTGGCCGATTGCATCCACGCCGGCGGCGCAAGAATCAAAGTCATTTTTGAAAATGCTTATCTCGACGATGCTGAAAAAATTCGTTTGTGCGAAATTTGCGCGGAGATTGGCGCCGATTGGGTAAAGACCTCCACCGGCTTTGCGCCTAGTGGTGCAACTCTGCCTGATCTCAAGCTAATGCGCGAGCATTCACCCGCCGCTGTGCAGGTGAAGGCAGCGGGCGGGATCAGGGATCTCGATGCGCTGCTGGCCGTTCGTGACCTCGGAGTAAGCCGGGTGGGTGCGACGCGCACTCAATCCATGCTGGAGGAATGCAGGAAACGGCTCGGCCTTGAGCCAATCTTGAACAACGCCGCATCGGCGGCGTCGGGAGGGTGCCAGTCGTGACCATGACGGACGCTAAAAAGCTCGTGCGCGAGCCCATGTATCAGCAGATGAATGAAATTCTGCGCGTGTTGTTGAAGACCGGTGAGTTTGCCGAGGGAGACCGGTTCCTGACGGAGCGGCAGATTGCGGACCGCTTTCAAGTCAGCCGTCCAACCGCCAACAAGGTTCTTGCGGGAATGGTTTCAGAGGGACTGCTTGAATTTAAAAAAGGCGTGGGAACCTTTGTCTGCCCGCCACCTCTGAACTACGACATTCAGACTTTGGTCAGTTTTACGCAGAAAGTGATCGATGCGGGGAAGAAGCCTGCGACGCAGGTGCTCGAATTCAAGCGGACCAATTCGTCTGGAGTGGAAGCTGAAATCGCGGATAAATTGCAGGTGTGGAACCAGGAACTTTTCGCGATAACCCGGTTGCGCCTGGCGGACCGCGTGCCGGTCATCCTTGAAAGGCGTTGGGTTACCGCCGCAACCTTCCCGGGATTGACGAGGAAAGACATGCAAGCTTCGTTTTACGCTCTTTGCCGGGAGAGATATGGACTGAAGATTTCAGAGTCCGACCAGACCATTCGCGCCGTGGCTCTGAAGGGCGAGGACGCAAAGATCCTTAAAGTGCGCGCAGGCTCGCCGGCATTGCTGGTCTCCGCCGTCGGTTACTCGGGACAAAGCGCGGCATGGTGGGAGAAGACCCTGTATCGGGGAGATGCTTACGAATTTCATCGGGCGCGGTCATCTCCAGAGAGACTTATTCAATCCTTGCAGCAGTGAGAATTTTAGCTCGCGTATCGGCGTGCAGCCGCATTGAAAAATTGAATGACCGAGATCGAAGGAGAACCATGGCAATGAGTCGGCGCACATTTCTGCAAGCATCATTAGCTGCGGCCGCTGTTGGAAGCGCAGGTAACTCCGGAGCGCTTCAAGCCCAGGCAGGCGCGGCCTCCAGACGCAGTGTCCTTCAGGCCAAAGGACTTGAGATTATGGAGGGCGATCGCCCGGTTCGATTGCGCGGCGTAAACCTTGGCGGCTGGATGCTGATCGAGGATTACATGATTGGCCTACCCTGGACCGAGTGGAAGATCCGTGAGCAGTTCAGAAAGGTGCTGGGAGACGAAGCTTATACCGCTTTCTTCAATGCATTTGATCAAGCCTGCATCGCCGATGCGGATATTTCATTTTTGGCGCGGCAGGGATTCAATGTTGTTCGCATTCCGCTCAATTACCGGCATTTTGAGAATGATATGGCGCCCGGCCAATGGATCGAAAGTGGTTTCAACCGACTCGATCGCGTGGTCAACCTGTGCCGGAAACACAATTTATGGGTAGTTCTCGATCTTCACGCTGCGCCCGGCGCGCAGGCCAGGGATCAGAATGCAGGCAGCGCTTACGGCGAAGCCTATCTCTGGTGTCATCGCGAGTTCATTGACCGCACGGCCGCACTCTGGACTGAAATTGCGCGGCGCTACAGTGGCGATGCAACAATCGCCGGTTACAATCTACTCTGCGAACCGGTGACCGACAATGTTCCCTTGCTCAACGAATTTTATCTCAAAATTATTCGATCGATTCGCAAGGAGGATCGCAATCACCTCATCCTGCTTGATCCAAATATGTGGGCCAAAGAAATCGCTACTTTGCACGACGAGCTTTTCGCCGATCCGCAGGCGATCCCGTCGCTTCACCATTACTTCTCAGAAGATGCGGGTTTTAAGAGCCTCGCCGTCTACCCCGCGGTTGTCGAGGGGAAAAAATACGATCGCGCGGCGCTCGAAAGAACGCTCGACGCAAAGCACGATCAGCGGCGCATTGCCCGTCCAGTGATGGTTGGCGAGTTCGGAGTCTTTCGTGGCTTTCCCCAGCCATTCGCCGGGAAGAGCCTCGGTCAACCCTTCGCCACGCAGCTCGCAATTACCCGCGACCTGGTTTCGATCTTCGAGGAGAAAGGCTGGAGTTGGACGATGTGGTGCTACAAGGATCTCCACGATATGGGGATGCTGACCGTGAATCCGGATACGCCGTGGCGCCGCTTTCTCGAGTCAGAACAGATCGCCGGGTTCATGCGACGGTATAGAGATTTGGAGAAGCCCTTCACCCAGAGCGTCCATTCAATGCTGGCCGGAACCGATATTTTGACTGACACGCGCGATCAGTGGATACGGGAGGTGTCGCGGGTCTTCGACGTTCCAGCGCTCGATTTTATTTTGCGCCGTCTTGTCGAACATCCTTTGCCGGAGTTAACCGAGATGGCGCGCTCTTTTGCCTTCGCATCGTGCGAGATCCATCAGGAATATCTCGCCACACTGCTGCCTTTTCTTTCGCATTCATAGATTTTGGCGCTCAGGTCGCGGTTATGCGGCGTTCCGAGGCCGAATCCGTTACTATGGTGTTCGGAGATGCTTCAATGGAACGCATGCTTGCAACGCCTGCCGATGCCGAGATCGTCCTCAAACTCTATCAATTGCGCACTGAAGCGGTGATGCGCCAGGCTCGCGCTTGGGTAACGGGGGATTTCTGGCCGGTGACGGCGGAAGAATATCTTGCCGTGGCGGAGAATTCTGCCGATCCGCATAATGCTTGGCTGCGGCAAGTGCTCAGTTATTGGGAGATGGCGGCGGCAATGGTGCTTCATGGGGCAGTCTCAGCGGAGCTGTTTGTGGATTGCAACGCCGAGGGATTTTTCCTGCTGGCCAAGTTTGCCCCCATTCTTGAAGCGATCCGGGAAAAGAACCCGGGCTTCATGATCAAGACAACGGAGTTGGTGGGGCGATTTTCAGCGGCGTCGCAGCGCTATGATGCAGTAGTGAAGAACGTGGAGGCCCGGCGAAACAGAGGGACGGCGAAATAGCAACCTCATGGGCTAGGAATTTTTATATGTAGAAGGACGGCTGAGGCAATTGCGGATTGGCCCTGAAAGTGAAATTGCCGAATCAACTTTAAATGTTATTTACAGCTAAAGGGCTCAGTCGAGGGTAGATCTCCTGCCTAAGTCCCCATCTTTTTCGCGGGAATAAATTTAACGAAAGCTATTAAGAGGCTCGTTCTGCTCCAATCCGCTCACTCGAACGGGCATCGGCCAGGGCCGGCCTGATGCGACGCCAGGGAATTGCGCCCGCGACAGCCAGCACGACGATTGCGGGTTCGATTGGCTGGCGATAATCCATCAATGGTTTGGTGATGTAGTAAGTTATCGGAAAGATGCCGATAAGAACCAGATAAGGCCAAAGGTTGGCGCGGTTGAAGCGCCAGAAGCGGCCAAGACCGCGCAGCATCAGCAGCGTGATGCAGATGACATAAAAACAATTTCCAATCGTGGATGGTTGTGCCTGCAATTCCTCGGCGGAGAAACTCCAGTATCCAGTCCAGTAATAAACAAGGCGGCGCAGCGTTTTAATAATCAAAAAAGAATAGTGAGGATGATTGTGAAATTGCTCCAAGTACGCGGCGTGCTTATCAGCCAGATAGGCCGTTTCTCCCATTGAAAGAAACTTACGCATCTCAACGGGGCTGCTGGGCGGATAGGGCTCTTTGTCAGCGCTCGGCGGCGAGGAATTATCAAAAGGAGCATTGCCGAAGTTCTCGGCATACATCACCAGCGGCATCACGTCGCGGACAGGACAGAGGATGCCAAGGACGCGGTAGTTACGCACGGTCCAGGGCATAAGCACTGCGATGAGAGCGACGGAGGTAAGCATGCCGTAAGCCAGCCAGTGACCGCCTGCCTTGCGCACCTTGTAGAGTGCCAGCAAGATGAGGAATGGAATGGTGGAAAGAATGGCAGGATTGGAAAGCCCTGCAAGACCGCAAAGAGCGCCCCAGCCCAGCCATGCGAGGAGCTTGGCGGAGGCGTGAATGCGCTGAGCGATGCAGAAGCAGGTGGTGAAGAGCAAGGCGGTCAGCGAGTACTCCCAAACGCGGCCGGCAGAGAAGTAGATGGCAAAGGGGTAAAAGGCCCAGGCCCAGGCCGCGTATTTTGCATATTGCACGTTAAGAGAGTATTTTGCGCTGAAGTAAACCGGGATGCAGGTGAGGGAGCTGAAAAGGCTGTTAATGGAGAGGATGATAAACCCGGATGTGAGAGAGTAGACTCCGAAGAGCTTGAAGACAAGAGCGAGCAGTCCCGGATAGAGCGGAGGCACAATCGCGGTTGGGCCGCTCCAGGGAGGGTAGGGCGAGGAGAATCCATGACCGCTGGCCAGCGCGCGCGCCACCCAGCCTTCCTCCCAGCCGAACTGTTCGTAGAACTTATCCGCGTCAGGCAGGCCTCGATAGGTAAAGAAGACCACCACCAGCCGAATGGAAAAGGCCACAAGCATAATGACTGGTAGCAGCCAGCGGGATGAACTCTTTTGTTCCGCTGGCTCGGTGCTGATTGCGGAGGCGGTCATATTCGCATTGTAACGGGGATCAGCGCGGCCTCTCAACCGCTATGAAGTTCACTGGGCGAATCCGGATTGCATAGAATCCGCCGCCCAAATATTTTGAGACTGGTTCTAGCCGATGAAGGCATGTATGGTAATAATGGTGCCTGAATCCAGACAATCGAAGGACATTTTTGGAACCGGAAACTAAAACAACATCTGCTGCCGAAGATCCTGGGCGGGCTGCGTCTACCAGTTCCAGAAGCTACCGCTATAGCGAGACGTTCTATCATTATATTCAGACTGGATCGATTCGCTCGGCCAGCGTCGTTGTTCCGCTGGTGCTTCGGGAACTGTCGCCAGCGAGTGTCCTTGACGTAGGGTGTGGCGCCGGCGCCTGGCTTTCGGAGTACCTTAAATGCGGAATAGCCGACTGCCTGGGCGTGGATGGCGCTTATGTTCAGCAGAAATCGCTTCTGATTCCTGCTGCGCATTTTCAAAGCCAGGACGTAAGCCAGTCATTCAACCTGGGGCGCCGATTTGACCTTGTGCAGTGCCTGGAAGTGGCAGAGCATCTTCCCGAGGGTTGTTCCGACACCTTGGTTGGCAATCTGACTCGGCACGGCGACAAGGTTCTGTTTTCCGCGGCCACCCCGGGACAAGGCGGGGAGTTTCATATCAACGAGCAGACTTATGAGTATTGGCGCATGCTGTTTGCCAGGCATGGCTATAAGCCCTTCGATTTCGTCCGGCCGATGATCAAGGAAGTTAAAACGGTGGAATCTTGGTATCGTCGCAACATCGTACTCTATGTTGCTGAGGCGGCTATTCCAGCGCTAACGCCAGCAGTGCGCCGGTCCGGCATACGCGACGACAAGAAAATCCCCATCGAGACTTCTTTGGTCTACAGAATGCAGGCACGCGTCCTCTCATTGCTGCCGATGCAACTGGTGACCGGAATCGCGCGCGCTAAGCATAATATCGCTATTGCGTGCCGTTCGTTGAGGGCGGTTAAATGATTTTCATTTTTGCGGAACTCGGTGGTCAATTCATTTCCACCAATGCGTGCAGAAGGGTCTATGAATCAATTTGCTGATCGTGCTTCATGTCCCAGGTTAACGCTCGTCGTTCCCTGCTGCAACGAAGTACAGGTGTTGCCCGAAACTGCAAAGCGCCTGGTGGCATTGCTCGATGAACTGACGCAAGCGGAGTTGATCGCCGAGCCTTCAATCTATTTTATCGACGATGGATCGCGTGACGGCACCTGGCGAGTCATCGAGCTCCTGGCAAGCGAAAACCCGATGATTCACGGTTTAAAGCTGTCACGGAACTTCGGCCAGCAGAGCGCTATCCTTGCAGGATTGCTTACGGCTCGGGGCGACGCCTTGATCAGCATCGACGCCGATCTCCAGGATGACGTGGCAGCGATTCAAGAGATGGTGCTTGCCTACTCGCATGGCGCCGAGATTGTCTACGGCGTCCGGCGCAACCGCAAGACAGATAGCTTCTTCAAGCGAACAACGGCCGAAGGCTTCTACAGGTTGCTGCAGGCAATGGGCGTGGAGTTGATGTTCAATCACGCCGATTACCGGCTTCAGAGCCGGCGTGTGGTTGAGGAGCTACGCAATTGCAAAGAAAGCAATCTGCTGTTAAGAGGATTGATTCCACAGCTAGGCTTCCCGTCATCCGTGGTTTACTATGACCGCCATGAACGCTTCGCAGGAGAGTCCCAGTACCCGATCTCGAAGATGGTCTCGCTTGCCTTGAACGGAATTACGTCCTTTACAGAGATACCGTTGAAGATCATCACAGTCCTGGGCATGCTTGTTTCTTTTGTAAGCTTCGGCATGGCCGCATGGGCACTGTTTATCAAGTTCTTCAATTCAGCCGCCGTTCCAGGCTGGGCGTCTGTGGTGATTCCCCTTTACATACTTGGTGGAATACAGTTGCTCTGTCTGGGAGTGGCCGGACAATACCTCGCAAGGATTTACTCCGAAGCCAAGTCCAGGCCTCGATTCATCATCGAGAAAAGCTTGTAGATTGAATGATGGCGCCAGATGATTATGATGGAGCGAGTTCGGAACTAGATTAAGGAGATCGTTTATGTTGAAAGCCTTTAGAGTTGCAGTTGTTTTGCTGGCAGCCTCTCTCGCCGCCTCAGCGCAATCATCTGAAGCCAGCTTCGATTCCGCCAGCAAGATTTTCAGGCTGGATGGAGGGCGCGTTTCTTATGTGTTTGGCGTGAATGAGAAGGGCGAGCTGCAGCAGCTTTACTGGGGCGGACGCCTGGGAGCAGCGGACAGCTTTCCGCCGGCACGGACAATCCCGGAATGGGCCTCGTTCGACTCTTCCAATACAACTACACCGCAGGAGTATGCGGGTTGGGGCGCTGGGCTGTTTGTTGAGCCGGCGCTGAAGGTGAGTTTCGCCGACGGTAATCGTGACCTGGTGCTGCACTACGAGAGCCACGCCGTGACGCCGCATGGATTTGATGTGGTGCTCAAGGATATCGGGCGCAAGATCTGTGTGACCTTGCACTACGAGATGGACCCGGAGAGCGGGATTCTGGCGCGCTCGGCGATCATTGAGAACCGCGATGCGCAGCTGGTGACGGTGGAGCAAGCTGCCGCTGCAGCGTGGGCACTGCCGGCCGGAGCTTATACGCTGAACTATCTCACCGGGCGATGGGCGGGGGAGTGGAACCTGACCCAGGAAGAGGTGCATCCGGGAGCGCGGGTAATCGAGAGCCGCAGAGGTTCGACGGGGCACCAGGCCAATCCGTGGTTTGCGCTGCAGTCTGGCAAAGCGGACGAAGAGCACGGAGAGGTTTGGTTTGGCGCGCTGGGGTGGAGCGGGTCTTGGAGAATCACGGTCGAGAAGGACCAGATGAATGCGGTGCGCGTCACCGGCGGCTTTAATCCCTTCGACTTCGGGTATGTGTTGCATCCAGGAGAGCGGCTTGAGACGCCGATCTTTTATGCGGGTTACTCGTCGAAAGGTCTGGGCGGAGCTTCGCGGTTGCTGCATCGGTATGAACTTGAGCGCATTTTGCCGCGGACGGCTGCGACGGCGGGGCAACCGCTGCCGAAAGTGCGGCCGGTTATGTACAACTCCTGGGGTGTGACCACATTCAACGTCAGCGAGGCCGGGCAGATTGCGCTGGCGGAAAAAGCTGCTGCCCTCGGGGCCGACCGGTTTATTGTGGACGACGGATGGTTTGGTCAGCGAAAGAACGACCATGCCGGCCTGGGCGACTGGTACGTGAACAAGGAGAAGTTTCCGCACGGCCTCAAGTCGCTGATTGATAAGGTCCACTCGCTGGGGATGGATTTTGGATTGTGGGTTGAGCCTGAGATGGTGAACCCCGACTCCGACCTTTATCGCCAGCATCCGGATTGGGTGCTGAACTTCCCCGGCCGTCCGCGCTCGGAGCAGCGCAACCAGTTGGTGCTGAATCTGGCCCGACCGGATGTGCGCGCTTTCGCGCTGGACTTCATGGACAAGCTGCTGACCGAGAACGATATTAACTACATAAAAATCGACTACAACCGTAACTGGAGCGAGCCGGGATGGGATCAGTTGCCCGCTGCCGAGCAGAAGCGGGTTTACGTTGAGTTCGTACAAAATATGTATGGAATTCTGGCCGAGTTGCGGAAGAAGCATCCGAATCTTGAGATCGAGACCTGCTCCGGCGGCGGCGGACGGGTTGACCTGGGGATACTGCGCTATGCGGACGAGGCGGCGATCTCCGACGACGGCGACCCCTTCGATTCGCTGTCGCTGCAGGATGGATTCAGCTACGCTTACACGCCGCAGATCATGACGACGTGGTTGGGGGATTCATTTGACGGGATGAATAATCGGAAGACGTCAATGTCTTACCGGATGCTGAGCGCCATGCAGGGCTCGCTGGGAATCGGCGCCGACATTACCAAATGGAACGACGAGCAGACAGCCCTGGCCAAACGGCTGATCGCGGCTTACCACCAGTTGCAGCCGACCATCACCGAGGGCGACCTGTACCGGCTCATCTCGCCGCGCAACGGCAGCGAGTTTGCAGCGAACGATCGAGTGAATGCGGAAAGAAGTCAGGCGGTGGTCTTTGCGTTCATTCATTCCACGAAGAATGGATGGGGATTTCCTCTGCTGAAATTGAAGGGCCTGGACCCGGCGGCGGAGTATGCTCTGACTCCTGTAGAAGGCAAGGCTCGGGAGGGAACGCCGGCAGTGGCCAGCGGTGCGTGGTGGATGAGTCACGGGCTGGAAATGGACGAGAACTTCCGTGGAGATTTTCAGGCGGCGGCATTCCGGCTGGACAAGAAATAGCAACTTCAGGAGTGTTTAAGTCCGTATCGAGCAAATCGAAGAGTTAGTTCCTCCCAAGAACGAAAACGCCGGACAGCCACCATGCTGTCCGGCGTTTGTTGATTGGAAACCGAATTACCGGTTCTTGGCCACTTCTTCCACCGTGACGGGATCGAGGAAGGGCATCTGGGCGCGGAGTTCCTTGCCTACGATCTCGACCGGGTGCTTGGCTTCGGCTTCGCGGAAGGCCATAAATTCCTTGCGGCCGGTGTTCTGGTCGGCGAGGAAGCGCTTTGCGAAGCTGCCGTCCTGGATCTCGGTGAGGATCTGCTTCATGGCCTTGCGGCTTTCGGCATTGATGACGCGTGGGCCGCTGACGTAGTCGCCCCACTCGGCGGTATCAGAGATGGAGTACCGCATGTAGGCCAGGCCGCCACGATAGATGAGATCGACGATCAGCTTGAGCTCGTGGAGGCATTCGAAGTAGGCACTCTCGGGCTGGTAGCCAGCTTCGACCAGTGTCTCAAAACCGGCCTTGATGAGCGCGCTGACTCCGCCGCACAAGACCGACTGCTCGCCGAAGAGGTCGGTCTCGGTCTCTTCCTTGTAAGTGGTTTCAAGCACTCCGGCGCGCGTGCCGCCAATGCCCTTGAGGTAGCTGAGGGTCAGCGCGTGGGCTTTGCCGGTTGCGTCCTGATGCACGGCGATGAGGCAGGGAACGCCCCCGCCTTCAACAAAAACCTCGCGGACGCGATGGCCGGGAGCCTTGGGCGCGGCCATGCCTACGTCGATTCCGGCTGTAGGGACGATTGTCTTGTAGTGAATATTGAAGCCGTGCGCGAAGAGGAGCAGCTTACCCGCAGTTAGGTTGGGGCCGATCTCCTCGGCATAGAGCTTGGCCGCTGTTTGGTCGGGAACCAGGACCATGACCACGTCAGCCCATTTAGTGGCTTCGGCGACGGTTGTGACTTCAAGGCCGGCCTTCTGGGCTTTGGCGATAGATTTGGAGTTGGGCGCGAGGCCAACCTTTACCTGAACGCCGGAGTCCTTGAGGTTGAGGGCGTGCGCGTGCCCTTGCGAGCCGTAGCCGATGATGGCTACTTTTTTTGCCTGAATGAGAGAGAGGTCGGCATCGTGATCGTAATAAGTCTTGGCCATGATTTTTCTTTTTCCTTTGCTTGGTTGAAATTTCGTTGAATAGGTTTGCAGTCGCTCAACCCGGAAGTTGAAAAAGCAAAACCTCAGGGGCTAAAGCCCAGATCCTTTCTGCCGGTCTATTGTCAGGGCTTAAGCCCTGACCTGCCAGCCGCGCCCCTTCAAATCCAATTGTCTTTCTGCTATTCGGACTTGGATGTGGCGCTGTCATCGAGAACTGCGGCCGCCGGCTCTACCTGCTCGCCGTCGGCGGAGCCCATGGCTTTCAAGACGCTCGATGAGTGGTGGCCGCGGCGCATGGTCAGCTTGCCGCTGCGGCAGATTTCGAGCACCTCGCCCTCGCCCTCGTGTAGAACCTGGATGAGCCCTTCGATCTTGCTTTCCACACCGGTCATCTCAATGGTGAGCGATTCCGGGGCCAGGTCGACGATGCGGGCGCGAAAGACCTCAACCAATTCAAAAACCTGAGAGCGAGTGCGTGGCGTGGCGGCTACCTTAATCAGCGCGAGCTCACGGGTGACGTTGGGCGCCTGCGCAATATCGTCCACCTCGACCACATTCTCCAGTTTATAAAGGCTTGCGCGGATGCGATGTCCGGCTTCGGCGGATGCTTCGCACACAAGAGTCAAGCGCGAGAAACCGGAACGCTCGCTGCGGCCCACTGTGAGTGAGTTGATGTTGATGTTGAGACGGCGGAAGAGCGAAGCGACGCGCGTAAGCACGCCAGGTATGTCTTCAACGTATGCGACGAAAGTATGCAACATAAAGGCCTTTCAGAAATCAGGGGCCAGTGGTTAGGGGTTAGTTCCTTCGAACCTGAGACCCTAACTTCGCCCTCGATCCCTCCAATGTCCAGTGATTCATCGTTCAAGAAATTCGATGAGCATTCAGCGTTTGCGGCAACCCTGCATTTACTAATCCCTAATCCTTAACCCCAGATCCCTACTTATCGTCCGGCGTTTCGAGCAGCGGGCTTTTGCCGGGTCGCCGGATCATTTCGTGCAATGCAGAGCCTACGGGAATCATCGGGTAAACGGAGTCCTCCTGTTCGACCATAAAGTTGAGCAGGAAAGCGCCGGGTGCGGAACGGGCTTCTTCGACTGCGGGGGCCAGTTCAGCACGGGTGCGGACGGCGCGTCCGGCAATGCCGTGAGCATCGGCCAACTTGACGAAGTCCGGACTGCGCAGCGGCGTGGCCTCGTAATTGCGGTCGTAGAAAAACTCCTGCCACTGCCGGACCATGCCGAGGTAACCGTTGTTGATGATGGCGATGTTGATCTTGATGCCTTCCTGGGCGATGGTGGTCAGCTCGGCTGCTGTCATCTGGAAGCCGCCATCGCCAGCCACGACCCAAACCTCTTTATCGGGGCAGGCGAATTTTGCGCCGATAGCTGCGGGCAGTGCGAATCCCATGGTGCCGAGGCCGCCGGAGGTGACGAGGCTGCGTGGAGTTTCGTGATGGTAATACTGCGCCTCCCACATCTGGTGCTGGCCTACGTCGGTGACCACGATGGCGTTGCCGCCGGTGATGCGCCAGATGTCGTGGATCACGTGGGCGGCGTAGAGATGGCCGTCGTCGGGAAGGTTCTTGATGTCGCGCACGGCCACCGCTCCCTTGCTTGCTTCGATGGTCTTCAGCCATGTGGAGCCGTCGCGGCCAGCAATGCGGGGCAATAGCGTTTCGAGCACCTCGCGCAGGTCGCCGATGAGGGCAACGTCGATCTTGACGTTCTTGTTGATCTCCGCCGGGTCAACCTCAATGTGAATCTTCTTCGCCTTGGTTGCATAGGTAGCAAGAGTGCCGGTGACGCGATCGTCGAAGCGCATGCCGCAAGCGATCAGCAGGTCTGCTCCCTGAATTGCGTCGTTGAGCCAAGCCTCACCGTGCATGCCCATCATGCCGAGGTTAAGCGGATGCGAGGCGGGAAATGCTCCCAGGCCGAGGAGGGTTAAGCCAACGGGAATTTGGGCGCGCTCGGCCAGCGTGCGGACCTGCTCCATGGCGCCGGATTCGATGATGCCGTGGCCGGCGAGAATCACGGGGCGCTTGGCGTTGTGAATCAATTCGGCGGCCCGCGCAAGGTTGGACTCTTCCACCTTGAGCATGGGGTGGGGCCGATTGGCGCGCGGCCTTGCGGCTTCAAAGTCGAAGATGGCGGTGCGCTGCTGCGCGTCCTTGGTAATGTCGACGAGCACCGGGCCAGGGCGCGCCGATTTGGCAATTTGGAATGCATGGCGGAGTGCCGGCGCAATATCCTCCGTGTGCGTGATGAGGAAGTTGTGCTTGGTCACGGGCATGGTGATGCCGGTGATGTCCACCTCCTGGAATGCATCCGTGCCCAGAACTTTGCTGGAAACGTTGCCGGTAATGCAAACGATGGGAATGGAGTCCAGCATGGCGGTGGCGATCCCGGTGACGAGGTTGGTGGCGCCGGGACCGCTGGTGGCGATGGCAACGCCGACTTTGCCCGAAGCGCGCGAGTAACCGTCGGCCATATGCGCGGCGCCCTGCTCGTGGCGCACCAGCGTGTGGTGAATGGGGAACTTGCGCAGCGCATCGTAGACGGGCAAAATCGCTCCGCCGGGATAGCCGAAGACTTGCGTAACGCCCTCGCCCACCAGCGTTGCCCAGACGATCTCAGCACCGGTGAGGCGGGTGGGTGGTTGCAGGCGGGTATCAGATGATAGCGTCTTGGCTTTGGGTCCCATGGGAAAATCTCCTTTGGTTAATAAACATTCGTCCTGGTATTCGATCACCGCGCCCAGGCTGTGGCCATAGAGTACGTCGTTCACGATTGCTTCAATGGCCTCAACGCTCCATGCGGGATGCTGCTCCATAGCATCCCAGCGAGTTCCGTCAGGTGCCTGTCCTCCGCTGACGAATCTTGACGATGGGCCATCGAACAGCTCCCGGATCAGCTTTTCTCTGCTCGAATTGCGAAACTTGAAACTACCCTTTCCGTTCTTGATTGTGATGATGCAATGCAAAAAGTCCTTATCCAAAACAAACCCTTTGTCGGTGGGCATGAGACTGTAGACTTTGACACGCATCTCTTTGCCCTCCTGAGTCACTGAGTACCTACGTTGTTGCGCCTTTCGATGCGCTGTTAACGCGATCGACGTACTTGCGGAAGACGCCCTTGGGCCAGCGCAGCGCGGGCGGCTTGAAGCCTTTGAGGCGATCTTCGATTTCCTTGTCGCTGATCTCAAGCGTCAGCTTGCGGTTGGGAATGTCAAAGTGAATGAAGTCGCCCTCGCGGACGGCGGCGATAGGCCCGCCGACAAATGCCTCCGGAGCGACGTGGCCGGCGGTGAAACCGCGCGTCGCGCCCGAGAATCGGCCATCGGTGAGCAGGGCAACGTGGGCGCTGAGCTCGGGGTTGGAGCTGATGGCCGCTGTCACTTGCAGCATCTCTCTCATGCCGGGACCGCCCTTGGGGCCTTCGTAGCGGATGACCAGCACGTCGTTGGGCTTGATATTGCCGGATTGCACGGCGGCGAAGCAGTCTTCCTCGCAGTCAAAGACGCGCGCAGGGCCGCGATGCTCATAGCGATTGGCGGCAGCGATCTTCATCACGCAGCCTTCGGGAGCCAGGTTGCCTTTGAGAATCACGAGTCCGCCGGTGGGCTTGATGGGCTTCTCGAAGGTGTGAATCACGTCCTGGCCGGGAGTTTCTTTGGCGAGCGCTGCTTCTTCAGCCAGCGTGCGTCCGCTGATGGCGAGGGTGGAACCGTCTGCGTGGCCGGCGTCGATGAGACGTTTCGCAAGCAGGCGCGAGCCGCCCGCGGCCTGGTAGTCGGAAGCGACGTATTGGCCGGCCGGAGTAAGAGAGCAGATGTAGGGCGTGCGCTTGCTGATCAAGTCGAAGTCGTCGACGGTAAGATCGACGCCGATCTCATGCGCGATAGCGATGAGGTGAAGGACGGCATTCGTGGAACCACCACTGGCCGCGACGGCGGCGATCGCGTTTTCAAGCGATTTTCGGGTGATGATCTGCGAGGGGCGGCGATTGGCGCGAACCGCATCCATCAGAATGCGGCCTGCTTCGCGAGTGGCCGAGGGCTTGTCCGGCGAAGTGGCGGGAACGCCGGAGAGATAAATCGGCGCGATGCCCAGGATCTCAGCCGACATAGCCATCGTGTTGGCGGTGAATTGGCCTCCGCATGCGCCGGCGCCGGGACAGGCATTGGCTTCAAGAGCCTCAAGGCCGGCCTCATCGATGCGGCCCGCGGCGAAGGAGCCGATACCCTCGAAGACGTCCTGAATCGTAATGTCAACGCCGTTCAGTTTGCCGGGAGCGATCGATCCGCCATAGAGCATCATGCCGGGAATGTCGAGACGGCACAACGCCATGATGATGCCGGGCATGTTCTTGTCGCAGCCGCCGATGCCGACCAGGCCGTCAAAGAGATTGCCGCGGGCGACCAACTCGATGGAGTCGGCGATCACTTCGCGCGAGACCAGCGAGGCCTTCATGCCTTGCGTGCCCATGGTGATGCCATCGTGGATGGTGATGGTGTTGAACTCCATCGGCGTGCCGCCCGCCTCGCGAATGCCTTTCTTGAGCTCTTCGGCAATCTCACGCAGGTGAACGTTACAGGTGCCGATCTCGGTCCAGGTGTTTGCGATACCGATGATGGGTTTGTGCAGATCTTCCTTGCTGAAGCCGACGCCACGCAGATAAGAGCGCGCGGCTGCCCGGCTGGGGCCTTCGGTTAACGGAATGCTTTGTCGCTTGCCTTCGATAGTCACTTACTTTCCTTACTGCGGTGTTAGCGCGGTTAGCGGAGTTGGCGGTGTTTGTTTTGTCGTGCGATCAACGGGCTAACTCCGCTAGCTCCGCTAACCGCTAACTCCGCTTCATTTCGCTTTCAGCCAAGTTGCTTTGTCGTGGTTGGCTTCAAACGTGTCGAGCGCTGCCGCATGACGCAGGGTCAGACCAATGTCGTCGAGACCTTCAAGCAGACAAAACTTGCGGAATGGATCTACCTCGAAGCTCGCTTTGAATCCATGGCTATCGGTCACGGTCTGCTCTTCAAGCGAGACGGTGAGTTGGTAATTTGGAATCGTTTTCGCGTTGTGGAGAAGCCTGGCGACTTGCTCTTCACTCAGGCGGACCAGAACGATGCCATTCTTGCCGGCATTCGAGAAAAAGATGTCGGCAAAGGTCGGCGCGATCACGGCGCGAAAACCGTAATCGCTCAGCGCCCAGGCGGCGTGCTCGCGGCTCGATCCGCAGGCGAAGTTTTTTCCGGCGATAAGAATCTGCGCCCCCTTGTAGCGCGGATCGTTAAGTTCGAACTCCGGGTTGGGGTCGCCAGATGCGGTGCGGCGCCAGTCGAAGAACAAAAATTCGCCGTAGCCGGTGCGCTCGATGCGCTTCAAAAACTGTTTGGGAATGATCTGGTCTGTATCGACGTTGGTGCGGTCGAGTGGAGCGGCCAGGGCTGTGAGTGTGCGGAAGGGTTGCATCAGTTTTTACCCCCTTGCATTGCGGGCTCGCGGACGGCCCAGTTGCGAATGTCGACGAAGTGGCCGGCGATGGCTGCTGCTGCGGCCATCTCCGGGCTGACCAGGTGGGTGCGTCCGCCACGTCCCTGGCGGCCTTCAAAGTTTCGGTTGCTGGTGGAGGCGCAGCGCTCGCCGGGCGAAAGGATATCGGGATTCATGCCCAGGCACATGGAGCAGCCGGGCTCGCGCCAGTCGAACCCTGCTTCGCGAAATACCTTGTCCAGGCCTTCGGCCTCAGCCTGCGCCTTCACAGCTTGCGAGCCGGGGACCACCATCGCGCTTACGTGTGTGGAGACCTTGTAACCTGATGCGATGCGTGCGGCGGCGCGCAGATCTTCAAGGCGCCCGTTGGTGCAGGAGCCGATGAAGACGCGGTCGATCGCGATTGTATCGAGCGGGGTTTTTGGTTCCAGCCCCATATATTCCAGCGCGCGCTCCATCCCCTTGCGCTCCTGCTCGTTGGGCGCGGAGGCGGGATCTGGAACGGATGCGGTCACAGGTGCGACCATGCCGGGACTGGTGCCCCAACTGACGTAAGGAACCAGTGTGGCGGCGTTGATGACCAGCTCGCGGTCAAACTTTGCACCGGGATCGGTGGGCAGCTTGCTCCACTCGGCCACGGCGCGTTTCCACTCTTCTCCCTTTGGACTAAATCTACGATCTTTCAAGTACGCGAAGGTTTTTTCGTCAGGAGCGATCATGCCGGCGCGTGCGCCAGCCTCGATGCTCATATTGCAGACGGTCATGCGGCCCTCCATGGAGAGAGCGCGAATGGCCGAGCCGGAATATTCGACCACGCAGCCGGTTGCGCCGTCGGTGCCGATCTGCCCGATGATGGCGAGAATCATATCTTTTGCCGTGACCCCGCGCGGCATCATCCCCTCGACGGAGATGCGGAAGGTCTTTGGCTTCGATTGCGGCAGAGTCTGCGTGGCCAGCACGTGCTCCACCTCGCTGGTGCCAATGCCGAAGGCCAGCGCGCCGAATGCGCCGTGCGTCGAGGTGTGCGAGTCGCCGCAGACAATGGTCATGCCCGGCTTGGTAATGCCCAGCTCCGGCCCGATGACGTGAACGATGCCCTGATCGCGCGAGTCCACGTCGTAGAACTCGATGCCGAACTCGGCGCAATTGGCGCGCAGCGTTGCGATCTGTGTGGCGGCAATCTGATCGAGAATCTTCAGGCGTCCTTCGATGGTGGTAGGCACGTTGTGATCGACTGTCGCGACGGTGCGATCGGGACGGCGCACTTTGCGCCCAGCCAGCCGCAAGCCTTCAAACGCCTGCGGTGAAGTGACCTCGTGGACCAGTTGCAGGTCAACGTAGAGCACGGTGGGCTCGCCCTTCGGCTCGACCACTACATGCTGCTCCCAGACCTTTTCAAATAATGTCTTCGGTTCAGTGCTCATTGGACTCCTGATTCAGTGAACGAGTGAAAAAGTGAACTAGTGAATAGAGTCGCTAGCGACTATGCGCTGACTAGCATGGTCTTTACCGTCTCGCGTATTTTTGCGCCCATCTCCGTTGTTGAAAGCACTTTGAAATCCTTCGTGTTGCCGCGAGCCAGGTCTGCGGTGCGGAATCCCTGTTTCAGAACCTTGCGGGCTGCGGCTTCGATTGCAGCGGCTTCTGTTTCGAGGCCGGCGGTGTGGCGCAGAATCAGCGCGCCGGTGAGGATTGCGCCGAATGGATTGGCGAGGCCCTTGCCGGCAATATCGGGCGCGGAGCCGTGGATCGGTTCATACAAATTCACTTTGCCGCCGATGGTGGCCGAGGGCAGCATGCCGAGCGAGCCGGTAATCACGCCGGATTCGTCGGTAAGAATGTCCCCAAACAAATTTTCCGTCAGCACCACGTCGAAGTCGCGCGGCCGGTTCATGATGTGCATAGCCATCGCATCGACGTATTGGTGTTCGAGCGATACGGCGGGGAACTCGGCTGCGACTTCAATCACCGTTGCGCGCCAGAGCTGCGAAACCTCAAGCACGTTGGCCTTGTCAACGCTGGTGAGCTTGTTGCGGCGCTTGCTGGCCAACTGGAAGGCGATGCGGGCTACGCGGGCAACTTCGTCGCGGGTATAACGCATGGTGTTCCACGCTTCGCCTTTGGCGTGGTTCCACTCGCGCGGTTGGCCGAAGTAAAGTCCGCCGAGCAGCTCGCGAACGAAGAGAATGTCTGCGCCGTCGATGATCTCCGGGCGCAGAGGACTGTTGATGGCCAGTTCCTTGAATGCGAATGCAGGACGCAGATTAGCGAAACCGCCGAGAGCGGCGCGCAGACCGAGCAGTCCGGCCTCCGGGCGTTTGTCCGCTGGAAGCGAGTTGAACTCGTTTCCGCCCACCGCGCCAAGGAAAACCGCATCGGAGTCGAGCGCTGCGGCCAGAGTGTCTGCGGGCAGAGGCGTTCCGTCCTGCACAATTGCGATGCCGCCGATGCGCTTGAAATCAAAATCGAATGTGTGGCCGCCGATGGCTGCAACTTCGCGCAGTACGGCGATTGCTTCGTTGGTGACCTCGGGGCCGATGCCGTCGCCGGCGGTTACTAGTATTTTTAGCTTCATGCTTTCTCGATCTTTCGTTGCAGGGGCTAAAGCCCCAATGAATTTTGTTGCGTTTACGGCAGCCGTTCGGCTGCGCTCAGGGTAGGCTTTGAAGTCGTGCCCTGATACAAATCGTTCTGTTGAACAATCCAAGCGGCAGAACAACCGCAGGTCCATCAACTTCGCTGCGTTCTCGATTGCGGTATTTCTAGTTTAATCCAGTTCCGAAACGGGTTCGCGGCGGTTTTCGCGGATGTGGTCAGGCACGATGCCGATCAGATCCTGGTCGTAGATGTTCTTCTTGCGGTCGGCGAGGGCTACAAAGCGGTAGTAGACGTGCTGCAACTCTTCGCGGCTGAGAGTAAAGCCGAGCTGTTCCAATCTGTGCCTTAGCGCGGCGCGTCCGGAGTGTTTGCCCAGCACCAGGTGGGTTTTCGCCACGCCCACTAGGGTTGGGGTCATGATCTCGTAGCAGAGCGGGTTGGCCAGCATGCCGTGCTGATGAATGCCAGACTCATGCGCAAAGGCGTTGTCGCCTACGATTGCCTTGTTGGGCGAAGGCCGGAAGGTGATGATCTGACTCAGGATCTGGCTGGTGGGGTAAAGATTTTCCAGCTTGATGCCGGTGGTGACGCCGTAGTGGTCGCCGCGCACATAAAGAGCAGCGGCAATCTCTTCCAAAGCGGCATTGCCGGCTCTCTCGCCGATACCGTTGATGGCGCACTCCACCTGGCGCGCGCCCGCGGAGATGGCGGCCAGCGAATTGGCCACCGCAAGGCCCAAATCGTCGTGGCAGTGCGAGGAGAGGATGATGCCGTTGGCGTCGATGGCCGGAATCCGCTCACGAACCTCGCGGAACATTTGCGCATATTCTTCGGGAGTGGTGTAGCCCACGGTGTCAGGCATATTGATGGTGGTTGCGCCTGCCTCGACTGCAATGCGGACCATCTCGACCAGAAAATCGCGGTCGGAACGCGTCGAGTCTTCGGGTGAAAATTCCACGTCATCCACCAGGGTGCGCGCATGGCGCACCGATTCGCCACAGAGATCGAGAGCTTGCTGGCGGCTGATCTTCAGCTTGTATTCGAGATGCAGGTCGCTGGTGGCGAGGAAGAGGTGGATGCGGGCGCGTTCGGCAAATTGCAAAGCGCGAGCGGCCATTTCAATGTCTTCAGTCTTGGTGCGAGCCAAAGACGCGATGCGGGGCTGCCGCACGGCCTGGGTGATAGTAGCGATGGCTGCAAAGTCGCCCTCGGAGGCCATGGCAAAGCCGGCCTCTATGATGTCCACGCCCAGGTCTTCAAGGGCATGGGCCATGGTGAGCTTCTCCTGCGTTGTCATGGAGCAACCCGGGGACTGCTCGCCGTCGCGAAGGGTGGTGTCAAAGAAAGCTACGTGATTTGAATTCATGAGCTTGTCTGCCATGAAGGGGAAACCCTTCCCTCCATAATAGTGTCTCTCTCGAAGGTGATATAAGGCAAAGTTATAATTATTTGGTTGTCGATTAGAATTGCTTATATTACAGTGGCTAGTGAATAGTGGTCAGTGATCAGCGGGTTCATGCCTAATCACGAGCCACTATTCACTGACCACTGATTATGGAACTCAGCCAACTCGAAACATTTTTGGCCGTAGCAGAGGAGCGGAGCTTCTCTCGGGCGGCGGTGCGGCTGCACAGGACACAGCCAGCGGTCAGTCAAGTGATTCGCAAGCTGGAGGCGTCGGTAGGCGAGACGCTCTTTGACCGCGCGGCGCGAGACGGTTCGCTGACCGCGGCTGGCGAGTTACTGCGCGACTATGCGCTGCGGTTAATGGCGCTGCGGCGGGAAGCTTCGAGCGCGTTAGACGAGTTGAAGAGCCTGGAGCGGGGCCGGCTTCAACTGGCGGCCAATGAGTACACATGCCTCTACCTGCTGCAGGCCATGGACCCGTTTCGGCGGGAGTATCCGCACGTAAGCGTGGCAGTGCATCGGATGCTGGCCTCGCGCATTCCTGAGGAACTGAACCTGCGCACCTTCGAACTGGGAATGGTTTCATTCCGTCCCGATCCAGAAAAGTTCCGCACCATCGCCGTCTATGCCGACAGCCTGGCGCTGATTGTTAGCCCGCATCATCCGTTGGCCGGTGCTGGGCGGGTTTCGATCAATGAGTTAGGAGATCAGGTTTTTATCGCGCACAACGTGGCCTCCCCGCTGCGGCGGAAAGTGATTGAGGCATTTCAGCGCTACAGGACGCCATTGAATATGGACGTCGAGTTGCCGACCATCGAGGCTATCAAGCGGTTTGTGGCCATGGGGAATGGGGTGGCGCTGGTTCCACATCTGACGGTTGCGCAGGAGTTGGATAGTGGGCTGCTGATGCGGGTTACGGTGGATGAGTTGGAGATGCGGCGAGTATTGCGGCTGGTTCACCGGCGGCAGGCTACGCTGTCTTATGCTGCCAGGGCTTTTCTGCGCACGGTGCGGGCGCTCGCCAAGAAAAAGGGACCGCCGTTTTATTACCATGTGGAACGGCCGGGATGATTTCTGGAAGCTATTTCATTCACCAGTTTTTGAAAGGGCACGGCTTTAGCTGTGCCGCGAAGTCTTTAATCAAATTTGGGGCTTCAGCCCCGGGGGAGGGCGCTTTGCATGGACTGAGTGGCATTTATGAGATGGCTTTTCGACGGATACTAAGAGTTTTCGCGCAGGCAAGACGCCCATTTTCGCCGGGCTGCGTCTATAACTGAAGAAGATTTTGATCGTTCGCAGGCAACGGCATTCCGCCACGGACCGGCCCGGGCATTTACAATGCTGAGAGCGGGGCCCGGCTGTAACCGGTGCGCCGGAATTGACAAGTCTCGTTGCCAGCCCCAGGGTTGTGCAGTGGTGAGGTTCAGGACCGAATGAAGAAGATTGCCTTAATCCTATGTTTCCTGGTCATTTGCGTTGCCGCAGGACGCGCTCAAGAAAGCCGCCAGGACGTGAGCATCAGCGGAACGGTGCTTATCGAGCATTTTATTCAATCGCCAACCGATACAGACGTAAGCGCGAACCGGGCTTTTGGCGCATTGGCCAGCTACCGGTTCATGCTGACGCCTAATAGCGCTGTAGAGGCCAACTATGGGGTCACCTACGGGAATGAGATCCACTATGTGATCAGCAATACCAACCACTATCTGGTGAACACCCGCACCCAGGAGGCTTCTTTCGCCTATGTGCGCAGCTTCACCTTTCGCAAGTTCAATCCCTTTGTTGAGGCGGGTGCCGGCGGTTTGATTTTCCTGCCCATCCGCAACACCGGCACCACCACTCTGAACGCGCAACAGCAGATGGAAACGGCAGCATTGTATGGAGGCGGCATCGCCTACGAGATCAGTCCCAGCTTTGACATTCGAGCCGAGTATCGCGGTCTGGTCACCAAGGTGCCGACTTTTAAAGATACTCTGGACGACTTCACCACCAACAAGTGGTACAACATTTACAATCCGGTAATCGGCGTGGCCTATCACTTCTAGAGCCGCGGATCAGGACAAAAAAAGGGACGGGCCAAAGCCCGTCCCTTTTTGTCTTTCAGATAGCCAGTCTGTTGATATAGACGTGGCTCACGGGCGTTCCGCTCTATTGCGGCGCTTCCTTGTAGCGCCCCAGCTCCTTCACCATGGAGCAATGGGAGCTGAGGGCCTGAATGGCCCGCGAACCCTCGTCGGATGAGTGAATCTGGGCATCCACATAAAAGATGTATTCCCAGGGTTTTCCGTGCACTGGCCGAGACTCGATTTTGCTCAGGTTTGTGCCCTGGCGCGAAAGCTCTGAGAGCACAGCAACCAGGGAGCCAGGCCGGTTCTCGACTGAAAACGCAAGACTTATCTTGTTCGATTCGGGATCTGGGACGGCCTCAGGCGTGCGGTGGACCAGGAAGAAGCGGGTAAAGTTCTCCGGGTTATCTTCGATGCCGGATTCAAGGATTTGGGCGCCGTAGTAGCGGGCCGCGGCCTCGCTGGCGATAGCGGCGGCGTGGGGATCCTGGAACGCCATCAGTTGTTTAACGCTGCCGGCCGTATCGTAATACGAAATCGCCTTCATGCGGGGGTGCGCCGCGAGGAAGCGCCGGCACTGCGCCAGGGCCACCGGATGGGAGTAGACGCTATCGATCTCCGCCAACTTGGTTCCGGGGCAGGCGATCAGGTTGTGGCGGATGCGCACCATCGTCTCCCGCACGACCTTCACATCGTGCGCCAGCAACAGGTCAAAGTGTTCCAGGACCGAGCCCGCCAGGCTGTTTTCGATGGGAATGACCGCGGCATCGACAGCGTCCTCAACCAGCGCGGCAAAGACGTCAGCGGAGAGAGTGCAGGGAACGATCTCAGCGCCCTCGATCATTTTTGCGGCTGCTTCGTGGCTGAAGGAGCCGGGTTCTCCCTGGATGGAAATCTTCATGCCTGCGCTTGCTGCTCCTTTTCCCGCGACGAAAGATGGGATGGAGATTGGTGAACTGCTCTCTCGCACCATATCACAGGGCTCGTAATTTCAGAACACATGATCAGGAGTAGAATCGTTGCCAAGGAACTTCAGGACCGCCGTGATCCGATGCAGAATTGGTCTCGGGCGGCACCGAAAGGGGTTGGTCAATGGATACCGCGTGGCAAGCTGAAAAGGGCCGTCTCGAATGTCGGCGGTCCCGATTGACAGAGCGCAATCGGTTGAACACGGGTTGGTTTAAGGAGGCAATGCCTGGGGCTAACGAGAACGCCCGGGTGCCGCTTCCTGATTTCGCCGCGCATAGCCCATTAGGTTCCGGCGAATGGTTCGTTCCCTGGAGCTCGCGATGGAGCTTGCCTGGCCGCTCGTACCCTTGAAAGTCGCTGATTTCCGAATTTCTGGCCGGCTCAGCTCCGCAGCCACAAATCGACTGCGACAAAGGCAAGAAAGACGGTGGCGATCACGCCGTTCATGGTGAAAAAGGCGGCATTCAGGCGGGTGAGGTCGCCGGGTGAGACCAGCGAGTGCTCATAAGCCAGCAGGAGGGCGACGGCAGCGATGCCGAGCCAGCCGAATATGTGCATTTGAAAGACCACACAAAACCAAACCAATAGGACAATCATCGCCAGATGCATGGCGCGGGCGGCGAAAAAGGCCGCGGGGATGCCGTTGGCCTGGGGCAGGCTGTGGAGGCTGGCGGCGCGGTCGTGTTCGCAGTCTTGGCAGGCGTAGAGGACGTCGAAGCCGCCTGCCCAGAGAGTGACGGCGGCGGTGAGGATGAGGATTCTGGGATCGAGAGAGCCGCGGACGGCAATCCAGGCGGCCGAGGGGGCAAGTCCGAGCGCAAGTCCCAGCCCCAGGTGCGACCATCGGGTAAAGCGCTTCAGGTAGCTGTAGCCCAGCAGCACTAACAGGACCACAGGCGAGAGAATCAGGGTCAGGCGGTTGAGCTCCGCCGCAGCCAGTTCAAAGATCACCACGGCCAGCACGGTAAAGCCTAGAACGAATCGGCGGGTTAGGAGACCGGCAGGAATGGCGCGGGTGCGGGTGCGGGGATTGGCCGCGTCCAGCTTGGCGTCGGCCCAGCGGTTGAAGGCCATGGCTGCTGAGCGCGCGGCGATCATGGCGATGAGAATCCAGACGACGGTGCGAGCGGGAGGCAGGCCGCGGGCGGCAAGCAGCATCGCTGTCAGCGCAAAGGGAAGCGCGAAGATGGAGTGCTCCCACTTGATCATCTCCAGCGTGGTTCGCGTTCTTGACCATAGCCCCGGCATCGGCGTCTCCATGGGACAGTGTACGCGAGTGGGTGATTGGATTTGAACTTCTCCGCAATTGAGTATTAAGTTGTTGAGGGATGGATTTTGCAAGGAGACGAGGATGAAGCGATCGGAGATCAACCGGCACATTGCCGAGGCGGGCGCGTTTTTTGCTGAGAGCCGGTTTGTGCTGCCGCCCTATGCTCACTGGACGCCGAAGGATTGGCTCGGAAAGGGCAACGAGGCGGATGAGCTGCGCAGCCGGCGGCTGGGGTGGGACGTCACGGACTTCTGTTCCGGGCGCTTTGAGTCTCTGGGCCTGACGCTTTTTACTCTTCGCAACGGTTCGCCGGAGGGCGCGGGCGGCAAAATCTACGCGGAGAAGATCATGTTTGTCCGCAAGGACCAGGTGACGCCGTTTCACTACCACGCCCGCAAGACCGAGGACATTATCAACCGGGGCGGCAAAGGGACGGGCCGTCTGGCGGTGAAGCTCTACAATTCAACTCCGGACGGTGGACTGGCCGAGACTCCCGTCTCCGTCGTCTGCGATGGAATCCGCCGCGAAGTGGAAGCGGGAGGCACGGTGATCCTTGGCCCGGGCGAGTCGATCACCCTGACCCCGTTTCTCTACCACACCTTTCACGCCGTCGATAGCCACGGCCTTATCGGCGAGGTCTCTTCGGTGAACGACGACGACGCGGATAATTTTTTCCTGGAGGCGCTGCCCCGCTACCCCGAGATCGTCGAGGACGAGCCACCGTTGCGCTTGCTGTGCAATGAATACGGTTTGGCCTAGGCCGGCTACGCTTTGGCTTCTGCCTCTTCGATGCTGGCAGCCTGCTCAATGAGAACATCCACCTTGGTCAGCTTGAAGAGCTCAATTACGCGGCTACTGACGCCGGTAACGATCAGTCTGGCACCGTGATTCTGGCAGCGGACGTAGTAGTTGATAATGGCGCCCATGCCCGAGGAATCCATGTAGGGAACCCCGCTAAGGTCGAGGATGGTGACCTTGGGCAGTTCGCCGGTGCGCAGTTGTGCTTGCAAATCGAAGAGGTTGATCAGGGTGATGGGGCCGGCGAGTGTAATGATCGTCGTGCCGACGGCCTTGCCTGGCTTGCGTTCGATGGTGAGGGGAGCGTCGAGAGCCATAGTGGGTTAAGTGTAAGCAATAAAAAGGCTGTTGTCGTTACAAATGTGTGAATGTCACGCGGGCGGCAACGGACGCAGACGCTGTAGGGCCGGGTCCACTGTCAAAGGCTGCCGCCCGCATCCGGCGCGCTGTGCATATTGGTTGACGGCGAAATATCGCCTCAGAAAAACGCAGGCTTGCCCGGGACCTTCCTAGCCCCGGGTGATTCTGAATCCGAAGAGGCTGAAGCCCTTTTTCCGTTCAGGGGTACATGACTGATCGCAAATGCACTTCGTCATCTGGTTGATGGTGAGTGAAATTGGCGACTTTCCAGAGGTGAGCGGGGTAGCGGTGTTCTGCATCTGCCGCACTGCGGCGTAGTCGTTGGGAATCCTCCACCGAGCGGGCCTGGTGAGGGCGTTTGTCAGCTGCGTTTCATCGATCACCTGGGTACGGGGATCAAACCGGTTGATCACGATCTCAAGCTTAGGGCCACCCATTGTGGGGAACTTCGCAATCAGGCGATTTGCGTTGCGCAACTCGGGAATGCCGATCTGCGTGACCAGGTAGATGGTGGTGGATTGATCAAAGGAATAAACATGCTTGGCGTCGAGCGTCGTTCCCGCATCGACCACGACAAAATCGAACGCGCTATGGGCGACGGCGAGCAGCGTGTAGATATCCTTGCGGGAGGCTTCTCCTCCGGCCAAGTCGCTCGGGGCGGCAAGTACGAATAATCCAGAGCTATGCTCTTCCAGCAGGGTCGAGAGATACGTCGAGTCCAGTCGGTTGAGATTCTGGAACGCGTTCATAATCGTGAATTTAGCCCTGATTCCAAGGTTGAGCGCCGCGTCTCCAAGGGGGAGATTGAGGTCGATCAGGAGAACCCTTTTTCCTGAATTCTGGGCAAGAGAAACGGCAAAATTGCAGGCCAGGGTGGTGACCCCGGCGCCGCCTTTCGAGCTGAGAAATATGAGCAATTTGTTGTTTGTCGCCGCAGGCTCGAGAATTGGGAATTGAGCCCCGATCTTGGACTCGTCCATTTCGCGGAGGGGCACGGGCGGATCGAGATACGTGAAGGGGCCGTTGCGCATTAGGCGAGGCGCCTCGTCCGTATCGGTATGGGTCGCATGAAATAAGAAGTCTTCGGTGGCTTTTGCCGACATCCGTGAGATGACCATCGCGTCGGCATCCCCGTTGTCAATCAGTCCATTTCGATGGGGAGACTCAGCGGCGGCTTTCTCGACCATGGAGGACAGCCCGATGTAGTTATCCAGGGCTTCATTGAGGATGTAGTTGCGGTCGCGGCCCATGGATCTTGCCATTTCGTCCAGTTGAGCCAATTTATCAGTGGCAATCGAAAACCCTACTTGCTCTGCGCTCATGTGATTTGGGGAATTCTTTCTCGCTGAAAAGTTGACACACCACCATCATGATCTAACCACAATTGCAGCTTTCGCGCCAGAAAAAAATGCAGCGGGCACATAAGCAAAATTAAACGACAAAATGCGCCACATTAAGGGAGCTTGATGTGCAAGAAATTGCACAGTAGGCGCTGAGTTGAGCGCTGGGTCGCTTGATGGCAAAGCTCGATGGTCTCGCCGGCGGGGATGTTATATCTTCCCGCCGGGAGGAGTTACTAGCTACTGCGGAGGGATACTTTCTGCTGCGGGCCTCGTTGTGGGGACCTGGAGGAAGTTCTTCACGCTGAAGACCCCGGGGACGGTGTTAGCGCGGAGCGACGCTACGTCTTTGTCGGCCTGGGAGTCGACTGAGCCGTAAAGCTCCACGTTGCCGTTCTGCACGGAGATGCGGATGGGCTTGACGGGGTTGATGGCGTACTTGGTGAAGACCGGGTAGCCGTAGATGGCGCGGTAGACCCTCAAGCGTATCCCGTTATCAATAAAGGAGACGGGATCGACCTGCATCTCGTCCACCAGGCCCTTGACGCCGGGATATGTGGAAACCAGGCCCAGGGCTGAATCGCGGGAGTTAAGGGAGAGCGCATGGCCGCCGAGAGTGACCACGCCGTTTTGCACACCCAGGGAGATGGCGTTGAATGCGTTGCCGTAGAAAACGCGATCATAGGCCAGCTTTTCCTGGAGCTTGTCCTGGAGCACCTGGTCGGGAATGGTGGGGCCGGCAACGTCGATCAGGTCGTGCACGGCTGCGATGCCGTTGACCTTTTTCACGCGGTTTACGGCTTCGGCCTTGTAGATGTAAAGGTCCACTGTGCCGGTGAGCGTGGCGGTGCCGTTGTTCACGGTGACCTTCACGTTCTGGTATTGCTTCTTGTTCAACCGGGCCGCGGCATCGCTGCCCAGGTCTGCCGCGCTCAACTGAAGGGAAAGGCCGCACAGGGCCATGAACAGGGTGGCCGCTAGCATGGCGGTGCGGGTCGCACTTGGCTTGTTCGTCATTTGAAAACACCTCCGCTGGTGTTGCGGCAGAATCTATTTGGGTTCAACTCTAGAATAAACTGCCGCGTACCGTTCGCTGCTATGGACACAAACCGCGGGAAAAGGTTGCGGGTTGATGGTGGGAAGTAGGGCATGATGTGATGACATTCGTTGACCTTGAAGTCCTCTCTTGCGGGTGACAGGGGGGGTATCCCTCCCGGTGTGTTTGGGGCAAATTGCCTATTTTCATCGCATTGGGAGGAGGGTTCTGCCGTAAAGCGTTTATTTTGAGGAATCTGGAAGCCAAGTTCCTGAAAACGGGAAACTTGCGCGGGATGGTGTGGGGAGGTGGAGCGATTGTTACGCGCGTTGAATTGGCACTCGGGCTTTGTATCGCCTGTTTCACTTTTGGATCTCTATTGAATATGGTGCGCTTATGGAAGGTAATAATGTGTAAAGCTTCTTCAGGCTTTCTGACCCGCCGCGTTGATCCGAATCAGCCGAAGGCATGCCAGGACGTTTATCAAACAGTAACTGACGATTGGTGGTAATTCACTCGGAATTGTGGATTTGGCTTTTGACGCTCGATGAGCGCATTGGCGATTTATCACTCACCGAGGTTCAAATGCACTTCTAACTTCCGGGTGGCACGATACAACCCGAACCGACCCAGAACGCCTGTCGATTGCCTGGTCTAACCCGCTAAATCGGATTCTGTGTTCCGGACATCACTTGTGCTGGCGCACCGCAGTCCTCGCGGGACCTAGCGAAAGGCGAAGTCCAGGGTCGACGTCTGAGAGCGCTAGACATGGAGCCTCCCCGCGCTCGGCGCCCCGGAACATGCCGGTGTGTTGGACCGCCCTGAAACCACTCGGACCACCAATCTCCGAAAAGTCTTGCCCCAAAGCCGCTTTCGCGGCATACTCTGTTAGCGGTAGACAGGCCTAGATGGAAATCGCGGCCGGCAACTTGCAGCACGATTTCGCTCTACGCGATGTCTTACATCCGCGATCATTGGAGGAGATGCATCATGCCCCTGGGTAGCAGCAACAACTTGATCCTCGTCGCCAATTGTGAGAGTCTGCGTAACCCAATTGTGACCTTCCATGTCGCCCTCGACATGATCACGGAGGGGAATAATGGATTCTCGCTGCAAATGAATTGCTATCCACAGACCAAACCCCAGGCTACTTATAATGGCAAGCCATTGAATTGGTTTCAGTACGTAATTGCCGTAGATAACAACTCGGTTGAGTGGGGCATCCAGTACTGGTCCGAGGTAAAGGGTTTTGGTTTTAGCCCTCCCGGCAATTATTCCTCATTCGCCTCTGCATCATCGAATCAGGTGCCGGCGGGCTCGGTGATGAGAATTAGTCTCCAAACTGATTCCGCCAACAATGTAGTAAGTGCGACATTCAGTATTACCGATCCCTCGGGCAATCTTTCGGACTACACGTACACGTTCCCTTCTGACTGCTTGTGTCAGCTTTATGGCTTTCAGGTCGATATCGTGGGACCGCCGACCGGCACCCACACCTGCAAATTCACATCAGGATTGGGGGTCCTGACCTACTGGCTTGGTGGAGGCACGCTTGCGGTGCAGAGTACAAACACCTGCGGCGGCTCTCAGCCGGGCACGGCTGAGACGTCGAATACTCTGTACGGAGATGTTGTGCCGGCTTCCGGCCAGCAGGTTTTCCAGCTGGTCGTTGGAACTTGAAGGCCGTGGTTTTATCCTGATCGGGGCGGAATACCTCGATGGCGCAGGTCTCGGGAAGTGCAGGCGCTTATACAGGCCATAACGTTGTACTGGGTGGCGGCTTATCTCTATATCCGCCACTTTTCGAGGCCGAACAAAGAGCCGGAAAGCCAATCCATCCATTCCACGCATTCAGGGGTCTAGGTCAATTTTGCGATTCTGAGGGGGGACCCGGGGCTAAAGCCCTACTCAGTTCATGGGCTTTAATTTGTGAGGCTAAAGCCTCACGCTCCCTCCGGAAAGACAGAAGAGAGCTTTTCATTAGTCTGAGAGGTCTCGACCCACGTTGTGGGTACCCCGCCCGTGCTCCCTCCGAATATCTGCGGATTCATTAGAACGAAGCAAGGCTAAAAGCAATAGCAGGTCCTTCGACTCCCTTTCGCTGTGCTCTGGGTCGCTCAGGATGACAAGCTTTAACTGCCGCTCAGGATGACAGTGTCGTGGGGATGCTCAGGATGACAGCCATTTTTTGGAGAGTGGTTAGCGGAAGCGGCGCGTGGCTTTGACGACCATGGAAAAAACGCCGGATTCGTCGCGGGCTACCAGCAGGGAGACGTGGCGGTTGAGGGCGACTTCCGCCTGGATTAACTGCTGGCCGGTGGTATCCACGTCGGTGGCGTAGGTGAGGGTGACGTTCCTGCCCAACTGCTCCTCCACGATGATGCGGGAAGTGGAGTTGCCCAGAGCGCCGATGTAGTTGGGGTCGACCTTCACCGATCCGGCCCCGAAGAGCTTTTGCACGCGGCTGCTGACTGTGGCGTTCAGGGCTCCTCCGAGCAGGGAATCGGTGGTGGGATTGGCTACCGATTGCACCTGCTGCTGCGTATAGATACGCTGCTGGCTCTCCGTGCGGCCGAGGGCGAGAAGAGCGACCACGTCGGCTTCAGGCAGCGGAGGATCGCTGTGGTAGGTAACGGATAGCTTGTCGGGCGTTCCGTGGAGGCCGAGTGTGATGTCGTAGTCCTCCACGCGGGCGGTGGCGTTGATGTCGATGTTGGGCTGAATGCGCACCGGGTTGGTGAAGTAGATGTCGCCGCGCTGCAACTCGTAGCGGGTTCCGGCGATCATGGCGGAGCCCTCAGTGATGGAGATGCGACCCAGCAGAGAGGGTGAGGCCACGGTGCCGCGCAGGCGCACATCCACGTTGCCGGCCAGCTTGGCGAAGGCATTCTGGAAGTTCAACTGTGGCGAAGAGACGATGTGCACGTCAAGGCGGATGTGGTTGGACGGTGCGCTGGGAGGGGCGATGGCCTCAACGGAGTTGGCTTGCGCAACCAGGGCGGCAATATCCAGTTCCGGGCTGACTGTGAAGCGGGTGATGAGAACGTCGCCGGAGAGGAGCATGTTGTTCTGCGGACCCTGGAGGTGGAACGTGGCGTCAGCCAGTGAACTGACGCCCTGCGGATAGCGGATGCGAATATCCTTGCCGTTGACTGAGAGGTCGGCGTAGAGGCCATGCTGGTAAGCCAGGTAACCGTTTACGGTCAACAGACCGCCGCCGCTCATGGCGGTCAGCGACTTCACTTCCAGCCGGTTCTGGCTGAACTCGAGGGTGCCGTGGAGCTGGCTGAGACCGTTGGGAATGTCTTCGAGAGATAAGGACGCGTTCTCGAAGTTGATGCTTCCCCTCAGGCCGGGATTATCGAGGGGGCCGTGCGCCTCGATCTTGAAGGTGGTGGTTCCCTTGGCGGTGAGGTCAGCGTCGAGGGTTTCGGCCAGCTTCAAGTTGACCGAGCCGCCAGCGGCAAAGTCGAGTTGTTTCTTGTCCAGCAGCGAGAGGCTTCCCTGGACGTGCAGATCGGTCTCTTCGCCGGTTATGTGGAGGGGGTCAAGATTGATGCGGCCATCGTTCAGGGTGGCGTGAACGCTGCCCTGGCTGGCGAGATGGACGCCGGCAACGGTGGCTGTAAGCTGTTCGAGCCGGGCTTCGCCGCGGAGCTGTGCGGGGCGGGCAAGAGGCCCATCAAGAGAAATGGTGCCGGCCAGAGCTGACTCGCCGGTGAGGCCCGGCACGTTAGCCATCTTGACCAAGGTGCCGATATTGAAGTCAGAAAAATCGAGCTTCGCCTGGGTTGAGTATTCGCCACTGAGAACCGTCTGGCCACTCAGCTTGAGTTCGGCGCCCTGCAGATGGGAGGTTGCGTTGTAATTGAGGGCTCGATTCGTGGTGTGGGCGGTAAATTCCACCGCGCCCAACGGTTCTCCGCCCAACGCCAACGAACTCAGGGAGGCGTGTACTTCGAGGCGCGGGTCGGTGGACGTACCAGAGCCTTGCAGTGAAAAGCTTACCCTGCCGGTGGCCGGCAGCTGCTGACGGCGCAGAGCCTCTATTTTGGCTAAGTCGATGCTCGAGCTGCGGGCATCCACTTGCATTTGCCGGGAGTTGAGATTGAAGCTGCCGGTGGCGGCGATGCTGCCGGCAGGTCCATTGAGCGTGACTGAAGACAACTTGACCACCTGGTTGGTGATTGTGCCCTGGGCACGTATGCGATCCACCGGCTCACCGTAGGTGCTGAATTTATTCAACTCGACCCATCCAGAGCCGTCGAGCGAGTGAATAGGCCCGTCGAGCTGGATCTGTGCGTCGAGAGAGCTTGAGCCTGAGTCTGTGATGGGCAGATTCCAGTTTGTCAGCGGCAGCAGATCGCCGAGGCTGACCTTGCCTGCCTGCAGGTGGAGATGAAGTTGGGAGTTCGAGTCGAATGCCGGAACCCGCTGCGTGGCCGCAGACAGTGAGCCGTCCACCGTAATCTCGGAGTTGCCGCGGCGCAAAAGTCCGTGCGATAGAACAATTCGATCGGCCGCATAGCTTCCCTTTGCCTCGACCGAATCGAAGCGAATGAAATTTGGCTGGGCGGCTTGCTGACTGGGATTTTGGACAGGTTGGGGATGGCCAGTCAGCATCGCGACGGATAGTTGCGTGGCCTTGATGCTGCCCGCTATGTGCGGATTGACGAGCGAGCCGGACCATGAGCCGTCAAAATCAGCCTGGCCTGCCAGGGCCACCGGCAAAGCTGCAACACCCGATCTTCCATTGCGGTTGACACCCAGGCCCCGGAGAACGGTATCGAAATCATTCAGGTTGCCGGAATGAAAATCAACGGTTAAAGCCGATGGGCTGGTGGTAGGATAAGCGCCCAGCTGGCCGTGGGCCTGCAAGTGGCTAGCGGGGGTATAGACTTCGAGCTTTCGCAGCGCGACGGCACCGTCGCGCTGGGTATAGGTCGCGTCCAGAGAGCCGGCGGCGGGAACTTCCCCGGGCAAAACCTTTGCGGGAGCTGTAAGGATGAGAGTCGAGCCAACGGAAACGTTCTCCGCAACTCCGTTGGTCCAGTTGGCGATGGCGAGACCGTTGATGCGCGAGTCCAGACCCAGGCGTTGGAAGGGCGGGCTGCATACCATTCCGAGGATCGTATCGAGAGAAACGTTTTTGAAGCGGGCCGTCACCTTGCCGGTCATCGGGATAATGAAGGGCCGGGTAGGAGCGCGGAGTGTATCTCTGTCGCCACCAACAGTGGATGCGATCACAGTTTCCCGTGGAAGCCGTTTGCCGGCTGGTTGAGCTTTTTGGGTGCTGGAGAACGGAGGCAGCCAGGGCGCCAGATCGACCTCGCCCTCCAGTTGCCCGCCCTGGCGGAGGCGCGCAACCACCGAAGTGATGAGCAGCCGCTTGGAATCGGCATGAACGTGCGCATCGAGGTGGATTCCTGTGGCGTAAACGCCAGTTCCGATATAACTGCCGTTGTCGATTTGAATGCTGCCATCGGCATGGAATTCCGTCCCCGCGCCAGCGGAATCGAGATCAAGACGGGCAATTCCTTCCGGCGCATATGAATAGCCGAAGACCGGATCGAGCAGCTTCATATCCAACTCGCCCTGCACCTTGCCTTTCCAGTGAGGATGGGCAAAGTCGTCGAGTTCTCCCGTGACCTCGAGAGCATGACCTTTTACCGCACGGGCCTCAGAGGTGATTCGCAGTGAACGGAGGTAAAGGGCCTTGCGGGTCAGGTCGGCCGTGACCTGAAAATAGCCGTGCACAGGCGGATGCGGGTTTCGCTCGCTGCCCCGCGCCAAAGTGAGGTCCATGGCTCCGGCTTCGATGTGATAACTCTCCAACCCGGCTGGCTTGGGGGTCCAAAATCTGGCGGGAACATAATTTACCAGCAGGGTAAAATCGCTGGCGTCAAAGTTGAACGGAATATAACGATCCTGGAAATCGAAGCCGGAGGCGCGGTTATCGTAGTGCAGAACGCCTTTCTGGACCAAAACATAACCGGCCCGCAGATTGAAAAGAGCGTCCAGCGCGGAACCGCCTTTCTTTCGCTGCTTGCGAGGCTTGGGCTGGTTCGTGGAGCCGTCAGGATAGACGATGAGGTGCAAAGCGGGGTGGTCGACGATGAGGCTGCGCAAGAGAATGCGCGGGTTCCAGAAATATCGCAGGCTAAGGCGGACGCGGAGGTGATCGACCTGGGCGTAGGGGGCTTCGCCAGCATCTTCAAGTCCGTGAATTACCAGCCCTCCGGCATCCCCCTCCATATGGAGCGGTTGCCAATGAAATGTGGCGATCTCCACCCGGCCGCCGGTCGCATCTTCGAGTGTGGTGATCAACTGCTGGCGAACAATTCCTTCGAACCTGGCCGAATTGATGAAGAAATAAAATCCGAGGATGAGCGCGATCGGCGGAATGGCCAGCAGGAATCCGAAGATGAAGAACTTCCGCTTGCGCAACCGCGGGCGCTGGCTGGAAGGCTCAGCGGAAGGCGTGGAGGCAGGAAGCATCGATTCGCGTTCGGTCATTGGCTCCCTTTCGCGCTCGCACTTTTCTGTCCCGGCGTGGGAGCGGGCGCTGGAGTGCCCTCAAGGGCCGGGGCTGCGGCAGGCGCTCCGGTTTGGGGCACAGTGGATTCGAGTGCCGGGTCCAGCACCTCGATTTCTCCTTGCTTGCGCAGGTTGGCGAGCCAATCGTCGAAGAGGACATTCACCTGCTGCTGGAGCAGGATCTCCTCAATACGCGGGGCCACCTGCTCCAGTTTGGGGACCGTCTCGCCGGCTCTGTATTGAGGCAGAAGTGTGGTGCGGTAATAATTCTCAATCTGCTCCGGGGAGACGCGAATGCCCGGCTGAAAGCGCTGCTCAATGAAGCGCAGGATCTGGAGCCGGTAGCGGAGATAGGATTCAACCCGCTCCTGGGTGAGGCCGTGCGCAGCCAAAAATGCCTTCCACGCTGGATCCGAGGCGCAGTTCTGGCGGACGCAGATGGGAAGTTCCTTGCGCATCTCCATCAGGCGCGCATCGACCTCGGCCTCTGGAGGCTCGGCGGCCTGCTCGTCTTCCTCGCGAATCTGCTGCTGGATGAGAGCGCGGCTGATGAGCTGTTCGAGAGCCCGCTGGCGCGTAAGAGTTCCCTGGCCGACGTCGGCCGGATCCAGAACCGAGAGCTGAATCTCTTCGTCAATATCGCTGGCCAGAATGGCGGAGTTATTGACTACAGCGACCACGCGGTCCAGAACTACCGTTTGAGGCGTTTGTGCTTGTCCCCCCATACCCGTCAGGCAGACGGCCAGAATCCACAGGCAGGCAATGCCGTATGTGATTTTTGGCCGAGTTCGAGTGCGATTGCTCATCAGAAGGTCTGTCCCAGGCTGAAGAAGAAGTTGAAGTGGTTGGCCTCGCCCACGTATGGAGCAGAAGCGGGGTGGGGCAGCGAGTAGTTATAGATTACCGGGTAAATGGGCGTATTCAGGTTATAACTGAAGTCGAAGCGGATGGGCCCAGCCGGTGTGTGATAGCGCAAGCCGGTGCCCAGGGCATGAGAGAAGTAGTTGAAGTTGCACTGGCCTTGCCAGCCGGTGGAGCTGACAGGGCCGGGCGGCGTACTGGTGGAAGCGGGGACAGTGAGCACTTTGCAGGTATCGCGGTCCGGCTGACGCGAGCGGATGGCGCTGGCCCATGCATCACCGGCATTGGTGAAGACGTTGCCCATGTCGTGAAACAGCACCACACTGATCGTGTTGCCCACCCAGGGCAAAGTAGGTGGGGGCAGGCGCAACTCGGTGCTGTTGGCCAGTGCGCCTGCTCCGCCGATGGGGTAACCGGTCTCCGGGTCGCGGGGGCCGGCGGCATTTTGCGGGAAGCCGCGCAACGAGGTGGCCCCGCCTGCGTAAAGCCGCTCGGGGAGGGGAATCAGCCTTTCGTACGGAGTGCCGAAGGCGCGTTCCTGTCCGTAGCGCGTATTGCGGGCCACCACGAACCGGCCCTTGTCGAAGCCATAATAGCTCGAATTGGAAACATCGATGCGGTTGAAGTCTACCTGTGCGCCGAAGGACTGATGGGAGAGAAACTCCTGGAAGCTGGTATAGGTTCCGCGGCGGGCATCGAGAGCCGAGTCGCGGGTATCGCGAATCCAGGTGAGCGATGGGCCTCCCACGCGCTGTGCGGTTGATAGAGCAGCAATTTCGCCCGGCGCCACCTGCAAGCTGCTCGCCTCTACTTTCACGCGGCGGAAGTTCAATTGATAAACAAAGGTATTGGCTTTGGAGATGCGCGAGCCAGGATTGTTGAAGTGCTCGGTCCAGCGTACGCTGCCCTCCAACTTGGAGGCCACGTAAGTGGTCACGTCCAGGCTGTTGGCATAGCCGGCAGAAAAATCGAGTCCGAAGTTTTTGTCTCCTTGAAAGTGCGGAATCTGGTAAAGCAAATTGATTTTCTGCTCCAGCAATCCGTAGTTGCCTTGCACCGATGCCGAGTGTTCGCGGCCGAATAGGTTGTTGCGGGTCAGGCTCGCCAACACGCGCGGGCTGACGCCGGTCTTGCCATTGGGATTGCAAATGGCGCCGCTGGCGATGATGCCGCTGCAATTGTATTGAGGGGTTCCGGTCTGGGCCTCGAAGCCGAAGCCGTAGGTGAGAGCCCAACGTCTCGCCTCGGTGGCCTGAAGCAGGATTGTCTTGTAGGTCTCACCGCCTGTAGGATTCTCAACCGCTGTATCCACCTCGCTGAAGAGAGCGAGATCATAGAAATTGCGCTGCGTGTCGAGAAGGGCGGACTGGTTCAGCGGGTCGCCGGGATGAAGAGTAATGGCGTGAACAACCGTAGACGGGCGCGTAAAATGCAGCCCGGTGAGCAGCACGTTGCGCACAAAAATCTGCTCCCCCTCAGTGATGTGAAAGACCACGTCCGTCTTGCTCTGGTCCATCTGCTCCACTTGCTGGGTCACGTCCACCTGCGCCTGGAGGAAGCCGCGGCTCAGATAGTCGGTTAGAAGCTCGTTCCGATCTCCGGCCAGGTCGCGTGGCGAAAATAGCTGGCCCGCCGTGGTGTTCAGCAGAGGGGTAAGCTTGGCGGCATCCACGTGGTCGTTCCCATTCAGCCGCACTGAGCCCACGCGCATCTGCGGTCCCTCTTCAATGTGGTAAACCAAGGTCAGCGGAGCAATCTTCGATTGCATTCCAGCGTTTCTGGTCTCGACACTGGTCGTTGGGGCGCTTGCATCAACCAAACTGGTTTCGGGAGTGCTGGTCTCGGGCGTGATCTTCACCCTGGAGAAACCGTTGTTCTGGTAGAGGGTCTCCAGAGCGCTGAGATCTGAGTTGACCAGGGCCTGGCTGTAAGCGCCGTGACGGTCAAGCGTATCGGCTGCGTGCACGCTCAACAAATCCTTGAGCGTCGCGGAGTCAAAGTAATGATTTCCAGTGACTGAGACCTTTTCCACTCGGCGGCGCGGTCCCAGTCGGACGCGGTAAACGATCACCACCCGGTCGGGGCCTTCGGATTTCCGCTCGTGATCCACCTTTACGTCAAAGTAACCCAGGCGCTGATAGTAGTCCCTCACGCGGCGATTGCCCTCGTTGAGCAGATCTTCGTCGACGGTGCCTTCTTCGAAAATGGGAATCACGTGCTTGATGCGCTCAGGACCCATCTTGGCGCCTTCCACCAGCACCTTCACTCTGGGTCCCTGGTTGGCAGAGAAGCGGAAGTCGGCCTGGATAGCGCCCTCGGCAACCTTCTCTGATTCCAGCTTGATTTCAGCTTCCAGACGCTCCTCGCCACGATAGTGTTTTAGCACTCCGGTCAGCGCGCGATTGGGGGTATCGTGGTCCACGCGGGCGCCGGTTCTCAGGTGAGCGGCGTGGCTGAATTCGTCGGTGGTCATTCCCGGATCGCCGGAAACCTCGACCGAACCCACCCGCGCCTGCGGTCCGCTGTCCACATGGAACGCAATATCGATCAGTTGTTGGTCGGGGTGCGGAGTGAGCTTTTGTGTAATTACCGGCGAGTGAAAGCCGTTCAAAGCCAACGTAATGCGCATCTGCTCAATCGCGAGGTTGAGTTTGGCCGGCGTATAGCGGGTGCCCGGGTCGAGCTGGCTGGCGCGCTCAAGCTGTGTATTCACGTTTGCGCCTTTGGCTCCCTCCACTGTAACAATCCCGATGAAAGTGCGCGGTGTTCCGCGGAAGACCAGGGCTACGCCGTCTTGCACACGAGATCCCTCTACTTCAATGGCTTCAAAGAGGCCGGTGGCATAGAGCTGGCGCAAGCTCCTTTTCAGTTTTTCAGGGCTGAGCGGTGCCCCCACAGGCTGTGCCAGATGATCGGGCAAAGGGTCAAGGCGGCTGACTGCAACCCCTTCGAATGAGAGGCTCTTTACAGGCAGGTCGCTCCACTGGGCTAAGGAATCCGCGCCAGTTCCGGAGGGCGTTTGCTCCAACGATGAACCCGAAGCTTCATTGGCAGCCGCCGGTTGGCTCCAGCCTCTTACCGCCATGCCGATCCCAAAGACAAAAATGCAAACCAGCAGAATGCCGCGCCTCAACCGATTACCGCGTTGCCCCGCCGGCTTTCTGTCCCAGCCACAAAAACCGATCGCTGCGGGCTCCGAATTTCCACCCCAGCGCCGAAAATCCGTCGCTGGGGACCCCGGTTTTGCCTTCAAGTCTATTCTCCCAAAAACGCGGGAAACCAGTTCAGAGATCAGGGGGCAGAGATCAGAAGTCAACCATCGCCAACTCGCAATTCTCATTGCCCAGTCGCTAATTCCGCGGCCCCAAATCACCGTTCTCCGATCTCTATTAACTGTTTTCTGATCACTGTTTTCCCATCACTGATCACTGCTCTCTGTTCTCTGATCTCTATTCTCTATATACTAACGAGTAAAGAGGGCTTGCGCAGCAATTAGCTGGTTGCGAAGAGATCTCCGAGGATGGGTATGAGTGATCCCAGGGTTCCGGTCCAGCCACCCAATGCCGCTACTCGCCCGCCTGCCAAAGAAGGGGCCGACGGGATTCCCGCCTCAACCCTTGCGCGGCTCGCTCCCGCCGTCCCATTGAATTCAATTGACGCCGATGTGCTGGCACGCGCGCAGGCAGGCGATCAATTTGCCTTTGCCCAGATATACGCTTTGCACAAAAGACGCATCTATTCATTATGTCTGCGCATGGTTGGCAATAAGGCTGAAGCTGAAGACCTGACCCAGGAAGCGTTTCTGCAGCTTTACCGCAAGATCGGTACCTTTCGCGGCGACTCTGCCTTCACCACCTGGTTCTACCGCATGGTGATCAACGTTGTTTTGATGCATTTGCGCAAGAAAGGATTGCCGGAGAGCTCACTGGATGAGGCCATGGAACCCGCTCAGGACGATCGCCCCAGGCGAAACTTCAGCGCTCCGGACCTACACCTCGCCGGCTCCATTGATCGAATGGCCCTGGAGCGCGCCATTACGACCCTGCCGGCCGGCTACCGGCTGGTCTTCATTCTGCACGATATCAGGGGTTACGAACATAACGAGATTGCCGAGATGCTCGACTGCTCTATCGGCAATAGCAAGTCCCAGTTGCACAAGGCGCGCCTGAAACTCCGTGAGGTTCTGCGCTCCAATCATCGGCAGGAGGGCCGGAGTTAATGGAACAAGAAGTCCCCAATAGAATGCAACTCGGCAAAATGAAGGAGGACCCTGACCAGATGAGCTGCGCTGCCTTCCAGGCGCAATTGCCCGAACTGATCGGCGGCGGCTACCCTCCGATTTTCCATCCTCATATCCAGCAATGCGAGCATTGCCGCGCCCTGCTGGCCGATCTGGAAACCATCGCCGAAGCCGCGCATAGCTTATTGCCCGCCGAGGAGCCGTCGGATGAATTATGGAAACAGATCGAAGCGGCCATCAAGAACCAGAAAAACTGCTCCGATTCAGTCTGATTCAGCCACCACGCCCTCCTGAGCGATCAGGAACGCGTTCAGGCGGTTGCCCGGGTCTCACCTTCCTCTGAATTTTGCCGATACATCCACCGGGCCATTTTCATCTAAATGGCACGGATCGCAGATCAGTGGGCAGAAGGCAATTGCTTTGAACGGTTTTCAGACTCCGGGGCCCGGGAAGGGAACCCAGACCGCTGACGGGCCGTAGAATCATAGGGATGCAAGATTAAGATGTGAGAGGAAAGTGGGGGCAGGTGGGCAACAATCTGAAACTTTTCTGATCCTGCGCCGTCTAATTAAGAAAAGTTGATAAGAGGGCACTCAATGTCGAATCATCCTTCCAGCCCGCCACCTGCTCAGAACACTTCCGAGCCTGAAACCCGCGGAGTGCGCAGGATCCCCGTCCTACCCGTGCGTGAAACTGTGCTTTTTCCCCACGCCGTCCTGCCGTTAACGGTAGGACGGGAAAGCTCTATTCAGTTGATTGAGTCGCTCGGCGAGGAGCGTACGATCATCGTGACCGCCCAGCTTGACCCGCGGATGGACGCACCCCAGCCCGCCGATCTCCATGCCGTGGGAACGCTGGCCACGGTCCACAAAGTTGTGCGCATGCCCAACCAGAGCCGCTTTGTTTTCACTGAAGGTGTGGAGCGCGTGCGGTTGGTGAACTTCGTCCAGACCGAGCCCTTCATGATTGCCGAAGTTGAGGTGCTGGAAGAGGCTGAATCTGCAACTACGCCCGGCGTTGAAGCGCTGGTGCGCAACGTGATCGCGCAGTTCCAGCAGATCGTCTCCGAGTCGCAGACGCTCTCAGACGAGCTGAGAACTATCGCCGCGAACATTGAGGAACCGCACCGCCTGGTGGATTTTGTAGCCTCTTCGCTGCCTTTCCTCACCACTGACGACAAGCAGAAGCTGCTTGAAACCTCAAGCATCGTCTTTCGTCTGGAGCTGTTGAACAACCATCTGGCCAAGGAGATTGAGGTGCAGCAGTTGCGCACCAAGATCCAAACCGAGGTCCAGGACCAGGTGCAGCAGTCGCAGCGCGACTACTACCTTCGCGAACAGCTCAAGGCCATTCAGAAGGAGCTCGGTGAGCAGGATGAGGGCCAGCGCGAAACCGAGGATCTGCGCCAGAAGATCGATGCAGCTGGCATGCCGGAGGACGTGAAAAAGGAAGCCATGAAAGAACTCACGCGCCTGTCGCGCATGTCTCCCATGGCCGCCGATTACTCGCTTACCCGTAACTATATTGAGTGGCTGGCCATTCTTCCCTGGGCAAAAAGCTCAGGCTCCAAGGTCGATATCGGCAAGGCCAAGGAGATCCTTGACGAGGACCATTACGAGCTGAAGAAGGTGAAAGACCGCATTCTCGACTACCTCAGCGTGCTCGAACTGAAGCCCGACATGAAGGGCCCGATTCTCTGCTTTGTCGGCCCTCCAGGCGTTGGCAAGACTAGCCTGGGGCGCTCTATCGCCCGCGCCCTGGGACGCAAATTCCAGCGCATCTCTCTTGGCGGCATGCACGACGAGGCGGAGATTCGTGGCCATCGGCGCACCTATATCGGCGCCCTGCCCGGGCAGATCATCCAGTGCATCCGGAGAGCGGAAACCAACGACCCGGTGATCATGCTGGACGAGATCGACAAGCTTGGGCGCGATTTCCGCGGCGACCCCGCGTCCGCCCTGCTTGAGACGCTTGACCCGGAGCAGAATTCCGTTTTCCGCGACAACTATCTCGACGTGCCCTTCGATCTGTCGAAGACGCTCTTCATCTGCACGGCGAACATGCTAGACACCGTTCCGCCGCCATTACTCGACAGAATGGAGTTGATTTTCCTGCAGGGTTACAGCGAAGAGGAAAAGGTGCATATCGCTAACCAGTACCTGATCCCGCGCCAGATCAAGGAGAACGGCATCACGCCGGAGCAGATTGAGTTTCCCGAGGAAACGTTGCGCCACATCGTGCGCCACTATACCCGCGAGGCCGGCGTCCGCAAGCTGGAGCAGGTGCTGGGCACGGTCTGCCGCAAGCAGGCTCGCCGCGTGGTCGAAGGCCACCAGGAAAAGCTGGTGGTCACTCGCGAAGTGGTCAAGGAGTTCCTGGGCGGCATCCAGGTGCGTGTGGATACCGAAGTCGCCGAGCGGGTCAAGCGTCCCGGCGTGGCTGTGGGCCTGGCCTGGACGGCAGCCGGCGGCGACATTCTCTTCATCGAGGCCAACAAGATGAAGGGCAAGGGCGGCTTTACCATGACCGGCCAGATCGGCGAGGTAATGCAGGAATCCATGCAGGCCGCGCTGACCTGGGTTCGTTCAAACGCTGCATCGCTGGGTCTCGCCGAGGACTTCACCAAGGAAGTGGATCTGCATATTCACGTGCCCGCGGGAGCGATTCCCAAGGACGGTCCCTCGGCTGGTGTAACCATGGCCACGGTGCTGGTTTCGCTGCTTACCGATACCCCGGTGCGTCCGCTAACCGCGATGACCGGCGAGATCACGCTCAGCGGCAACGTGCTGCCGGTGGGGGGCATCAAGGAGAAGTTCCTGGCCGCGCGCCGGGCCGGGGTTGAAACCATCATCCTGCCCGCCGAGAACCGCCAGGACGTGGAAGAGGATCTGACGCCGGAGCTGATTGGCGGCGTTCAAATCCACTATGCCGGCCGCATTGAAGACGTGCTGGCCGTGGCCTTGCCGCTGCTCAAGGCAAGGGCCGACGCACAGTCGGCAGCTTCTCCTGAACTGGTGAAGTCCGTGAGCGCCGCTGCATAGGCTCCGGCTCAAGACAAGACGAAAAAGGCCGGCGAACCTGCCGGCCTTTTTCGTTGTATCGCCTATTGGTCATCAGAAATTCTTCGCAATAAAAGCCCGATTCTCCCGGTCCCGAGCTACACTCCAGTCATAGGAGGGACTCATGCTGAAGATGGTCGTGTCCTGTCTCGGGCTTCTTTTGCCGGCGGCGCTGATCGGCCAGAGCGGCGGGGAAGCAGATGAGCAGTCGATTCGCAATGTGATGGATCGCTTCATCGACGCCTGGAACCGCCATGACGCGAAGGCGTGGACGGCTGAATTTTCAGAGGATGCTGACTTCACCAACGTTCGCGGAGTGGGTGCGAGCGGACGGGCCGATATCGAGCAATTTCACGCCAGGGTCTTTGCCACCGTGTTCAAGAACAGCAATCAGAAATATACCGATATCAAGACCCGGTTTATCCGTCCGGATGTGGCGGCGGTAGACGTGCATTGGGAGATGACAGGGGCAACGGATCCCGCCGGAAATCCGGTTCCATTGCGCCAGGGGTTGCTGAATTTCGTCATGGTGAAGAGCCACGGGAAATGGCAGATCGCCGTGATGCACAACATGGACCTGCCAGCCTCGCCCCCAGCTCCAAAATAAGCTTCACGCCATAAACCGATCGAAAACGCAGAACAATCATTCGCAGGCCGGCAAACCCGCCGGCCTCCTTCAGTTATTGTTGTCCCTGCCCTAAGCTCCCTGGAACCGGGCCTGTACAAAAAAGGAGCAACTTTAGAGTTTTCTCTCTGTTGAAAACCGCGTTTGTGCCGATAAAAGCGACAGTACCCGGTGCGCAGATGCGCGCCCGGAGCGGAGATCATGGCGACCACACAGTTAACCCCACATCAAATAGTGCCGCTGCACCTATCCGGAAACACCACCGATCAGCAGAATAAGCAACTGCAGGAGCTTCTTGGCGCGGCAGTCCAGGAGGCCTATCAGACGGCCATCGAACATCTGGATCGCCAGAGTGCGCAGACGGTATTGGATAAGGGAAAGACGCTCAGGTCTGAGGTTGCCTGCAAGGTGGTTGAGATTATCCACCGCAACACGGCCAGCGACAAATTCATGGACGAAGAGATGGGCTCCAACCGCGTCTATCCGCCGACTTACCGCGTGCGCGCGGTGGAGGCGCAGGTGGCGGCGCTGAGGGGCTACTTCCCCAGTCTGGGCAGTTGCATTGAAAAGCTAGGCCGCCGTCCGCTTCCTGATGGCGCCGAGGCATGGTTTGTGATTCCGCGCTGGCAGTCGCTGGCTCAAACGTACAACGAAGCGGTGCAAGTGGTACTGGAGGTTCTGGCCACCAAGCGCAGGTTCTCCAACCGCATTATCGGCCGCCTGGGGCCAGAGTATCTTCGTCAGAGTGAGCGCACCAAGCTGGCGGAGAAGATTCTCTCCGAACAGCAGGAGGGCAGCGACCTGCTGGTGGTGGCCGCGCAGGCCGGCCTTTTGCATCGCGGCTCCTCTGCCCGCCGCACCCGCGTAGCCATGGCCGGCAACGAGTTCGGCATGGGGGTCTTTGCCTTTGCTTGCATGCTCCTCACCCACCCTGAGCGCCTCTCCTCCGGCGATACGCTGATGGTGGATTGCGGCGGAGATGAGTATTCCATGCGCGGCGACTATACCTTTGACCGCGTTCCCCTCTTCGACTACGACCTCAGCGGCATCGAGTTCAGTATTTTCTACGAAGACCGCGCCCGCAACCTGTGGGGAACGCCAACCGGTTTTCTATACAAGTTGGTGTGAGAAGTGCAGGGAACAGGGAATAGGGAATAGGGACTTACGCAGTGATTAAAGCCGGTTGCCCCATATCTCGCTTTTGAGACATGGGATTGCACCACAGTCAACCGAATGGCCTTTCCACTCCCAACTTCCTGCATTGTTGCGTCTAAGCGGCAGAGGATATTCTTTTTAGCGTGATGCAGGTCCTGTTTCTCCGGTTGCGCGCGATCAAATACAAGCTTGGCGTCTCCGCGGCTGCGTGCGCGCTGGTGGCTCTCGCGCCCCTTGTCATCTCTGCGCAGGAGATCACGTTGCGCGTGGACGTGAAGCTGGTCAATCTTTTTGTCAATGTGACGGACCGCAATGGGGCCATCGTTAGCGGGCTTGCGCGCGAGGATTTTGCCCTCGCCGAGGATGGGCGGCCGCAGCAGATTGCGGTCTTCGAGCGTCAGTCGGAGCTTCCCTTGAATTTGACCCTGGCCATCGATACTTCGGGCAGCGTGCAAAAGGATTTGGCTGCTGAGGCGGATGCGGCGCGCCGCTTTGCCCATGCGATCCTGCGCCCTCACGATCGCATGAGCCTGCTCGAGTTTGCCACTCAGGTGCACGAGCTTACGCCTTTTACCGGCAAGTTGAGCCAGATCGATAAGGGACTCGGCCAGTTGCGCGGCGACTGGTCAACGGCGCTCTATGACGCGATTGTTTTGGCCTCAGAACGGTTGGGTAAGAATCCGGAGCGGAAGGTGCTGGTCCTTGTCTCTGACGGCGACGATACTGCTAGCAAGGCCACTTACTCCCAGGCGCTGGAGGCGGCTCTGCGCAACGAGGTCATGATCTATACCATCATCGACGTGCCGATTGAAGCCAGCGCCGGCCGCGATCTGGGCGGAGAGCACGCGCTGATTACGCTGGCCGAAGAGACCGGCGGCAAGAGCTTCTATGCAAGCGCCGGAGGGCTCGCTCAGGCTCTTGCGCAGGTCAGCGACGATCTGCGGACCCAATATTTGCTTGCATACTATCCAAAAGATCAAAAGCGCGGAAGCGCATTCCACAGGGTAAAGGTCACAATCCCCAGGGCTGCGCCGGGTGAATTCAATATCCGCCATAAATCCGGCTACTATTTGGACCCCGCAAAAGGGAACTGATGGCTGTATCGCTGTACGGAATATGTAACTTATTCGTAATCAATACGGTAGAGGGGCAACTTAATGCGGCGCTTAAGAGTTAATTCTTCGAAACTTTGAGCTCGGGGCAGTATTTTCCCCGAAAGAATTCAAATTCTTCCTGAGGAAATTTCCCATTCCTCAAGCTATAAAACTGAATATCGCCATTCTGCATCTACAATTGCAGAATGACCTCGCCGCTTTCTACGCGCCGCCGTTCCAAGGCGCCTCCGCCTGGCGAAACCGGGCAGGAGGCTCTCTATCTGCGTTCCCTCAGCGACCGCCAGGTCATCGTCCAAGTCAAACTGCGCGATGGAGAAACGGTGCGCGGCTGGATCGAGTATTTCGACGATATGATGCTGAGGCTGACCCGCGAGGGACTGCCGAATCTCTTTATCTACAAGCATCAGATCCGCAGCATCACTGAGGCCGGACGGAAGCGCGGTCCGCGGCCTGAAGGACCGCGCACGGCAAATGGGAATGGCTCGAATGGTGGCGAGGCGGCCCTTTGAGCGCGGCGTCTGGAGCGGATTTTGTCTGGGTTCCACGGGCCTCCGCGATTGCCGAGGAGGCTGGCGCGAGGCTGCGTGAGTTTTTTTCGCAAGGCGTAAAGACCGAGTACAAGGGCGGCGTGGACCTGGTAACTGTCGCCGATCGGACATCGGAAAAACTGATTCGCGAACGGTTGACTGCGGCTTTTCCCGAGCACGGCATCTACGGCGAAGAGGGCACGCGAGAGGGTCTGGAGAAGGAGTTTCGCTGGTACGTCGATCCTCTGGACGGGACCACCAACTTCGCCCACGGCTTCCCGCAGTATTGCGTCTCGATGGGTCTGGAGCAGCGCCCGACGGGGACTGCGCCCAGCCAGGACGGTACGCTGGTGGCCGCGGTGATCTACGATCCCATGCGGGACGAGCTCTTTACCGCCGAGCGGGGACGGGGCGCGCTACTGAACGGCAAGCCAATGCATGTCTCAAGCACTCCGGAATTAGGTGAGGCGCTGATAGCCACTGGCTTTCCGAGCCGCAAGCGCCACGATAGTCCGAATATTTATTTCTACCAGGAGTTCACGTTGCGCTCGCACGGGGTCCGGCGGGCCGGATCGGCGGCGCTGGACTTGGCTTATACTGCATGCGGGCGCTTTGATGGCTACTGGGAGTTCAAGCTGAATCCCTGGGACACGGCGGCGGGAATTCTGTTAGTGGAAGAGTCCGGTGGGCGCACTTCGGACTTCAGCGGCAACAAATTCAAGCTCGATAGCAAGGAGATTCTGGCTTCAAATGGACTGATCCACGAGGAGCTGCTGAGGTTTTTCAGAGATATGTTTGCCGGGCGCGATCTGGCGCCGATTCCCACGCCCGAGGAGTATGCCGAGCACAGGGCGGCGCGTGCAGCGGAATAAGGTTTATGCGCCTGATTGTTCTGCCGGCTGAGGATGAACGCCCGGCCGATTGGAAAGTTCGCATATGGGGCCGTTGCGCGGGTGATGATTCTCCTGATTCCCGCATAGCAGAACAGCAAAGCGGACGGAACGGTCAGAGTTCGGGGTCGTGTGCTACTATCAGCGTCGAGAAGTTAGTTCCCCCGGGAGATATCAAGAGATGGCATACGTCATTGCAGAACCCTGTATCGGCACGAAGGACACCGCCTGTGTAGACGCCTGTCCTGTCGATTGCATCCACCCCAAGAAAGACGAGGACGGCAACGCGGAAGCCGACCAGCTTTTCATTGACCCAGTCGAATGCATCGACTGTGGCGCCTGCGTTCCCGCCTGCCCTGTCTCGGCAATCTTTGCGCTCGACGACCTGCCGGAGAAGTGGGCCAGCTTTACTGAAAAGAACGCCGCGCACTTCGGCCGCTAAGCTGAATTGAGTCGAATCCATACGCGTCCGCCGAGGCGGACGCGTATGTTTTTGCGCGCCGCAGGGTCGAATGGACGAAGCGAGAGGTGGCGCAATGAATCGCCAGCTATTACTGTGCGCTTGCTTCAGGCAGATTACAGGTTGGAATCTTCGCCGACGGGCGAGAAATCAAGCTTGGGGATCCAGCCCTTTGGGTCGGCGATCGATCCTGCGCCGGGTGTGATAGCAAACCGGCCTTTCTCGATTTCAACAAAGTCCACGCTGTCGCCAGTCTTCAGTCCAAGCTGTTTGCGTACGTGGAAGGGAAGTGTGATGCGGCCGTTGAAGGTGACCATTGCGGAGGGCATTTGGAACCTCTGAATACATTTTAGCCCAGTGTCAATCCCCCATCCTGTGCAAAACCAGCCATGACCGGCGCCCTGATTCGATGCTGGAGGGTCTGGCCATTTTCGTCTAATTCAAGGCAAAATCAATGATTTCAGGCCTTTGGAAGGGAGTTTGTCCTGCCGGCTAACGGCGGCATGCCGGCGGTGCGAAGATAGTAGACGCATGAGCGTACTGACCTCAGAAGCGGTGGTTTTGCGCACCTGGCCGTTGCATGAGGCCGACTTGATCGTGAGTTTTTTCACTCGCGACTACGGTCGGATGAAGGGCGTTGCCAAGTCGGCGCTGAGGAGCCGCAAACGCTTTGGCGGAGCGCTGGAGCCGATGACCGTGGTACGGGCGTGGTTTGCCGAGAAGCCCGGGCAGGAGTTGGTGCGACTGGATCAGTTGGAGATTTTGCGCTCGCCGCTTTCGTCTCCGGTGGATCACGCGCGCATGGCGGTGCTGAGCTTTTTTGCCGAGGTACTGGACGAGGCGCTGCCCGAGCACGATCCACAGGATGCAGTCTTCCGTCTGCTGTTGGCGGTGCTGGAACAGACAACTGTGGAGCAGCCGTGGATGCCGCTGACCTACTTTTCGCTGTGGATGACCCGGCTGATGGGGCTGCTTCCCGACGTCGCTCATTGCACGGCCTGCGGCGAGGCTCTCACGGCCGGAGAAGCCAGCTTTAGCACGCTTGGCGACGGGTTGTTTTGCACCCTCCATCGCGGCGGAAACGCGAGCGGGCTTTCGGCGGACTCCTGGCAACTGGCGCAGAGGATGCTGCACGCGCCAGCCTCAGAGTTTGCCACTGAACAGTGGCCGCGGAGGCGCGGTCAGGATTTGCGCAGGTTTACCGTGCAGTCGCTGGAGCGGCATCTGGAGCGCAAGCTGCGTTCGGCGGAGGCACTGGGACGGCTGGGCGGCTGACGCGAGAATGGAAATCTAATCGGTGCTGGTAAAATTGCCGTAGTCCCGTCGAGAGAGAGTTTACGAGTGCCTCCATCCACAGTTTCATCCTCCGCGGTTGCCTCCGCTAAGAAGCCTACCGCGCTTACCTTTCAAGAACTGTTATTCCGCTTGCAGGGTTTTTGGGCGGAACGCGGCTGCGTGCTGCAGCAACCCTACGACCTTGAAGTTGGCGCTGGAACCATGGCGCCGGAGACAGTTCTCCGCGTGCTGGGGCCTAAGCCCTACAAGGTGGGCTATGCGCAGCCCTCGCGGAGGCCGGCGGACGGCCGCTATGGCGAGAATCCCAACCGGCTCTTCAAGCACACTCAGTTTCAGCTCATCCTTAAGCCGCCACCGGTAAACGTGCAGGAGCTTTATCTCGAATCCCTCGAGGCGATGGGGATCGATCTGAGCCAGCACGATTTGAAATTTGAAGAGGACAATTGGGAGTCGCCGACGATTGGCGCTTGGGGCGTGGGCTGGCAGGTAATGCTCGATGGGCTTGAGATTACCCAGTTCACTTACTTTCAGCAGTGTGGCGGACTCGACCTGGACCCGATCTGCGCCGAGCTGACCTATGGGCTGGAACGCATTGCGGCCTTCATGCAGGACGTGGACTCGATCTACGACATTGTTTGGGCTCGCGATCCGGAGACCGGCGAGGCAGTTACGTATGGACAGGTAAGGCTCGAAGAAGAGTTGCAGTTCTCGGTTTATAACTTCGAGTTTGCCGATGTGGACAAGCTGTGGGAGCACTTCAGGCTCTATGAGGCTGAGGCGCAGTCGTTGATCGAACAGGCCAATGCGCTGCTTGCCAACGAGAACGCGACGGTAGTGGAGAAGCGGCGTTTTCCGCTGCTGGCTGCTTACGAGCTGGTGCTCAAGTGTTCGCATCTGTTCAACCTGCTCGACGCGCGTGGAGCGATCAGTGTGACGGAGCGAGTGGGCGTGATTGCGCGCATTCGCACAGTGGCAGTGGGCGTGGCCAAGGCGTATGCGGTGCAGCAGACGATTGAATGAGTCAGCAAGTCGGCGGTGCGTTTTTCTGATCACTGATCTCTGATCTTTGGTCACACAAGGCAGTAAGCAGAAAGAAACTTACGTTATGGCGGATTTTTTGTTGGAGATTGGTCTGGAAGAGGTTCCGGACCGCATGATTGCCGGTGCAGAGCTGGAACTATCCGTGCGCGTCCGGAGTCTCCTGGAACGTGAACGCCTCGCAAGCTTTACTGGCAGCAATGTTTGGGAGAATGGCGCTCGTGTAGAAAATGGCGTCCCTGTCTCTGCGGGGTTAATAGTGGATGGCCAATACGCCATTCGAAGCTACTCTACTCCCCGCCGCCTGGCAGTGCATGTGAAACAGGTAAAACTGAAACAGGACGATTTCAAGGAACAGATCATAGGCCCCTCTTCGAAGGTCGCCTTCAAGGATGGTGTGCCCACTGCCGCAGCCGAAGCCTTCGCGAAGAAGGCGGGCGTAACCGTCGAAGCTCTCCTGAAAATCAGCAACGCAAAAGGCGAATACGTCTGTGCATATGTTGAACGTATTGGTCGTACGGCCGCAGAGATTTTGGCTGCGGAGTTGCCTAAGGAAGTGCTCAGCATCTATTGGGCGAAGAATATGTATTGGCGGGCGGGGAAGCCGGAACGGTTCGTCAGGCCGGTGCGGTGGGTCGTGGCGCTGCTCGATTCTGCTGTTGTTCCGATGGAGATTGCTGGGATTTCGGCGGGGAATGTGAGCCGCGGGCATCGGGTACTGCACGGTGAGAAGCCGGTGGTGATTGACCATCCGAAGAACTACTCCAAAACACTGCGCGCAGCATACGTCGCCGTAGATGTTGCAGAGCGCAGGCAGTCGATTCGCAACGCTCTGGACGCGGCCACGCGTACCGTGGCAGGAGCGCGATGGCGTGAGGGTAAGCCGCCGCTGATTGAGACGGTAGAACACCTCACCGAGTGGCCCACTGTGGTGCTGGGCAACTTTGAGCCCGAGTACCTGGCCCTGCCTGAAGAAGTGTTGGTAACGGTGATGCGCGACCACCAGAAGTACTTTGCCGTGGAAGACGCGAGCGGTAAGCTGGCGCCGCACTTTCTTGCTGTGCTGAATACCGAAGTGAACGACGAGGGACGGGCGATTATCCGGCATGGAAATGCGCGGGTGCTGAAGGCGCGGTTCAAGGATGCGCGATTCTTCTGGGACTTTGACCAGAAGAAGCCGCTGGCGGATCGCGTGGAGGGCCTGAAGAACGTTACTTTCAAAAAGGAGTTGGGGAGCTACTACTGGAAAACCATGGCGAACCTCGCTGTGGCTAAGGAACTTGCACTGACGGTAAAGCAGGCTGGCGTTTCATTTGATGAGTCGGCCCTCTACAAGGCAGTAGAGTTGGCCAAAACCGATCTTACGACTGAGCTGGTGAAGGAGTTCACCGAGTTGCAAGGCAAAATTGGAGGATTGTATGCGCGTGCCCAGAAGTTAGGTGAGTCTGTCGCATCGGCTATTTACTTCCAGTTTAGGCCGTCATATGCGCTGGATACTATTCCGCCTACTATTGAGGGACAATTGCTGGGCTTGGCGGATCGTATTCAGACCATAACTTCAATGTTCGACAAGGGCTTTGAGCCGACAGGATCAAAGGATCCGTTTGCCCTTCGCCGTGCAGCGAGCGCCATCGTGAAAATTCTTGCCGAGTCGGATTTGCCCCTGACCCTGCGCGATGTGCTGCACGCCCCAGGCACAGAATCAGAGCAAGGAATCGGCCCAGATGACAAACTCCAGCCGGACAGTCCGGTTCGGGCATTTCTAAAGGAGCGGCAGCGTTTCGACCTGCAGGATGTGCGCGGGTTTGCTTACGACGTGGTGAATGCTGTGCTGGCTGCCGGGGCTGACGATGTGCGCGATGCGATTGCACGGGCTGAGGCGCTTACTGCGGTGCGCGGGTCAGAGGATTTTGCGGCGATTTCGGCGGCGTTCAAGCGGATCAAGAATATTTTGCGGCAGGCTGAGGAGAAGGGATTTGCGCTTGGGTCGGCGAAGGATGTGAAGCTTTCAGCGGAGGCGCAGCAGCTTGCGGACGCGGCCGCGGCGCTGGCTCCACGGGTGGCTGGGTTGCGCCAGGAGCGGGCTTATGGTGAGGCGCTGGCTTTGATCGCTACGCTGCGGCCGGTAGTGGATTGCTTCTTCGATAAGGTGATGGTGCTCGATCCGGATGCTGCGGTGCGAGGGGCGCATTTGGGGCTGATCGATGGGGTGCTGCGCGGGTTTTCGGGGATTGCCGATTTCAGTGAGATTGTGACGGGATAGAAACTTCTATAGAGATTATGGAGTGTTGTGGTATCCCACCCATTCCGCAAAAAACGCGGAATGGATGGGGCACGGAATATCGGTGTTTACGACACGGATGAATAAAGCTGTGCCCTTGCATAACTTCGACTTACTCATGGGTTCTTAAAATATGCGCCGCGCATTCATTTTCCATCCAGAAATGCGCGGACTGCTGGGTTCATGATGCCGGCTTTGCAGGTGTTCGAGAGATGGCCGCAATCGGAGTCGAGGACCAGGGTCCGTGCGCCGATCAGGGCGGCGAAGTCGAGCGCGGGTTTGGGATTGACCATGTGATCCTGCGCGGCGGCTACTACTAAAACTTTTGCCTTTACGCGCTTGGCGGCATCTTCGATTTTGCCGCCGCGGGCTACGTCGTGGTGGATCATGGCATCCAGTTGGGCTAGCCAGTCGTTGGCGTCGAAGGGGAGCACGCCGGTGATGAGGTATCCGACATAGTCTGAGAGGAATTTGTCCGGGGGGTGGATGCGGGCGTAGTCGGCTGGAGTGGTCAGGTTCATTTGGTGGATGGCCTGCACGGCGCCGAGCGGCGGCGATTTTGTATAGCGGCCGCCTTGCCAGGCGGGGTCGGACTTGAGCGCGCTTTCCTCGTTGTACCAGAGGAGAAGGTCGTAGCCGGTGAG
>JBEKUB010000025.1:0-54324 GCA_049515455.1 Occallatibacter sp.
GGTGTGGCCATCTTTTACCTGATCTATATTCAGGTTGAGAACTCCTATCTGATTCCGCGGATTATGAAGAACAGCGTGGGCCTTCCCGGCCTGGCGATTATCGTGGCGCTGCTGCTGGGCTTTGCGCTGGAAGGCGTTCCGGGAGCCATGGTCTCAGTGCCCACCGCAGTATTGGTTACTGAGCTCATCGACGAATATTTCGTTCACAAAGAGACGGCGTAATTGTTGCGTGTCAGTCTTCGGCGAAGAATCGTTTTCTGGCTGCTTCATCCGCTGGCATGTCGGGGCCGCTGAAGATTGAGTCTGGCTGGCGGGTCGGGTCTTTCGCGATGAGGGGCATGGCGCGTGCGCGGCGGGCATCGGCTTCAGGACCTGCGGTGATATAAAGCTCTGTGTACCACTGGTTGAAGCTGTGAAGACGGCCGGCGTACGCATCGTGATCGGCGGCGTAGGCGTTTGCTGCTGCATCCCAATCGGTGGAACTCAGAAGATGATCGCGGAGCACGCGGGCGTCGCGCAGGGTGAGGGAAAGGCCCTGTCCGTTGCCGGGGTCGCTCGAAGTGGCCGAGTCGCCAAGCAGCACTACGCCGTCGCGGTAGGGGTGGTCGACCCAGCTATGCGCGCCGCTGAAGGTGGCCAGCGGGCCGATCTGCGTTGCTTGCTTGAAATAGTCACCGTTCGCGCCCGTCTTTATGCAGCCGTCAATGAACCTTGCGAGATCTTCGGGGCCCTGAAATCGCTCTTGCGTGCCGGCGTGAAAATCCAGGTAAATACGCGCGCGATCGCCGCCCTGGGGAGCGACGATGGCGAGCTGTCCCAGACTGAAATGATAGATCGCTTCAAGGGTGTCTTCCCCTGCCGGCACATTTTCAAGCAGGACACCGGCGATCATCATGTCTTCAGGATCGCGCTGGACGGAGAAGCGCGCGGAAGAACGCACCACAGAAGATCGTCCTTCCGCGCCTACCACGAGGCGCGCGGGGATGGTTTCGACACGGCCATTTTCCTCAACCACCAGTGCAGGCGCCGTGCCCGTCCGCACATCGCGAACAAATGCTCCGCGTCGCACCGTGGCTCCAGCGGCCGCGGCGGCGCTGAGCAAAGACTCCTGCATGGCGGGGTGATAGCAGGCCAAGCAAGGAAGCTGCTGCGGCGTGGTGGGGACGACTTCGCGATGTTCCACTCGATCGGTCGCGGCATAGGAGTCGACCCAGTGGATATCGCGCCCGCCAGCGTCGGTGATGGATGCGGCAACTCCCAGGGAGTTCGCTTCAGAATAGCCCCAGGGAAACATCAATTCGCCGCGGACGCGGTCTTTGAATTGCCGCTCGCGCTCGACGACCAGGACGCTTGCGCCACGCTCGGCCATATTCTTGGCAAGGGCTGCGCCACCCACGCCGCCGCCGGCTATGGCCAGATCATAGGATGCTGACATTTTTACTTTCTCCAAATGGGAATATTTGGGGATGCCTCGATCCGGGTCGGCCCAGATTACTGCCGGGTTGGCTCATCATAACCGAAAAAGCGGATAGCGGAGTTGATCAAGCGGAGACATTTATAAAAATTCCTATACAGCCGCTATTTGGCACCCACTCTGGTCCAGGTTCGCGGTACAATTCCATCAAACCAGGGCCAAACATCGAGATACCGATTGTCAGTGGCGGCTTCGCGCCAAGATCGGTTTTTTGCGAGTTATACAACTGAACCTGCGGTCAGGAAACCCTTCCGAGGTGGGATGATGTTTGATTCGCTACTCTTCGATAAGCCAGTTACGATTTTCGCGTCGCGAGTGTACGGCAGGGCGTTGCATTATGGTTTCCTGTGCCTGGCGATCTGCTGCCTGGCAACAATCTGCTCGGCGCAGCAGATTACGCAGATACAGCGCGACCAGGCGCAAGACATGCTCAAAGACGTTGCCAAGGACGTGAAGGATAACTACTACGACCCACATCTACACGGCGTCGACTGGGATGCAAAGGTTCGCGAGGCAAAGAAAAAGATCGACAATGCGGATTCGCTCAACCGCGCTCTTTCCGCTATCGCCGGAGTCTTTGACAGCCTTGATGATCCCCAAACGCGATTCCTGCCTCCACCGCGGCCCTATGTGCACGACTACGGCTTTCACATGCAAATGATCGGCGATCATTGCTACGTGACCCGAGTGAGGCCTTTCAGCGATGCAGCGGCCAAGGGCCTCAAACCCGGCGATGAGATCAAAACCATCAATGGTTATACGCCCACGCGCGAGAGTTTCTGGAGGATTGCAAACCTCCTTTGGATCTTGCGGCCACAGCAAAACCTTCTGCTGAATCTCCATGGTCTGGACGGAGGCGAACGCCAGATTAATGTGGTTCCGCTGTTTCGTCAGCTGCCTAAAGTCAAGGATCTGGACGCAATGAATAGGTTCGATTTCTACCGGGAATGGCTGGATCGGGAACACTCCATGGGGGTGCGTTATGCCAATAGCGACTACGATCTGCTGATCATCAAGCTTCAGTCATTTGTACCCTTCTCATCTGAAACAGACGATATTGTCTCGAAGATGCAGGGTTACAAGTCAGTTATCTTTGATCTTCGCGGCGATCAGGGAGGCCGCGAAGACATGGTTCAGTCTCTTCTTGGGGCAGTGTTCGCCCACGAAGTGGAGATCGGGAAGCGGGTTGGCAGAAGCAAAACCATTCCGATGGAAACCGCACACCACTTCCATCGGTTTACCGGCAAATTGGCGGTCCTCGTCGATGACCAGTCAGCAGGCGTATCAGAGATTTTTGCGCGCGCGGTCCAACTGGAGAAACGTGGGGTTGTTGTCGGTGACCGGACCAAGGGTGCGGTTATGGAGGCGGAGTTCTATCCTCATATAACTGATGGCACGACCGAGGATTCGATTCTTGCCTATGGAGCAGAGGTCACTGACGCCGATATCATCATGTCCGACGGGCATAGCCTTGAGCACATAGGCGTGGAGCCGGATTTGAAGGTTCTTCCCACGGCATCCGACCTTGCGAGTGGACGCGATCCCGCGCTGGCTAAAGCCGCGGAGATCCTGAGTGTGACAATGACTCCGGAAGAGGCCGGGAAACTCTTTCCATATGAATGGCCGAAGGATTGATTCCTCAGGCCCACACCAGTTGCGGCCGTAGATTATCCACTCACGCGCGGCTAGACCGAGCGGAGAATTACCTCTACAGGGATCTCGACGATTCCCTAGTTTTGTGGTTCTTCGGCAGCTGGGCCGTCTTCCGTCTCATGGTGCTGGTGGAATAGTTTGCCAATGCCCCGGCCTGTGCCCTTGGCAATTTTGCCTGTGCCCTTGGCAGCGCCGACGCCGACGTCTTTGCCGGCGATGGAGCGCCCTTGCCGACATTGCCGGCGGCGTCGAGCGGGCGAAGCGTGACCAGGTCGGCTGTACCTTTGCCGACACCCTTGGCCGCCGCTAGAGTGCCCTTCCCGGCTCCTTTGCCGATATCTCCGGCCCCGCTACCGACGTCGCCACCGGGGCTGCGTTTGTGGGACTGCAGACTTGTGGAAGGCTGCGGCGTGCCGGCAGGTTGCGGCGGGGGCTGGGTCTGGCCGTCTTGGCCGTAGACGTTCTGGCCGCAGATGGCAAATGCGAGTGCAAGGAGGGCGATGGGTGGTTTGGGGAATGCGGTTCGCACTGGGTAGACCTCCTGTCATATAGATTTAGACGCGACGGAGAGGTTTCCTTTTCAAGGGCAGAGAAATTGGTGAGGATCTGCTTCCTGGACTGAATTCAACGATACAACAGGGATCAAGGGGTCAGCGAGAACTGAAGATTGCTGGCCGTCAATCCGATAAGAGATTCGCCCTTTATTTACCAAGCGCGATCATTTACTAAAGCTCCCGATCAAAAGGTTGCCTGTTAGTTATCGCACTGAGACATTACTAAAGTTTGGGCATTAATCAAAAAATATTGATTCAAGAACTATTAGCGGTTGTATTGTTTCCCCACAGTGAAAGTTTTTGAGGGGCTGGTGACTGCCTGAGCTGGCCTGATGCTGACTCCCCTCGGCGCGCCGGAACCAAATAAAAAGGAGCATGTGTATGTCAATCAGTCGGTTTCTATCCGGTTGGGTGAAGTCCTGCCTTCACTCGCATGCGCTGAGCCTATTCAACTTTGTCCTCGTTCTGTTCGGATTCTGCGCGAGCGGAACCGCGGCTTCAGCACAAGCAGCTTATGTGCAGCAGTGCAGCTCGTTCGGCGATTATGTCGAATCCGCCGCTTGCACGCTCAACGGGGTCGGCGCGGGACATGCGCTGGTGATTGGCGTTTATGTTTCTGGCTCTGCTACACCGACTATCAGCTCCTCTTCCGGCACGCCGTCGAGTGTGATTTCAAACTTGGCCGACTATCAAGGCTCGATGGATACCGCCGTTCTGGTGAATACAGCATCAGGAAACATTACGCTTACAGCCACTACGAGCGGCTATGAGAATATCTGGATCACGGCAACTGAGTTTTCCGGCGTGGCCGCCTCTCCGCTGGACACCAGCTCAACCGCATCGCTGGTGGGGGGCTGGGACTCGACAACCGTAGTCTCGTCAAATTTCAGCACCACAGCCGCGAGCGACATGCTGTGGTCGATGTGCTACGGCATTCCGTCTTACGTGCAATGGTCCGCGGGCACTGCGCCCATCGCATGGACCTCAATGAATAGCTACAGCGCATCGGGCCTCATCGCGGAATACGGTGTGGCCGGTTCCGCTGGAACTTACTACGGGCAGTGCAACAGCACCACCACCAATGGCGGCGCCGAGCAGGCGAGCATTATGACCGTGGCGCTGAAGCCTGCGTCAAACATTGTAGCCACGCCCACCTTCAGTCCGGCCGCCGGGACTTATGCCTCGGTGCAGACGGTGACCATCAGCGATTCGACCTCCGGTGCGACGATTTATTACACCACGAACGGAACCACTCCAACGACCGCCTCGAGCACCTATAGTTCGCCAATCACGGTATCGGCGAATGAAACGTTGGAGGCTCTCGCTACGCACAGCGGAGACACGAATAGCTCCGTGGGCTCGGCGGCGTATGTGATCAACGGCCCCGCAGCTACGCCCGGCTTCAGCCCGGCAGCTGGCGCGTATGGTCCGGCCCAGAGTGTGACCATCAGCGATGGAACCGCGGGCGCGACCATCTACTACACAACCAATGGGACTACGCCTTCGACCAGTTCAAGCACCTATAGCTCGCCGATCACAGTTTCGGTTACAGAGACGTTGGAAGCTATTGCTGTAGCGCCACTTTATACGACAAGCGCTGTGGGCTCGGCGGCATACACCATCAACGGTGCGGTGGCCACACCTACCTTCAGCCCGGCTGCCGGCTCTTATGGACCGGCGCAGTCGGTGACCATCAGCGACACAACTTCAGGAGCAACCATTTACTACACCACCAACGGCACAACGCCGACAACCGCTTCGGCTACCTATAGCTCAGCGATCACGGTTTCAGCTACCGAGACGTTGGAAGCCATCGCCACTCACAGCGGCTACTCGAACAGTGCGGTGGGCTCCGCGGCTTACACCATCAACGGTGCGGTAGCCACGCCTGCATTCAGCCCGGTTGCCGGATCGTATACCGCGACGCAGACGGTGACCATTACCGATGCAACTTCAGGCGCGACGATCTACTACACCACGAACGGTACGACGCCAACGACAGCATCGGCTACCTATAGCTCGGCGATCACGGTGTCCTCCACTGAGACCCTGGAGGCTATCGCAGCCAAGGCGGGCTATTCAAACAGCGCGGTGGCTTCGGCGGTTTATACCATCGGCTCGCCTGGCACGCCGGCCTTTGTTCAGCAGTGCAGTAATTACGATAGCTACGGCACAACGGCAACCTGCACGCTCAACGGAGTAGGGGCTGGGCATGCTTTGCTGATTGGCATTTATACGGGGTCAAGCACTTCGCCGACCGTTGCCGCGACCACCGGCACGCCCACAAGCGTAATCTCCAACTACCCCGACTATTCGGGCGTGATGGATGCTTACCTGCTGGCCAATACCGCATCGGGAAATAACACGATTACGGTTACCACACCCACAAGCATGGGGATCTGGCTTTCGGTCTCAGAGTATTCCGGCGTTGCCGCGTCGCCGCTGGATACCAGTGCCGATGCGGGACCGACCGGCGGCTGGGACTCGACGACAGTAGTCACGGGCAACTTCAACACCGCGGGCGCAAACGACCTGCTGTGGTCGATGTGCTATGGCATTCCGTCTTATGTCCAGTGGTCTGCCGGCACTGCACCGATCACCTGGACTGCGGCGAACAGTTACAGCGCGGGCGGCCTGATCACGGAATATGGCCTGGCCAGCACAACGGGGACTTACTACGGACAGTGCAACACGACGACAACCAATGGCGGCGCCGACCAGGCAAGTATCATCACTGTTGCGCTCAAAGCTGGATCGGGCGCACCGGCAGCGGCTACGCCGACATTCAGCCCCGTGGCCGGGACGTACACCTCGGCGCAGACGGTGACGCTGAGCGACACCACCTCTGGCGCAACGATTTACTACACAACCAATGGAACCACACCGTCGACCGCATCAAGTGTTTATAGCGCGCCGCTGCCGGTTTCGACTTCGCAGACCATTGAAGCCGTCGCCATTGCATCAGGGTATTCACTGAGCGCGGTGGGTTCGGCTGCTTACACGATCAATTTGCCGGCGGCAGCAACGCCTGGCTTCAGTCCGGCGGCTGGAACTTATGCGTCGGCACAGACGGTGACCATTACCGATGCGACTTCCGGCGCATCGATCTACTACACCACCAACGGGTCGACGCCTACAACCAACTCAACGCATTACACCAGTACGATCACCGTCTCTGTCACGCAGACGCTGGAGGCGATCGCAATCGCCAGCGGCTATTCACAGAGTGCGGTGGGTTCGGCTGCGTATACTATCACCGGCGCGGCGGCTACTCCGGGCTTCAGTCCAGCGGCGGGAACCTATACTTCGGCGCAGACGGTGACCATTAGCGATGCAACCTCAGCCGCGAGTATCTACTACACCACCAATGGAACCACGCCTACGACCGCATCGACGCATTACACTTCGCCGGTCACAGTTTCCGCTACTGAAACCCTGGAGGCTATCGCCACGGCGACCGGCTATACGCAGAGCGTTGTCGGTTCGGCGGTTTACACCATCAACCTGACAACGGCCACGCCGACATTCAGTCCGGGAGCGGGCAGCTATGGATCGGCGCAGACGGTGACGATCAGTGATACCACTTCAGGTGCGAACATCTATTACACCACCAATGGAACCACGCCTACGACCGCATCGACGCATTACTCTTCGCCGGTTACGGTCTCAGCTACTGAAACGCTGGAGGCCATTGCTACAGCAAGCGGGTATGCAAACAGCGCGGTGGCTTCGGCGGTGTATACCATCGGGTCGAGCGGGGCGATTGCTACGGTTCAGCACAATAGCGGATCCACTGAAAGCGGCACCTCGCTTGCAGTTGCGCTCCCCAGCAACGTGACCTCAGGACATGTGATCCTGGTGGCCGAGAGCACCTACGACGCGGAAACGCTCGATACGCCGACGGACACAGAGGGCAACAGCTTCACGCAGTTGGTGACGGCTGGCACTTCAGGCGATTCAGTGGCCGCAGTTTACGCAGCCACCGCCAAGAGTTCCGGCGCAGACACGGTGACCTGCAACATCAGCGCCTCAAATAATATTCACTGCCACATCTATGAAGTGCAGGGCATCACAACAACGGTGGACCAGACGGGAAATTCCACTGTAGCCAGCACGTCGCAGACCGTCTCCACCTCCGCGGCAACTACGAACGCCGACGATTTCGTTTTCGCGTTCTTCACTGACAACGACAATGGGGCAACTCTAACGTCGGGACCGGGGCTGGGAGATACCGATACTTCCAACGATGGCGGCGACACCGCGTTGACAGAAGACAAGGTCGTGATCGCTACCGGAGTGCAGACGGCGACGGCGACATCAAATACGTCTGATGCCGACGTCAACGTGATCGTGGCTCTGAAGGCGACGGGAACGCCGACGGTCTCGACGCCCTCTTTCAGCCCGGCGCCCGGAACTTACACCGCGGCGATAACAGTCACTCTCAGCGATTGGACCTCCGGGTCGACGATTTACTACACCACCAACGGAACGACGCCAACCGCCAGTTCGGCGGTGTATTCGAGCCCCATCGCAGTCTCTGCCACGGAGACCATCGAAGCGATGGCCACAGCCAGCGGGTTTGCCAACAGCTCGGTGGCGTCAGGGGTTTATACCATCGCTCCGCTGGCGGCCACGCCCACCTTCAGCCCTGCCTCCGGAACCTATACCACGGCGCAGACGGTAACCATCAGCGACGCGACCTCAGGTTCGACGATCTACTACACCACGAACGGCACTACGCCGACGACAGCGTCCAGTGTTTACAGCTCGGCGATCACGGTGTCGGCGGCCAGCGAGACCTTGGAGGCCATCGCAACGGCCAACGGCTACACGCAGAGCGCGGTGGCTTCGGCCGTGTATCTCATCAATCCGGTGTCCACACCGGCCTTCAGTCCTTCCGGCGGAACTTATACATCGTCGCAGACGGTGACCATCAGCGACGCGACCTCCGGCTCAACCATCTACTACACAACTAACGGCTCCACACCGACGACCAACTCGAGCGTCTATAGCTCGGCAATCACGGTGTCGGCAACGGAGACACTCGAGGCCATCGCTACACACAGCGGCTTCACCAGCCTGGTTGGCGAAGCGGTGTACACCATCGACTCAGGAACAGCCGGGACATGCGACGGCATGTCGCTTGGCACGTCCGTAGCGGGGACTGCGAATATGAACGGATTTCTTCCGTTCCAAAACGCGACAACCGGCCTTGTCAACCAATGGAACACCAACATCGCCAACGCGGCGATTGACCCCAATAACGCGGCGATTCAGACCACGGCCGGGTTTGCCGGGGAGTCAACGCACGTCAACTTCGGGTCGTCATCCGGCGACGGCGGCATTCCGTTCATGATCGTCGACTCTTCTTCAACTCCCAGGGTGGCCATCAATGTGATTGACTACGCAACCAACAGCGATAACGTCTTGGCGCCGTACCCGAGCAACGTACCCATCGAAGGCGCAGCGGCCGACTGCTCGGGTTGGCCCGACACTTACCAGTCCGACTCACACACCAATGTGCTCGATCGCTATACTTGCTGGGATTATGAGACATACAACACCAATCGCTGCAACGGGCTCTACGATGCCTCAGAAGAAGCGATCTGGGATATGCAGAACGGTAACTATCGGCCTTGGGGCTGGACTTCAACCGATGCTGCCGGATTGTCGGTGATGGCAGGACTGGTGAAGTACGACGAAGCGGCTTCAGGGACGATCAAGCACGCCATTCGTTACACCATGCAGCAATCAAAGAACGACGCCAATGCAGGGTACTTCGTGGAGCCGGCAAGTCACTCCGCGGGCACCAGCTACGGAGCTCCGGTCGTGGAAGGAATGCGGATTCGTCTGAATTCGACCTTCAACATCTCCAGTTACTCCGCCATCAACCAGGCCATTCTGACTGCAATGCAGCAGTATGGAATGATCATGGCGGACAACGGCGGCTACTTGTTCATCCAGGGTGCCACCGATTCACGCTGGGACGACAGCGACCTGGTGAACCTGGCCGGAATTCCCTCGACGGATTTCTCGGTCATTCAAATGACTCCCGCATATCCGGGCTACGATTCCGTGACCGCTCCAACAGGAGCCGCGCCGGTGATCAGCAGCTTTACCTCGACGGCAACCAGCGTATCGTCAGGGAATCCAGTCACGTTCAACTTCAGCGTGAGCGGTGACTCCTACGATTACATCGATATGATCGGACCGGTTCGTCTGACGAGCGGAAGCGGCAGCGTAACGATCAACCCGACGGCTACTCAGACCTATACCTTGTATTCAGTGAACCAGTACGGGAACAACGGAGCGGGAGCGGGGTATGGGATAACCGTCAGCACCCCGATCACGGTCGTGGTGCCCGGCTCGACGGTTGTGCCGCCTACATTTACCCCGGTGGGAGGCACATATAGCGCGGCGCAGGTGGTTACGCTGAATACGACAACGTATCCATACGCGACGATCTACTACACCACCGACGGATCGACACCGACGACCAATTCAACGATGTACCCGCAGGTGCCTCAGCCGATGAGCTCGCAGAGCGTGGGAAATCTGGAGTCGATCACAATCTCAACCTCGTCGACCATCAAGGCTATCGCCGTGGCACCGGGTTATTCGTCGCCCAGTGCAGTCAGTTCGGCGACCTACACCATCAACTGATCACGAAAATCGCTTCAAGCAATTGCGAGGGAGCCCGGGCAAAAGCCCGGTCTCTCTCGGCTTTGTTACTGAGAATCTCGTAGTTCACGGGAATGAAACCACCCGTTTCTTCAAGGTTAATTTGTGTGACCTAACGACAGCGTGAGCGCGCCGGGGTCAAAAGGAGAATGTCATGGTAGCCAGCCGTTCCCTCTCCAGTGGGATGAATCCTCGCCTTCACTTGAGCGCGTTGAGCATTCTCAGCGTTGTTCTCTTCCTCTTCGCATTCATTGCGAATAGCACGATAGCCTCAGCCTCACCGGCTACAGTTCAGGACAATAGCGGATATGTAGCAGACGCCACGTCGGTTTCGGTTGCGTTTGGCAGTAATGTGACCGCGGGACACGTATTAGTGGTGGCCGTGAGCACATACGACGCACAGACGATCAGTACGCCGGCCGATACACAGGGCAACAGCTTTACCCAGGCCGTAACCGCGGGCACTTCCGGAGCCGCGGTGGCCGCAATCTACGTGGCGACAGCCAAGAGCACAGCGGCTGATACCGTGACCTGCGCAGTCAACTCTGCGAATAATATCCATTGTCATATCTATGAAGTTTCCGGCATAACCGCAACGGTGGACAAGACGGGAACTTCATCCCAGGCCGGAACCGCGCTGACCGTCTCCACCTCCGCGTCAACCGCGAACGCCAACGATTACGTCTTCGCTTACTTTGCCGACAATCATTCGGCGGCAACTTATACAGTGGGGTCGGGGTATGGAGATACCCAGGCGTCAGAGGATACGTCAGGCGGTGACAGCGGCTTCTCAGAGGACAAGGTCGTGACCGCGACGGGGACTCAGACGGCAACGGCGACAGCGAGTACCACAGACACTTTCGTCAATTTAATTATGACGCTGGAGGCGACGGCTGTGGCCACCCCGACCTTCAGTCCGGGGGCGGGCACCTATAGCTCGGCGCAGACGGTGACCATCAGCGATTCAACCTCTGGATCGACGATTTACTACACCACCAACGGATCCACACCGACGACCGCATCGTCTGTATATTCGAGCCCCATCACGGTCTCAGCAACGGAGACGCTGGAGGCTCTCGCCATTCACAGCGGCAATTCGAACAGCGTGGTAGGATCAGCGGCTTATACCATCTCGTCCGCATCGATCCATACGGTTCAGGACAATAGCGGATATGTGGCAGACGCCTCCTCGGTTGCAGTTGCGTTTAGCAGCAACGTGACCGCCGGCGACGTAGTACTGGTGGCTGTGAGCACATACGACGCACAAACGATCAGTACGCCTACCGACACGCAGGGCAATGGCTTTACTCAGCTGGTTACGACGGGCACTTCGGGAGCTGCGGTGGCCGCCATCTACGCCGCGACAGCCAAGAGCACCGCGGCCGATACCGTGACCTGCGCCATCAATTCCGCGAACAACATCCACTGCCATATTTACGAGGTTTCCGGAATTACAACAACCGTGGACAAAACGGGAACTTCATCGATGGCCGGCACGGCGCTGACCGTATCCACTTCCGCGTCTACGTCGAATGCCAACGACTACGTATTCGCATACTTTGCCGACAATCATTCGGCGGCCACGTATACGGTGGGATCGGGGTATGGAGATACGCAGTCGTCGATCGATACGTCCGGCGGCGACAGCGGCTTCTCAGAAGATAAGATCGTCAGCGCGACGGGAACCCAGACGGCGACGGCAACGTCAAGCACTACGGATACCTTCGTCAATTTGATTGTGACCCTGGAGTCAAGCGGCGGTTTGCCGACTGTGGCTACGCCGACATTCAGCCCGGCGGCTGGATCCTATGGCCCGGCGCAGACGGTGACCATCAGCGACGCAACCTCGGGCGAGACCATCTATTACACGACCAACGGATCCACGCCAACGACCGCATCGTCGATTTATTCGAGCCCCATCACGGTTTCTGCAACAGAAACATTGAAGGCTCTCGCCACGCACAGCGGCGATAACAATAGCGCTGTGGCTTCGGCGGTGTATACGATCAACGGTGCGGTCGCTACGCCGGGCTTCAGCCCTGCGGCCGGCACTTATTCCTCGGCGCAGACGGTCTCTATCACTGACTCGACTTCCGGCGCGACAATCTACTACACCACCAACGGGTCTACGCCAACGACCGCCTCCAGTACTTACAGCTCGGCGATCACTGTGTCCTCCACCGAGACAGTGAAGGCCCTTGCCACAAACAGCGGTTACTCGAACAGCGCAGTGGGTTCGGCGGCTTACACGATCACCCTGCCGGTGGTTGCCACGCCAACCTTCAATCCAGCGGGTGGGGACTACTCTTCATCGCAGTCGGTGACGATTAGCGACACCACCTCCGGAGCGACGATCTACTACACAACCAACGGAAGTACTCCTACGACCGCATCGTCGGTTTACAGTTCGGCGATCAGCGTAACGGCCACTGAAACTCTTGAGGCCCTCGCCACGCACAGCGGCGACACGAACAGCGCAGTGGCTTCAGCGGCGTATACCATCACCTCGGAGTCAGGAAGCTGCGACGGCATGTCGGTGGGAACATCCGTAGCCGGAACCGCGGATATGAATGGATTTGTTCCCTTCCAGAACGCGACAACCGGTCTGGTATCTCAATGGAATACCAACATCGCCAATGCGGCAGTCGATCCGAATAACGCGGCGATTCAAACCACGGCCGGGTATAGCGGATTGAGCACGCACGTCAATTTCGGTTCTTCGCCCGGTGACGGCGGCATTCCATTCATGATTGTTGACTCTTCTTCAACTCCCAAGGTGCCAATCTACGTCTACGACTACGCAAGCAATAGCGATAACGTTGTGGCGCCGTATCCTAACAACGTTCCCATCGAAGGCGCCGCGGCCGATTGCTCGGGCTGGCCAGATACTTACCAGTCCGATTCTCATACCAACGTGCTCGATCGCTATACCTGCTGGGACTATGAGACGTACAACACGAATCGCTGCAATGGGTTGTACGATGCCTCAGAAGAAGCGATTTGGGACATGACCAACGGAAATTATCGCCCCTGGGGCTGGACTTCAACCGATGCGGCCGGATTGTCTGTCATGGCCGGGCTGGTCAAATACGACGAGGCGGCATCGGGGACGATCAAACACGCCATCCGCATGACCATGCAACAAACGAAGAACGATGCCAATGAGGGATACTTCGTTGAACCGGCCAGTCACGCGGCGGGTACTACTTATGGAGCGCCAAGCGTGGAAGGAATGCGGGTACGCTTAAATTCAACCTTTAACATCTCCGGCTACTCGGCGATCAACCAGGCCATCCTGACTGCATTCCAGCAGTATGGAATGATTGTGGCGGACAATGGCGGCTACTTCTTTATCCAGGGCGCCACCGATTCGCGCTGGAACGACAGCGATTTGGCCAACCTGGGCGGTATCCCGTCGTCGGACTTCACGGTAGTCCAGATGACCCCGGCCTACCCCGGCTACGATTCCGTCACCGCGCCTACCGGGAGCGCACCGACGATCAGCAGCTTTACCGCGTCGTCAACCAACATAACTTCCGGTTCTCCAGTCACGTTCGATTTCAGCGTGAGCGGCGACTCGTACGACTACATTGACATGATCGGGCCGGTCAGGCTCTCCTCGGGCAGCGGAAACGTGACCATCAACCCCACGACAACCCAAACCTATACGTTGTATTCCGTGAACCAGTACGGCAACAATTGTGGCGGCTCAGGGTGTGGCGTCACCGTAAGCACTCCGATTACGGTGGTGGTATCTGGTTCGACGCTGGCTGCGCCTGTATTTAGCCCGGTGGCCGGGACGTACAGCACTTCGCCGCTGGTGATTACGCTGAACAGCACAACGTATCCATACGCGACGATCTACTACACCACAAACGGAAGCACGCCGACGACCGCCTCCACGATGTACCCGCAAATTCCTCAGCCTATGAGTTCGGAGAGTGTGGGCAATGTGGAGGACCTCAGTATCTCCGCCACGACGACGATCAAGGCCATCGCCGTGGCTCCTGGGTATTCATCGCCAAGCGCGGTAAGCTCGGCGACGTACACCATCAACTAAAACCAGAACTGGCGTAACAAAGTGAGAGAGCGCCCGGGCAACAACCCGGGCGCTCTTGCATCTGGCTCGGCAGCCGCGCTGTTTTTCCGGGCTGACAGCTGAATCCCGAAACGGCCATAGGAGTGACCATCCGGTTAACCCCCGCTTGCCAACCAGTACTCCGCAGTGACATTCTGCCTCAAGTCGCGATACCCTGATGTGTATGCGCACGGCGCATTCAAGGAGCGTTTGAACTTTCATGCCTATCCAACCAACATCTAAAATCTGGCACAACGGCACACTTATTCCCTGGGAGCAGGCCACACTTCATGTAATGAGCCACGTAATCCATTACGGCTCAAGCGTATTCGAAGGAATCCGCTGCTACGGCCAACCGCACGGCTCGGCCGTTTTCCGTCTGCCGGAGCACATGCAGCGCCTTCTGGACTCGGCCAAGATCTACCGCATGGACGTGCCTTTTACCTTGGAAGAGCTCTGCGCCGGCGTGGTGGATGTGATTGAAGCCAATGATGTTGCGCCTTGCTACATTAGGCCCATCGCGCTTCGCGGCTATGGCGAAATCGGCGTCAGCCCCAAGGGGTCGCCTATTGAGGTTTATATCGCCAACTTCCCCTGGGGCAAGTACCTGCCCGGCCTTGCCGGCGCGGACGTCTGCGTCTCCAGCTGGAACCGGCTGGCCCCAAACACCATGCCCGCATTGGCCAAAGCCGGCGCTAACTACATGAATTCGCAGCTCATCCATATGGAAGCCGAGATCAACGGCTACCAGGAGGGCATCGGACTGGATGTGAACGGGCTGGTCAGCGAAGGCTCCGGCGAGAACATCTTTATCGTCCGCAACGGGGTGATTTTCACTCCGCCGCTGTCGAACTCCACGCTCTCCGGCATCACGCGCGACAGCGTGCTCACCATCGCACGGCATCTTGGGCTCACAGTCGTCGAACAGGCTCTGCCTCGCGAGCTGCTCTACATTGCCGACGAAGTTTTCTTCTCCGGCACCGCAGCTGAAGTCACCCCCATTCGCTCCATCGACCGGATCGTGGTCGGCGACGGAAAGACCGGCGAGATTACGAAGAAAATCGCCGATGAGTTTTTCGGCATCGCCAATGGCTTGAAGCCCGATCGCTTTGGCTGGCTGACCCCAGTGAAGGTGAACGCCATCGAGCCGGTCACCGCGTAGGGAATCCGCGCGATCGACGAGGGCGGCCTTTCTCGGGCCGCCTTTTTCTTTTGAATCCGGTCAGAACTCGGTAAATTTAGAGAGACCTCATTTGTAGATCAGACAGTAACCATTCGCCAAACGGAGGAGTTACTTGGAACTCGAATGCAAGCCGAACTTCGAAGAAGCCATGCAACGCATCGAGGCCTAGTTTAACCATGAATCCCTCGATCGCCCTCCCGTGCGCTTTTCCGAGCACAACGCCGAGTATGCCGCCCCGCCCGTACTCGCCGCCCGCTCTTGGCCAAGCCTCAAAGAGCGCTGGTTCGATGCCGAGTTTCAGGTGGACCTCTTCCTCGAATCCATCCACGGCCGCACCTTCCATGCTGAAACCTTCCCCGTTTTCTGGCCTAATCTCGGACCCAACGTCTTCGCGGCCCTCCACGGCGCGGAATTGATTTACGGCGAAGTCACTTCCTGGATTCGCCATTGCATCCACGACTGGGACGACATCGAGCGCCTCCAGATCAGTCCTGAAAACGAATACCTCCTTGGCATCGAACATCTCACTCAAGCCGCTCTTGAAAAAGCTCCCGGCAAATTCATGGTCGGCTATACCGACCTCCACGGCAGCCTCGACTGCGTCGCCGACTGGCGCGACCCGCAACAACTCTGTCTTGACCTCTCTGACGCTCCTGAAAAAGTGAAACAGATGCTCGAAGTGGCCAATCGAAACTTTCTGCCCTTGTTTGACCATTACGACGCCGTGCTCAAGGCTCACGATCAACTTTCGGTCACGTGGATGGCCATCCCCTCGCGCGGCAAAATGCACATCCCGAGCTGCGACTTCACCTCTATGATTTCAACCAAAGACTTCTGCGAATTCTATCTTCCCTCTCTCTTAAATGATGTCAGCCACATGACCCACAACGTCTTTCACGTGGACGGAAAGGGCATGCTTCGCCATCTCGATCACATCCTGGGTATCCCTGAAATCAACGCCATCCAATGGGTGCAAGGCGTCGGAAACGATCTTCCCATTTTGCAATGGCTTCCGGTCATCCGCAAAATCCAGGCTGCCGGCAAGGGCGTGATCGTCGATCTTCAGTTGAGCGAACTGGAGCCCTTTATCGCCGCAATGAAGCCCGACGGCCTCTACCTCTGCATCCCCGCCGAGGAACAGGACCAGCCCGCCATCCTTAAGCGCCTTCAGAAGTGGTGAGGAATAAAGGACTGCATACGTATGTCGAACTGTAACCATCCGCCATTTAGAATCAATGCTATGAAACCGCGGTCTCGTTTCCTCCCTACCCTGCTTGCTTCCTTCGCCGCCCTGCTGACTGCCGCTCTATTGCCGGCCCTTGCGTCGGCCCAGGCCTACGTGGGCCAGCCCAAGCTGATCGTGATTGTGGTCATCGACCAGTTTCGCGGCGATTACCTGAATCGCGACCACGCCGAGTTCAAGGGACGTGGGTTCCGGCTGTTCACAGACGAGGGCGCGTGGTTTACCGATTGCTACTTTGACTATGCCAATACCAAGACCGCTCCCGGCCACGCGACCATCGGGACCGGCGCTTACACGGATGGGCACGGCATTGAGACCAACGAATGGTGGGATGCATCTCGCTCTTTTGACCACAAAGTCTCTTCAGTGGAGGACGAGCGCTATCAGTTGGTCGATCTGCCGGCGGCATCGATTCCGGCAAACCAACCCGGCGCGCCCGATACTGCTTTGAAATACGTGATCGGCGCATCGCCGCTCAATTTGCGCGCCACCACCATCGGCGACGAGCTGAGGCTGGCGACGAACGGACGTTCGCGCGTCTACGGCATTTCGCTCAAGGATCGCGCGGCGATTCTGCCTGCCGGCCAGTCAGCCAACGGAGCTTTCTGGATCGATAACGCGAGCGGACAGTTCACCACCTCTACCTATTACATGGAGCACCTGCCGGAGTGGGCGCGGGTCTTCAACGCGAGCGACCGTCCTGCACAGGCTACCCGCGAGGCAAATGCGGAGGGAACCACGCAGTTCTTTGAGCTGGTGGGAAGAACTCCGGCGGCCAACAGTTACGAACTGGACTTTGCCAAGGCGCTTATCAGCGGAGAAAAGCTGGGCCAGAACGGAGTTACCGACCTATTGGTGATTTCACTTTCGCCCAACGATCTTCAGGGACATCAGTTCGGTCCTGATTCGGATTCAGAGGAGCAGATGATTCTAAGCCTCGATCACGATCTGGACAACTTTAACAGCTGGCTCGACCGGACCGTGGGCCTGAAGAACGTCTGGATGGCGCTCACGGCCGATCATGGTATCGCGCCGATTCCCGGCGAGGGGGCGAAGCTAGGCATCCACGCCGCCGCGGTCGATATGAACAAGGTTTACCTGAAAGTAAACGCGGAGTTGAACAAGCACCATCCGGCGGAGAAGACCTTGCAATACCTTATGCCGGGACCCGATTTGCCGTATGTGGTTTTGGACAAGAGGGCATTTAAGAAGGCGGGAGTGGACGAAAAGGCGGCCGAGGATGAAGTGGCTGCGCTGTTGCCAGAGACCGTGGCCAGCCTCGATCCGCATCCGCCGGTCTTCGATACTGGCGCTCCGGCTGTGGCCGCGCAACCCTCCCAGCAACGTCTGCCCACCTCCCCACATGTGCAATACGTTTATACTCGGCTGCAACTGGCCAGCGGAGCGCTGCCACCTTCAGAATGGGGTAGGCTGTTGGCCCACAGCTACGCCGAGCACGGCAACTGGTTCGTGATGCTGGTGCTGGACGCTTACCAGATGCAGGGTTCGGGGGCTTTTGCCGGGACTACGCACTTCAGCCCCTGGTCCTATGACCGTCATGTTCCGCTGGCTTTCTATGGAACGCCGTTTACTCCGGGCGAGTATCATGGGCGTGTAGCCCCTGTTGATCTGGCGGCCACGCTGGCCTCACTTGCCGGCATCAATCAGCCCTCGGCGGCAGTGGGTCGTGTGCTGAAAGAGGCCATCAAGCCTGCTGCCGGAAAGTAGAAACCTCATCATCAGCTGGTATGGGGAAATTAGGGTAGTCTGACCCCTGCCCCTGATCCCTGACACCTGAAGAAGGAAGATTGCCGCACGTGAAACCCGATATGAGAGTTTCGTTGGCTGGTTTGGAACTGGTCAACCCGGTCATCGCCGCCAGCGGCACCTTTGGCTACGGGATCGAGTTCGAAGAGATCGTCTCCCTGGAGCGGATCGGCGGATTCGTCACCAAGGGGATTTCGCTTGAGCCAATGGCCGGCCATCATCCGCCGCGCATTGTGCAGACGGCAGCCGGAATGCTTAACGCCATCGGCCTGCAGAACGTTGGCGTGGATGACTACTTGAGGCGCAAGCTACCCCCGCTCAGCCGCTACCCCAACTGCAAAGTCATTGTCAACGTCTTCGGTTACACGGTGGGCGAATATCTGGCGGTAATCGAGCGGCTCAACCAGGCTGAAGGCATCGCGGCTTACGAATTGAACGTCTCCTGCCCCAACGTCCACGCCGGCGGAATGGCTTTCGGCGCTGATCCGGGCTCACTGGAATACCTGGTAGGCCGGGCCAAAGCCAACTCGCGGCGGCCGCTGATCATCAAGCTCTCGCCCAATGTCACCTCCATCGCGCAGATGGCCAAGATTTCAGCCGGTGCCGGAGCCGACGCCATCAGCCTGACCAATACTTTCCTGGCCATGTGCATCAACGCGGAGACCCGCCGTCCAGAGCTATCGAATATCACCGGCGGACTCTCCGGCCCGGCCATCAAGCCCATCGCCCTGCGCATGGTCTACGAGGCGTCGCGCGCCGTCACTATCCCCATCCTGGGCATGGGCGGCATCACCACAGCCGAGGATGCAGTGGAATTTTTGCTTGCCGGAGCCACCGCCGTCCAAATTGGCACGGCCAGCTACGCTGACCCGCGGGCTGTCGAGCGCCTGGCGAACGAGCTCGAGTCCTGGTGCCGCAGCCACCAGGTGGAAAAGGTAGCCAGCCTCACCGGTGCGCTGGAGATTCCGCGCGAGTAAGCCGACTAAGGGACGCCATCAGTAAGGAAACGGAAGGTTGTTCATGTCTGATTGGCACTCGCTTCTAATGCCGCCGTACATCTTCTTGATACTTGGGTACATCTCATTTTCCGCAGCTGTGGTTTCGACGTGCACTGAAAAACCTGTGCGCTCTATAGTGGTTGGACCTATCGCGCCGAAAAACCGATTCAGTTTTGGCTGACAGTCGCATTGTATTATCTCGGTGGTGCTGTCTTCATTGGAACCTTCTTATGTAAGGTCTACGAACCTCTCAATTGAGGTGACCTCTAATTTGCTAAAAATTTATCCGGGTGCAAAATACATCATCGGCAAAATGAATTTGAAAGCTGTAAGTAATTGAGTTATGAGCCTAAAAGCCATTTTGACGCGATGTTTTGTCGATTTTTGCACCAACATTAGTGAAATCCACAATTCTTTCTGTTTTTTGCACTTGCTTCCACAGGTCGAACCGTCCTAACGTCCATATCAGTTGGTGACCCGCAAGGGAATTGGGAACGCAGTTCCGGTGTGACAGAACGATGCGGATTTGAATTCGGAGCCCATAGTTGGCTAGAACCAAAGATGGAAAACCGGTTGAAGTTTGCATCCAAAGTCAAACGGGAATGTGCAAAGACCTGATTGAGACGAAGATTCATCCGCGGTCTAGTCCGAGGATGCAAAGTTCGATTCAGGAGGGGAGTCATCATCGACCCAACCGTGTATGCAGGATTCAGGGACGCTTGAGGACGCATATACGGAGCAGCCGGAGGGTGCGGTAACCGGGGCGACCCGGAGATCCACCAGAAGGCGCAGCCGATGGAGCGAGGGATCGGGGATACCCGGAAACTCACCGTCGGCGCAGCCGGAAGATGCAGAATCCGGGGAGACCCGGAAGCTCATCGACAGGCGATGCTGGAGGAGCGAGGACTCGGGGCAACCCGGAGCTTTACGCCGCCAGGACCGCTGAAGGATGCGGGACTCGAGGAAACTCGAGGAACCATCGCCGGCAAAGCCGGAAGATTCAGGAACCGGGGAGACCCGGGGAATGATCGAGAGGCGATGCTTGAGGCGGAGAGCCAGGGCAACTTGGAGATTCGACGAAGGCAGAGCCGAAGGATGCGGGACTCGAGGAAACTCGAAGAACCATCGCCGGCACCCGGAAGATGAGGAATAGGGGAAACCCGAAAACTCATCGCAAGGCGTAGCTGACAAGTTGAAGAGACGGGGAAACCTGGAGAATCAACCGTAGGCAACGCTGAAGGATGGGGAGCGCGAGGAAACTCGAAGAACCATCGCCGGAAGAGCCGGAAGATCGAGGATTCAGGGAGACCTGAAGACTGGATCGAGAGGCGAGGCAGGACAGTTGAAGACGCGGGGAAACCCGGGAATTTGCAACCTGCAGCGCCGAAGGATGCGGATTCGAGGAAACTCGAAGAACCCATCGCCGGCACAGCCTGGAGACACTGGAGGCGGGGAAACTCGCAGCTAGGTCAGAAAGGCTGAACGGGACGATGCATGGTCCGATGCTCTGCGAGTACACACTATTGAGGCGCCAGAAACTTCGGTTTCTGGCGTCTTCGTTTGTGGACGGATAGCAGCGAGAGACCTATATATAAGGATGAGCCGGCGTCCCTGTTCTCTGTTCCCTAATTCCTTTTCTTTGTTTCCTTTCCCGGTTTTCTATCCCTGCTTCTTGAATAACGAGACATTGTGTGACGCGTACCTTGATTAATTGACTAGACAACTCCAAATGTTGCTAACCGCGCATATGTGATGTGGCTCACAGCGGACGATTTATCAGGTGAGTACCGTCACATCAGTCAGACGGCGAACACCCTGGTGGCCTATTTATAGGCTCTTATTCCGCCGCCAGGGATTTCGCTGATTTCTGCACACAAGCGAGGTAGGCATGGGTCACTCAATTTGGGATTCGATGCAGCAGAAAGGCTACAGCCGTAGAGACTTTATTCAGTTCTGCACTGCGGCCGCAACAGTGGCCGGGCTGGGTCAAACCGGCGTGGGCCAGGTCGTTTCGGCCTTCGAGAAGAAAGAAAAACCGGCTGTTGTGTGGCTGCACTTTCAGGAGTGCACCTGCTGCAGCGAGTCGTTCATTCGCGCTTCGCACCCCATCGTTGTGGATGCGCTGCTCGATGTACTTTCGCTCAACTACACCGAGACGCTGATGGCCGCCTCAGGCTTTCAGGCCGAAAAGAGCCTGACCGACACCCTCAAGAACAACAAGGGCAAGTACATCGTGCTGGTAGAGGGCGCGGTGCCCACCAAGGACGGCGGCGTTTACTGCATGATCGGCGGCAAGACCGCGGAATCGATTCTGCAGACCGTGGCCAAGGATGCGGCCGCGGTGGTGGCCTGGGGCAGTTGCGCCTCCAACGGGTGCGTCCAGGCGGCCAAGCCGAATCCGACCGGCGCCACGCCGATCTACAAACTGGTGGATAAGCCGGTGATCAATGTGCCCGGTTGCCCACCCATCGCCGACGTGATGATGAGCGTGGTCACCCACCTGCTGGTGCTGGGAACGCCTCCGGCGCTGGACTCGCAGGGACGGCCCAAAGAGTTTTACGGACGCCGCGTGCACGACACCTGCTACCGTCGGCCGAATTACGATGCCGGGCTGTTCGTCGAATCGTTTGACGACGAGAACGCGCGCAAGGGCTATTGCCTTTACAAGATGGGCTGCCGCGGTCCGGTCACTTACAATGCCTGCTCCGTAACCAAGTGGAACGAAGGCACCAGCTATCCCATCCAGTCCGGACACGGATGCATCGGCTGCAGCGAAGCGGGCTTCTGGGACAACGGTCCGTTCTACCAGCATCTCTCCTCGTTCCCCGGCTTCGGCATCGAGAGCACAGCCGATACGGTCGGAGCGGTGGTGGGAGTAGCTACACTGGCCGGAGTTGCGGCGCACGCGGTGGTCACCAACATACGCAAGCGCAGCGTGATTGCAGAAGTCCACGCTGAAGATAAAAAGGAGTCGTGAGGCCTATGACACGCGTTGTCGTCGATCCGGTAACTCGAATTGAAGGCCACCTGCGGGTTGAAGCAGTGGTGGAGAACGGCGTCATCACCGACGCGTTCAGCTCCGGCACCATGGTGCGCGGCTTGGAGAAGATTCTCATTGGCCGCGATCCGCGCGATGCCTGGGCCATTACCGAGCGCGTATGCGGAGTGTGCACCACGGTGCATGCCCTGGCCAGCGTGCGCGCCGTTGAAAACGCTTTGGGCATCACCGTTCCGCCCACCGCTGAGCTGATCCGCAACATCATGCTGACCACGCAGTACGTGCAGGATCACGTGATTCACTTTTATCACCTGCACGCTTTGGACTGGGTGGACATCGTCAACGCGCTGAAAGCCGATCCAAAGAAAGCGGCGGAGCTCGCGCAATCGTTCTCCAAGTGGGACAAGAATACCCCGGCTTATTTTTCCGGTGTGCAGGACAAGATCAAGGCCTTCGCCGCCAGCGGCTTGGGCATCTTCGCCAACGGCTATTGGGGCCATCCGGCCTACAAGCTGCCGCCGGAGGTGAACCTGATCGCGGTGGCGCATTATCTTGACGCCCTGGAATGGCAAAAAGAGGTGGTCAAGATCCACGCCGTATTCGGCGGCAAGAACCCGCATCCAAACTACCTGGTGGGCGGCGTTCCCTGCTCCATCAACGTGAATGAAGTGGCCGCCATCAACTCCGATCGGCTGAACCTGGTTGCCCGGCTTATCAGCCAGGCCGATGAGTTCGTTAACGAGGTTTATATCCCTGATCTGCTGGCCGTTGCATCCTTCTACAAGGATTGGGCCAAGTGGGGCGGCGGACTGACCAACTACCTCAGCTATGGCGAGTTCCCCACCAAGGGCTACAACCAGCCCGATTCATTCAAGTATCCGCGGGGAGTGGTTCTCAATCGCGATCTCAGCACCGTGCATCCAGTAAATCCAACGGACTCCCAGGAGATCAAGGAATACATCGCCAGCTCCTGGTACAGCTACGAGGGCGGAGACAAGGAAGGCATCCATCCCTGGGCGGGCGAGACAAAGATCAATTACACCGGGCCAAAGCCGCCCTTTGAGACGCTTGAGGGATACGAGAAGTATTCATTCCTGAAGACTCCGCGCTGGAAGGACCATCCCATGGAAGTGGGACCGCTGGCGAGGCTGATCGTAGCCTTTGCCTCCGGCCATACTGACGTGCAGGAGTTGGTAAAGGATACACTGGGCAAGCTCAACGTGCCCGTGGCGGCTCTGTTCTCGACCCTGGGCCGCACCGCGGCTCGCGGACTGGACGCGGCGCTGGCCATGATCTGGCTCAAGGAGTTCTACGGCGAGTTGATGGAGCGCGTGAAGATCAACGAGGTCTCCACATTCAACGGCGAGTTCTGGGAACCGAAGAGCTGGCCGGCGGAGGCCGAAGGCGTGGGCATGGAAGAGGCTCCGCGCGGCGCTCTGGCGCACTGGATCAAGATCAAGAACGGCGCCATCGACAACTATCAACTGGTTGTGCCGACCACATGGAACGGGTCGCCGCGCGATGCCAAGGGTCTGCACTCCTCTTTTGAGGCGGCGCTGATCGGCACCCCGGTGGCGAAGCTCGACGAACCGGTCGAGATCATCCGCACCATCCACTCCTTTGATCCGTGCCTGGCCTGCGCCGTGCATTTGTACGATCCGCAGGGACGGCACCTTCACCAAGTTTCCTTCGAGTGAGGGCTATGAGTACTCAAGGCATTGGCGTAAAGGATGCATTTCGAGCGAACGGCAATGGGCCAGTCGAGTACCGGCGCATCTACGTGTGGGAGTTGCCGGTGCGCGTCTACCACTGGATCAACGCGGTGGCCCTGGTGGGTCTCTGCCTCACCGGTTACTTGATCGGAGCGCCCATCCGCGCCTTTTATGCAGGCGAGGCTTACCAGCAGTACTGGTTTGGATGGGTGCGCTTCATCCACTTCATATGCGCGTTTGTTTATGTTTTCAACTTTCTGGCGCGGCTCTACTGGGGCTTCGTCGGCAACAAGTATTCCAGTTGGCGCGCATTCTTCCCGTTCAAGCGCTCGCAGCAGCAGGAGATCGTCGACGTCATCAAAGCCGACGTGCTTGAGACCAAGATGCACGGGCCCATCTCTACCGGACATAACGCGCTCGCAGGCCTGATTTACTTCGGCACCTTTCTGGCGTTTGTTTTCCAGACCATCACCGGCTTCGCGCTTTATTCCAGCATGAGCAACTCGTGGTTGCCGCAAATGTTCAACTGGATTGTTCCGCTGATGGGCGGCGACTCAGGCGTGCGCTTCTGGCATCACACATTCCTGTGGTTCTTTGTCACCTTTGTCATCATTCACGTCTATCTTGCCTTCTATCACGATTACATTGAGGGCCGCGGCACGGTATCCTCGATTATTGGCGGATGGAAGTTCGAGCGGGAGAAGCGTGGGAAGTAGCCAGAAAACAGGTAACCGGGTCAAAACGTTGGTGCTGGGGCTGGGCAACGTCCTGATGGGCGATGAGGGCATCGGCGTTTACGTTGTGCGAGCTCTCGAAAAACACACGCTCCCAGCTGGCGTGGAGTGCCTTGACGGTGGCACGGGCGGCTTCACGCTGCTTGAGCCGCTGGAGGATGCCGATCGCATCGTGCTAATTGACGCGGCCAACGACGGCAATCCGATGGGCACCGTGACCCGCACCACGCCCAGATTCTCGCGCGACTATCCGCCCACGCTCACCGCACACGATGTAGGCATGAAAGATCTGCTAGACATGTTCTACATCCAGGGCGGCACGCACGAAATTATTCTCTACGCCATCACGATCGATCCGAAACAGTCGATCCGGATGAGCCTCTCCGCTGAAGGAGAGAAGGCCGCCGCCGAGGCCGTAAAGGTGATTCTGGCGGAACTTGAATCCGACGCGTCTCCCGCTCCGATGTAGAGTAAGTAGTATGAATCCGCACGAAAGCAAGACACCTGCGCTCGCCCTCACTCTGGCGTTTGCCGCCGTAGTTCTCTTCAGCTCTGGAACTTTGCACGCGCAGAGCGCTCCCAAACAGATAGCTGTGCCTCCTCCTCCCATGGGCTGGTCTTCGTGGAACAGCTTCTCAAATACCATCGATTCCGAGATAGCTCTCCGGCAAGCTAAAGCCATGATCTCCACCGGCATGCAAAAGGCCGGCTATCGATATATCCATATCGATGAAGGCTGGTGGCTGGGGGAACGCGACAAGGACGGCAACATCGTGGTCGATCCCAAGGCGTGGCCGGCTCTGGCTCCGGGAGAGCGCGCAGGCGATATGGCCAATATTGTCCGAGCCATTCACGCGTTGGGACTGAAGGCCGGGATCTACACAGATGCTGGAGCCAATGGCTGCAGTACTGTGGGGCCTGACCTTGGGCCGTCTTATCCCAATACCGGGAGCGAAGGCCACTACGAACAGGATTTTCTCCAGTTCGCGAGGTGGGGATTCGACTACGTCAAAATCGACTGGTGCGGCGGCGCCAAGGAGAAGCTGGACCCCGCAATTCAGTATGCTGAGATCGCCAGGGCCATTGTCAGGGCTGAGTCCATCACCGGACACCGTCTCTACTTTTCCATTTGCAATTGGGGCGAGAACAGCCCCTGGACCTGGGCGCCCAACATCGGCGGAGTCCCGGCCGACATCTGGCGCACCAGCGGCGACATCGTCGCTCCTATTGTGGCCAACAGCAAGAACGGCGGTCGCACGGCCAGTTTCCCCGGCGTCCTCTCTAACTTCGATCAGGGCATTCATCCTGAAGCGCAGCACACCGGTTTTTACAACGATCCCGACATGATGGTGGTCGGAATGAAGGGCCTCTCCGATGCCCAGAACCGGGTTCATATGAGTCTCTGGGCCATCTCCGGCGCGCCTCTGATGGTCGGCGCAGACCTAACCAAGCTGAGCGATGCCACTCGCGCCACGCTCACAAATCCTGCCGTGATCGCGATCGATCAGGACGCTCTTGGCCTTCAGGCTGTCAAGGTGGCAGAGACAACCAAAGGACTTGAGGTGTGGTCGAAGCCGCTGTCGACGCCCGGCGAACGCGCTGTGTTGTTGTTTAACCGCACCGGCGCCGCAGCCTCGATTGCAGCCAATTGGAGTGACCTCGGACTGCTCGACTCATCCTCCGCAGCGGTCAAAGATCCATGGTTAGGCAAGGATCTTGGCGATTTCGATCACTCCTACACGAGCACGGTCCCGCCCGGCAATGCGGTCCTGCTTCTCGTCCGCGGCCGCGAAAGGAATCGTGCCAGGTACGCAACGCCTCTCACGGCCAGGCAAGGGCCTGACATGCACGGCGCTTCGGTCTCAAAGGATCACCCCCTCACCTTCACTCACGTTTCCTCGCGCGCTCGCATTGCCCGAATTGAAATAGCGTACACCAATTCCGGCGACGCCACCGTCTTCGCCGAACTGCGCGTGAACGGCCAGACCGCAACTCGCATCGCATTTCCTCCCACTGGAAGCGACAATTCCGCGGGCGTCATCTGGATTCAATCCCTGCTAGACCGCTCCGGGCCAGACAATGTGCTCAGCTTTTCAGCGCCCTGCGACCCAGGGCCAAACATCGAATCTATATCTCTCGAATAAGGAGATTTCCCGGCGGCATTTGCTTTTTGCCCAGTTCTTGGTTACCATTCTGCTATGCAAGGTAACACCTGTTGTCGCCGCTGTTCGTTGCTTCACGCGCGCGGGTAACCTTGGCCTGAAATTTCGATAGACAATCCAAGTTTCTTCGATGCCCGCGATACAGCCAGACTGTCGCGGGTTTTCTATTTTTGCCCCCAAAAGGAGAGCATGACTCAAACCACTGAAATAAAGGAAACTAAGACCCAGAAGGCCGAGCGCCTGAAGCGCGAGAAGAATCCCTGGGATGCCTTTGACGAGGTGCGCAAGTTCGCCCGCGAAGGCCGGTCAAGCGTCGTGCCCGAGTGGGCGTCCACCTACTTCAAGTGGTGGGGCATTTACACCCAGGGCGACGGCGTCGGCGCCACCGGCGGCAAGGGCGGCGAAGGCCTAGTCTCCGATTACTTCATGATGCGCATCGGAATTCCCAACGGGATTGTCTCCGCCAGTCAGCTTCGCGCGATCGGAGGGCTCACTCGCAAGTACGCCCGCAATCTGGCCGACATAACTGTGCGCCAGAATATCCAGCTTCACTGGCTTACCATCGAATCGCTTCCCGAGATTGTGGATTCACTTGACGCGATCGGCCTCTCGCCCAAAGGCGCGTGCGGCGACGTGGTGCGCAATGTAACCGGCTGCCCGCTGGCCGGAGTCGCGGCCGATGAGCTCATTGACGCCTCGCCGCTGGCAGAGGAGATTTCGAATCTGCTCAAGGGAAACCCGGAGTTCTATAACCTGCCGCGCAAGTTCAAAATATCCGTTGCCGGCTGCCCCTCGTGGTGCTCTTATCCAGAGATCAACGACATCGGCCTCACGGCGGTGAAACACAACGGCGAAGTCGGCTACTCGCTCCGCGTCGGAGGCGGGCTCTCAACTGAGCCGCATCTCGCAGTTCGACTTGACGCTTTCGTCCTGCCGCATCAGGCCGTTCCTGTGGTTCGCGCCATTGCAGAGATTTTTCGCGACCAGCAGGGCCTGCGCGAAAACCGTGAGCGCGCCCGCATGAAATATCTCTTCCTTAGAGAGGGCTGGACCCCTGAGAGCTTTCTGGCCGAGCTCCAATCACGGCTCGACTTTACGCTGCTGCCCGGAGTGCCGGAGCAGATTCCTGATGAGATTCTGCGCGACCACGCCGGCATCCATCCACAGCGACAACCTGGCCTCAGCTACGTTGGTGCCTCTGTGCTGCGCGGCCGCATGACCGGCGAGCAGTTGGAAGCAGCCGCCGAGTTGGCTGAGCGGTTCGGCTCCGGCTCGCTGCGCGCCACCGTTAATCAGAATCTCCTCTTCATCGATATTCCCAACAACAAGACCGCCGAACTGGCTCGTGAACTTAACCAAATCGGTTTGCAGGTCGACGGATCGAATTTCTGGCGCGGAGCCGTAGCTTGCACTGGTACTGAATTTTGCAAGCTCGCAATTACTGAGACCAAGGGCTTTACCCGCTGGCTGGTAGACGAGCTCGAAGAGCGACTGCCGCAGTTTGATCAGCAGCTCAAGCTCCACGTAACCGGCTGCCCCAACAGTTGCGGCCAGCACTGGATTGCCGATATTGGCCTTGAAGGCAAGAAGATCAAGTTTGAAGGCAAGCTCACCGATGCTTTTTACTTCTGCGTCGGCGGAGCGGTGGGACTGCACGCGTCCATCGCGCGCCCGGTCGGTTTTCGCTGCCCTGCCCCGCTGGTTCCTGAAGCCATTGAGCGGCTGCTGCGCCACTACCTGGCCAATCGCCTGCCCGACGAAAACCTGCGCGCATGGTTTGGCCGCTATTCCAACGACGAATTGCGCGCGCACCTGGCCGGCGAAGTTTCGGAGCCTGTTGAGCGCGATATGCCTTCCGGCCGCGTTCCGCATGGAGTTGCCGAATGAGCGAACAGTCAATGAGCCTTCTGCCGATCTTTCTCAAACTCGCCGGCCGCCGCTGCCTGCTGGTTGGAGCGGGCAACATTGCGCTCGATAAAATTGGTAGTTTGCTCAGGACCGGGGCCCCCGGCGACAGGTCTTCGTCGACGGGGTGGAAGACCGGGCTGCAACTTCGCGTAGTCGCCCCCGATGCGCTGCCGGAAGTTAAGCAGTTGGCCGCTGAAGGAAAAATCGAATGGATCGAGCGCCGTTTCGAGCTCTCCGATCTCGACGGAAACTACCTGGTCATTGCTGCCACTGATTCCCTCGAGGTCAACTCTGCCATTTATCAAGGCGCAGTCGAACGCGGGATTCTCTGCAACAGCGTCGACGATATTCCTAATTGCGATTTCTTTTTCGGATCGGTGGTGAGGCGCGGTGATTTGCAGATCGCAATTTCCACTGCCGGAGAAAGTCCCGCGTTTGCGCAGCATTTGCGCCGCGAGATCGACAAACTGCTTCCGGATGATCTCGCGTCCTGGCTTGAGAATCTGGGACAACTGCGACGCGAAATTCTCAAGACGCTTCCCCGCAGCGAGGACCGCAGATTTTTATTGCATCAGCTGGCGCAGCGTCCGGTCTTCTCAACTGACCCGAGCGGGACTATTCCAGGTTTTTCTGAGCCGGTTTTGCAAGAAATCGAAGAAGACCACCATGCTTCTCCGCAAGCGGTTTATTTGGTCGGAGCAGGCCCCGGCGATCCCGACCTGCTTACCGTCAAAGCCGTGCGTCTCATTCGGAGCGCAGACGTAATCCTGCACGACGATCTTGTTCCGCAGGCGATTCTCGATTATGCTTCGCCTTCGGCTGAAATCTTCAACGTAGGAAAACGCTGCGGAACAAAGACCATTACGCAGGAAGAGATCAATGCGCTGATGATCGAGCACGCGCGCGAAAATCACAGAGTAGTTCGCCTCAAGAGCGGCGATCCGCTCATCTTCGGCCGCGCTGCCGAAGAGATGGATGCCCTGGCTGATGCGGGCATTCCCTTCCAAGTGGTCCCCGGAATCTCCGCTGCATTTGCTGCCGCCGCGGCAATCGGGTGCTCGCTGACCGACCGCCGTAGCGCATCAAACGTGATCTTCTCTACCGGCCATCACGCGCAGTCGCACAATGAAGCGCCGCTGCCGGAACTGGAAGACGCGACCCGCGTCGTCTATATGCCTGGGCGCGACCTGACTCTGCTGGCCCAGGAATGGTTGCAGCAGGGCCTGCCGCCGGAGCTGCCTTGTGCCATCGTCTCCCGTGCCGGACAGCCAGATCAGCAAGTGCTGCACACCACTCTGGCCCAGCTCGGCAATGCAGCGCCCACGCTCGCGCCTAGTTTGCTCATCGCCGGTTGGGCTGTGCGGAAGATTACCGCTTCAACTTATCATGCAGCAATCGGTGTTCATGTTACTGCATGAATCAACATGAGTCAGTCTTTCAGCCCCGGGTGCATTGTATTCTTATTTAGATGGATGGCCAGAGGTAGATATGAAAGATTCACCGCTTGGAAGTGACTCGGGCCATTCACCGCGTCTTTTGGATGAGCGTTCGCTCGATCCCTCGGATTGGGAAGAATTCCGGAAGCTGGCGCACCAGGCTCTCGATGAAGCCATTCACTTTCTGGAGACGGTGCGCGACCGGCCCGTATGGGAAAAAGTGCCGGAGGGAATTCGCGCGAAACTCTCTGCGCCGCTGCCGAAAGAAGGAACGCCCCTCGCGGAAGTTTACCAGGAGTTCACTGAAAATATTCTTCCCTATGCCACTGGCAATATTCATCCCCGTTTCTTCGGGTGGGTGCATGGCTCTGGCCAGGCCGGCAACTTAGTCGCGGAACTTTTGGGCGCGGCCATGAATTCTAACTGCGGAGGCCGCGATCATGGCGCGATTTATGTTGAACGCGAAGTGATCAACTGGTTCAGGAATTTGTTTGGTTTTCCCAGCGAAACCGCGGGCCTGATCGTGAGCGGCACTTCAATGGCCAGCCTGATCGCTCTCGGTGTGGCAAGAAATTCCATGAGCGAAAATATGCGCGAGAATGGAATGAAGGGCTTGCTGCGCAACCTGACTGCTTATACCTCTACCGAGGTGCATGATTCGGCGGTCAAAGCGTTTGAAATTCTCGGTATTGGGAATTCGTCGTTGCGCAAGGTTTCGGTGAATCCTGATTTCACCGTTGATATCAATGCATTGAAGCAAGCCATCGCCGACGACCGTACGGCGGGCTATCAACCGTTCTGCGTGATCGGTTCGGCAGGCACCGTGAATACGGGTGCGATTGACGACCTCAACCAATTGGCGTCAGTTTGTGCTGCTGAAAAGTTGTGGTTTCATGTGGACGGCGCATTCGGCGCGCTGTGCATGATGAGCGAGCGGTTGCGTCCACAATTGAAAGGAATTGAGCGAGCCGACTCGCTGGGATTCGATTTTCATAAATGGACACACGTGCAGTACGATGCGGGTTGCATTCTGGTGCGCGACGGTGACGCGTACCGTGCGGCATACTCGATGAAACCCGCTTACCTTCGACGTGCGGAGCGCGGACTGGCAGCTGGCGAAAGCTGGCCGTGCGACTACGGCCCTGAGCTATCGCGCAGTTTCCGCGCCCTGAAGGTCTGGTTTGCCATCAAAGAACACGGGACCGCTCGTTTCGGTGAACTGATCGAGCAAAACTGCGCGCAGGCTGAGTACCTGGCCCATCGCATTGAAAATGAGCCACTGCTAGAGCTTCTTGCACCGGTCAATTTGAATATCGTTTGCTTTCGGCTGCGAAGAGAAGGACTCGATGCGGCCGCGCTCGACCAGTTGAATAAAGATATTGTTGCCGACGTTCAGGAGAGCGGGGTTGCCGCGCCATCGACGACGCGCATCAAGGGGCGGCTGGCCATTCGCGTGAATATTACGAACCACCGCACACAACGGGGCGACTTAGACGTTTTGGTTGACGCCGTTCTGAATGCCGGGCAAATGCGCTAGTTCTGTTCTTCAATTTGCCTGCTTCGAGTAAGTTTAAAAATCTGCCGCGTCAAGGTGGGTGCTGTACTTATCAAGATAGGCGAATGGAGTATCGCAACAGATAAATACTGCTACTATCTCCCCATCGGCATTGCGAAGCTTATCCAGAGCAGAATCCCTCTTCTTTTCCCCCAGAAACCTTTGCAACGCGACTAATGCGAATCCGGAGCTTGGGCCGGCGACGATTCCAGCGCGACATAACTGCATGCTCCGTTTATAAGACTCGACGGTTCCCACTTCGACGATGGCATCGGTCGCACTCTTCCAATCAAATTCGATTTCGCGAAGGCGCGCCAGTGATCTTACTCCCGGCACTGCCTCGCCCGGACGGCAGATTCCGCCTATTAGACTTATGTCTCGCTTATTTCGCCTGAAATATCTGCTGGCGCCCACGAGAGTTCCCGTTGTGCCGAGTCCTGCGGCAAAGACCGTGATCTTCCCCTTCGTCTGTTCCCAGATTTGGGGCGCAACCCATTTTTCGTACGCTGCCGGATTCGCATCGTTTCCATATTGCCCGGCATTGAATATTCCAGGCTGCTCGCCAATGGCGCGCGCATCGGCAATGCCTGACGGCCTCAAAGGATCTTCTCTCTTCAGCGTTGATTCGACCCCGGCCACGCGCAGAAGCTCAAGTTTGCCGGGCGCTATATCCCAGGGCAGAATGGCCATTGTCCGCGGTATATCGAAGAGAGTTGCCAATACAGCCAGAGAGAATGCTGCGTTGCCGGATGAGCTCTCAACCAGAGTATGCACACCGTCAAGTTTGCCGGAGGCTTTCGCATCGAGCAGCATATTCAGCATGGGAAGCGACTTGATATTCAGGAGCGGAAGAAGATACATGAGCTTCGCGAAGATGCGAACACCCTCGGCGCGGCATGGATTAAAGTCAGCGGGCAACTCCACGAGAGGAATCGGGGGAGAATTATCTGGATTGAGAAAATCCCTGATCGCCGTGCTGCCCTCGAATACATTCAATCCATCATGGCGGTTCGGCGATGTCATGTTTCCCTCCCCAGCATTATATGTTACCCAATGACCTTCCTACGCTAAACAGTTCCAGGTTGCGTGGGATATATTGGTCTGGTAGCTGATAGGCAATGTGGATACTGCGGATCGAAATAAATTCTCCAATGCGATGGTGCAAGCTCGCCAATTCCACCGAAAGGAGCAGCGCTAATCGCAATAAAGGCATTTCACAATTGGACCTTCTAAATCGTTGGAAAATGTGAAAACTGTGAATAAGACATTAAGAACCTTACTAAGACCCTTTTGGCGAACCTTTACGAACTTGTTACCCGCGAGGTGGCACGTCGTAATCGATCACGTAAGGTTCTTTGGAAAGCTGCCGAATCTCAAGAATCCGAGAACTTTCAATGAAAAAATCGCTTATAGAAAGTTATACGATCATGACTACAGATTGCCCCCGCTGATAGATAAGATCGTTGCCAAGGAGTTGATGGCCGCAAGGTTCGGTCCCGACTTCATCATCCCCACGCTGGCAACGTTTGAAAGCGAGAAGGAAGTCGACTTCGACGCTCTCCGCTATCCGTGCGTTGTCAAAGCAAATCACGGCTCCGGCATTAATTTTTTCCTGAAGCAGCGGCCCGTCGATGAAAAAAGAATTCGACAGGAGCTACGCAATTTTCTTCATCGCAGCTACGATGTGTTGTATGAAGAATGGGCATATTCGAAGATTCATAGGCGTCTCCTGGCCGAGCCATTGATCGAAGGGGGAGCGCATGGCCTGGTCGACTACAAGTTCCACACGTTTGGCGGGCGGGTGTTTGCCATTCAAGTTGATGTTGACAGGTATATTGGTCATCGGCGTTGTCTATTCAATCCCAATTGGGTGAAAATGCCTGTTGAGTATTACTACCCTCAGCCCTCGTATACGATTCCACCGCCTGCGATGCTGCCGAGTATGCTGCGCTACGCAGAGCAGATCGGCGAGGATTTCTCCTATGTCAGGGTGGACCTATATGAGATTGCCGGCCAGGTAAAATTCGGCGAAGTTACGTTTTACCCGGAAGCTGGCTTGGGGGTTTTCAACCCGCCGGAATTCGACCAAATATTTGGGGCACAGTGGCTTTGAGGCATACCCGGGGCTCTGCAAATCATTGGGCTGCATTTTCATGAATATTTCCTGCTACGGAATAACGGCGGCGCGTCAGCATCAACCCGCCCAGGAAATCGAGCACAGCCTTAGGATGCTCATGCTCGAAGATTCGCATGTCTTTGACAAACAACGTCGACAGTCCCTTGATCAGCGGAAATACAGATTCAGCTTTATACGTCAACCGATTATCAGTTAGCCGGTAAAGGAGGTACCGGCAGTTCCAGAAAAAAATGAGTAGCAGTATCTTCACCCGGGTTCCGGCGTCCACCGCAATCCTTTCCCCACTTGACAGGGCTGCTCGCTGAAGCAATCCCGGGTTGAGGAAAAGCAGGATGCTGGCTGCCTTCTTCTCTTGCCCGAATAACTCACGCGGTACACCGCTTTCTTCTGCGATGCGCCTGGGAATTGGGCGATCGTAATCGTTGTTCAATGTATAGGGCATCATCTCTTCCATTCTTGAGATAGCGAAGATTTGCGAATGACGGCGGGTGCCAATTATCGGAACTGGAATGTGGATGAAATTCCGTTGCAGACGAAATTCCTGCAGGCTTCCGCCACAGAGATCGAGGCGCGAGACTATCTCGTTTGGCTTGGACTGCATGTCCCAGTGATGGTCGCCATAAAATGCCGTCACTAACGCGCGTCCATCGAGGAAGGGCGAAAAATCGCGATAACAGTAATCCTCTCCTCCCAGGCCGCAAGCGAGGAACTCGGCCACATCTTCGAAGGAGCTGACTCGTTGCGTCCGCTCTGCTTCAATGACCTCAAGCCCGAGGGCTTGGCCAACCGGAAGACCGCTGTCATTTGCGCCTTCGCGGGAGGTTTTGAGCGTGATCGCAGTACGGCATCCCAGTTGACTCGCAATCGCGGAAACAGCCGAGGAATCGTAACCGGAAGAGCAAGTGGTCAAGGGAGTGTAGTTTACCGAGCGCCCCGGGTCACTGGCATTCGCAAGCGCCGACCCAACGGTCTCTTTCAGTAACCTGACGTAGGAGTTATAGTCCGTAAAAGGCGCGCCGTTGGGCTTTCGAACATGGGCGGTCGTCAAGTCTTCCGCCACTCTCAGGTTATCGAACAGGACCCATGAAATGTGCCCAGCGCTTGTGCTGGCAAGATGCTTTTCATACGCATCGATTCCCCATGCGGCGGATGCAAATCGCGAGCCATAGCTCAGGTCAACGGGAAGCGTTGCTCCATGGAATTCCAGCAGGAAGCACAGCGAATTGGAGACGGCCAGTTCGCCGTCGCGAGATAACGTGAAGATCCCCTCAAGAGTATGCGAAGGAGTCACAAAATGATGGACGCCGCCGACGGTCTTCAGGCCGCTCCCAAATACATCAGGGCAGCTCGCAAAGTCGCATGTCAGCCATTTCCCTGAAAAACAACCTTCAAAAAAACCATCCGGCAAGAGTTCAACGGACCTTCCGTGAATTAATTTGGGGCGGCTTTGAACCTTCATCCGATAGAGCCATGCCATTGGAGGAAGAGCTGTAACCAAACGGGCATCAAAAGGTAACATGTGTGCTCCTCTATGAAGGCTCGAGCCCAAGCTCATCACGATGCTAAGCGATCCCAGCCAGGCTGCCCGAGTTCGTGAACTTCCGCAGCCAGGAGTCTGGGACGCAAAGCTGCGGCCTGCTGCTTTACAGGCTGTGCAAAGCTAGGCGGAAACTCTTAAATTATCTCAATTTCGCACTGCCAGATGGGGATTTTTCAAGAACAGGAATTAAGACCTCTCTTATCCACAAATACACCGCCTCTCACCGTTGACCCTGACTCCCTCACTCCGTAGAGTTTGTAATCGGGTGGCAATATTTCCCTCGCCTAAGTGGCGCGAGGCGATTTGCCGCATCTTTGTTCAAAAGCAGTTTCGCGCAGCCCAACCATTCGGAGTGAACATGCTGAAACTAAAAAAGATCCATCTTCTCGGCTTCAAGAGCTTTTGTGACCGCACGGAATTGACCGTGACGGGAACAGGCATTGCCGTGGTGGTGGGGCCAAATGGATGCGGCAAGTCAAACATCCTGGACGCGGTGAGCTGGGTGCTGGGCGAGCAGAGCGCCAAGATCCTGCGCGGCACGCATATGCAGGACGTGATCTTTGCCGGTACCCACGACCGCAAGGCGCTGGGTATGGCGGAGGTGACTCTGACGATGGTGGATCCCGTGGCTTACGAGGGGCCTATTCCGGTGGAGCCGGAGGTTACGGTTGAGCACGATGGTTCGGCCGATTGGGACGAAGAAGAGGTGCGGCGTCAGAGAGCAGTGGAAGCCGAAGAGATTGTTGCCAACGAACAGCCGGGCCAGGTGATCGATGAAGACGCGCCGGAGCAACCATCGAATCAACCGCAAGCAGAGGCCGCAGCCGATGGGCCGCAGCCGGTAGTGCTCAAGATTCGCCGCCGCAAATTTCATCGCACGCCGCAGAAGGGCGAAGTGGTGATTACCCGGCGGCTATTCCGCACCGGGGAGAGCGAATACCTACTGAACGGAAAGCTGTGCCGCCTGCGCGACATTCAGGACATTTTTATGGGCACGGGGCTGGGCCCGGACAGCTACGCGATCATCGGGCAGGAGCGGATTGGGCAACTGCTCAGTTCCAAGCCGCACGAACGCCGCTCCATTATCGAAGAGGCCGCGGGCATTACGCGCTTCAAGACCAAGAAGCGGCTGGCAGAGTTGCGCCTGGAAAGTGCCAAGCAGAATCTGGCGCGCGTGGACGATATTTTCGAAGAAGTGACGCGGCAGATGAACTCGCTGAAGCGGCAGGCGGCAAAGGCCGAGCGGTTTGCCGCTGTGCGCGACGAGTTGCGCGGACGGCTGCGCGTGGTGCTGGCCAGCCGCATGGCGATGATGGACGCGGAACTGGCACGGCTGGAACAGGAGATCGCCGCGCTGACGGAGCGCATCAACGGATCGGCGACGGAGATTGGAACGCAGGAAGCAAGCCAGCACACGCTCACTGAGCGTGGCTATGAGTTGGATCGCGAGGGGCTGGAGGCGCAGAACCAGGCCAGTGAGGCGGCACTTGAGCTGGAACGCGCCCTGGCGCGCGAGCGCAGCAACGCTGAACGCATCATCGAGTTGGAGACGCGGGCCGCGGTGGCTGCCGCGGAACTGGAACAGACGCGGACGCAGTTGAGGTCGATTGCCGAGGAGCGCGACCAGCATCACGCCTTCCTTGAGACGGCAGCAGGCGAGGCCAAGTCCTTTCACCAGAAGGTCGAGGCGAGCCAACAGGAGGCGCGCAAGGCGGCAGAAGAGGTTTTTGTCGCGGAACGGGGTCTTGAAACCAGCCGCCGGCAGACTATGAACCTGCTGACCCTGGCGGGCAACGCACGCAATCACACGGCCCAGGGAGAAGAGAGCCTGGCCGCACTCGAACGCGAGGCTGAGCGTTTGGAATCGGAGCTGGGCCAGGCGCGGAAGGAACAGGAAACTTTAGGGGTACAGAGCGGAGAAGCCAGGAGCAAATTTGAGACTGCGGCTGAGGCCCTCAAGCGGTTGGAGGGCGAGATTGCGGCTCTGCGCGAGACCCTGCAGGCAAGGCGCACCGAGGAGAACGCTCAACGCACGCGGGCTAATGAGCTACGCAGCGAGCAGGCTACCGTGACCGGACGGCGCGAGTCTCTGGAAGCACTGATTCGCAATCACGGATATTCCTCTGACACCGTACGGCGACTGCTGAAGCCCGGAGCGTTTGCCCCGGGAAGTGCGCCGGTAGGCACGCTGGCAGATTTTCTTGAGGTGAGCGGCGAGCATGAGGCCGTGGTGGACGAGTTCCTGCGCGAGGAGCTGAATTACGTGGTGGTGCAAAGCTGGGGGGCTGCCGAGGAAGGCGTTCGACTGCTCAAGTCAGGAGTCGATGGCCGCGCCACCTTCCTGATTCACCCCGCTGGCCCGGCAGGGGGCAAGCTTTTTCCAGAGAGCAAGGATTCAATTCAAGTTCCCGGCGTGACCCCGCTGAAGGATTCGATCAAGGTGCTGAATGGTTTTGGGCGATCTCTGGAAGAGATTCTGCCCAAGCTCAGGAACGGCTACCTGGTGGAGAGTTCCGGACTGGCGCAGCAACTTGCCGCGAGTTTCCCTTCAGCCTATTTCCTTACGCCGGAGGGTGAGTGCTTCCACAATGCGACGGTAACCGGCGGCAAGCCAGCGAGCGAAGGCCCTCTGGCGCTCAAGCGAGAGCTGCGTGAGACTGAAACCCGGCAGGCAAAGCTGGAGACTGGAGTGGCGCAGGCGGAGGCTGAAGCGGCTGCGCTGACCACGACCATCGAGGAGCTGACGCAGAAGCTGGAAACTCGCAGCGAGGAACGCCGGCAGGCAGAGAGCGATACCGCCAACCAGGGCGCGGCGCTGAAGCAGATGGAGAGCGAGGCCCAGCGCATCGAGCGGCGGATTGAAGATTGGATGGCGCAGGCAGCGCGCAACAAGGACGCGCGCGAAACCAAAAGATCGGGCATCGAGAAGAATCGCGAAGAGGCTGTGCGACTGGAGGCCGAGCATGCTCAGGCTGAGGCGGCCCTGGACGAGTTGCAGGTGCAACTGGCCATGTTGCGCCAGAAGCGCGAGGGATTGCAGCAGCAGGCGGCCCAGTTGACCGCTGAACTGGCCGGCCTGGAAGAACGCAGGCGGGGCGCCGAAGCAGCCTTCCAACGCATTGACCGGCTCCATGCCGACCTGGAGCGCCGGGTGCTAGCCCTTGAGCAGCAACGGACGGCTGCGGAGCAGGAGCGGGAACAGCGCATCAGCGAAAACGGCGCTCTGGCTACGCGGCAGAAGGAACTGGAGGCCTCGCGGGCCGAGGCGCTGGCCCTGGCGCAGACCATCTCCGGCAATGCGCAGGCACTGCGCCAGCAATTGACCGCCATTGAGGCGCAGCTGAAGAGCGGGCGCGCCTCTCTTGACCAGCTGCGCGAGGACCGCGCCGCCCGATCCAGCGAAGTAGCCAAGATGACCTCCGATCTTGAGCACCTTGAGGGCAGCTGCCTGAACGAGGTAAACGTCGAGGCCGAGGTACTGCGCGCCGACGAGCAGATCGAACGCATAATGGACGAGGTCCTGGTTGCCGAGGAGGAGACCTGCCACGCGCTGCGCCAGCGCATCGAGCAGATGGGCCCGGTGAACATGATGGCTCTTGATGAGTACAAGGAGACGGCTGAGCGCCACGGCTTCCTTGAAACGCAGCGCAAGGACCTGATGGAGTCCATCGAGAATACGCAAGACACGATCAAGGAAATCGATCAGATTACGCGCTCCAAATTCGACGAGGCCCTCGCTAAGATCAACGAGAACTTCGCCAAGGTCTTCGCCGGACTCTTCAATGGCGGGCAGGCCTTCCTGCGCATCACGGACCAGGAAAACCAGGCTGAGAGCGGGCTGGATATCGTGGCCTCGCCGCCGGGCAAGAAGCTGCAAAATGTGCTTCTGCTCTCAGGCGGCGAAAAATCGCTCACCGCGCTGGCGCTGCTGGTGGCCATCTTCCAGTTCCAGCCCAGCCCCTTCTGCGCACTTGACGAAGTAGATGCAGCTCTGGACGAGACCAACGTTGCCCGTTTGGGCATCCTGCTGAACTCGTTGAGCCGGGATACGCAGTTCCTGCTGGTTACTCACTCTAAGCGGATGATGCAAATCGCCGATATGATCTACGGCGTAACCATGCAGGAGCCCGGCGTCTCCAAGGTGGTGAGCGTGCGCCTGGGCAGCCAGGGGCAGCAGCGCGCAACAGCATAGGCACGAATGTATCTGTCCGGACTTACGTCTATATTTTTTTGAAGAGGCGTTAAAGCCCCCACCTCACTCCGTACCAGGCCTTCGACGGACTGAAGAACCATGACCTTTCAAAGCCGTGAGTTTTCCTTAGCCTGGAAGGTGGTCCCTTTCAAAAACAGGCAGATTGTGCGTAGAGGGATGCCGCGTGACCCACTGATCCCTGTTTTGAAGACAAAAAATCGCCCCCGAAGGAAGTCTACGCTTCGGAGGCGCTTGCGTTATAAAAAATAACAAGATAAAGACGGGGACTAGTAGCCGGCGCTGGAGGTCGGTAGCGCGCGGCTACTAGTGATCCCTTTACTAACGAAGAAAGCTGCGGCTTCCCCTTTCCACGGCTACTTCGTGTCGCCCGGCTCTAAGAGAACGTGCTTACTGCTCTCTGAACCTTGTTGACAAATGGAGTTTCTCGCATATGGAAAGACCGGTCCGTGATGGCCGTCACACCCGTATGTGCGCTTTTTCCACACCTTGCTCCTGCTAGCATTAAACACTGATTTCAACCTTGTTACTGATCAATTGCGCACACATCCCGCACGAAAGTTGTAGGATTGACAAGACGCGGCCCTCGCTGGAAAAATCGGAACTTCAGTTCCCTCCGAGGTAAGACTTCCCATGAATGCTCTTTTAACTACGAATCTAGGCTCAACGCCTCTGCTTGGCCGAGGCAAGGTGCGCGATCTTTATGCGGTGGGCGATGACCTGCTGCTGGTGGCCACCGACCGCATTTCGGCGTTCGATCATGTGCTCGCCACGGGCATCCCGGGAAAAGGCAAGATTCTGACGCAGATTTCGCTGTTCTGGTTTGATCTGCTGGCGGATCTTGTGCCTAACCACTTGATCGCCTCCGATGTGTCCAAATTCCCCGCCGCGTTGCACCCGTATGCCGATCAGCTGGAAGGCCGCTCCATGCTGGTGAAGCGGGCAACGATGTTTCCCGTCGAGTGCGTGGTGCGGGGTTACCTTACTGGTTCGGGCTGGAAGGAATACCAGAAGACCGGAACCGTATGTGGCATTTCGATCCCGGCAGGCTTGCTGGACGGATCACGTCTCCCGGAACCGCTGTTTACCCCCTCCACCAAGGGTGAGGCTGGCGTGCACGACGAGAACATTTCCTTTGCCCAGGCTGAGGAACTCGCCGGGCCTGCGGATGCAGCAGAGCTGCGCCGGCTGACGCTCGAAATCTACAAGCTGGCTGCCAGCCATGCCGAGTCCCGCGGCTTGATCCTTGCCGACACAAAGTTCGAGTTTGGCAGAACCGCGGAAGGGATTATCTTGGCCGATGAGGTATTGACGCCCGATTCCTCGCGCTTCTGGGAGGGCAAGACCTGGAAACCCGGAGGCGCGCAGCCTTCGTTTGATAAACAGTTCGTACGCGATTATCTTGAATCCATCCACTGGAACAAGCAGGCGCCCGCGCCTGGGCTTCCCGACGATGTGGTGGGGCGCACACAGGAAAAGTATCTTGAAGCCTTCCGCCGCCTGACTGGGCGGGATCTCGATTTGTAGAGCGTACCAGGAGTGCATCATGGCTTGGGCGAATAGCATGACGATAGTCGATTGGGCCATCGTGATCATTATGGTGATCGCTGTGCTCGGTGGCATGTCACAGGGCTTCTTCCGCTCGTTTTGTTCGCTGGCCGGGCTGGTGCTGGGTTTGGCCGTAGCGGCTTGGAATTACGGCCACGTGGCAGCTTTGCTGTTGCCCGTCGTCCGCATCCGTGCCGTGGCCGACACCATCGCATTCCTGCTGCTGGCATTGCTGATAATGGCGGTTGCCGCCTTCCTCGGGTCATTCCTGGCCAGAGCATTTCGCTCGCTCGGATTGGGCTGCCTGGATGGATTTGCCGGAGCAATCTTTGGGTTCTTTCAGGGCGTAATTCTGGTCACATTGGGCATCATCGCGATTGTGGCCTTCTTTCCCCAGGCACGCGTCCTGACGGAGGCCCGTTTGCCCAGGCTGTTTTTCGGCGCCTGCCACCTGAGTACCCACGTAACGCCGCATGAGCTGGCGCTGCGAATTCGAGAGGGACTGAGGACGCTGGAAGAGGAGACGCCAGGGTGGATGCATCCCGGAAAAATTAAATCGTGATATTTCATCATGCAAAGATCGCGAAAATGGGTCATGATAATCAATTAGGCAGCTAGAGGTGAACGTGAGACGAGAACTGGATAGCCTGGTGACGCAAATGCATTCCAGCGGCATTTCCTACGAGGATGCCGTGCACGATTTCAAGAGGCAGTATCTGCGCGAAGTATTGATTGCTCACCGGGGAAACCAGTGTAAAGCGGCTGAGGAGCTGGGAATGCACCGCAACACGTTGAGCCGCACCATGGCGGAGCTCGGGCTGGATCTCGCCGAAGTGAGGGCCGGGCTCAAGCGTCCGCCGCGCAGCGAACGTCCTGTATTCAGCACGGCACGCCAAATCTACCGCCAGGGCTGACATACTATTCAAAGGGACATGCTGACAACTCCAGCCACCAACGAAGCGCGCGTCGCCATCGAGCCGGGCTTTGCCTGGGACGCGCAGGACGCTTATCTGTTCGATATCGACGGCACGCTGTTGCGCAGCCGCGACCGGGTCCACGTCGACGCCTTTACCACCAGCGTTCAGCGGGTAACGGGATTTGAGATTACGCTCTCCGGCATCCTGCTGCACGGAAGCACGGATACGGCCATTCTGCGCGAAGCCTGCCACCAGGCTGGCGTTCCGGCCGAAGTTCTGGAGCAAAGCACAGAGGCTATCCTTGAAGCGATGCGCCACGCGGTTGCCGAGCGGCGCCATGAGCTGGACCTGATTCGCATGCCCGGCGTGGAACAGGTGCTGGACTACCTGGCAAAAAAGGGCGCTCTGTTGGGAGTGGCCTCAGGTAACCTGGAGACCATTGGTTGGATCAAGGTTGAGCAGGCCGGCCTGCGCGAGTGGTTCCGTTTTGGCGGCTTCAGCGATAGTTTTTCTGTCCGCTCGGAATTGATCGGCCACGCCGGAGTCATGGCCAGGGAGCTGGCCAGCTCCGGGGCTCATATCTGCGTGGTGGGCGACACTCCCCGCGATATTGAGGCTGCGCGCGCCAATTTTATGTCTGTCATCGCCGTCGCAACCGGCAGATACAGCTTCGACGAGTTGCTGGCGTTGCAGCCGGAGGTTTGTGCCTCCACCCTGGCCGATCTGCTGGCGCTGACACGGACCCCGCAGTGAATCCGTACAGTCAGAAATCGAGAGCAGCGAGAGGCCCATGGTTAAGGCGATGGGTCCGCCAATCCACGGCCGGGCTCCTGCTGCCCATCTTTGTGAGCGCCGTTTCAGCCCAGGCTGCGAATCCCATGCCGCCGCAACAGACGGTGCCTCAGCAGACCCCATCCTCGCTCCCTGCAGCCTCACCAGGGAGCCAAAGCGCAGCGCCCACTGCCGTTCCAGCGGAGACAACCAAACAGTCGCGCGCCAGCGATCGCCGGCGCGCAGCCAAGCTCTACCTTCAGGCAAGCAAGCTCTTCGATAAGGAGATTTTTGAAGAGGCGATGGGCGACTATCGGAAGGCCGCCGAGCTTGACCCCTCCAACCGCGACTACTCGCTGGCGGCCGATCTTGCTCTCAGTCACGCGGTAACAGCACTGATTCAGACCGCGACTAAGGACCGGTTGAAAGACGATGGGTCAGGCGAACGCGCCGCATTGGCTCACGCCCTGGAACTCGACCCTAAAAGCAAAGAGGCCACCGAACTGCTGTACGAACTTAGCGACGAAGCCCTGCGCGGTCAGGAAATCCCCCTCTACCAGCAGACAGCAAGCACGATGGGCGAAACAGTGAAGCTCGTGCTCAGAACCAAGGCGCACAGCTTCCACGTCCACGACGACCAGGCCAAGGTGATCAAGGAGGTATTCAGCGCCTACGGGCTTGAAACCACCCTGGACGAGAGCATCAAGCCGGCACAGGTGCGCCTGGATATGGATGACGCTACCTTCGAAGAGGCAACGCGGGTTCTGGGCATGCTCACCAATAGTTTCTACGTTCCACTTGATCCGCACCGTGTGCTCGTAGTCAAAGATACTCGCGATAACCGCACGCAGTTCACGCGCCAGGAACTGGAGACCATCTATCTTTCCGGGATGACCGACCAGGAAATGACCGACGTGATCAACCTGGCCAAAAACGTCTTTCAGATCACGCAGGCAGTGAAAGATACCACCGAAGGGACCCTGACTCTCCGCGCGCCGGAAACCTCGCTGATCGCCTTCAATGCGACCATGCGAGAACTGCTGCAAGGGCGCAGCCAGGTGCTGATCGATGTGCGCCTGATTCAGCTTGCGCACCTCAGCCAGCGCGATACCGGAGTCCAGCCGCCACAGACCTTCTCAGCTATTAACGTCTATGCCGAGGAACAGTCCATCCTGACCGCAAACAAGAGCCTGGTGCAGCAGATTATCTCCTCGGGGCTGGCTGCACCGGGCGACACATTGGCGATTCTCGGCATTCTGCTTGCCTCCGGCCAGATCTCGAGCTCCATATTATCTAACGGGATTGCTCTTTTTGGCGGCGGGCTCACGCAATCGGCGTTGTCGCCGGGTTCGATGACCTTGAACTTCAACTTGAACACTTCTGACTCGCACGAGTTGGAAGAACTTGAGTTGCGCGTGGGCGACGGCGAAGACGGAACGCTGAAGGTCGGCGAAAAGTATCCCATCCAGACCTCCTCTTTCTCGAGCCTTTCGGGCAGCGTGCCCAGTATTCCGGGGCTCACGGGCGCGGGAGCTTCCGGCGGTTTGAGTTCGCTGCTCAACTCCTACGCCAGCAGCGTGCCCAACGTTCCGCAGGTGGAATACCAGGACCTGGGCTTGACCCTGAAGGCTACCCCAAGGGTGATGCGCAACAACGATGTCTCTCTGAGCATTGACCTGAAAATCGATGCGCTCTCCGGAACTTCAATCAACGGCAATCCCATCCTCGACAATCGCGCCTATTCCGGGGTGGTGATGCTCAAGAAGGGCGAGAGCGTGATGGTGGTGGGCGAAATGGATAAATCGCAGATGCGCGCCATTAGCGGCCTTCCGGGGTTCAGCGAGATCCCCGGACTGAACGACGTGACTGACAACAGCACCACAAATAGCTCTTCGACGCTGCTGATCATCATGACGCCCCACGTTGTTCGCGCAGCACACGCGGCCGGCCACTCGCCGATGATGCGCATCGACAAAGGCACGCAGGCGCATTAGGGCGCTTCGAAAGAAATGTGATCTAAATCACGCATAGGGAGTATTTGCGACCACAAAGGAACCAACGTTCCAGCAAACTGGACGCGCGGAGTCCGCAACAAATGTTGAATTGATTTGCTCAATTCCTCTGCAATGATTTGCAGAGCGCGTTCGCCTCCAGCTAGCAAGTCGTTATTTTTCAGTATGCCAAACTGGCGACATTCGTGCACGAGTAGGCTCAAGACTCTCTGTCGGCTGGGGTGCGATTCCTGCCAGGGGACCTGTTCAAAAATTAGATTGGCTTGACTGCGACTCGCTCTTCCAAACCTGCAAGGGAAGAGGGATGAGATGCTCTGCAAGCAAAGTTGTCACATTTCCAATTCCTCGTTTCCAGCCCTCACATCCCTCGTTTCATCCAAGGTGCATAGTAATGGCGTGCCATTGGCCTTTGGCGCCTCTCTGCAACCTGCCAGACCCTTGCCGCCCCCGGTTGACTTATGCGGGATATGGCTTGGAGACCCTTATGGCCCCGTCCTTCAAGTCGTCCAGCGCATATCTTGGCGGCATTCCTATCAAGAGCCAACTGCCTGCGCGACGCGTGACTAACCCCAACCTGGAAATCTGAAAGGAGATTCTATGAGAAATCGAGTGCTTCTAATTGGAATCTTTCTCCTCCTCAGCAGCAGCATTCTGAGGGCGGATGGCATAACGGTGACCTCGGCGAGCGGGTCTATCACCCTCAGCTGTCAGGCCAACGCCGTATTGGTCTCTGACTCCGTTTCGGTCAACAACGGCGCCCCGCTCGAGGATTGTGAATCCTCGGACAATGTGTCCACTTATGTTCCTGATCCTCAAGGCGGCGGTTACTACATTGGAATTGACACATCTGCCTACGGCTCGGCCGACGCTTATTTTTCTAAGGAGCCCAGTGTGGACGTAGTAGGAGGAGTCACCGCCTCAGAAGCAGGGTATGGGTCGCAAAGCGCCTCCTTCCTCGGCACCGCCCTTATGGAGTATCAAGTGCTCGTGAATGAATTCAAGACGCCCCCCGAGACGGTCGCCGCAATCCCGATCAAAGTTAAGGCGCTAGGCGAGCTTACCGGAGAGGGCAACTACAAGGGCCTGGCCTCCTTTGCCGCGGTCGTTGGGCCGGGTGGCGTGACACAGACCTTACCCTTGAACGGAACCCAGGTGGACCTGATGATCACTCCGGGCGACAGCTACACCGCCGAACTGAGCGCTGGTTGCCAAGCCTCGGCCAGCTCTCTTAGCAACCAAGGCGTAGAGCCTTGGGGGGTTCAGTATGGTTGGGGTGAATCAGAGTGCCAGGACGTGGTTGATCCTCACTTTCAGTTCGATCAGGCTGCTTTCAATGCGGAGATGGGGGCGAACACCTTCCCGCTGGACGAGTACTACGGTTTCGAATACAGCCCGAACCTGACGCAAACCCCTGAAACCCCCGAGCCGTCGACCCTGATTCTGCTTGGCACTGGATTACTGGGCTTGGCGAAGGTAGCGCGACGCAAACGCCGTGGGTGATTTGATTGGCATCCTCGCGAATCTTCCTGCAATGCGTCTGCGACGGGATGAGCGTGCAACCTTCGTACGCTATCCCTGTCTTCTTCGTGAACCAGTTGTGGGGAAATTTGGACTGCATGTGTAACCGGATATGCGTCAGTCGCTGGTTGAATCAAGTTGTGGAAACGCTATAGGGATTGCACCTCCCCGGCAAGAACAAACCCCTCTAAGAGGCGATCCGCATCTTGATCTCTTCTTAGAGGGGTTTCAAGTTCCTTTTGAGTCGACCGGCCCCTTACCGGACCACACCGTCCACCTTGGACTCGTACAGCACAATCTGCTTGAGGGTCTCGTAGGGAACGGATGCTGGAGCCGGACGCCCGTTGATCATCAGCGTGGGGGTCTGGCTGATCTTCAGATCCTGGGCCAGCTTAGCCGAGGCATCCACCGCGGCCTTGGTCTCGGGGGCTGAGGCGCAGGCCGAGACCTTGGCCGGATCAAGACCCGCCTTGGTCACCGCGCTATTCAGGGTCAGAGTGGCGCCGTCGGCGGTCGCCAATCCATCCTGGCCATCATAGACGGTCGCGGCGAAGGTGAAGAATGCGTCGCTGCCGCCCAGCTTGTTCACGCAAACGCCGTATTCAGCAGCACCCATGGCCGCGGAATGCTGTGGCAGAGGCAGGCTCTGATAGACGATGCGAGCCTTGGGAAAATCCACCGCCAGTTTTTCCATGTTGGGCTGCGCCTCTTTGCAGTGTGGGCACTGAAAGTCGGCAAATTCCACGATCTCAAGGTCCTTGGAAGCTGAGCCGCGATAGGGACCTTCGGCGTGCGCCTGCAAAATCGCGCGATTCTCGGCGAAGGGATGCTCGCTAAAGGGCATCAAATCGTCGCGGGCGATAATGTGCTTCCCGTCCGGCAATGTATAGAAGACGAATGGATAGGGCTTCCCCTTGCCTCCCTTATCCCCAATCAGCACAAACACCCTGCTCACGCCTTCCACCGGGGTCTTGAGGATGGCCTCCACCTCCCAGACGTTGTTGTCATCGAAGCCCAGATTGGCCTGGATAAAAGCATTGACCAACTCCTTGCTCGGCGACGAGGCGGTGAAATCCGCTGGATTGGGCTTGGGAAACAACGGAGCCGCGGCGGGCGCCGGAGCGGATGGGGCCTGCGAAGGAACAGCTTGAGCCGGAGCGGCTTGAGTGGCGGCGGCAGCCGGAGCCTGCTGGGCAGCGGCCGCGAACGCAAACAGGAACAGCCCAACCAGAGCGAAAATACTGGCAAGACGAAGGCTGGATGGACGGATCTTGGAACAATTGACTGACAGACGAATCAAGCTGTTTCTCCTTAAACTGTGGGAAAACTCCCGCTTTCTAGCTTATACCTTAGACCTGAACCTTGACGGCGATGGGAAATCTGCGGCCCATTCCGAACGACTTGGGGGTAACCTTTAAAACCGGCGCCGCCTGCTGGCGCTTGTACTCTGATCGCTCCACCAGGCGCACCACCTGTTGGACGAGTTCGAGAGGAAATCCGTGATCCCGGGCAATTCGTTCGGGGACCTCGTAGCGCTCCACGTAGGCTTCAAGAATCGGATCAAGAACCTCGTAGGGCGGCAGGGAGTCAGTATCCTTCTGGTCAGGACGAAGTTCGGCCGAGGGCGGCTTTTTAAGAATCGCCTCGGGAATTACCTCGTCGGCGCGATTGAGCCAGCGGCAGACCGCATAAACGCGTGTCTTTACCAGGTCCCCGATCACCGCCAAGGCTCCCACCATATCGCCGTAAAGGGTGCAATAGCCCACCGCCATTTCCGACTTGTTTCCAGTGGTGAGCACCAGTGCGGAGAATTTGTTTGAGAGCGCCATCATCAGCACGCCGCGAATGCGGGACTGAATGTTTTCCTCGGTAGTATCCGGTTTGGTTCCCGCAAACAACGGCTCGAGTGAGCGAATGTACTGCTCAAAAAGCTCGCTGATCTTGATCGTTTCAAAGCGAATGCCCAGGTTAGCCGCCAACCGGCGGCTATCGTCGATTGAGCCTGCCGACGAGTAGGGGCTGGGCATTCCGACGGCGACCACATTCTCCGCGCCTAGCGCATCCTTGGCGATTGCGGCCACCAGCGCCGAGTCAATGCCGCCGCTCAAGGACACCAGAGCCTTGTGAAAGCCGCATTTGCGCACATAATCGCGAGTTCCCAGAACCAGCGCGTGGTAGGCAGCCGCGGTATCGTCCTCATCCGGCACGGGCACTTGAGGAGCCCCCAACGAATTTATGAGGGGATCGACAATCACCAGGTCCTCTTCGAACGAGGCTGCCTGGGCGATCAGCTCGCCGTTCGCATTCAGAGCCAGCGAGGAGCCGTCAAAGAGCAAGCTGTCGTTACCGCCCACCTGGTTGGTCATCAGCACGGGTATGCCATCCCGCCGCGCAATTGCCGCCAGCATCTGGCGGCGCATGGCGCGCTTGCCGTGCCAGTATGGTGACGAAGACAGGTTAATATGCACCGCCGGATGCTGGCGCATCAACTCTTCCATGGGATCGACCGTATAGAGCCGGCGCGGCCAGAAGTTCTTGTCATTCCAGGCGTCCTCGCAGATGGTGATTGCCAGCCGAACACCGTCCAGTTCCACCACCTGCTGCGATCGCGCGGGAGCAAAGTAACGCTGCTCGTCGAAGACGTCATAGAACGGGAGCAAACGCTTATGCTGCTCTAGCAGCAGACGGCCGCGATCCAGCAGAACGGCGGCATTCACGGCCGGTTTATGACCCCAGCAACCGATATCTGTATCCTGCAAACCGGGCTCTTGTTCTGCGGGAAGAGCCACGCCCGCCAGCACCGCGGTCTGCAAATCGCGCGTTGCCCCAGCCAGTTCATCGACGGCTGAACGGCAGCGGGCGAGGAAACTTGGTTTTTCAAGGAAGTCGGCCGGAGGATAGCCGCAGATGACCAGTTCAGAGAAAACGGTAAGCCGCGCGCCCAGCGCTGCCGCACGACGGCTGGCGGCAACGATTTTTTCAAGATTTCCGCTGAAATCCCCTACCGTAGGATTGATCTGGGCCAGTGCGATCTTCACATTTATAGTCTAATCCTGCGCGGCAAAGCGCCGCCATTTGCACTGCATCGGCTGCGATGAGCGCGTTCTTTGATCGAACCGGCCGCTGCCGAATCCTATTCGAGTTGCTCCCAGCCGCTATCTGCGCTGCCGACGTGGAGAAGAATGAACAGGATTGCCACGGGGACGAGCGCAAGAGAAGCGTGAATGACGCTTGCGCCGTTGATCAGGTTGGCCGTGATTGATATGGCTGCCGTGACCAGGAAGCCGTAGAATGCCCACTTCTTCCATAGGAATAATGCATACGCGCAGCCAGCATTGCCGATTGCGACGACAGCAAGAACCGGGAATAGCCACGGCGGCGCGGAGAACATTCCCTGCCCCATTGCCAGGCTTGCGATCAGATAAAATACCGCTGCCATCAAGTAACAAACCAGCAGCAGAACCAACCACGTGGTGAGGTAAACACTCCTCTGTTTCGCTTCACTCATATCGATCTCCCACTGACCTCAGGGAACACTTTTTTACAGCCTATACCCTCTGAAGGAGTCTGGTAAGAATTATTCTATGAGCCGGTGCCTGCGAGAACAACTCCAATGGTGCGCAGGATAATCTTGATATCCAGCCAGATGCTCCAGTTCTCAATGTAGGCCACATCCAGCGAGATATAGCTGTCAAACGAAGGGTCCTGACGCGCCTGCACCTGCCACAATCCAGTGATGCCCGGGGTGACGTCGAGCCGGCGCAGGTTGCTGAGCTTATACTCCTTTACTTCGCTTGCCAGGGGCGGACGCGGTCCCACGATACTCATGTCGCCGCGCAGAACATTGTAGAACTGGGGAAGCTCATCCATGGAATATTTGCGCAAAAAATGGCCCACCCTGGTGACGCGGGGATCGTTTGAAATCTTGAAGAGCACACCCTCGCGTTCGTTCATATGCATCATGCTGGCGCGGCGCCGCTCGGCATCGAAAACCATGGTGCGAAACTTGGTGCATGAGAAGACGCGGCCCTTCTTGCCGATGCGCTCTGAAGAGTAGAAAACCGGTCCGCGAGAATCCAGCTTGATGGCAATGGCAATCATCAGCAACAGAGGCGAGATGGCGATCAAAATCATGCAGGAAAGCACGAGATCGGCAATTCTCTTGAACAGCAGCCCGGCCTGAGGCGCCCGGCCGCAGGGCAAGGGAATTGTGGCAAACTGTCCAATGTACTCGATGGGACTGCTCCACGTGAGGCCGTCGTACATATCGGGTATCACGCGTAGATCGACGCCGTGCTTGCGCGCCCGGTCCACAACATCGCGCACGATTCCGCTCTCGCATGAAGTCGTGAAGAAAACTTCATCTACAAAATGCTTGCGTACGTTTAGAAAGAGTGAATCAAGCGTACCCACCACGTCGCTGGAGTTTACCGAAAAATCGGAACCGGAACCGGGGAAATCAATGAATCCCTTGAAGGTGTAGCCGAGGCGACGAAAGCTCTCCAGGTGATGGCGAAGCGCGTGCGCTTCAGGTCCGGTACCCACGATGAGAACGTTGCGCGTGCCCATTCCACGGTCGAAACGCCGGTAGATGAGGGCGCGGTAAACCAACCTGCGCACGCTGAGCGCGATGGTAACCAGGCCTATCGTGACCAGGACGATGCTGCGGGGAACTTCTTCGGCGTGAACCAGGTAAAGCGTGCAGGTGAGAAACAAGCCGGCGGTAAAGCAGGCCTGAACGCTCAGCTTTTGCTCATGCAGCAGGCTGGCCGGGCGCGTGGGGGTATACAAACGCAGCCGGCGGCTGATCATGATCAGCACAAAAGTAAATCCGCATACCAAAGCTAGAAGCATGCTCATCGAACGGCCATGCATGAGCGTGCCGAGCCAGATTCTCTCGGCGGCCGCTACCGGTCCCAGATGGAAGGCGTACAGAGTGGCAAATGCAGCAGCGCCGAAGACGGTGATTCCATCCAGAACCATCCACAGTTTGGATGTGCCCCGCGCAATTCGTGTGAAGTTCGCCGCCGCTTCACCCGCAGATTCAGGATGTGACGCTAATGAAGTCGATCCTCTCTCCCGGAACTCCGATGTTGCCATTACCTTCAGTAGGCCTCAGAAACTTAAGACTTCACGGAAGAAACAAAGACAACTGAACTGCAAATCCCTTGACCGGGAATGAACATTCGACGCCATAAAAACCCTTGAGAATAAAGCAAATTATACAAAAACCACCCGGATATAGGGATATCCCACCTAAGTGGGATCTTAGCAGATTACTCCGTTCGATGATCCCCTGGTGAAGAATGCTGCGTGAGGAGAGCTCTGCCTTTGCGGCCATTACAATGAAAATCTTAGGTGTTGACGGTTACCAATCGATCAATAGTTCATGCCGTAGGTAATATGTATGCGTCCAGAGTGAGAAACTGCTGAATGTTCGGATCGGACGATTCCATAAAGTCCTTGAGCGGTCCGAAGAAAGTCGCGCGGCCCTGGTGGAGAAAAAGCACCGTGTCGGCGAGCCGCTCAGCAAAGCGCATATCGTGCGTAACCACGATGCTGGTGAATCCAAGCCGGTCTTTGGCTCTTTGAATCAAGGCGCCAAGACGCCGCGCGATGATGGGATCGACCATCGTGGTTGGTTCGTCGTAGAGCACCACTTCGGGCTGTGCAGCCAGTGCGCGGGCCATGGCCACGGCGCGTTTGCGCCCGGTTGAGAGGCTGGCCGGCAGAGAGTCCACCACATCTTCAGCGCCCACCAGTTCAATCAACCACTCCACCAGCATGTTGATTTTTTCTTCCGACAGGGTTCCCATCTCGCGCAGCGGGAACGCAACATTCTCGCGCACGCTGAGCGAATCAAAAAGCGCGCCGCCCTGGAAGACCATGGTCACGCGCTTGCGAATCTTCTGCATGCCGTCTTCGTCGAGGCAGGTGATCTCCTGGCCCTCAACCTCGATCGTGCCCGAATCCGGCTTGAGGAAGCCCATCAGCAAACGCAGAGCCACCGACTTGCCCACGCCGCTGCGGCCCAGAATGCAGAGAGTCTGGGTGCGGCCCACTGTGAAGCTCATATCTTCAAGAACTGGTCGCCCATCAAATGAAATGCTTACATTCTTGAAGGCAATGACGATCTCGGAGGTAATTGAAGCCTCCAAGTCGGACCGTGCATCCTCACCGCCGCGCGATCCTCCCAGCGCCTCTTCAAACTCCAAATTGGAGGGGGACTCGGACATAACCGTGGATTTAGCTTACGCGATAAGCGCACAGATTCGTAATCTGAAGCACTCAAGATTGTGAAATCTCAAAATATGAGACTAAACTCGGCATATGGAAAGTGCGCTTCGGCCGTCCCTGAAGAATCAAGCTCGTGTGAAAGTCAGACGGATTCTCGGCATCCTGACCGGCGTATACGCTCTATGTTTGATAGGGATTTCTGCGTTTCAAAGGAGTTTTTTATATTACCCCGGTCACACTTATGTGCCGTTAAGTGAAGCGCATGCAAACAGATCGTTCGAGGAGATATCTGTAAGAACGGCAGACGGGCTCGATTTGAAAGGCTGGTATGCACCGGCAACGACCAAGCCGTTCACCTTTGTTTTCTTTCACGGGAACGGCGATAGTTTGTCCACCGCGTCGGTTGCAGCTGATCCTTATATTGCCGAAGGGTATGGATTTCTCATCGCAGAGTATCGAGGCTACAGCGGATTGCCGGGCAAGCCGACAGAGGCGGGCCTTTATGACGACGCGAGAGCTTATATCGATGCGCTCATGGCGCGTGGCGCAAAAAGTGACGACCTGATTCTTTTCGGGCACTCTTTGGGTACCGGAGTGGCGACGCAAATGGCTGAAGAGTTTAACGTCGGCGGTCTCATTCTGCTGGCTCCATATTTATCGATTGCAAAAATGGCACAGATCAAGTTCCCGGTTTTTCCCGCCGGGTTTATTGTTTTTGACCGCTTTGATAACTTCAAAAAGATCAAGAATATTCATGTTCCTGTTTTGATTGTGAATGGAGCCATGGACCAACTCATACCTCCCTCCCAAGGAAAGCAGCTTTATGATTTGGCCAATGAACCGAAGCAATACTTATCCATACCCAATCGCGGACACAACGACACTTTTGACGACTTCGCGCCAATCGGCATGGATTGGACAAATCATCTCAGAAGTGCGAATTAAGCAGGACGCTACTGGCAGAGTTTAACCGCCAACCTCCTCCAGGAAGCGAATCAGCGACTCGATGCCCAGTTCGAAGTTCTTCAGATGGTACTTCTCGTTCGGAGCGTGGATGTTGTCATCGGGCAGGCCGAAGCCCATCATTACGCTGGGTGCGTTCAGGTTGCGGTCAAAGTCGCCCACAATGGGGATGGAGCCGCCGGAGCGGATGAAGACCGTGTCCTTGCCCCAGATCTCGTGCAGCGCGCGAGTGGCCGCCTTGATGTACGGGTTGTCGACGCGAATCAGGCTGGGGTCGCCGGAGTGGATCAGCCGCACTTCAACGTCCACGCCCGCGGGCACGATCTTTTCAACGT
>JBEKUB010000026.1:0-68270 GCA_049515455.1 Occallatibacter sp.
AGATCTTTCAGCCCCCCGCGCACAAAGGAAATCACCTCGCGACGTGTGGATTCCGGCCCCATGAAATCGGGGTTCGCATCGTAGAACTCCAGCAGCTTCTTCTCGAATGCCGAGAGCTTGAAGAAATAATTCTCCTCGCTCACCGTCTCGGTCACGCGTCCGCAATCGGGGCAAATCGTTCCCGGAGGGCCGTCCACATAAGCCTCGTCGGAGACGCAATACTGGCCCGTATATGAGCCTTTGTAGATAAAGCCGCGGTCCCGCAGCGTAGCAAATAAATGCTGCACACCGCGCTTGTGCCGCTCTTCCGTGGTGCGGATAAAATCGTCGTAGCTCAGCCCCAGCCGGTCCCAAAGCCCGCGAAACTCCGCTGAGACGGCGGTTGCAAATTCCATAGGTGTGCGCCCAGCCAGCGCAGCAGACCGCTCAATCTTTTGCCCGTGTTCGTCGTTGCCAGTCAGGAACCAGGTCTCAACGCCCAGCGCCCTTTTGCGCCTTGCAACGGCATCGCAAACGATGGTCGAGTAGGCGTGCCCCAGGTGCGGCCTCGCATTCACGTAGTAGATCGGCGTGGTCAGGTAATAGCGGGATGAGCTGGGAGCAGTCTTGGTCATAGGTGGGGCCTTGCATTGAATTCGCCCCGAAGGGCAGCCGGAAATCCAGAGGCGATCTACTCTTCATCTTAGGTTGCCGGGCAGGGAGCGTCAAACCGGTCCACGCGCGTCACTCTGTTAGAATCACCGTTGAAAATCAAGGATTTCCGAGGCCTCCTACCGTGTATCTGGAATTCGAGAAAAGACTCGCCGACCGTCTTCGCACTTTGCTCGAAGAAAAGTACGGTCTGAAGATTGAGACCATTCCACTGGAGATTCCCCCAGAGATGAGGTTGGGCGAGCTTGCCACGCCGATCGCTTTCGAACTGGCCCGCAAGCTGCGCAAAGCGCCCAAAGTAATTGCCCAAGAAATCGTAGCCGAGCTCGCAAATCTCGATGGTTTTTCTTCCTTTGAAGTCGCCGGCGCGGGCTATATCAACGCCCGCCTCGACCGCGCTACCGCAGTCCGCGGAATTTCCAGCACCTCAAGAGACCTGCCCGCCACCAGCATCCACGCACTCGTGGAGCACACCAGCATCAATCCCAACAAGGCCGCGCACATCGGTCATCTGCGCAACGCCATTCTTGGCGATACCTTTGTCCGCCTGCTTCGCGCCGCCGGCCAAACCGTCACCGTGCAGAACTACATTGATAACACTGGCGTGCAGGTTGCCGACGTTATCGTAGGTTTCCTGCACTATGCCGGCCTCTCGCTGGCCCAGTTGCGCCAGCTGCTCGATGAGCTCAAGCGCAAGGGCAAGCGCATCGACTTTTACTGCTGGGATATCTACGCCAGCACCTCGCAGTGGTATGAGCAGGGAAACGAAGAAGAGAAAACGGCACGCAAGCGCCTGCGCTATGAAACCCTGCATGAGATCGAACGCGGCAACAATCAAACCGCTGAAGCCGCCGAACTGATCTCTACCGCGGTGATGCAGCGCCATCTTGAAACCATGCTGCGACTGGACATTGAATACGATTTCCTGCCCCGCGAAAGTGAAATTCTGCACCTCAAATTCTGGGAGACAGCCTTCGAGCAGTTGAAGCAAACCGGCGTTCTCTATTTTGAGAAAGAAGGCAAGAACAAAGGTTGCTGGGTAATGACGCGGCCGGGGGCTGAAGTAACTGAAGGCGCACTTGACGAAGATTCGAAGGTAATTGTCCGCTCCAACGGCACCGTAACTTATGTCGGTAAAGATATCGCCTATCACTTATGGAAATTCGGCCTGCTGGGTAAAGACTTCGGTTACAAGCCTTTCTTTACTTATCCCGATCACGAATGCTGGATCTCGACGGAGCACGGTGTCGATCCCCACCCCCATTTTGGCGGAGCGCAGGCGATTTACAACGTCATTGATGCGCGTCAGAGCGACCCGCAAGCAAACGTCATCCAGGCCCTCCGCGGCATGGGTTACATCGAACAAGCCGATCGCTATACGCACTTCAGTTACGAAATGGTTGCGCTCACGCCGCGCTGCGCCATCGAGATGGGCTATGACGTCTCCGCCGAGGATCAGGCCCGCCCATATATCGAAGTCAGCGGCCGCAAAGGTTTCGGCGTCAAGGCCGACGACCTGATCGACAAGCTGATCGCCGCCACGCAGGTTGAAGTGGATTCGCGCCAGACCGCGCGCGATGAAGCCGAACGCCAGCAAATCGCCAAACAGATCGCCATCGGCGCGCTGCGTTACTTCATGCTCAAATACACGCGCAACTCGGTCATCGCCTTCGACTTCAAAGATGCCCTGAACTTTGAGGGCGAAACCGGCCCCTATATTCAATACGCCGTAGTTCGCGCCCGCAACATCTTCCGCAAGGCGGAAACCACGCCGGAAGCCGTGCTGGCGCAGTTCGCAAAGTTAAAAAAGACCGGCGCATTTCTCGAAGGCGACGAAGCCGAAGATATATGGGCATTGTGGCTCCGTGCAGCGCGCCGCACCATGGTTCTGGAGCAGTGCATAACCACCTCCGAGCCTGCCTTCCTGGCCCGTCACGCCTTCCAATTAGCCCAGGAGTTCAATAACTTCTATCACCGTCACCACATCCTCAGCGAAGAAGACCCGGCGCGCAAAACTTTCCTGCTCGCAACCGCTGCGGTTGCGCTGCGCGAGTTAGTAACTGTCCTAAGTTGGCTAGGCATCGAAAGCCCGGAGGCTATGTAGGTTAGTAACTCCGCACCCACTCCAATATCGACCGCACCGCAACCCCGCTAGGCCCTTTGGCGATATAAGGACGTGAATCTTCCACCCAAGCCACGCCGGCAATATCGAGATGAATCCACGGCGTCTCATCCACAAACACCTTCAAGAACTCCGCCGCCGTACTCGCTCCGCCCCAGCGTCCGCCGGTGTTCTTGATGTCGCCGATATCGCTCTTGATCATCTCGGCGTACTCCTCGCCCAGCGGCAGCCGCCAGAATTTTTCGCCCGATGCAGCCAGCGCCGCATTGAACTTCGCATAGGTATCGTCGTCGTTCGAAAAAGCCCCAGCATTCACCATTCCCAGCGCCACCACGCATGCGCCAGTGAGCGTAGCCGCATCGATCAGGTGCGTCGCGCCAAGCTGGCGTGCATAAGTCAGCCCGTCAGCCAGAACCATGCGCCCCTCGGCGTCGGTATTGATCACTTCGATTGTCTTGCCCGGCTTATCAGCCGAGAACGGCATCGCCGTCTGCACATCGCCTGGCTTTTGCGCCGTGCCCGAAGGCATATTCTCCGCAGCGCATACCACGGCGACCACCCGCACTTTCGGCTTCAGCAGCGCAATGGCGCGCATGGCCCCGATCATCGCTGCGCCACCGGCCATGTCGTACTTCATCAGCTCCATCTTGTCCGAGGGCTTGATGGAGATGCCGCCCGTATCGAAGGTGATGCCCTTGCCCACAAGTCCAAGCACCGGTCCGTCCTTCACGCCTTCGGGCTCATAGCGCAGAACAATCAGCGACGGCGGCTCCGCGGACCCCTGCGAAACGCTCCAGAAAGAACCCATCTTCAACTCGTGCAGCTTTTCAGTGGAATAAACCTCAGCCTTGAGACCCACTTCAGCGGCCATCGTCGCCGCACGCTGCCCCAGGATGGTCGGCGTAAGCTTATTACCCGGCTCATTGACCAGAGAGCGGGTAAAGTTCTGGCTCTCGCCCACGATCACGCCCTCGGCAAGCGCGGCTTTCAGCGCTGACTTATCCGCGCCGGCCGGCGCAACCAGAGTGAACGACTCAACACTCTGGTCCTTTCGGTCGCTGCGATAGGTATCGGGATCGAAGTCGCCCACAAACGCGCCCTCGACCGCAGCGCGAACGCCGTGCACGGCATCCACCTCACTTGCAACCGGCAGAGCAAAAACCAGCTCCCGAATGCCGCGAGGCTTGATAAAGCGAACGGCGGTTCCGGCAGCATTGCGCACCTTATCGGCCGTCACCCTGGCCTGCTTGCCCAACCCGACAATCAGCAGCCGCTTGGCCTTCAGTCCCACCGGAGCGTGCAGAAGCAGGGTCTCGTTAGCGCCGGCCTTGTATTCGCCGCTCGTCAGCACAGCAGCCGCCGCAGTCTTCACCGCAGCATCTTCAGTCAGCAGCACAGGCGCCGGCTTGGCATCCATTTCTTTCGAAGTTTGGAAATCGGCGGCCAAAACGGCCAGCAATTCGGTCTCAACTCCGGCAAGGTCCGCAAAAGATAGTTGGGTTTTCATTGTTTCCTCACTGGTATTTTAGGTGTTTCTCTCCGTCAGCGCCCCATGCGATGCTTATTGGCGTTGATGGCGGCACGGGATTCGCGGTCGGCCTCCCGCCTTTTCTCGGTTTCCCGCTTGTCCCAGTCCTGCTTGCCCTTGGCCACCGCCAGCTCGCACTTCACCCGCCCATTGCGGAAGTAAAGCCGCGTGGGGATGAGCGTGTGACCCTTGATCTGCGTCTTCTGGAGTAGCTTGCGAACCTCGTCCCGGTGCAGCAGCAGCTTTCGAGTTCGCGTTGAGTCGTGATTAGCAATATTCCCGTGTGAATAAGGACCGATATGAACGTTGAGCAGAAACGCCTCGCCGTCCTTGATCAGTCCGTAGGAGTCTTTGAGGTTGGCCTGGCCCTCACGGATGGACTTTACCTCCGTCCCCCGCAGCGCCACGCCGGCTTCAAACCGTTCCAGCAGAAAATAGTGATGGCTGGCGGCGCGATTGTGCGCTGCATCCCGCTCGCCGCTGGCCACCGGGTCACGGGGCTTGTTCGGCTTTTGCGGTCCGGATGTGTCCTTGGGAACGATGACGTGGCTGGTTTGACGAGCCATCGGGAAGTAACCTCGAATCTTCATCCTAGCATCGGGGCCGGTTTCATAAGCATTCCAGCGGGGCTTTGCTAAAATGGAGCTTCGAAGGATGAGTGGGGTTTCAAGCAACAATTGTGTCAAAATCTGCGTCCGGGGCAGCCAAGGCAGCCCGCAAGCGCCCGATATTGAATGCGGGCAGGCTGAGACGCATGGGAGTACGATGAACCGTTGCGCTCAGTGTCTGGCTGTTTCCCGGCGGGTATTCCCGGGAGCCGCTTTCCAAATCGCCCTCTTCGCAATCCTGGCCGGCTTTTTGCTGTCCAGCCTTCCCCTGCACGCGGATTCGGCCAAAGCCATGTTCAAGCACGGCCAGACCGCGGAGACAAAAGAAGATTACGATACCGCCTACAACGACTACCAGAGAGCGCTGGCCAAGGCGCCCAAGGATCTAACCTACCGCACCGCGTTGGTTCGGGTCCGGGTTTCGGCCTCGGCCATGCACATGACCAAGGGCCGCAAGCTGCTGGCAGCGGGCGACGAACAGGGCGCATTGGCGGAGTTTCTTCATGCCTCTGAGATCGACCCCAGCAACGAGGCCGCACAGCAGGAGATCGCCAAGATGCGCAAGCTGCACGGCGAGGCGAATCCAGCGGGCGAGACCAGTCTTCCCATGGAGCCGGGCAAGCAGGAGGAGCTCGACTCCATCGGTGGGCCGGCCATTCTTAAACCTGTCTCAAACGAGCCGCTCACCCTGCACATGACTGAAGACACAAAGGTCATTTACCAGGCCATCGGCAGGGCTGCCGGCGTCAACATTCTCTTTGACCCGGATTACACCTCCAAGCGTATCCAGGTCGATCTCAACAATGTTTCCCTGCTCGACGGCTTGCGCATTGTGGGCACCATGTCCAACACCTACTGGCGTCCGGTCACCAACAATACCATCTTTGTGGCCGCCAACTCCCGCGCCAAGCACACTGAACTGGATGAAGCAGCAGTCGAGACCTTCTATCTGACCAACGCCTGGCAACAGAATGACCTGAACGACGTGCAGACGGCGCTGCGCAACGTGCTGCCCGGCGCAAAAGTCTACGGCGTAGCCAGCCAGAACGCCATCGTGATGAAGGGGACTCCCGACGAGCTAATGCTGGCGCAAAAGCTCGTCAACGACCTCGATAAAGCGCGTCCCGAAGTGGTGGTCGATATCGCCATCCTCGAGGTCAGCAAAAACTGGGAGCAGACCCTGGGCATCCAGTGGCCCAGCAGCGTAGGGATTGCGCTGCAGGCGCCCGGCACCAGCAGTACCAGTAGCACCACCAGTACGACAACCGGTACCACCGGTTCGACCTCCACCGCCCCGTCCCTCTATGACCTGTCCCATCTGAAGGCGACTGATTTTGCGGTGACCGTTGGCTCAGCCACCGCCAACCTGCTGCTCACCGACGACAATACCAAGATTCTGCAGAATCCGCGCATCCGGGCCACTGACGGTCAAAAAGCAACCATGAAGGTCGGTTCCAAGATACCGATCGCCACCGGTTCCTACCAGACCGGCGCAGCTACCGCCGTGGTCAGCTCACTTGTCAATACCCAGTTCCAGTACACCGATGTCGGCGTGAACATTGAAATGACGCCAACCGTCCACATCGACCACGATGTAACGCTGAAGATCAAGATCGAAGTATCCGCGCAAAGCGGCCAGGTAACCATCAGCGGCGTCACCGAGCCTATCTTGAGCCAGCGTGTGGTTGACCAGGTGATCCGGCTGCGCGAGGGCGAAGCCAGCATTCTGGGTGGCCTCCAGGACAAGCAGGAAGCGATCAATTGGACCGGCATTCCAGGGCTCAGTTCGATTCCCATCCTCAAATACCTCTTCGGTTCCAAGGATCACACCATTTCAGACGACGAACTGGTCTTTCTCGTTGTGCCCCACATCGTTCGTACGCAAATGCTCGATACATTGAACCTGCGCACCGTCGATACCGGCGCGGGCACCACGGTCCAGTTGCGCCACATCTCCAGTGAAGCTCCAGCCGCGAATCCGTCTCCGGCGCCGAATTCAGGGCGTTCGCAGATCAATCCCCCGCGGTCCACTGTAGGCACCATTCCCGCCCAAAGCGCGGCGGCTGCCGGTCCGGCGGCGCTTCAGCAGATCAAGAAGGCTGCCGATGAGAATGGCGTGGCCGCGGCCGCGGAAGTAGCCAACCACCCGCCCATCGCCCAGCCCAATCCGCCTGTTCCGCAGCCAATTCCGGCTGTTCCGCAATCCAATACGCCCAATCCACCGGCCATTCCGCCGCAACCCGGCCCCGTAAGCCTTACGATCACTCCCCTGACAGATCCCGTGGCCACCGGAGCCACCTTCAAGATTCCGGTCCAGATCAGCGGCGGCACCGATATCGCCGCCGTACCCCTGCAGATTCAATACGATCCGGCCAAACTGTCACTGGTCAATGTGGATAGCGGAGATTTTCTGGGCCGTGACGGAAAGCAAGTGACCTTGATTCACCGTGACGACGGACCGGGCATGATCAACATCAATACCTCGCGCCCCCCGGGAGCTCCCGGCTTGAGCGGAGCGGGCACCGTCTGCGTCCTTAGTTTCCAGGCAAAGTCGGCTGGAGAGAGCACCCTGGTCATTACCCATCCGACCGCCATGAACAGCGCTCTGCAACAGGTGCAGGCTATCGGTTCGCAGGCGAGCATTGTGGTGAAATAGCGCCATGAAACAAGAGTCGCCGACAAATCGCATCGTTCCCCGCGGAGAGCGGGGACTCACGTTCGTCGAATTGATCGTGACCACGGCGATTCTGGGAATTCTTGCCATGTGTGCCCTTCCCGTTGCCCGCTTCGAAATGAAGCGCCAAAATGAGCGCCAGCTTCGCTACGACCTGTGGATGATGCGCGACGCCATCGACAAGTACAAGGACGCGGCAGACAGAAACGCATTCCAGGTCAAGGTGGACAGCCAGGGTTATCCGCCCGATCTGGAAACTCTGGTCAAAGGCGTTGAAGTACAAACCAAGAAAGTGCGGTTTCTGCGCAAAATTCCCATCGACCCCATGACCGGAAAAGCCGAGTGGGGACTGCGCTCCATGAAGGACGATCCGGACTCCGACTCTTATAGCGGAGACAGCGTTTTCGACGTATATTCAAAGTCCCAGGGAACGGCCCTGGACGGTACCAAATATTCCACCTGGTAGGGGTGGAAGCGTTGTTAGCGGAGTTGGCGTTGTTAGCGGAGTTAGCGTTGTTAGCGGGGTTAGCCGGGACGGCGGAGATTAACTCCGCTAACACGCGCGAAGCGCGGCTAACGCCGCTAGCTCCGCTGTAACAAGAGGTTTTCGTGAACAGGATTCGCAAACAAGACGCGGGCTTTACCATGGTCGAGCTGCTGATCGTCATTTCGATCATGCTCATCCTCATGCTGATTGCTGTGCCAAAATATACCATTGCCATCAAGAATGCCCGGGAAGCGGTACTCAGGGAAGACTTGCACATCATGCGCGCGGCCATCGACTCCTACACCATGGATAAGCAGAAAGCTCCGCAATCGCTCGACGATCTGGTTCAGGAAGGCTACCTGAAAACCATCCCGGAAGACCCCATTACTCGCTCCAAAGACACTTGGCAGACCGATACCAGCGATATGATGAGTTCTGTCGACCAGACCGATCCCGGCATTGTCGATGTTCACTCCGGCGCTGAGGAGTCCTCCACCAACGGCGAGACCTATAATAGCTGGTAGCATCAGAGGCAAAAATGCTTCGTCGGAATCTTAGTGTGTCCCTGCTCATCTTGTGCTCGGCATTACTTATCCCAGCCGTGCACGCGCAAACCGCCAGAACCATCACCATCCGTATGCTGGATAGCAAAACCGCGAGTCCCCTTGTGCCTACCAATTTCCTGGTCCGCATCAATCATCAGCAGACCATCCATGCCAATTGGGTTACTCAGAACGAGAACCGCACGGCAACCGTGACCGTTCCCGCCGACGCCACCGTGATCTCCATTCAGGCCACCTACGATAGCGCCATGCAGATCTTCGTCAATTGCGACTCCATGCAGGATAAGCAGAACCCTCAAGCACAGTGGTATCCGATCTCCGCCATACTCGCTTCGGGAGTTGTGGCTCCCAATGGTTGCAGCAAGATGATCGAAACCGCCAAGCCCGGTGAATTCATTTTCTTTGTCCGCAGAGCAAACTTCCGCGAACGGACGCAGGAAGATTTTTAGTACCGTCTAAACTGGGCCATTCCGGGACCCTCCCATGCCGCCTGATCTCAATGCAACCGCCGCAATCGACCTGGCTCTCCAGGCAGAGCGTTTCTACGCGGCACTGATCCCTACCGCAGGCTCCGACGCCGAGCCAAACCTGGGCGGCAAATTGCTCTATGCCGGCGAGCTCGATCAAGAAGGCCGCGCCTTGATCGTCGCCGCCAACATCGCCGGCGCGGCATCGTTGACCGCAACCGCCGGCTCGGCCGCACAAAAACAGGCGATCAGAGGTGGCATAATCGACTTCCTCGTCACCTCGCTCGACGAGGCCCTGCGCATTCTAAAAAACGAAATTCGCAAGCGCGAAACCGTTGCCGTCTGTGTGACCGCTGCGACTGAGGCAGTCGAGCGCGAAATGCTCGAGCGCGGCGTGCTGCCCGATCTTCTGCGACCCGGTTCCGCCGCGACCCGGGAGTATGCAACATTTCTCAGCCAGGGCGCGCAACAGATACAACTTTCCGTTCTCACCGAGAATCAAACTTTGCTCGCCTGGTCCGTAGCCTCCGCTTCCGCACAATGGCTGCCCAGACTGGATGCCGTCGTCCTCGATTGTCTGCAGCCCGAAGAAGCAATCGCCCGCCGCTGGCTGCGCCTGGCCCCACGCTACCTCGGCCGTTTATCGCAAAACCAGCGCCTGCTCCGCTGCAACAAAGAATCCGCCCAAAACTTTTTGAAGCAGCTCCGTGATCAAGTAGAACGAGCAGAAATCAAAGTCCCAGTGGAAGTCAGCCTGACCGCTCGTGGCGAATCCACTCTGCACATCGTTACGCCGGCCCTGCCTTAAAGAATCGAGCTCTATTGGGCTTGCTAAGTAAAGTCCACACAAACGCGCCGGAGGCGCAGAGTTTGTTAGCCCCGCGCTTCAGCGTGGGGGAAGGAATTCTCTAAGTTTGCTATGGAGTCCCGTAGGGACGGCGCAAGGATATTATTTATGCGGGAACCATGAACCACAAAAGCAGAAGCCACAAACTCATTCTCCCGCACCACCAGCCTCTTCAATCCGCACCCAAAGTTCCTTAATCCCATACCCTGTTTTAGCTGACACCGGCAGCACCTCGTCCAACTCCAACCCCTTTTTCAGTGTCAGCAAATTCCGAGTCCGCTCATTGCCGCTGAGCCGATCGATCTTTGTAGCCGCCACAACAAACTCACGCCCCATCGTTCGCAGCCAATCAATCAACTGCCGGTCGCTCTGCTGCACAGGCACATTCGAGTCCACCAGGCAAACGCAAAGTTTGAGTGTCGACCGAATAGCCAGATAAGGCTCAATAAAAGCCGGCCAGCCCGCCGAAATCGATTTTGAAATCTTCGCGTACCCATACCCCGGCAAATCCGCAAAGACCATCTTCCGCCTCTGGCTTTGATCCAGAAGCGCAAAAAAATTAATCGCCCGCGTCCGTCCCGGCGTCTGCGAAACCTTAGCCGTCTTCTCGCCCACCAGCGCATTCAGCAGGCTCGATTTGCCCACATTCGATCGCCCCAGAAAGGCAATCTCCGGCACATCCGGCGCAGGAAACTGCGCCGCATCCAAAACCGAAAGCAAAAATTGTGTCGTATACCGCATCAAGTCTGAGGATACAGGAAGCGACCTCGCAGGCCCGTTCTCTTTGGCGCAAGCCAGGAAAACTCAGACGCAGGGGAACCCTGAATGAATGCGACATCTCGACTAGCTTTCGTGTATATTGACGCAATCAGTTTATGCCGTTCGAGGTTTCCCCATGCCAGGAATTCACGCCACCTTCGATGCTGTCCTCGCCACCATCCAGAGTCTGTTCACGGTTCTGCGGGATATGTTTCTCGCGGCGCTGTTGATCGTCCTCCTCGCCTTCCCAGCCCAATTAAACTTGATGCTCACCAAAGCCGGAATCTCCCAGGTCAACGGCGGCGTCTTCACTTGGCAGCAACAGGCGCAGCAGGCAGCCACCCAGAGCACGGCCGCCGCTCAGGCGAACTCATCTGCGTCCGATTCGCTCGACGACGTCAAATCCGTCCTCGAGAACATTGCCAGCCAAAGCACCGATCCGAACATCAAGCAGCAGGCCACCGCTGCCGCTACCCAGGTGGCTAGCTCCATGTCATCCCTCGATACCGCGAATAACTCCCTGGCCAACTCGGTGCTCACCCTGCAAACCGCCCCTCCAGGCGCGCAATCCTCCGCGCAACACTCGCCCACTTCAGGCTGGGTCCTCCTGGGCAACTCGGATTCCACCCACCAGCAATGGACAAAGTCCACAACGCCGAAGATCTCCGGCTCGCCAGCGGTGGCCGTTGGTCAAACCGTCACCTTTTCCGCCGATGTTTTTTTGCGCGGCGACAACGCGCAGGGTCAAGCCCACGACCAGGCCCCGATTCGGGGCGCCGTCCGCAGCGGCAGCGCAGCCACAATCACGGCCGTTGATTATGTCCCCAACAAAAAAGGGAACGACCGCGTGTGGATCGAAGTCAACATGAAAAGCAATCAATAACAGACGTGCTTTTCTATGTGTGAGCCTACGACTCGGGATTTCTCTGCCGCAACAATCCCGAGCAAAGCAGATTCGCTTCGTCTTTAGGATTTGCAATTATCCATCTAATTCTTACTGCGGCGCCGGCAAATTAGCCGGTATCTCCGCCGCCGGCGCAGCGGCCAGAGCCTCGGTTTCAGCAGGCATCGCCGCCGGTAACGGCCGTTCCAGAGCCAGCGCCAGCACCTCGTCCATCGAATCCACAAAGTGCAGCTTCATTGCCTTCTTGATATTGTCCGGCAGTTCCTCGATATCTTTCTCGTTCGCGCGCGGCAGGATAATCTCGAAGACCCCCGCCCTCAACGCTGCCAGCAGCTTCTCCTTCAATCCGCCGATCGCCAGCACCTTTCCGCGCAGCGTAATCTCGCCTGTCATTGCCACGTCGCGCCGCACCGGAATCTTCGCCAGGGCGCTGGCCATCGCCGTCGCCATCGTGATCCCCGCCGAAGGTCCGTCCTTGGGGATCGCTCCCTCCGGCACATGCAGGTGCAAATCCACGTTGCGATAAAATTCCCGGCTCAGCCCCAGCGCCTGCGCGCGTCCGCGAAGATAGCTCAGCGCCGCCTGTGCCGACTCCTGCATCACGTCGCCCAGTTGCCCGGTAATCGTCAGCTTGCCCTTGCCGTCCAGCACCTGCACCTCGGTCGTCAGAATGCTGCCGCCCACCTCGGTCCACGCCAGCCCGGTAACCAACCCGATCTCGCTCTTTTCGTGCACCTCGGAGTCGCGGAACTTGGCCACTCCCAGAAAATCATGAATAGTTGCGGCCGTCAGTTCTTCCTTGTGCTTGTTGCCGCTCTTCACCACGCGGCGTGCAACCTTGCGGCAGATATTGCCGATTTCGCGCTCCAGGTTTCTCACCCCGGCCTCGCGCGTATAGCCGCGAATAATCTCCAGAATCGCATCGTCGGCAAAAACCAGGTTCTCTTCGCTAAGTCCGGTCTGCGCGCGTTGCTTTTTCACCAGGAACTGCTTTGCGATCTCCAGCTTCTCTTGCTCCGTATATCCTTGCAGCCGCAAAACTTCCATGCGATCCTGCAGTGCCGCCGGAACCGTGTGCAACACGTTGGCCGTCGCCACAAACAGCACCTGCGACAGATCGTAGTCCACATCCAGATAATGATCCTGGAACGTAGTATTTTGCTCCGGGTCCAGCACTTCAAGCAGCGCCGAGGCCGGATCGCCGCGGAAATCCGAAGCCATCTTGTCCACTTCGTCCAGCAGGAAGACCGGATTCTTGGTCCCGGCGCGCTTCATGTGCTGGATAATCTGTCCCGGCATTGCGCCGATATAAGTCCGCCTGTGTCCGCGAATCTCCGCCTCGTCGCGAATCCCGCCCAGCGAGAGCCGCACAAACTTCCGCCCCGTAGCTTTCGCAATCGACATTCCCAGTGAAGTCTTGCCCACTCCCGGCGGTCCGGCAAAACAAAGAATCGACCCCCTGGGATTTTTCACCAACTGCCGCACTGCCAGAAACTCCAGAATGCGATCCTTGATCTTTTCCAGGCCATAGTGGTCCGTATTCAGCACCTTCTCCGCATATTCGATGGAGCGCGTCTCTTTCGAGCGCTTCTTCCACGGCACCGCCAGCAGCCAGTCGATATAGTTGCGGCTCACCGTGGACTCAGCCGACATCGGCGGCATGGCTTCCAGTTTCTTGAGTTCCTGGATCGCCTTATCCAAAACTTCTTTGGGCATCCCCGCAGCTTCAATCTTCTTGCGCAGTTCGTCAAACTCGCTCTTCTCGCCCCGGCCCAGTTCCTTCTGGATAGCCTTGATCTTTTCATTCAGGTAATACTCTTTTTGCGCACGCTCCATCTGGCGCTTCACGCGCGACTGAATATTGCGGTCCAGATCCAGCTTCTCAATTTCCACGTCCAGCACATCGGCAATCCGAGCCAGCCGCGCAGCCGGATCGAAGACGGCCAGCAGCTCCTGTTTCTCCTCAATGCCCAGTTGCAGGTTGGCGGCGATCGTATCGCTCAGCTTGGCCGGCTCGTCCATGCGCACCGTAGCAATAATCGTCTCGTAATTCAGCGATTGCTGCAGCTTGACATACTGCTCAAAGAGCGAAGTCACGCGCTGCATCAGCTGCTCCACCGCCGGAGTCATCTCAAAGTCGGTCCTGCCGGTGCGCACCGTCGCCACAAAAAATCCGTCGCGGTCGTTCACATCGGTTGACTTCGCGCGCTCCACGCCCTCCACCAGCACCTTGATATTTCCGTCCGGCATCTTCACGCTCTGCACAATATTGCAAATCGATCCGACCTGGTAGATATCCTTCGCTTTAGGTTCGTCCACTGAGGCGTCGTGCTGTGTGGCGAGAAAAATCTTGCGGTCGCCAGTGAGCGCTTCTTCCAGAGCCCTCACGCTTGACTCGCGACCCACCACGAAAGGCGTCATCATATATGGGAAGATGACCATGTCCCGGATTGGCATCATGGGCAGCTTGCGCGGCTCGGTCTTATCGCGGGATGCGGTCATAGTGCCCCCATGTAACTTGGACGCGCGAAGTTGGCTCCGGATGCAGGTTTGACTTCGCGGGTTATGTTCAAATTGTACAGCGGATCGGGAAAATGCGAGACGTTGATCGATTCTGTTCAATAACTACTGTTTTGTCAAGGGCGATTAATTTTTGAAAGCGGACCACCGGAAACTGGGAACTCTCTCGGTCGCCTGGTATGCCGAGAATCGACCTCAGCATATTGAGCGCTTTGTTAAGGACTGCACAAGTAATGTCCGTGCAAAACGCGCCGGAGGCGCAGAGTTCGTTAGCCCCGCGCTTCAGCGTGGGGAAAAGGGATTCCAAAAGTTCGTTCCGGAGTCCCGTAGGGACGGCGCAAGGATATTATTTATCCAGGAACCAACAGCCTCTGGGGTATGGTTCATTTTCAATCTAGCCCGCAATCACTTAGCTTCCGAAATATGCGACTGAATCTCCGCCAGCTTCCGGGGCGCTTCCCAGGTCGAATAGCTCTTGAAGAGAAACTGGCCGCCCAAAATCAGCAGCCAGACACACAACGCAAAACGCAACTGGCGGCGCGGGACGCGCGTGCTCAAAATCGTTCCAGTGACGGCTCCAGCGACGCCGCCGATAATCAGACGAATCAGCAGTTCCGGGTTCGAGGCGTGCGAGAACCAATGCGCCCCGCTGCCGATCAGAGAGATCACGAAACCAAATGCAATATCCGTCCCCACCACCTGCGCGGGCGTCAAAAGCGTCAGGCTGAGCAGCGCAGCCGAGCCCAGCGCTCCCGCTCCGGCCGACGAAAATCCCACCTCGGCTCCCACCGGGAACATCAGCCACGACAGCAGCCGCGTGCGATCCGGCGGCTGAGGATTCTGCCGCATCGGACGAAAGTAAACAAATATCTGCCACGCTGACGTCGTCACCAGAATCGTACCCAGCAGCGCATTCATCAGATTTTGCGATCCGGAAGTTACCAGCTGCTTCAGGAAGAGCGAGCCGATAATCACTCCCGGCACGCCCCCCAGGGACATATAGCCCAGCGCTCGCCACGCCACGTTGCGTCGTGCAATCTGCGCCGGCACAAGAATCAATTTCACGGCGGTGGCAAACATCAAGCCAATGCCAACCGCCACCTCCGCGGGAACACCCAGAAACAAAATCAGCACTGGAACGGTAACAGTGCCCGCCCCCACTCCGGTAAGCGCGATAAAAAGTGCGATGAAAAACCCGATTAGATACTGCATTGGGAAGCCTCAAATTCCTTGCGGCCGTTAACTTCGCGCCGCTTCAATGTGAATTCCGCACTCAACTTTTTGGCCGGACCAGCGTCCCGACCGCGGATCGTTGGGATCGAGCGGTAGAGTGGTACAGGGTTCGCACCCGATCGATGTGTACCCCTTCTCATAAAGCGGCAACAGCGGAATCGCAAGTTCCTCGCACGCGTACCAGACGTCGCGCATGGTCCACGCCGCCAGCGGTGCCAGCTTCAACACCTGCTGCCCGCCGGGAAGCGTAAACTGCGCCGCTTCTTCAAGCGCCGCGCGGCTCTTCGCCTGTTCGCGCCGTAATCCCGTCAGCCACACGCCATACTGCGCTACTGCCTTGAACAGCGGTTCCACCTTGCGCATCCTGCAGCACTGGTCGGGTGCTGATCTATAAAGAAGTCCATGCTCAGCCTCCTGCTCGGCAACCGTCTTCTCCGGCAGCAAATTGATCAAATTCAATTTCCACTCGCGCGCAATGCGGTCCCGGTACGCATAAGTCTCGGCAAAGTGATAGCCGGTATCAAGAAACAGTACCGGTATCCTCACATCCTGTTCCTGCGCCAGCTTGGTCAGCAGCACGTCCTCAGCCTGAAAGCTGCACGTCAGGCACACATCTTTCCTGCCCGCAATCTCGCGAGCCAGCGTGGCACGCACCTCATTCAGCTTCACGTTCACTTGGCGCACAATTTCAGCGGTACCCATCACAAACCTGCCTTCTCTGAAGGAATAAAAATCCCAGCACTGTGCAACAATTGATGAATCGCTGAAACCACCTTGATCGCATCGTCCGCCTCCAGCGTGAGTTCGCGATCCTCGAGGCGCGCAATCAGCGTGCCGCTCTCGTTCGCATTCACCACCAACGACAGCAGCCCTGATTGAACCTGCAATTTAGTCACGATCTCAAGCAGAGCGGGATGAAGCAGAAAAATCTCATCGCCGGATTCGATGCGATTGGAAACAACCCCTGCCGTAAACAGAGAACGCTCGATGGAGTCAATCAGCTCCGCGGGTCCAGCGAGTTCCAGAACGCCGCCGCGATGCCCCCATCGCGCTTCTCTTTCACCCGCGGTAACCGGTCCCCACGCGTCCAGATGAATGTGATCTCCCGCAACCGCGACTCCAGTCGCAGCGGTAATCATGCCTGCCGCAGCCGTTGCGTTGGTCTCCGGGTCGATCACAATAAATGCGCCGGTGTTGCGATTCTCTCCGTAGAGGTCGAGCGCAACAGGCCGCAGCAGATCGAGCGTCACCACGCCGATCTCGTTCATCTCCAGCGTCTCCGCCGCCTCATGCTTGAGCGTTGCAATGTCAGTCCGATGCTCCACATTGGTAATAAATGCCGGCACAGTCTGGCTGGCGTGCTTGATTAGATAGCGTCGGTTTTTGCTGAGTCCGCGCTGATCCATCCACACCAGTGCAGCCTTCACGGTTTTCGCAACTGTTGCCGACGCACTCGAAGCCGCAATCAAATCGCCGCGGCTGATATCCACTTCGCGATCCAGCACCAGCGTCACCGAAAGCGGCGCACGGGCCTCGGCAAGATCTCCATCGAAGGTCACAATGCGCGCAACCTCCGCGCTTCTGCCGGAAGGAAGCACAGTAATTTTGTCGCCGACGCGTACCGTTCCCGATGCAATCTGTCCCGCGAAACCGCGAAAGGTTTGGTCAGGCCGAATCACGCGCTGCACCGGAAAACGGAAAGGCGCATCGCCATCCTCCCTGGCCGATGGCAACTGCTCCAGCAGCGCTAACAGCGATGGCCCCTTGTACCACGGCATCGACTGTGAGCCATGAACAACGTTATCCCCTTTCAGCGAGTTCACCGGCACAAAGACCGGCTCCACCGGGTTGCCCGTGTCAGCTGCAATCTGATCGAGGACAAAAGTAAAGTCGCGCTCGATCGCTCGAAAGCGATCCTCATCGTATCCAATCAAATCCATCTTGTTCACAGCCACAAGCACGTGCCGCACGCGCAACAGTGATGCAATGTATGCGTGGCGGCGCGACTGCACCAGCACGCCCTTGCTGGCATCGATCAGCACCACCGCCGCATCGGCCGTCGATGCACCCGTGGCCATATTGCGCGTATATTGTTCGTGCCCCGGCGTATCCGCAATGATGAACTTGCGCCGCGCCGTCGAAAAATAGCGGTAGGCCACGTCGATGGTGATGCCCTGCTCCCGCTCGGCGCGCAAACCGTCGGTCAACAGCGCAAAATCGATCTGTCCCGGCGCGGTCGTTCCCTTGCCCTCGATGGAGCGCACCTGGTCTTCATAAACCGATTTCGAATCGTAAAGCAGCCGCCCGATCAGCGTTGACTTCCCATCATCCACGCTTCCCGCCGTTGAAAAGCGCAGCAGATCCTTCTCGCGATCCTGCGCGAGTAAGTCTTCAATCTCGAACTTGTCTTCTTCTAAGTCCGCTACCGCCAACCCAGCCCTCCAATCCCTCAGTCCCTATTCCCTATTCCCTGTCCTTAGAAGTACCCCTCCCGCTTCTTCAACTCCATCGACCCTTCCTGGTCGAAGTCGATCACGCGGTTGGCACGTTCAGAAGAGCGGAACGACATCAGCTCCTCAATAATTGCCGGAATCGTCTCCGCATCGGATCGAATCGCGCCGGTGCACGGGCTGCAACCCAGCGACCGCAGCCGCGACTTGACCATCTGCGATCGCTCGCCCGGCCTTCTAATGAAATCCTGCTCGATAGGAATCAGCGCATCGCCCCGCACAAACATGGGCCGCTCTTTGGCAAAGTAGAGGTCCACCACCGGAATCTTTTCCACGTGGATGTAGTGCCACACATCCATCTCCGTCCAGTTCGAAATCGGAAAAACGCGAATGCTTTCGTCCGGATGAATGCGCGCGTTGTAAAGGTTCCAAAGCTCCGGCCGCTGGTTCTTCGGATCCCACTGTCCAGCTTCGTCGCGGAAGGAGTAGATGCGCTCCTTGGCTCGCGACTTCTCTTCGTCGCGCCGTGCTCCGCCGAAAGCCGCGTCAAAGTTGTAGTGCTTCAACCCATCGAGCAGCGCCTGCGTCTTCAGCAATCCGCAGCAGCGTTTGGTATCGAGCGCAATAGGATTGGTTCCCGCTGCAATCGCCGCCTCATTGCGCCACACCAGCAACTCCGCGCCCACACTGCGCGCCATCTCGTCGCGAAAGATGAGCATCTCGGCAAATTTGAATCCGGTATCCACGTGCATCAGCGGAAACGGAATCGGCCCGGGATAAAACGCCTTCTGCGCCAGCCTCAGCATTACCGAGGAATCCTTGCCGATCGAGTACAGCATCACGGGCCGCTCAAACTCCGACGCAACCTCGCGCAGAATATGAATGCTCTCCGCCTCCAACAGCCGCAGATGGCTCAACCGCGGAGTAGCAAGCGGCTTCTCCGCCAAATGTGTCGATAGAGTTGTTTCGCTTGCGGCAGATGGCATTGTGACCTCTTCGCTTCGTAGAGAGAGTTGAAGCCCCAAATGACAAAAACGCCATTAGGAGGATTCTGCTTGGTTTTGCTTTGTAGGGACTTTTGGATTGGCTATGCGGTCAGTTCTTTAGATGAACCGGCGCACCCGTTGAAGACGCTCAGCAACAGTGGCGGCGACAACAACAACAGGCGCGGCTTGGGGAAGCGCAATCCATGAGTGCTCTAAGTGTAGCAAAACAATGCGATCGGCGCAATATAAGCCACGCCAATCGAAGTCCGGCGCACTTTCCTATCAATTGCGATTTCTTAGGCCATTGTTTCTATTCGTCTTGGGGGCAAGAAGACCCGGCTACTCGCGCTCAAGAACGATCAGCTCGATAGTATCCGTTGGCAGAGAGTTGGATAATTTCAACTTGCCTCCGCTGCCGGACTTTTCCTCCACCAGTTCCAGATTCTGGCTATCGCTGATTCGGTATCGCTTGATGCTGAACGCCTTGTTGCCCCAGGGCAGATTGTCGACCGCCAGATTGTAGCCGGAATTATTGCGATAAACGATGTCTGTGCGGCGAGGAAGACGTGTCTTCTTTCCAGTGAATCCAGGAGATATTGCGTAATTGCTGATGAATATCTGAACCGTCTTGTCATCCGCGGAGCGGCCCGCGAGCGCAGCGAAACCAAACGTGTCAGTACCCTCTACTGCCAACCGCTTGGGCGTCTCCAGCATTTTACCCATGGCCTTGAATGCATAGGCCGTCTTGAAATACTGTCCTTGCCGATCGAAAAGTCCCATCCATGCCGCATCTCCGCGATAAAAATGCGCGTGATCGAGCGGGGCGTCCTCGAAATAACTCAGAACTGCACCGATGTAAGCGGCGTTGTGCGCACCCCGCAGTTCTGCCTTCTCGTCCGCTCTGAAGTCGGAGCTCAGATTCCACTCCGACAATATGCTCTCCGCTTTGAAAAACCCATTCGCGTCGAGCACGCCGCGAACCTCCCGGGCCAACCGAACGGCATCATACGGATCGGCAGAGGCGTCTGCGTAAGTGTGCCAGGAGAAAAAATCAAGCGGCACCTTATGCGCGGCGCAATACTCGATAAAACCATCGCGATAGCGCCCGGGGTCGGCATGCGACAGGCCATTGCCGCCCACCTTGAGCGCAGGATCGACGGATTTCAAAGCCAGCGCCGTCTTTGCGTAGAGCAAGTAAAACTGCTCTGGACTGGTAGTCCAGAACAATCCATCCGGTTCATTCCAGAATTCCCAGTAGCGAATGTTGTAGTGGAACCCATTTGCCCAGCCCTGGTTGTAATGCATTGCAATATGCCTCGTCACGTTGGCGAACTTGTCGAAGTCAGCCGGCGGAGTCATATCGGCGCCCCAACTGCGCCCCACGCGGTAATAAACTTCCGCCCCGCTTTCGCGAATCGCGGCCAGCACCTTGTCAGTCGGTCCAAAATTGTAGCTTTCCGCCTTTTCCGGATCGGCACTCGCATCAGGAAATAGGATGGCCGCGTTGCCCGCCTTCACCACGCCGGCTCGCTCTGCGGAATCTGGAATCAGATCGGCCAGGTCTTTGTTTGTGTACTCGAATTTCGAATCGATCTCGGTCGGCCCCATAAAGTCGTGGGTACGAACCTGGTCGACGCGCAGCTCCCTGTATTGCCGCACCAGGTTGGGCAATCCCGCCATCACCGGCGTAGGTTGCCCGTTCAAACCCTGAAACGACCGAATCTCGCCCATCACCTTGCCGGCGTCCACCTGCAAGGAGCGAAAACCATCATTCGTGGAAGTTTGTGCGGATGCGGATAAGCAAGAGAGCAGAACAAATAGAAATAATCGAGAGAGGCTCTTCAATTGCAAAGCTCCTTCGTGGATGAGCCAAAGCATGTCACCTCAGCCTCACGATGGTAATCCATCATGAGGCTGAAAGGCAGCAATTTATAGGTTGAACGCCTACCCCGCTTTTTCCAGCAGGCACAACGAAAGATCCCGCCGCTCGACCATATCGCTGGTGATCTCGAGATCGCGCGCCTTTTTATTGTTGGGCAGGTGATACATCAGGTCCAGCATCAGTTCTTCGAGAATCATGCGCAGTCCGCGTGCTCCCACCTTGCGCGCCAGTGCCTCGCGGGCAATGGCTGCCGTGGCTTCCACGGTAAAGTGCAGGCGCACATTCTCATACTCAAACATTCTCTGGTACTGCTTGAGGATGGCGTTGCGGGGCTTGGAGAGAATCTCGATCAGCGCCGCTTCGTCCAGCTCGTCCAGAATCCCCATCACCGGCAACCGGCCCACAAACTCGGGAATCATGCCGTACTTGATCAGGTCCTGCGGCTCGGTCTTGCGCAGCAATTCGGTATCGCGGTGCGAACGGCTGGTCGCTGCATCCGCCTCTGCATCCACAGCCTTGAATCCCAGCGCCTTCTTGCCTATGCGCCGGCCAACCACGCGCTCCAGGCCCACAAAAGCTCCGCCGCAGATAAACAAAATATTGGTGGTATCGACAGCGGTGAACTCCTGGTGCGGATGCTTGCGCCCGCCCTGCGGCGGAACGTTGGCCACCGTGCCTTCCAGAATCTTCAACAGCGCCTGCTGCACGCCCTCGCCGCTCACGTCGCGGGTAATCGAGGGATTCTCGTCCTTGCGGCCAATCTTGTCGATCTCGTCGATGTAAATGATGCCTTGCTGTGCGCGCGTCACGTCGCCGTCCGCGGCCTGCAGCAGCTTGAGGATGATGTTCTCCACGTCCTCGCCTACATACCCTGCCTCGGTCAGCGTGGTGGCGTCCACAATTGCGAACGGCACGTCGAGCATCTTGGCCAGCGTGTGCGCCAACAGCGTCTTTCCGGAGCCCGTAGGCCCGATCAGCAGAATGTTGCTCTTGGCCAGCTCCACTTCGTTGTTGCGCACGCGGTTCATCTGGATGCGCTTGTAATGGTTGTAGACCGCGACCGCCAGCTTCTTCTTGGTCTGATCCTGGCCGATCACGTAGTCGTCGAGGAAGCTCTTTACTTCCTGCGGCTTGGGCAGGTGGCCTGCGGTGGTAGCCGGATGCGCCGGATCACCGCGGTCGTCCTCGAGTATCGAGTTGCACACGGCCACGCACTCGTCGCAGATGTAGGCGCGCGGGTAGTCGCTTGGCGACGAGATCAGCTTGGCCACGGCGTCCTGCGACTTGTGACAGAACGAGCAGCGAAGTGCTTCTTCGGGTCCCGTGCGCGGTTTCATTCGATTAGTCCCTCAGCATCATGTTAGCAGTGATTCCGGTGCAAGCAGCGTTACCGCCGTCACACGGAATGTGGTTAAGTTCGTGGCCGGTCGATGATTTCATCGACGATCCCGTATTCCTTGGCCTGTTCGGCGTTCATGATAAAGTCCCGCTCAACGTCGCGCTCGATGCGATCCAACGGCTGCCCGGTGTGCCTGGCAATCAGGTTATTCGTAATTTCGCGGATGCGCAGTATCTCGCGCGCGTGAATATCAATGTCCGTGGCCTGCCCGCTTAATCCGCCCATCGACGGCTGATGAATCAAAATCCTTGAATTAGGCAGCGCAAACCGCTTTCCCTTCGTACCGGCCAGCAGCAAAAACGCGCCCATGCTGGCCGCCTGCCCGATGCAATAGGTAACCACATTGTTCTTGATGAATTGCATGGTGTCGTAGATCGCCAGGCCCGCGCTGATCGATCCGCCCGGCGAGTTGATATACAGCGAAACGTCCTTCTCCGGGTCTTCCCCCTGCAAAAAGAGCATCTGCGCAACGATCAGGTTAGCCACCATGTCGTCGATTGGGGTACCAAGAAAGATAATATTGTCGCGAAGCAGACGAGAGTAAATGTCGTAGGCACGCTCGCCCCGGCTCGTCTGTTCAACCACCATGGGTACCAATGCCATCCGAGTCTTTTCCTCTTTTCCCCGTTTTTCCTTCTGAGGAGGGCTGCTAATCCCCCTGTTTTGTTGGCCGTACGGCGCATCCACTTGATCCGCCCTGGCAATTCTACCCGCTTTGCCGCCTACCCTGGCAGCCGTTCGTACAATGTCGACGCAGTCTTCTCGCGCCTCATTTGTTCCCGAATTCTAACCAGCCCGCCGTCCTGGGTCAATCGCACTTTCAGGGCATCGATCGGCTCGCGGGACTGGAGTGCCGCCAACTGCAACTCGCGGTCCATTTCCTCGTCGGTAACGCCGATCTGTTCTTCCAGGGCTATGCGGTCCAGCAAAATATTAGTCCTGACCTCGGCCGTTGCGCCATCGCGTTGTGCCGCACGCAGGCGGGTAAAGTCCAGCTTGCGCATCTGCTCGGGTTCCATCCCCTGGGCCGCCAATGCGCGCAAACCGCGATCCAGTCGCGTATCAATCTGCTCCTGCACCAGCGACTCGGGAACCGGAAACGGAAAACGCTCAGTAAGCGCAGCCATAAGCCGGTCCTTGGTCTCGCCTTCCACGCTGCGCCGCTTGCGGCTGGCCATATGCTCGCGAATCCTGGCTTCCAGATCGGCCAGGCTCTCATACGCGCCCAGCTCCTTGGCAAAGTCGTCGTCCATCTCTGGCAAGGTGCGCTTCTTGATGGCCTTCACTTCCACGTCGTAGGCCACCGTCTTGCCGGCTAGTTTGCCGTCGGCGTAATCGGCCGGATAAATTACCTCGGCCTTCAGCTCCTGGCCAGGTTTGGCCCCGCGTAGCGCCGTCGAAAAGGCCTCCACCGTATCCTTGCCGCCGATCTCAACCAGTGTATTTTCGCCGGAAACTGGCGTCGCATCAGCCTCGCCTTCAATCAGCCCTTTGTAAGTAATCTCGGCCCAGTCCCCATCCTTGAGCGCCCGATCTTCCTCCACCGGCTCAATGGTGGCGCGCGACTCGCGCAACTGCGCAATCTCACGCTCGTACTCTTCTTCAGTAATCTCCACGGATGGCTTCTCAACGGTCACCGTCTTATAGCCCTCAATGGAAAAATCGGGGACATATTCGAAAACCGCCTTCACGTGCAGCGGCGAGCCTTCTTCCACCGTCAACTCGGCCACCTGCGGCTGTCCAACGGGCTTCACGCCCAACTCCATCACCGCCTTGTTGAACCGCTCCGGCAGCAGCCCTTCGATCACGTCCTTTCGGATCTCGGCGGCATACCGGCGCTTGACCACCGTCTCCGGCACTTTGCCGGCCCGGAAGCCCGGAATCTTCGCATATTTCTTGTAGTTCTTCACCACGCTGCCGTAGGCTTTCGCCACCTCATCGGCTGCAATGTCCAGCACCAGTTCGCGGGTGCACTCCGGATTCAAAACCGGGCCGGGCTGGTGGCCATGGTCGTGGCCCTCGTGGTCGTGGCCCTCGTGCTCATGGCCTTCGTGGTCGTGGGTATGTGCGGCCTCAGCCGTTTCAGGTTGAGGATTGTTTTCGATGGTATCGGTAGAACTCAATGTTTGCCTTCCAGGCCCGCCGCGGCAAGCCAAACAACTCCTCGGGCCGGGCTGCCGCTTGAGGCAATACCTGCACCGCGCGGCTGAATATGTCCCTTCCAATGGTACGGGGGTTTGCTGGCAGGGTCAAACCGGCAGATCACGCGTTTTCGGGAAAAGGACCTGAAAAGGAACGGCCGCCTTATCGAGAGCATAATGGGCATGAAAGGTTGTTATCTCGCGGAAACAGTATTGGATATGCCCTCCGCTCCGCAGGATATGGGAGAACTACAAATGATTCGGAATGATCGACGCGAAATGCTCAAAATGGGCTGTGATACCCGACCACTGCAGGCTCGCCCCTCTCGACTGCCAGGACCGGTCTCCAAGGTCAACCGTGAACGATTTTCCGCGACTCGAGTTAAGCCGTTGCGGGCACTTGCGCTGCTGTTGCCAACGCTGGTTCTGTCCGCATTCGCCCTCCATGCAGAGAACCCCGCGGTCGTTGTGTTTACCGTGTCCTCGCACAGCATTGCCGTCTTCGATTTCATCGAGATCACGGCCACCGTCAATTCGCCCGCGCTCAAAAATCCCTTCACCGATGCCACCCTCGTTGGAACTTTCAAGGCGGAAGGCTCCGCTGCGCCGGTCACCGTGGAAGGATTCTGCGATTCTGCCGACGGCAGTGTTTACCGCATCCGCTTCATGCCGTCGGTGAGTGGCCCGTACATCGTCAACGTAACCTTCAAGTCCGGCGACACGGTCAAGGGCTACTTCGGCATTTTCACGGCCCAGGACCAGCACCGTCGCGGCCCGCTCCGCGTCGATCCGGCTTATCCCTGGCACTTCATCTGGGAGGGGACCGGCGAACATTACTTCTTCAACGGAACCACCGCCTATTGGCTCATGGGCTGGCGCGACGAGCGCACCATCGAATACAGCATCGACCGCCTCGCCAGGCTCAAAGTCAACCGCATGCGCGTCTCCGTTTACGGAAGAGATCTCATGTTATTCGGCGAACCCGTTATGCCTGGCGACCCCTGGTCGAAAGACCCCGTATGGACGAACTTCCTGAACCCCTGGCCCGCGCAGGCTCCCGGCGACTACTACCATCCCGGCTTCGATTACTCGCGCTTCAACGTCCCCTACTGGCAGAAGTTCGAGCGCATGTTGCGCTATGCGCGCGAACGCGGCATGGTGATCTCTCTGGTGCTCGACATGGGCGACAACTTCGTCCATCCAGAGGCGGCCAGCGAGGACGAACGCCGCTACTACCGTTACGCCGTCGACCGCCTGGCGGCCTACTCCAACGTCACCTGGGATCTGGGCGACGACCTCGATCGATTCCGCGACATAAAGTGGGCCCACGAAACCGGCACCTTGCTTGAGCAGTGGGACCCCTATCATCACCTGGCTACTCTCCATGCCATGGCCGCGCAATTTCAGGACCGCTCCTCCGATTGGTTAGGTTTCATCTCTTACCAGGAATGGTCGCGCAAGCAGCACTCTCTCATGCTTGAATCCCGCAAGTTGCAGCAGCAGGTGGGCCGCATCGTTCCCCAGACCAACGAGGAATACGGCTACGAAGATCATTATCCGTCGTGGGCTGAAGCCGGCTCTGATTCCGCCGATGCCCTGCGCCGGACCGCGTGGGAGATCTATATGGCCGGTGCATATCAGACCTCCGGCGAAAGCACCCGCCGCGGAACCAACATCTGGCCCGACTCGGGCGGCGGCTGGATGAACGGCCGCGGCGACGATACCCAAACCATGTTTGTCGGCTACGGCCACATCGCCGATTTCTTCACCGGCTTTGACTGGTGGAAGACCAATCCCCACGATGAACTGGTGAATAGCGGAAATTATTGCCTCGCCGATCCCGGCAACCTCTATGTGGTTTACCTGCCCCATGCCGGCAAAGTGACCGTAAAGCTGGAGCCGGGAACCTATCGCGGGGAGTGGTTCAACGCCGCCAGCGGGCAAAGAATCCCGCTTACTGAAGACGCAACCGGCCCATCCTGGAGTTCGCCCGGCCCGCCGGACGACTCCGGTTGGGCCAATACCCACGATTGGGCGCTTCTGCTCCAAAAACGATGATGCATGAAATAAGACTTTGGCACTGTTTCAAAAACCAGCTTTGTATCTGCGCACAACTTAACCAGCTTTGTGTCAGGGCACGACCGGGGTACCGGGGAACCCTCCGGGTCGGGGTCGCGTGCCGGAAAGTTCATTTCGGAGGGAGTCAGGGGTTTTAACCCCCGCATAATTCCGCGGAATCAGCGCGGGCTTTACAGGTTGCGGAAAAACTCTGACTGAAAGGCAAGAAGCGTCAGGGCACGACTTCAGTCGTGCCGGAAATACGGCAAAATAATCAGGGCTTTAGCCCCTGAGGAATAGCAATCGATCTCCGGGAAGCCATTGGAAGTTCGCTCGCATGCCCATCTACTCTTCAGCGCTCAAATGCTTGCGAACATAAGGCAAAAAACGTGGGTGAGCCGCACCGCACTCCGCGTAAAACGTACGCGCCTGGCTAAGGCTGAGGGTGCCGTTTGCCGTCAGCCGCACATCGTCGGCGTCGCCGTCCTCCTGCCCATCGTCCTCCCACCAGCAGACCGGGCAAAGCCCCATAGCGCCGGCCGTCTCCAGCGTCTTGTATCCGCAGCATGGGCAACGAAATTGAGCTTCCACACCAACCCCTGCCGAGTTGGACGACAAACAGGGCACGTGAGTTTACGTGGAAGGGCGGCTTCTCGGAGTAGAATTTCGCCCCAGAGGGAAAACAAAGAATATGCAGAGCCTTATCGCTTCTTCCGGCAATCGTCGAGCCCTGATGTTTTCGAACCGCATCCTTTTATTGGGATTACTTGTAACCACCCCGTGCACAATGCTGTCCCAGACCCAGCAAACCCAACCCGCCCCGCTCCGAGTCGCCGTCATCGGCCTCGTCCACGGCCACGTGGAGGGCTTTTTATCCTCGCTCCCGCAGCACAAAAACGTTGAACTGGTAGGCATCGCCGACCCCGACCCCGCACTCTCCGCAAAATACGCTAAGCAATTCTCTCTGCCGCAAACCCTCTTCTTCTCGACCGCGGACGAAATGATCGACGCCCGCCATCCCCAGGCCCTGCTCGTCTACACCTCCGTCGCCGGCCACCGCCAGGCCATTGAAACCGCAGCCCGCCATGGAATCTCCGTCATGGTCGAGAAGCCGCTCACCATCTCCCTCGCTGACGCTCTCGCCATCCGCAAAGCCGCCCGCGACCACCACATCCATGTTCTGGTGAACTATGTAACCACCTGGTACGCCAGCAACCACGCCGCATACGACGAAGCGGAGTCCGGCCGCCTCGGCGAGATTCGCCGCATCGTCGCCCACAACGGCCACCAGGGCCCCAAGGAAATCGGCGTAGGCCCCGAGTTCCTCAACTGGTTGACAGACCCCGCCCAGAACGGCGCCGGCGCTCTCTACGACTTCGGCTGCTACGGAGCCGACCTCAGCACTTGGCTCATGCACGGCGAAGCCCCGCTCACCGTCACCGCCGTCGTCAACCACGACAAGCCCCAGGTCTACCCCAAAGTGGATGACGACGCCACCATCATCCTCGCCTATCCCCACGCCCAGGCCGTCCTGCAGGCCTCGTGGAACTGGCCCTTCGCCCGCACCGATCTTGAAGTCTACGGCGCAACCGGCTTCGCCCTTACCGAGGGAACAGACAAACTCCGCCTGCGCAAGCAGAACGATGGCGATGAAACCGTCACCACCCCCGCTCTCGCCCCGCCGCAGGACAACTCCCTCGATTACCTCGCCGCCGTCCTCAACGGCCAGATCGAATCCAAAGGTGATTTAACCGCACTCGATACCAACGTAGTAGTCATGCAAATCCTCGACGCCGCACGAGAATCGGCACGCACCGGAAAAACCATCCGGCTCACTAAGCTGGAGAAATAGCGCGTGGATATTGCACCCCGCGTATCGGGCAACCTCACAAAATAAAGAACATCGGCGGAATATTGTAGACATATTGAAGTTGAGGCTGTCTAAACGGCACCGCAATCGGTCAGAACCGGGTGCGGTGCTGGACTACAAATATTATCGGCAGAGGTTATGCCGACTTCGAAGACACGAACGGGGAAAACATGGTCATAGGAAAGTTCGCTCTTTGCTGCTGCGTTTTATCAGCGCCGTTCCTCTCCACCGCGCAAACCGTCCCAGTTGCGCCGCCAACCGAATCGTCCATCGCACCGCCCGTTTCACTCGTCAACGACGATCTGCCTTCGGCCCCCGAACCCAGCGAGGAACTGGCACAGGCCGCGCAGCAGAACCAGCCCGCACAGACCAAACCGGGCAGCCCGCCTTCGTTGAGCGATTTGGGGTTCACGTCCCAGCAGACCCAGGCCAATGCGCAGTTGCAGGCCATGCTTGACCGGCGTACGCACATGCTGAAAGTCCATCAACGGCTCGGAGTGATTACGCTCATTCCCATGGCAGCGACAGTCATCACCGGGCCAATGGTAGGGGCAAAAGGAAAAAACGGCGAACCCATCACGGAACCAAGCCAGGCCAATCTGGATTTTCATGCTGCGTTGGGCGGAGTGACCACGGGCTTGTATTTCACCACCGCATATTATGCGATGTTCGCGCCCAAGGTGCCTGAAACCAAGCGCCGCGGCGCCATTCGCTACCACGAGGCACTGGCTTTCATTCATGGTCCCGGTATGATCGCCACTCCGATCCTGGGATATATGGCCTATAAGCAGGAGAATGCCGGCGAAAAGGTCCATGGAATTGCGTCGGCGCACGGAGCCGTAGCGTGGACCACGGTTTCAGCCTATGGAGCCTCGATCGTCGCCGTATCGTGGCCTATCAAATTGAAATTCTGGGGAAACCAATGAACCGGAAATTCCTTACCGCGTTCTTGCTCCTCGCGCTTCCCGCGTTCTCCCAGACCGGCAGCCAATGGGTGCTCCTGAAGTCGTCGCTCACTTATCACGTCACCCACCCCATGCATCAGATAGACGGCGTGAGCCATGCGGCCAAAGGCAAGGGCACATGCCACGCCGGAATCTGCGACTTCCTCATCGCCGCGCCGGTCAACACCTTCGATACCGGAGACAGCAATCGCGATCTTCACATGCTCCAGGTAACCCGCGGAGCGCAGTTTCCCATGATCATCGTGCGCACCAGGCTGCCCGAGGCGGCCATCCCCTCAGGTGCCATCTATGCCGATCTTGAAGTGCAGTTTGCCGGCCAGACTGTGACCTACAAGCATGTGGCCCTTGAGAAGAAGACAAACGGCAATGAAGTGGAGATTACGGGCACGATCCCGCTCAAGTGTACTGATTTCAAGTTAGACCCGCCGTCGTTTCTGACTGTCCCCATCAAGAACGAGATTCCGGTGCGCGTTGATATGACCTGGCAAAGAATGTGAATTGCCCGGACTCCCATCCGAATTGTGCGATCATATCCCCACAGGGTCCCTGATAGCTGGTCGGGCATCGACCACCCCTGTGTTCGCGCCTGCGGGAAAGATCAACACCTCAGATCAGGTCAATCCAACGCTAGACCCCATTGGATGCTCATGTGCCATTCCGCCACCTGCATCTCGGCGATGGCTCGAATCTCCGGTCGATGAGCGGTGCTGAACCGAATAATGCGGCATCCTGGTTAGGGCCCCCGTTCCGCTCAAGAACATCCCCATTGCAGTTCGAAATCGATTCCCCAACAAGGAGCGTCATGTCCCATCATCTTGACTCACCCCTGGCTCGCCAGGATATCCGTCTCGACATCACGGATCTGTACGTATTCCGTGGCCAAACCGGCACCGTTTTTGTCATCAACGTCTGCCACTCCATCTTCGGCCCCATCCCTTCGCCCGGCTACCATCCTGAAGGCATGTACGAATTCAAAATTGATCTCGACCGTAATGCGGTCGAGGAGATCACCTATCGCTTCAAATTTAATGAACGCGATCAGCACGGAAACCAGAGTTACATCATTCGCCGTATCCGCGGGCCAGAGGCTACCGACCCATTCGCTCAAGGCGATGTCGTAGCTGAGGGCACCACAGGCCAGGCCGTCTCAACGCCCGAAGGCATCCGTGCATGGACCGGTAAAGCCGGAGACCCGTTCTGGATTGAGCCCGAAGTGCTTCACGCTGTCGGTCACGCCTTTCACGACGGCGCCACCGTAAACCTCTCCGGCTGGGATCCTGCTCACGCCAAAAACCTTTTTGCCGGCCAAACCGTTTACGCCATCGTGCTCGAGGTGCCTGATACCGAGCTGCTCACCGCCCGATTCGAAAATGGCCGCATTGGCGTATGGGCTGTCGCAACCCTTGCCACCGATGCCGGCGGATGGCGCCAGATCAATCGTGTCGGCCTTCCCATGCTTCCCCCGCTCTTCGCACAGTTCAACGAAGATCTCGGCAATCGCCTCAACTCCGGATGCCCCGTCGATGATTTCGCCACCTACGGCGAGACCGTGATCTACGCAGTCGCCGGCGTCGTTTCTGCGTACGGAACGGCGGAAGACCCTCACGCCTACGCCCAGACAGTTGCGCACCGGCTCTTCCCCAACATCCTTCCTTACGTTGTTGGATCTCCCGCGGTCTTCGGCTTCGCCTCGTGGAACGGCCGCTCCCTCACCGATAACGCGCCGGATGTCATGTTCTCGATGGCGGCCAACACTCCCATCCGCCTGGGAATCGGCAAGGAGTCGGTCACCTCAAAACCATCGAAGAAATTTCCCTATGTCCCCCCAGCCTCATGAGATCGGCAATCTCTTCACGAGGCGGTCCATCCTCCCTCAAGTCAGAACCACCAAACAAAAACAGGCCGAGGACTAATCCTCGGCCTGAATGAATCTCCTGGTGCCCCAGGTCTCGATTCAGAGACCTAGGAAACCACTTCAATAATGTCGTTCTGATCCCTGACCCCTGCCTTTACGGCACAAACACCTTCACCCGCACGTGCCACTTGGTGCTTTCCTGCGGCTTCAGTGTCACCATCCCCGTATCCGTCTTCCCCCACTCCTTGCCAAACGGATCGGCGAAGTTGTGCTGATGCTCCACGGCTACAAACTCCTTGGTCGGCGGCGCATAAACCTGGATCGCCTTCATCTCCTTCGAAAGCCCCTCGACCTTCACGCCGTAGTGCGCCTTGGGATCAATCACCTCCACCGTCGCCGCTCCGTCTTTCCAGTCCAGCTTGCTATAGTTTTCATCCAGAAAATCGTGTCCCAGCGCCTTGCCGCCCGGGGCGCGGAAGTCGAACCGGGTCCCATCTACAGGCAGAATTTTGCCGCTCGGGAAGACGTTGTCGTAGTTGTCCACCTCGGCCCTGTTCGCCGCCGGAACCTGAATCCGCGCCTGGGTCCGGTCGCCGGATGGGAAGTTGAAATACGGATGCCACGAAATAGCCATCGGCTCGTTCTCCGTGCCCACGTTCTTTGCAATTACCTGCGCGTCCACCGCGTCGGCAGTCAGCGTAATCGTAATCGCCAGATCGGTCTTTGAGAGCCAGTGCCCGCCAAAGTCTCCACCATGAATCACGCCAAAAACCTGCTCTCCGTCGCCAACCTTCTGCACTTTGATCGCGTCGGTCTTCGACTTCAGGATCAGTCCGTGCAGCGCATGCCGCACAGCGCCCGGCTCTTTGCCGATGTTGTTAGCGGGAAGCGTGAGCGTATGTCCCTCCCAAACCGTGGTCAGCGTCTTTCCGTCCGCCGAGAGCGGCCCGAGAATCCGATTCGGATAAGGAACGAGAAACGCCGCGCCGATCCTGTAACCCAGGTCGCCGTTCGCAGTGTCATCCACGTCCAGCATCTTCTTGGCCTCTGCCAGGTCCGGCGAATACAGCACGTCCACATTTCCCTTGCCGGGGAAGTGAGCGGTAATCTGCAGCACTTCCATCCCGCGGCCCGGCGCGATCACCACGCTGGTGAACTCCGGCTTGGTGGTGCTCACGGCTTTGCGCGTGAGGGTGACAATCTTCTGGCCGCCAATCTCAGTTACAGCCTGGGCGTTTGCCATCATCATTAACGGGCCGGCCATCAAAGCAGGCAAAATAAACGGCAGCAGAGAAAGTACATGAGCCAATAGCTTCATCTCCATCCATCCCTTGGCGCGCGGTTTGAATTTTCCCGGAAACCCGCTCCGGAGCAGCTTGACCAACGCATAAGAGCGTATCCGCGCAACGGTGCCATTCTACGCCAGCCAGCCTCGCGTTTGCATCTGCGGCTGTTGGTAATTTCACAGCTATGTTTCAAGAGAAATTGAATTAGTACCCGAATGTGAAACTTCAATGTCCTCAAAATCGCGCCGGAGGCGCAGAGTTTGTTAGCCCCGCGCTTCAGCATGGGGTATGCTTTGCGCCGAATCGATGCACCCGCGCCGTAGGCGCAATGTTTGTTAGCCCCGCGCTTCAGCGTGGGGTAAAGGAATCCCACAAAATTTGGCACGGAGTCCCGTAGGGACGGCGCAAGGACATATTTATGCAGGAACCAATAAAATCCAATCATGGCCGTTTCCCCTTCATCGCTCGCCGTCCTCAACTCCCGAATCGTGGCCTGCACCCGCTGTCCTCGCCTGCGCGCCTACTCGGCTGAAATCGCCCGAGTCCGCCGCCGCGCATACACAAACTTTGAATACTGGGGCAAGCCCGTTCCCTCCTTCGGCGACCCCGATGCCCGCGTCCTCGTCCTCGGCCTTGCCCCCGGAGCGCACGGCTCCAATCGCACCGGCCGCATGTTCACCGGCGACGGATCGGGAGACTTTTTATTTCCCGTCCTCCATCAAGCCGGCTTCGCCTCGCAGCCCAAAGCCATCTCCCGCAACGACGGCATGAAGCTCGCCAATCTCTGGATCACCGCCGTCTGCCACTGCGCCCCGCCGGCCAATAAACCCACACCCGAAGAGCTCGCCAACTGCGCCCCCTGGCTCGACGAAGAACTCCGCCTGCTCCGCAACCTGCGCGTCGTCGTCTGCCTCGGCAAAATCGCCTTTGACGGTTTTCTCCGCCACCAGCTCCGCGCAGGCCATATCGCATCCCGTTCCAGCTACGTCTTCCGCCACGCCGCAGAATACACGTTGCCCAGCGGTCTAACCCTGATAGCCAGCTACCATCCCTCGCTCCAAAACACCAACACCGGCAAGCTCACGCGCCCCATGTTTTTATCCATCTTTCGCCGCGCCCGCCAACTGGCGGAAATGAAATAAGAGAGGTTTTCTGCCGAACGCTCGGTAGGCGTTTCATGAACGGGCTTTGAATCAGGACACCACTTCAGTCGTGCCGTATATGCCGCATAATTGACGTGGGCCTCATTGAGGATTGCAAAAGTAATCTCAGCACAAACGCGCCGGAGGCGCAGAGTTAGTTAGCCCCGCGCTTCGCCGGGGACCCCAAGAAATGGTCTTTGTTTCTTGGGGTGGTAGCGTGGGGAAAAAGGGTTTCACGAATTCGTCACGGAGTCCCGTAGGGACGGCGCAAGGAAATCATTCATGCAGAAACCAATAGTCCCGAAGGAAATAAACAGATGGACAGACTATCCCAGGAAATTCTCAAAGAACTCCTTCCTGCTGAGAAGGAAATCGCGCCCCCACATGCAACCAAACCCGCAAAAAACCAGCCTTATCTGGACCATTGGTCCTCCGCCATTCTCCTGGAACGCGCCGCCTATCTGCGCAAGCTTGCCAAACACGGCGATGGTTCAGCCAGCGAAACCCTCAGAGATTACCCGCAGCACGCCACCATGCTTCTGTTCCGCAGCCGCGACGGCCAGGCCGAACTGCATGAAAACTTCGCCGATATTTTTCACGTTCTCGAAGGCCGCGCAACTCTGCTCACCGGCGGCAAGCTCACCGGCGCAGAGACCATCGCTCCCGGCGAGCTGCGCGGCGTTTCCATCGACGGCGGCACACGCCAGGAATTGCGAGCCGGCGATACCGCCCATGTCCCTGCAGGCCTGCCCCATCAGATGCTGGTCTCCGGCGACAATTTCGTAACCTGCCTGGTAATAAAAATCCAGGAGAATCCATTAACGTAAATCATGCGAATTTGAAATGCCTGGAAGTTTTTGTCTCTGGCAAACGAAAGACACTTCATTCGGAGAGAGGCGGGGGTTTCAACCCCCGCATTAAGCCGAGAAAAATCCTGGGCTTTAGCCCCGGAGGGTTCGCTCTCCCCATTCCCGCAATGCAATATCCTTCCCTCAGGAGGTCACGACCATGATCCGTAGCTACCAGGGCCACACGCCGCACGTCCCCGCCAGTTGCTACGTCGATCTCTCCGCGCAACTCATCGGCGACGTAACCCTGGGCGAGCGCTCCTCAGTATGGATGAACGCCGTTCTCCGCGGCGACGTCCACTCCATCCGCGTCGGCGCAAACTCCAACGTCCAGGACTGCGCCGTCCTCCACGGCCAGCGCAACCTCTACCCCGTCCACGTCGGCGACTGGGTCACCATCGGCCACAACGCCACCGTCCACGGCTGCGTGGTTGAAAACGAAGTGGTCATCGGCATGGGCGCCACCATCCTCAACAATGCCCGCATCGGCCCCGGCTCCATCATCGCCGCCGGCGCAGTCGTCCCCGAGCACACCGTAGTCCCGCCCAAAACCCTTTGGGCCGGCGTCCCCGCCAAGCTCCGCCGCAAGCTCGACGACAAAGACCGCGCCCTGATCCTCGAATACGCAAAGAACTACCTCGACTACGTTGAGATCTATCTGAACGGCGGACTGGAACCCGAGAAATGATCAAGCCCTTAGCCGTGGACTATTTCGTCCTTGACGTCGACACCGCCAACTAGAACCCTCATCCAGTCGGGCAAAATCAAGAACCGCTCTCAACCTGTATCTTGCCGGAATCATCTTGCTTTATAATTAAATTGTATCTACAATTAAATAGTGCTTATGCGGGACGAAGCAATGCGCCTTTCCAATCTGAAGAGTTAAGCACAACACTGAATTCACTTGCGTTTTAACATTTTGTAGCTACAATTAATAATGTCGTATATGGGCTGGGTAAAAGCGAAGTTCCAATCGGAAGAAACACGACCTCCACTTCAAAACAGCATGAACAAGAAAGATACAGATATCGAGACGAACTGGGAGCGCCTAACGGCCATCTTAGAGGGCGACTCCATCCCCCACGACCCCGAAGTCGCTCCTCGCGACCCCATCGAAGCCAAAGCCTCGTGGGACTGGCTCGCCCAGGCCGATCTCATCCGCAAAGGTAAAGTAGTCCGCCGAGGCAAGCGCGGTCCCCAAAAATCCCCCACCAAAAAACTAGTCTCACTGCGCCTCTCCCCCGAAGTAGTCGACCACTTCAAATCCACCGGCCCAGGCTGGCAAACCCGCATCGACCGCACCCTGCTGAAGTCAATCAAAAAGTGAGCTTGAGCACTATGGAAAAACTGAAGATTCCGAAGTTTGAAAACGAAACCGGCGAGGCCAATTGGCTCTACGAGAACCGCGAGAAGCTGTCGGCGGCGTTCTCGCAAGCTGTGCAGGAGGGTCGGGTGCGGCGGGGAACGCTGAAGCACAGATCGCGGCTTGAGACCACGCTCCACGAGGCTCTTCAATCGAAGCAACTCGTGGTCACTCCGGAAGAGTTGAACGGTCGCACTCTTGTCGCGGTTTTGCGGGAGAAGATGGCGGCAAAGTAACTACTAAACACGCTGCTTAAAATAAACACGCTGCTTAAAAAACTCGCTAGCAGGCCCGCTTTGTAACAGGGCACGACTTCAGTCGTGCCGTAAATTCAAAAAAATAAACGTCGGCCTTTAGGCCCTGAGGTATGCTTCAGAGAGTTCCGCACTGCGCTCAAATACGCTCTTCTGCATTCTTTTGCTCTTCCGCCCTAAGCCATCCTGCCATTGCTTCACGGATGTTCGCCAAAGCCTCCGCTTCGTCCTCGCCTTGGCTAACGCAGCCAGGCAGTTCTGGACATTCAGCGACAATCCAGCCGTTCTCATCATTCGTTAGAACGACATTCCTCTCCATACAGACAACCTCACAAATCTATTCTCACCCTGCGGACTTTTCAGATGAATCTACGCCGAGGTCTTCGGAAGCTTCCTTACGCAACCATTCGTTAAATTCTAAGTATTTCACCGTGATTCTCCCTGTTTCATTCAGAATCCTTGCGATGAGATCGCTGCTCTCCTGTTGAGTCGGAGTAAAGTCTGGATATCTATATACCGTGCGTAGGCCGCCTATTAATTCAGACGTATCATCTGCATCTTTGATGAATGAGTAAAACTTCTCGCGTTTTGCTGGCTCTGCGAAAAAACTTTGCAGAAAAAAGCAATTTGCGCTTGCAACCGAGAGATCATGCACTGCTGGCTTAAGCTCATCCACAATTCTCTCTATTCGCTCCTTATTAGGCGTGTTCACAATTCGCAGCACACGCTGGACTTCCGCAGTAGCTCTTAATAATCCACTCCATTCTGCTTTTTTCTGATCAAGAATCCACTGTTTATGCGCAGCCTTCTGGTTTCGATCCCACTGCTTCTGCTCTAAAGTGCGGTTCTGAACAAACGACCATACCGCGATCAAAGTACCACCTGCTACCGGAATCACACTTTGAATAATCCATTTCCAAGGGGAATCTGTCGAAGCGTACACGCACTGCGCTGGTTGTGCCTGGTCAACGATAAACGCAGCGAATAAAGCGGTATGGAGAATCATGGCTCACACCTTGTATCCTAAGATGTTGACTAAGGGCCGACCTGGTTCTACGGAGGTGGGTCGTCCGTGAATAAATCGTTGAGCCACAAAAGTGCGAGAACACCCAAAACGATGCCAGCCGCGATTTCGAGGATCAGAACCATTCCGAAAGGTTACCACCATGAGTCAGACCCTGAAAGCCGTCCGCGGCACCCGCGACCTGTTGCCCCCGGAAACCGCCCTCTGGAACCGCATCGAAGCAACCGCCCGCGACGTCTTCGCCCGTTACAACTTCGGCGAAATCCGCACTCCCATCTTCGAAGACACAACCCTCTTCGCCCGCGGCGTAGGCGAGGAAACCGACATCGTCTCCAAGGAAATGTACACCTGGGAAGACCGCGCCCGCGCGCAATCTGAAAAAACCCAATCCCTCACACTCCGCCCTGAAAACACCGCTGGCGTAGTTCGCGCCTACATCGAGCACGGCCTCGGCGAATCCGGCCAGCTTCAAAAGCTCTTCTACATCGGCCCCCAGTTCCGCCGCGAGCGCCCGCAGAAGGGCCGCTATCGCCAGTTCTCGCAAATCGGCGCCGAAGTCCTCGGCCCTCCATCCTCAGGCAGCGAAAGTCCCTTGCGGGATGCGGAGGTCTTGGAGATGCTAGCTACACTGCTGGACGAGCTAGGCATCACCGGCTGGACCCTTGAGCTCAACTCCGTAGGGTCCTCCGAGGACCGCGCCCGCTACAACGAAACCCTCCGCGCCGCCCTCGTCCCGGTCGTCGGCCAAATGTGTGAGGACTGCCAGCGCCGCGCCGTCACCAACCCCCTGCGCGTTCTCGACTGCAAAGTCCCCGCCGACCAGCCCATCATCGAAACGCTCCCAAGAATCAGCGATTCCCTCGACGACGCATCCCGAACCCACTTCGCCGCCGTAACTTCCGCCCTCGACGCCGCCGGCGTCCCTTACACCCTCAACCACCGTTTAGTCCGCGGCCTCGACTACTACACCCGTAGCACCTTCGAGTTCACCCATGGCGGCCTCGGCGCGCAAAACGCTCTGCTCGGCGGCGGCCGCTACGACGGTCTTAGCGAGATGCTCGGCGGCTCCAAAGCCCCCGGCATCGGCTTCGCCATCGGCGAAGACCGTCTCGTGCTAACCCTGCAAGCCACACTCAACCAAAACTCCGCCGCACTAAAGGGGGACGCATTCATCGCCCCGCTAGGCGAAAATCTAAACCCCGCCGCCCTCATCCTGGCTCGTGAGCTCCGCAACAAAGGCCTATGGATCGAGCTCGGCGAAGGCAGTTTCCGCCTCAAAAAATCCTTTGAAGCCGCCGAAAAGACCGCCCGCCGCATCGTCATCCTCGGCGAAGACGAGCTCCAATCCGGTATCCTTACAGTGAAGACCTTCTCGACAGGCATTCAATCAAAAGTTCCACGTGCGGAGCTGGCGGTTTTTCTCGCAGACTCCTCACCAGAATAAGGACACGAGCAGTGCTCGATTTTCTAGGAAGTCTCGAACGTACTCACCTCTGCGGCGATCTGCGCGCCAGCAACGCCGGCCAGCACGTAGTTCTCATGGGCTGGGTAAACCGCCGCCGCGACCACGGCAATCTCATCTTCCTCGATCTCCGCGACCGCACCGGAATCGCCCAGATCGTGCTCGACAAAGAGCTGACCCCCGACGGCCACACCAAGGGCGAACAGGTCCGCTCCGAGTACGTCGTCGCCGCCGTAGGCAAAGTCCGCCTGCGCGACGCTGACGCCATCAACCCGAAAATGCCCACCGGCGAAATCGAAATTGAAGCCACCCAGCTCCTCGTCTTAAACGACAGCCGCCTGGCGCCCTTCTCGCCCTCTGAAGAAGCCATCCAGAACGAAGAAGTCCGCCTCAAATATCGCTACGTCGACCTGCGCCGCCCTGAGATGCAGCGCAACTTCCGTCTCCGCCACGACATTACACTTGCGATCCGTGAGAGCCTCAGCCGTCAGGGCTTCCTCGAAATCGAAACCCCCATCCTGACCAAGTCCACCCCAGAAGGCGCGCGCGATTTCCTGGTCCCCAGCCGCGTCCATCCCGGCGAGTTCTACGCCCTCCCGCAATCTCCGCAGATCTTCAAGCAGCTACTCATGGTCTCCGGCTTCGACCGCTACTTCCAAATCGCCCGCTGCTTTCGCGATGAGGACCAGCGCGCCGACCGCCAGCTTGAATTCACCCAGGTCGATCTGGAGATGAGCTTCCCTCACCGGGAGACCGTCTTCGCCGTCGTCGAGCAGTTCATGGCCGCAGCATTTGCCGCCGCCGGCATCACCCTTCCCACGCCTTTCCCGCGCATCACCTACGACGAGTCCATGCGCCGCTTCGGCTCTGACAAGCCCGACCTGCGCCTGCCCGGCCTCACCGATGTGCGTCCCGCATTTACCGATGCCGCCCTCGCCACTCTGCAAATCGACCCCGCGCTGCCCGTCGTCGCCCTGCGCATTCCCAACGTAGGCGAGCTGAGCCGCAAGGAGCGCGAAGAGAACCATCCCATCTTCGACCTGAAAAAAGGCGCCAAATTCATCGACGATTTCAAGCGCCTCGCCAAGAGCTTCCCCGAAGCCGCAGTCAAGGTGCGCGAGCTAGCCGGAGCCTCCGAAGCCGACTTCGTCATCATCGTCGCCGGCGATCCCGCGCATCCCGTAAAGGCGAGCGACACAAAATTTGAAGGCCGTCTCAGTGAGCGCGAAATCAACGTCTACTCCGCCGCTGGCAACTTCCGCAACGAGCTGGCAAAAAAATACGCCGACCGTCACGGAGCCTTCGCCCTCACCGAACAAACTGTTCAGCAAGCCGATCCGGAATCTGGAGCGTGCATCGAAGGCTCAACCGCCTTCCAGCCCATCTGGATCGTCGACTTCCCCATGTTTGAGTACGAGCTAGCCTCCGCCAAGTGGGTTCCCGCGCACCACCCCTTCACCGCGCCCTATGAAGCCGATATGAAAAACCTGCTCACCGACCCGGCCTCGGTCCGCGCCAACTGCTACGACCTCGCCCTGAACGGCCTCGAGTTAGGCTCCGGTTCCATCCGTATCCATCGCAAAGACGTACAGCAGCAGATCTTCCAGTCTCTCGGCATCAGCGACGAAGAAGCCCGCGCCCGTTTTGGCTTCTTCCTCGACGCCCTCGAATACGGCACTCCGCCCCACGGTGGCATCGCCTTAGGCCTGGACCGCATCGTCATGATCCTCGCCGGCGCTCCCAGCCTGCGCGAAATCATAGCCTTCCCCAAAACCGCCAAAGCCCTCGACCTCATGGCCGAAGCCCCCACAAGGGTTAGCGATCATCAACTCAAGGAACTGCACATAAAAGTGGCGCTCAAAAGCTAGCGTCTTTCATATCCGCCTAACCCCACAAACCTGAGTGCCCCATCCTTGCGATTTTTTCTATCGCAAGGGTGGGACGCCACGAGACAATGCTAAGTCTGTTTTGTATTTAGGCAGCTTCATCCAGAACAAATTTGGGTGCCCCAGGTCCCGATTTTGGGACCTGGGATACCACAAAACAAAGAGCAGTCGTTTCGCACTGCGCTTAGGGACGTAAGATCTTGTGACGAATGTGAACTACGGCGTATCCGACTCCGAAGCATTCTCCGCCTCGCCCTCAACTGAAATTCGCAGCGAACGCAGAAAATGCAGATCGTTTTGCGTGAAGGCTCCATCTTCGTCGCCATGCACCGGAACGCCCTCGGAATCCGTGCCTTCCTTGGCGGCAACATCGTTCAGCCCAATCGTCGCTTCCAGCATCAGCAGCACGTCAAAGCCTTGCTTGCGAATATCCTGCACTACCCCGGCGATCTGCTCGCTTTCAATCACCGATTCGTGAATGGCTTCACCAAGTTGTTGAATCAGTTCGCGCAGGCGAGATGTCATGGGGTCCTCCATGTGCGGCGGCCCGCGCAGAAACTGGCGAGGGGAGCGGCGTAAGATTTCTATCTACCTTACTTCGATCGCCGCCGCGCGGCAACTCGTAAAGCGGCAAATAAGCGGTAGAGCAGCGCGGCAAGCGGCGCTGCTACCATCATAAACGGAATGAAACCTCAAAACATCGGTCGCACACTCGGCATCGGTCTTCGCATTGCCGGCCGCATCGCCGGCCAGAGCATTGCGGCCGGAGCCCAGGCCGCGGCCAATCAGCCAGCCTCGCAGTCCGCAGCCCGCACCGCCGGCAAGGTAGCCGGCCACGCTACGCGTGGTCTCGGCCGGGGCATCGGCGGCTTCCTTAAGCCTTTCCGCCGTGTTGGCGGAATCCTCATGCTTGAAGTCACCGGCGTCTTCTTCTTCCTTTTTGTCGTAGTCTTCGGCCGCTTCGCCTGGATCACCCGCATGGACTACACACAAGGCCCCAACCACATAAAATTCCTTGTCTACTCCGGTGTAGCCCTGGTCTTCCTTTACCTCACCGTCTCTTCCTTCTGGCGCGCACGGCGCAAGTGAAGTTCCCCATCCACTTCTAGTTTTTCGCCGGATCGTTCCCACCCGGCCGGGTAAGCGCCCACACCAGCGCCCCGATCACCACCAGCGCTAAAAGCCACATCAATCCATCGCCCCGGCCAATTCCAATCCGCATGAGCGCCAGTGCATTCCATCCCGTAACCAACATATGTCTTCCTCCGCGGTCTGAGCCCATCAACCAACCGCACGACCCTTAGAGACCCGAATCAATCCAGCAAGTTGTTGAAGAAGAATTCAGCATTGATTCTTGATGCGTTTCTTCGTTAACTGCGTTCACGCTCGCTCTTCCGCGTAAAATGCCACGCAGCCAACCCGAGCGCCGCCGCTCCCAATCCAAATGCCATCCACGCATACGGCCCCCTATGAATTGCCCATCCCTTCCAAAGCGCAATCCCCGCCGCCACCAGCATCAATCCCCCACGAAAAAAATTCATCCCCTCAACCTCTCTTCTCAACTATGTCTTGTTCCAAATCACAACGGGCGCGCAAGCGCCGGCTGCCGCACCGCAGGTGCCAGGTGGTGGTTGACCCCAATGCCGCATCCTCCCTATCGTATGCACAGCACCACTGCGGCACTCAAGAGGAGCTCATGACCGTTCTCGAATTGAAAAAGACCCCCCTCAACTCCACTCACCGCGCCCACCACGCCAAAATGGTCGACTTCGGCGGCTGGGATATGCCGGTCGAGTACCCCGGTCCCGGAGCAGGCATCCTCGCCGAGCATCTCGCCGTCCGCACCGCCGTCGGTCTGTTTGACGTCTCCCACATGGGCGAGATTCAGTTCCGCGGTCCCGGCTCGCTGGCCGCCGTTCAGCACATCACCATGAACGACGCTTCCCGTCTCAAAGACGGCCAGGCCCAATACTCCGCCCTGCTCACTCCTGAGGGAACCTTCGTCGACGATATCCTCGTCCATCGTCTCAGCCCCAATGACTATCTCCTCGTAGTCAACGCCGGCACCAAAGACAAAGACTACGCCTGGATTCGCCGGCAGGTCGGCAGCTTTCCTTCCATCCACATCGCCGACTACTCCAGCTACTACTCCCAGCTCGCTCTCCAAGGCCCGCGCGCCCTTGAAACCCTCCGCAAACTCACCACCGTCGATCTCTCCGCAATCAAAAATTACTGGTTCACATTTGGTACAGTCGCCGGCGTCCCCAACGTCCTCATCGCCCGCACCGGCTACTCCGGCGAAGACGGTTTCGAGCTCTATCTCCCCGCAGACGAACCCACAACCACAAAAGTCTGGAACGAACTCCTCGTTGCCGGTCAGGAGTTCGGCATCCGTCCCTGTGGCCTCGGCGCGCGCAATACCCTCCGTCTTGAAGCCGGAATGAGCCTCTACGGCCACGAAATATCCGACTCCATCAACGTCTTTGAAGCCAACCTCGACCGCTTCCTCAAGCTCGACAAAGGCGACTTCATCGGCCGCCAGGCCCTCCTCGAAATCCAATCCTCCGGCGGTCCAACCCGCAAACTCGTAGGTCTCGAAATGATCGACCGCGGCATCGCCCGCGACGGTTATCCCGTCCTCAACCTCGAAGGCAAAGAGATCGGCGTCATCACCTCCGGCTCCCCCGCTCCATTCCTCAAAACCAACATCGCCTTTGCTCTGGTCCCAACCCAGACAGCCCTCGGCGGCGAAGATCTCCTCGTCCAGGTCCGCCAATCCCAGGTCCGCGCCAAACAAGTTCCCCTCCCCTTCTACAAACGCCCAAAGGTCTAGAGCACTTTGAAACAGATGGCCACCTCGAATCAGCGTAGAATTTCAGCAAATCGGCTCTGCAAGCAGACTCCCGCTTAAAGAGTCCAGCCCCATCTGCCGATTTTCTTCTAGTGCTAAGGAAAGCAATCTCGTGTGCCTTGGCCTTGCTGACGCTGGCAGGCGAGTCGCTGTGTGCTCAGGAATACAGTTTCCGCAGTTTTGGTTCCGCGGAAGGCCTGAACAACCTCGCGGTCCGCAGAATCTACCAGGACCACATCGGCTTCCTCTGGGTAAGCACTGAAAACGGCATCTACCGCTATGACGGCGATCGCTTTGAGGCCTTTGGAACGGCGCAGAGAATACCCTCCAATTCAGGCGCTGCCTTTGGCGACGCACCCGATGGTTCTCTTCTTGTTGGTGGAGACTTTGGCCTCTACCATCTTTCGGGCAATCGCTTTGAAAAGATCCCCGGTCCCTTCAAGTCCATCCCCTGGGCCTTCGCCATCCAATCGGACGGAAAAGGCCACACCTTTATCGGCACCAATGGTGGGCTGGTGGAACTCTCTTCCCAGCCTGGGCACGATGAATTCGCGATGCGCGTCTTCCCCCAGCCCCAGGGAACTTCCGCTCCCGGCGCCTATGGGATATTGGTCGATGGCGATGTCCTGTGGTACGGCTGCGGACTCGAACTTTGCCGCATGGATGCCCGTGGCACTCAAGTCTTCGGACAGGAGAGTGGACTTCCCGGCCACGAGCTGCAGACCATCCTGAAAGACAATGTTGGAAATCTCTGGGTCCGCGCGCGGACTCTCGGTATTTTTGTATGGCCCGCCGGGAAACAAAAATTCCAAAGGCCAAACCTGCCCTCTTCATCCTTGAGCATGGGTGCGGCGCTCAGCGTCGATCGAGGCGGAAGGATCCTGTTTAACTCACCCCAGGGGTTGCTTATCGAGGACGCGAAGGGATGGCAAACCATCGGCCGCTCCGACGGCCTGCGCGGAACCGTCTACTCCGCCTACGAGGACCGCCAGCACTCTCTCTGGATCGGAATGGCAGGCCGGGGACTGGTGCAATGGCGAGGATACCGCGAGTGGGAGAGCTACTCCACTGAAAGCGGGCTGGCCAGCGATCTGGTCTACGAAATCCTGCCCAGGGAAGATGGTTCTCTCTGGGTGGGAACTGAAGTGGGATTGTTTCGCGGTGTGCGGCAGCAATTCGGCCTCTCGTTCAAGAGCGTTGCGGGACTCTATGGTTTCCCGGTACACAGCTTGCGCAAGTCTCCCAACGGTGACCTTTGGATAGGCACTGAAGCCCGAGGCGTGGCCCGTATCGATGCGCGAACAGGCAAGATCGGGTGGTTTGGAGAGAGCCAGGGTCTAATCGGCAAGCTGGCATACACCCTGCGCTTCGATCGCGAACAACGTCTCTGGGTCGCCACCGATGCCGGCCTGTTTATGGCCACTGCCCCCTACCGCAGGTTCTCCCGCATCGACCAGTTGCCCTCCACGCGCATGTGGGCCATTGCTGAAGGTACTGATGGCACGGTATGGGCCGGTGGAGTCGGCGGGCTCTACGAATACGCAAACGGCAAATGGAAAAGCCTCACCCGCGCTGACGGCCTTAGCAATACTGAAGTCCTATCCCTGGGCGCCGGACCCAACGGCGTAATCTGGGTCGGCTACCGCTTCGGTGGAGGCATTGACCGCGTCCATCCCCAGTCCGGCGGCGTGACCATTGAGAAAGGTGTCCAGAGAAGCGGCAGCGACGGCCTTATTTACTTCCTTGCCTACGACGCCATGGGCCGCCTCTGGGCCGGCACCGAGCGCGGCGTCGATGTGTGGGATGGCGCCCACTGGAGCCACTACGACATGAACGATGGCCTGGTCTGGGACGACTGCAATCTGAACGCATTTGCCGCCGAGCCGGACGGTACTGTCTGGATTGGTACCAGCGGCGGACTTTCGCGCTTCAAGCCCTTCCCGAGCCTCGCGCCCAATGCTCCCATCGAGGTCGTTTTCACTCGCCTTGCGGTTGGGGATAAAGATATTTCCGCCCTTCAAAATCCCTCCTTTGGCATCCATGCCAACTCGCTCGTTGCGCGTTATTCAGCGCTCAACGCACAGCGCGAAAACGGTGTCGTCTTCCGCTACCGGCTTGAGGGCGCCGCTTCAAGCTGGACAGAGACCTCCCAACGCGAGCTCCAGTTCGCCAAACTCGCGCCCGGCAATTACCGGCTGGAGATTGAAGCCCGCGAAAGCGATGGCGTCTGGAGCGGCCACGGCGCGGAGTTCCCGTTCCGCATCCTCACTCCCTGGTATTCGGCCTGGTGGTTTATCGGCCTTTGCATTTTGATTCCGCTCTCGGTGGTGGCCGTATCAATGCGGCTGCGTTTCCTCGGCGCCCAACACCGTGAACGAGAATTGGTGCGGCTGGTGGCGGAGAAGACCGCGGATCTGCGCCTGGCAAACGAGGAGCTATCGCGCCTCTCCTTCACTGACCCGCTCACGGGGTTGTCCAACCGGCGAGTCTTCGACCAGGCCCTCGAAAAGGAATGTGCCCGGCTAATGAGAACCAGGAACGCCCTCTCGCTGCTCAGCATCGATGTTGATCAATTCAAAGCGCTGAACGACTCTCAAGGCCACCAGCGCGGCGACGAATATCTGGTCCTGCTGGGAGCGGAATTACTCAAAATTGCGCGCCGCCAGATCGACGTTGTCGCCCGCGTCGGCGGCGAGGAGTTCGCCATCATTCTTCCCATTACCGCCGCTGCCGACGCCGTGCAAATCGCCGAGTCGGTTCGAGAGGCTATAGCGGCCCTTCGGTTGCCCCACCCCGAATCGTCGGTTGTCCCTTACCTGACCGTAAGCGTTGGCGTAGCAACGGCCACAGGCCAGCATCTTTGCACCCTCGAATCTCTAACAGCCGCTGCCGACCGGGCCCTCTATGATGCAAAACGAGCAGGGCGAAATCGAGTATGCGTGGCCGACCAACCCCTCGCCGTAGAGAGCACCAACCCAACCCCGCTGACCAGCTGATCCGCCAACCAGCCGGCTAGCTGACCCGCTAACTAGCTGTATTCGAATCTTCCCGCCAATCCCGGAATCAAAGAGGAGTAGCCAAATTCTTCATTCAAAGGACTCTTTCCCTCATGACCCTCTCCGCCGCTGAAACGAATCAGTTAAAGAAGGCTCCCCCAGTCAGGGGAGTACTGCCGATCATTCACAGCCGCTGGAGTCCGCGCTCCTATTCTGATCGCAAGGTCGACCCCGCCGATCTCGCCCTGGTTTTTGAAGCCGCCCGCTGGGCCGCCTCCTCCTACAACGAGCAGCCTTGGCGCTTTCTCGTTGGAACTCGCAACTCATTGACCTACAAAAAGATACACGACTCCCTCATACCCTTCAACCAGGCCTGGGCCGGAGCAGCACCGGTGCTCATCCTCGGAGCCGCCAAAACCAAATTCTCCCATAGTGGCGAGCCAAACCGCGTGGCCCTCTATGACCTCGGCGCCGCCACTTCCTACCTCACGCTCCAGGCCTCAGCCATGGGTTTCGCCACTCATCAAATGGCCGGTTTTGACGAAGCCGCAGCCCGCCAGGCCTTTGAAATCCCTGATGATTTCGTTCTCGGCGCAGTCATCGCCCTCGGCTACCAGGGCGAACCCTCCGCCCTCAAAAACGAGCGGCACTTAGCCCAGGAAATTGCCCCTCGCGAGCGTAAGCCATTGAAAGACTTTGTATTCTCCGGGTGGGACACTCCCGCCGATTTAGGCTGATTCCGCCATCGCGAACTTCAATCGCCTTTCGAGAGTGTCCCCCACAAATGCCCGTGCCCCATCCATGACACAGCTTTACCGTGTCATGGGTGGGAACCCACAAACGCAACCCAGAAGCCCCGAGTCCACTTCCTGTTCCGGGTTACAGTGAAAACTGGAGGCAATTCTTCTTGGCCCATTCTGCGCCCCCACGAACCCCTCGCCGCCCAGCCCCTGCGCGCGCCCACCGAACCACTCCCGCCCGCCGGAAAAACCAGCGCAGTTGGTTGAAAAATTGCATATTAGCTTCATTCGTTCTTATATCGCTGGGTTTGGCCGTACTCGCCTGGGCAGTTCTCGCCCGCCAGTTCGCCCCCACCTCGAACACCTCCCTCACCCGCTTTGACGCCATCATCGTTCTCGGCTCTCCCGCTGACAGGGACGGCAATCCCACCCCCGCCCAGTTGGCCCGCGTCACTGAGGCTGTTCACGAGTACGAGCGCGGCGTGGCCACTCATCTGATTCTCACCGGCGGAACGGCCGGAAATCGTTTCGTCGAGGCCGGTGTGATGGCCCGCACCGCCCACGCCCAGGGCATTCCCGACTCCGCCATCTTTGTTGAACCGGAGTCCCGCAATACCATCCAGAACGCCTGCTTTGCCGCGCGCATCATGAAAGCCCATGGCTGGAGCTCGGCAGAGGTGGTTTCCAGTCCCCATCACCTTCCCCGTGCCGCCCTCATCTTCAGCCGCCTGCCGCTGGAGTGGCGTGCGCATCCTGCCCCCCCGCTCATGCCCGATCTGGACGACTCTTCAAGTACAGAGGCGGTTACCGAAACCCTGAAGACAGTCCGCTATCTAGTCTGGACCCGCCAGACCGAGCGCTGCGAGCCGTAGCCCCGTCAAAATCTCCCGCTCCGCGTTGTCACCTGTCGGCGCAGTCTTGTAAGCTGAATGGTAATGCGTCTTAAAGTCATCACTTCTACATTTCTCGTAGTCCTTGCCGCCCTGGTCCTTTGTGCAGGAACCCGCGCCCAGGCTCAGACCGCCGCCGCTCGCACTGCCGGCAACGGCACCTACATTGCCGTCGACCCGTTGGCGGGTGTCCGCTACGACAATCGATTCGACCTCTCCCTCGGCGCGGCCTATGGCCACCAAAAAGCCGGACCGCCCCCCCTCGAGCAAGGCTCCAACCTCGGTGGACTCGATCTCACCGGCTCTGTCTGGTTCACCAGGAACCTGGGAGTGGAAGGCACCGGACGTGCCTACCTCGGCTCCAGCGGCGCATTGGTCAATCCCTATTTCATCAAGGGTCCGTTTGTCAGCCAATATATGTTTGCCGCCGGCCCGGAATGGTTGGGGCCACACAACAAGCACGGCGCGCTGACTGTTCATGCCCTCTTTGGCGGCGCACGCTTTGATTCGCACGTGGGTGCGGGACACACACCCGAAGAAGCCGGCTTCTTCCCCGACCAGACCGCCCCTGCGGCCATCGTCGGCGGCCACATCGACCTCAACCGCTCGGCCCGCTGGGCCCTCCGCTTCACGCCCGATGCCATGTACACCCGTTACAGCATCAACTACGGAAACATGGCCACCTATGGCTACTGGAACTTCGGCCTCTCGGTAAGCGTGCTGCACAAATTCAACAAGCTGCGTTAAAAGCAGCGCAAATCAGGGGTCCCCTCGCTTCGTGCCAGTCCCTCCCAGGCTTCTCAGGCCGGGTTCGCGACCCAATCTCCATCTAAGGCATGGGTTCCACATTGGCCTATTGACCTTTTTCGCGTCATAATTTCATTTCGGCCCGGCCAATAAGGTCACTGCTTTCATCTGCATGTGGTATTCTCCCGTTCTGTGGGCCGTCTGAATTTAGTACCACGGGAAAATCAGGCCGGAGTTACCATCAGGCATTCTGAATTTCCGCATTAGGTCAACCAAGGGCAGAAACCAATGGATATGAGAGACACACTCGGCGTATTACTGGCGGGCGGAGCCGGAGAACGCCTCTTCCCCCTCACCCGCGATCGCGCCAAACCCGCAGTCCCCTTTGGCGGCCACTACCGCATCATCGATATCACTCTCTCCAACTGCATCAACTCCGGCCTCCGCCGCGTCTTCATCCTCACTCAGTACAAAGCCCTCTCGCTCAATCGCCACATCCGCGAAGGATGGACCGGCATCGTCGCCCAGGAGCTCGGCGAGTTCTTTGAGCTGCTCCCGCCCATGCAGCGCACAGGCGCAAATTGGTATATGGGCACTGCCGACGCCGTCTATCAGAACATCTACTCCATCGGCAGCGAACAGCCCAGGTACATGATCATCCTTTCCGGCGACCACATCTACAAAATGGACTACAGCCGCATGCTCGAGCACCACAAGGAGACCAACGCCGAGATCACCCTGGCCACCATCCCCATTTCCCCCGATGAAGTCCCGCGCTTCGGCGTCGTCGAGGTGGGCCACTCCGGCGAGATCCAGGGATTCCAGGAGAAGCCGGCCTTCACGAGCTACCGCTCGCCCGTCAATCCCAACTCCGTCGACGCCTCCATGGGTATTTACATCTTCAATACCGAGGTCCTGCTCAAAGCCCTGATCGCCGACGCCGAAGACCCCGACTCCAAGCACGACTTCGGCCACAACGTTCTCCCCAGCCTGCTGGGCAAGAAAAAAATGATGGCCTACAGCTTCGTGGACGAGAACAAGCAGCAGGCGCTCTACTGGCGCGACGTGGGCACTCTTGACGCTTACTACGACGCCAACATGGACCTCTGTTCGGTCTCGCCAACCTTCAACCTCTACGACAAAAGCTGGCCTGTTCGTACCCGCGTCCGCCAGTATCCTCCGGCCAAGTTCGTCTTCGGGGAGCCGGGCCGCTCCGGCATGGCGGTCAACTCCGTCATCACCGCCGGCGTCATCATCTCTGGCGCTCAGGTCTCCAACTGCGTAGTCTCCCAGGATGTGCGCGTAAACTCCTACTCTGAAGTGGACGCCAGCATCATCTTCTCCCACGTCAACATCGGTCGCCACTGCCGCATCCGCCGAGCCATCATTGACCGCGACGTCCACCTACCCGAAGGCACCGTCATCGGCTACGACCCGGTAGAAGACAAACGCCACTATTTCGTCACCCCCTCCGGCCTCACCATCGTCACCCGCGACGCCTCGCTCTTTGAAAGCCCCGTAGACCCCGAATTTTTGCAGCGCTATTAGCCCGCTTTCAATTTCCTCGAATTGTGGGTGCCCCAGGTCTCGATTTTGAGACCTGGGATACGTCGTGCTACACATAGATTCGAAATGAATCCCTCAATTCCCAACCTGACCGCCGAAATGATTTCACTCCTTTCCAACATCCGCGAGTCCGCCTCAACCGCTTCAACCCTGGAATCCCTTCAGCAATCCATCGTCGAGACCATCGCCCACAATCTCACCCACTGCAACTGGACCGGCTTTTACATGCTCGACCCCGACGACGATCAAGCCCTGATCCTCGGCCCCTATATCGGCGTCCCCACCCCCCACGTCCGCATCCCCATCACGGAAGGCATCTGCGGCGCGGCAGCCGCCTCTGGAAAAACAGTCATCGTAGACGACGTCAACGCCGACCCCCGCTATCTCTCCTGCTCCGTCCAAACCAAATCCGAAATCGTAGTCCCCATCTACGCGCGCGGCAAAGTCGTTGGCGAAATCGACATCGACAGCCACTCCCCAGCCGCCTTCACTATCCACTGGTGTTTCAGATCATGTTTGGAGCTATGAAGAGATCGCTGGATTGGCGCAGTAAGGTATGAGAGCATGGCAGTCATGGGAAGGATTCTACTGCGAACTTTGGGAGCCCTCGTCCTGTCTGTTCTGGTGTTCCCTCTATTCGTTTATGTGTTCCTGTTTCTGTATGTGAAATGGGCTGTCTGGGCTTACCCGCATAACAACTCTATGGCCACTCTTTTGGGCTTCTTCTATGGCATCTGCATCGATGCGCTCGTCTCGATTTGCTGCTTCATACTGGTCTTTGTCTGGACAGGACGAAGTTTTCCGAAGCCTAAAACTCAACGCCCAGAAATTTCAAACTGAGACACTACCTAATATTCGTAACCATTCCCCTCCTCGCGTACTCTCATAAACAAGAGGAATTTCAACTCCATGCTCGTGCTAGTTCTCGCATACCTGGGCGGCGTCCTCACCATACTCAGCCCCTGCATCCTTCCTGTCCTGCCCTTTGTCTTCGCGCGCTCTGACCGTCCCTTCCTGAAATCCGGCCTTCCACTTCTCGCCGGCATGGCCTTCACCTTCACGCTCGTAGCCAGCCTCGCCGCCGTCGGAGGAGGCTGGGCCGTCCGCGCCAATCAATTCGGCCGCATCGCCGCCCTCATCCTTTTCGCAATCTTCGGCCTCACGCTGCTCTTCTCCTCGCTCGCCGATCGCCTCACCCGTCCTTTGGTTCAACTCGGCAACCGCCTCTCGCAATCCGGCAACACCTCCAGCATCCTCAGTTCTTTCCTTCTCGGCATCGCCACCGGTTTGCTCTGGACCCCTTGCGCCGGCCCCATCCTCGGACTCATCCTCACCGGAGCAGCCCTGAGCGGCGCCAGCACCCACACCACACTTTTACTGCTGATCTACGCCGCCGGTGCCGCCACGTCGCTAGCCGTCGTGTTACTAGCCGGCAGCCGCGTCTTCAACGTCCTCAAGCGTTCTCTAGGTGCAGACGTATGGATTCGCCGCATCCTCGGCATAGCCGTCCTCGCCGGTGTAGCCGCCGTCGCATTCGGTCTCGACCGCGGCCTGCTGACCCAGCTTTCGCTCGCCAGCACATCGAATCTCGAACAGCATCTCGTCTCGACCCTCGCTGCTCCCACTCCACCAAAAGACGCGTCGATGCAGCCCGACAACAACCCCGGCATGATGATGTCCGCCGGCGGCAACTCCGACGGAGTACCAACCACGCTCCCCGATCTCTCCGGCGCCACGACCTGGCTTAACTCCCCACCGCTCATCGATTTCTGGACCTACTCCTGCATCAACTGCCTACGCTCGCTGCCTTACATTCAAGCCTGGTACGGCAAATACAAAGACAGCGGCCTGGTCGTCATCGGCGTCCACACCCCCGAGTTCCCATTCGAAAAAGACGAAGCCAACGTCCGCCAGGCTGTACACGAGTTAGGCATCACCTACCCCGTCGCCATGGACAACGATTACCGCATCTGGCGCGCCTTCCATAACAAGTTCTGGCCCGCACACTACTTCATCGATTCGACCGGCCGCATCCGCTTCCACCACTTCGGCGAAGGCGACTACGACGAATCAGAAACCTGGATTCGCACTCTACTCGAAGAGCGCAACCACCAGCCCCCTCCAAACTCCGCAACCGCCATCGCAGCCACCGGCGCTGAAGCCACGTCTAATTCGCAGGCCGTCCAATCGCCGGAGACCTACATCGGCTACACGCGCGCCGAAAATTTCGCATCGCCCGGCAGCTTTGATGAAGACGAACCCCATGTCTATCGCGCCCCCGCCAATCTCGATCTCAACGCGTGGGCTCTGACCGGCAAATGGAAAGACGAGAGCCAGATCGCAACTCTGCTTTCCCCCACCGGCGCCATCGTCTATCGCTTCCATGCCCGCGACCTTCATCTAGTCCTCGGCCCAGGCGGCGACGGAAAACCCATCCGCTTCCGCGTAACGCTGGACGGCAAGCCCCCCGGCCCTGACCACGGCATGGACACCGACGCCGACGGCTACGGCACGGTAACCGAAAGCCGCCTCTACCAGCTAATTCGCCAGCAAGGCGCAGTGCACGACCGCACCTTCCGAATAGAATTCCTAACCCCCGGCGTCCAAGCCTTCGCCTTCACCTTCGGATAATGGCTTTGGGGTAGGACTTAGCAAACGCGCCGTAGGCGCAGAGTTTGTTAGCCCCGCGCTTTAGCGTGGGGAAGAGGGCCTCAAAGGCTCGTTCCGGAGTCCCGTAGGGACGGCGCAACAACATCTATGCAGAAACCAATAACCCCGGAAGGAAGCCCGCAAACGAAAAGACGCGGGTGCCCATCTGGGCGCCCTCTGGGCACCGCGTATTTGTTTTTGTGGCAAGGGTGGGATGCCCCGAAACCCGACCACCGAAGTTTTGAAAGGGCGCGGCTTTAGACGCGCTATAAGCCAGCCCCAATAAATTGCGCGGGCTTTAGCCCCCGAGGAAAGGTTTTCTTCCAACCCAGCCCTCAACTACAATTTGCACAAAGGACTTCCCCAATGATCAATCGCAATCAAGATCAAACAACCACACCCCGCATTCAACTCCTCACCCGCCGCGCCTTCATCATCTCCGCCGCAGCCACAGTCAGCGGAGCAGCCTTCTACGCCTTGCGCAAAACCACGCTCCTCCAGCCGCAGCCCGTAGACGCCTCCACCGCTCCAGCCAACGTAACCATCGTTGAATTCGCGGCCAACGGCAAAAAGACCGGCAAGGTAACCGTCCCGCACATCGCCAAGTCCGACGCCGAGTGGCAACACCAGCTCTCGCCCATCTCCTACCAGGTAGCCCGCCGCTCCGGCACTGAGCGCGCCTACTCCGGCGCCACCTGGAACCTCCACGACAAAGGCATCTACCGCTGCATCTGCTGCGACACAGCCCTCTTCAGTTCCGATACAAAATTCGAATCCGGCACCGGCTGGCCCAGCTTCTGGCAGCCCATCGCCCGCGAAAATGTGGTTGAATCCACTGACTCAAGCCTGGGCATGGACCGCACCGCCGTCTCCTGCCGCCGTTGCGACGCGCACCTCGGCCACGTCTTCAATGACGGCCCACCCCCCACCGGCCTGCGCTACTGCATGAACTCCGCCGCTCTGCATTTTGTGAAGCTGGCCTGAACGGAATGAGTCACCCTAACTTACGGATTGCCGACGATCCGACCACAATGCCCGTTCGGCAACATCAACCCCTACCCGCAGCAGTGTCATCCTGAACGCAGTGAAGGATCTGCGGTTGGCGGGTGGCCCAGGTCCCAATGAAGTGAATCGCGCCACTGAAGGTGGGTGCCCCGGGTCCCTCGCCTTTGGGGACCCGGGAGACCGCGAACCCCAACCGGACCATTCCCGAATTTCTGCCGTTCCGGGGGTATCACCGCCCATCCTGACAGAACTCGTAAATGGAGCGTTCTGTCCCGGAGCACGCACCAACAGCGTCCCTCAATGAGAGTAACGGCCTCTGCCTATCTCCAGGCCAAATTTTTCTGGCGTCGTAATCCGTCTGAATCGCGATACAATTCCGTCTAACCGGCCTGAAGTACAGGATTCCGGAAAAAATGACTCCCCTGAATAAATGGCACACCTGGATCCATAAGCTTGGGTATCCTGAGAAGCCGCGGGCTGAGAGACGATCCCCCTCAGGGTTTACCGCTCGGCGCAGCGATAGCCCCGCCTCGAAACCGGCCGCCATCAGAGACATCAGCTCAACCGGACTTCATCTCCTGACAGGGGAACGCTGGCCCATTGGTGAGTTGATCCCGTTGATAGTGGAAGTTGAGCGGTTTTCCGCAGATCCTTCTAAACCTCAAATTTCAGTGCAGGCGCGAGTTGTCCGGCACGCCGAAGATGGCCTCGGATTATCGCTCGTGCTCCCGGAAGGCCTCGATCCCGACCTTTGGGATGTTCTGCTCGGAAACGCCGTCGTTCTAAACGTTCCGAAAGACATCTTGCACACGCTCAGGCTCCTCCGAACAGTCCTGTTCTTGTGCCGGCTTTGTCACGACGGTGCCCACGAATCCATTCTGTTGTTTGGCAGAGAGCTGGATCAGTCTAGAACTGAGAACGCTATGGAGATTGCAGAGAATGCGGAAAAGCTCCTGGCTTCAGAACCCGATCACAGCATGCGCGCTCATCCACAAATCGTCTCAAGCATAATTGAACATGGCTCATGGGCGGATGATTTGACAAGGCAGCTCTGGGCTGGTCTTCTCGCCACATCCTGCACCGAGGAAGGAACGGACCAATCCAATAAACCGTTCGTCGATTTGCTCGTCGATGTGACACAGACTCAGTGCCGGATCTTCGTTGCTGGATGCATGAAGGCGTTGCAGCTCATGTCGGGAATCGAGTTTCCTCCCCCGGGCCGAATCGTACTTACGCCCGATCAGTTGATTCGGCTTACCGATGTGTCTGATGTTTCCAGAAATGCTACGGACATAGCTTGTTTATTCAACTTCGGCATCATCGAAAGGAATTTTAACTTTACGTCTTATCTCCCTGCGGAGAAGATTGATATCACGCCTTCGCGTCTGGGACTGGAACTGTTCCAACGTTGTAAAGGGCATTCGATAAAGCATGATTTACCATTGGGCGCGTTCAACGGTGCTTAACCCTTCGCCGCCGCTGCGACGCGCACCTCGGCCACGTCTCCAATGACGGCCCGCCCCCACCCGCCTGCGCTACTGCATGAACTCCGCAGCCCTGCACTTTGTAAAATTGGCCTGAGCGGATGACCCGCCCAACTTCCGGATTGACGACCAACCGTGCAGAACTCGAAGGGACGCCGCGGATAATCGCCGGTAATCCAGTCCGCACTCATAGTGGTAATTAATTCAATTTTTGTCCGCAAATTCTTGCATAGGCAGATTTCGTTATCTAATAAAATCAATAACTTGAGATGGAACTCCACGTGCCTCCTTCAGAGAATTCGTTCGCGGATCGAGGGAACGCGAATCCTCCCCCAATGGGTTCCAAAATGAAAAGCGAGGAGATCCCACAATGACCAAGAAGTTCCTAGGATTAACAATCCTGGCAGTTGCGTTCTTCCCTATTGCCGCACTCGCCGACTCGCCCGCCTGGGAGTTCACCACCGTGGGCACTTCCTACAACAATGGGGACGGCTATAGCCTTGGCGAAGTGTTTGTGCCTACCCAAAACATGAATGTGGATTTCTTGGGCTATTACACAAACGGCGGAGGCGCCTCAGGGCTGACCGAAGACCATTCGGTTAGCTTGTACGACGCTTCGGGCAATCTGCTTGCTACCACAACCGTCGACAGTTCGGCGGCCTATTTTACGACACACTTTGTTTACAATTCGATTTCGACAGTCGAATTGTTAGCGGGTCAAACCTACGTGATCGATGGCGCCAGCGGCCTTACCGATCCTTACGCCTACGACGACACAGGATTTCACGTGTATGCGCCGATTAATCTGCTCGGCGATAACTGGGTCGTGGGGAATAACTCCGATTTCACCGGCACAACAGTTATCGGGGATGTGACCGATGGCTACTGGGGACCGGATTTTGGATATAACACCAGTGTTACCCCGGAGCCAAGCAGTCTCTGGCTATTGGGATCGGGTCTTGCCAGTCTGGCCGGCATGCTCCGCCGCAAGCTGCGCGCATAAAAAACATGACCGTTTTCGAGCGGCCGGAGCCTCGAGCTCCGGCCGTTTTTTATTTGTTCGATTCGCGTCACTTCCCCTTGTATTCCTTGAACAGCTCCGGAAACTCCTTCTTGAGCGCCTCAATCTTGGGCCGGTCGCAGACCTGAATATATTGATTGTCCGGATTGTTGTCCGCGTAATGCTGATGATAAGTCTCGGCCACATAGAATCCCGGCAGCGGCACAACCTCGGTCACAATCTTTTTCTTGAACACTTGCGCCGCGTCAAGCTGCGCAATATAAGCCAGGCTGATCTTCTGCTGTTCCTCGTTCGAATAAAAAATAACCGACCGGTACGAACTGCCCACATCCGGTCCTTGCCGGTTCAACTGCGTCGGATCGTGCGCCACTGAAAAGAAGATCCGCAAAAGCTGTCCATAAGTAATCTTTGACGGATCGTAGACCACGCGCACTGATTCCGCATGCCCTGTCTTCTCCGTATTCACCTGTTGGTAGGTTGCCGTATTCGCCGAGCCGCCTGCATAGCCCACCGTCGTCTCCAGCACCCCCTTCACACGCTCAAAAACCGATTGCGTTCCCCAGAAGCATCCCCCGGCAAAAACCGCTGTCTCTTTCCCCGGCGTCTGCGCCAGCGGCACATCGGTAACGGCCGCGGGTACGGGAGCCTTCGTAGCAGCCCTGCACCCCACAACCAGTATGGAACCCATCAATAGCGCAAGCAACGCGCCGCACAGCACATTTCGACCCGGCATTCGATTCTCCTTGGCCGTATCCCTTTCAGCTCCTACAAAAATAAGATGCGTTCAACCGGAAATAGTTACGAAGGATTGAGCCCTTGGATCAATATCCTTGGCGCAATTATTGATGACTGCACGAATAAAGTCCGCACAGACGCGCCATAAACGTGGGCTTTATTGAGAGCTGCACAAACGCGCCGGAGGCGCAGAGTTGGTTAGCCCCGCGCTTCAGCGTGGGGAACACGGATGGTAAAAGTTCGTTGCGGAGTCCCGGAGGGACGGCGCAAAAACATTTTTCATGCAGGAACCAATAGCCCCAACAGGAAATATTTCACGGCCTGCCGACGGAACCAATCCCCAGCATCCCTCGTATTAGCCGTGTATGCAATGCGTGGGTACATTAAGCTGGAGCGTAATGGGACTGGCGTCGCCGACGTCCCCAACCAGGCCGGCGCGTCGTACCATGGAGCCGCCGCAGGCAGGCCTGCAGCCAGCCAGCCAGGCGCGTGTCGAGGTGAGTCCTCTGGAGTTGGACTGGTCCCAAATCGTCCGTCGCTGCATGGATGGAGATTCCAGCGCGTGGGCCGAACTGGTCCGCACCCATCATCGCCGCGTCTACGGCCTCTGCTACCGATTCACTGGCAACCCAACCGACGCCGAAGACCTCACTCAGGACGTCTTCCTCAAAATCTTCTCTAACCTTGCCAGCTTCGATGCCGCTCGCGGCAGTCTCCAGGTGTGGATCACCACCATGACCCGCAACCTGCTGGTCGATAATTTCCGCCGCACCCGCAATCAGCGCGCAACCGGCTCACTTGATGAAGGTTGGGAATCCGCCGAGGAACTCAAGCCCGTTGACCGCCTCACCGCCATCGGCCCCTCGCCCTTCGAGTCCGTAGCCCGCCGTGAACTGGCAAAAATGGTGCAGCAGGCCCTGGCCCGCGTCTCCGTTGACTTGCGCGAAGCCGTCATTCTTCGCGATCTCCAGGATATGGATTACAAAGAGATTGCCTGCGTCCTGGGCATTCCCGAAGGGACCGTCAAGTCCCGCATCAGCCGTGGCCGCGCGGAACTTGCAAGGCTGCTGGAACGTACTAAACGGGAGGTAATGTAATGGCAGAAAGCACTCATAATCCGAACTCTATCGCCTGCATCCAGTGGGAGACACTTCTTCCTGACGCCCTCGACGGCCTGCTCCGCCCCGAAGACCATGCTCTCTTTTCTGCCCACAAATCCGTCTGCCCCGCCTGCGCAGCCCTCTTTGAAGAAGCCCGCCGCGGCCGCGAGTGGCTGGAATTTCTCTCCCCGGAGCCGGAAGTCCCCGCCGGCCTGCTGGCCAGAATCCTCGCCCAAACCGGTCCCGACCAAATCGAAGGCTACGGCCTCATGCCCGCCGCCAATAACGTCCTGCCCATGCCTCCGCCGTGGCAGCGTTCCGGCTTCATGGCAAACATTCGCCGTTTTGCTGAGCCCCGCCTGCTAATGACCGCGGCCATGGCCTTCTTCTCCGTTGCTCTCACCCTCAATCTTACCGGTGTCCACCTGAGCGCAGTCCGTCTAGCCGACCTCCGCCCCATCGACGTCCGCACCATCCCCGGCGAAGCCCGTTCCTTTCTTGAGCGGCGGCTGACCATGGCCTCCACTCCCGTCGTTCGCTACTACGACCACTCGCGCTTTGTCTACGAGGTCCAGTCCAAAGTGCGGGAACTACGCCGCGCAACCCAAAGCGAAGACAGCGACCAGCAAAAGCCCAGCCAGGTCTCGCCGGGCGAGTCCAAACGGGCTCCCAGCCGCATCCACGGCGGATCGCCCGAAAACTCATCTCAACAGTCCGGCAACCAGCCGGCTATCGACAATCAAATCTTGCAGACTTCCCTCAGGTTTCATGGGACGGCCCCCGCATTCCGGCGGCTCCAAAAGAACACAACGGAAGCAGAACTAGAGAAAAGGAGCACACGATGGACTGCGTAAATCATTCAGGCGTTGCCGCAACCGCCTATTGCCAGAGCTGCGGCAAAGCACTCTGTGACGGATGCGTCCGCAAAGCCGCCGGAGGCCAAATCCTCTGCGAGCCATGCTGGATGGCCTGGCAGAGCTACCAGCAGCCTTTCGTCGCCCCCCATCCCGGCGGACCTCATCCCGGGCTGGCCGCTTTCCTCGGTCTTTTCCCCGGCGTGGGAGCCATGTATAACGGTCAGTTTGTCAAAGGCTTCATTCACGTGGCCATCTTCATCGTGCTGGTCGCCATCTCCAATCACTACGACGTCGCCGGCATCCTCGTCGCCGCATGGATCATCTACCAGTCGTTTGAGGCCTACCATACCGCCAAAGCTCTGCGCGACGGCCAGCCCCTGCCTGATCCGCTGGGACTGAACGAAGCTGGCTACTGGCTCAATCCCGGCTCCCGCCCGCGTCCCGTTGATCCGTCCGCGGCAGCCCCTGCGCAACCCGGCCCGGCAACGCAAGGTCCGCCCTGGCAGCAGCCCTATACCGGTCCCTACCAGTCTCCGTACTCATCCATGCCTCCGATCCCTCCAATCCCGCCCATTCCACCCGTCCCGCCCATCTGCTGGCGCCGCCGTGAGCCTATCGGCGCCCTCATCCTTATCGCTCTCGGCACGCTGTTTCTCCTCGATCAGTTCGATATATTCAACGGTCGCTTGTTCAACTACGCCTGGCCGGTGATGCTGATCGCCCTCGGCGTTTGGCTCGTCGTTCGCCGTTTCACAGATTCGAACGGAGGTCCCAAATGAACCGTTACATCATGATTCGCCGCCTCAGAGGCCCGGCAATTCTCCTCCTGATTGGCGTGCTGGCCTTACTCCACCAAACAGGCATGGTCGCACACTTCTGGCGTCTATTCTGGCCGCTGTTGTTCATCATGATCGGCGTGATCATGCTGGCCGAACGCGCGGCGCTGGCCGCTGACGGTGGTTATCCGCCCATCTCCAGCTCCACTGATCCCGGCCCCACGGCTCCCGGTCAAATTGTTCCCAGTGCCGATACCGGCATTCCATCCTATCCCGGCAAGCCGGCAGCCATTCTTCCCTCTCACACAGAGGGATACAAAGATCCTTTCGAAAGGAAATCATGAGCACCGTACCCCCATCCACTCCCCCCGGCGGCCCACCCCCGCCACCGTATCCGCCTTACGATCCCAGGACCCAGTGGCGCATCTACCGCGAGCAGCAGCGAGCCGCCTGGCGCGCCCAGCGCGATGCCTGGAAGGCTCAGCGCTACGCCATGAAGTCGAGCTATGCAAACGCCTACGGTCCCCGCGTTCCTTCCATGATTGGTCCCATCATCCTCATCGGCATCGGCATCATCGCCTTGCTGATGCTCACCGGCCACATCAAAGCCGTCAATTTCTGGTCCTGGTATGGCCACTGGTGGCCGCTGTTGCTCATCGTCGCCGGCCTCGGCCTGCTGGCGGAGTGGGCCATCGACCTGCGCCGCGAAAAACCGGTCCGCCGCGGCGGCGGCTTCATCGGCATCCTCATCCTGCTCGCATTCCTGGGCGTCTGCGCAGCCGGGTGGAATCATGCCCGTGGCTCTTTCCACTCCATGTTCGGCGATCAGGGCGATGACTTCTTCAACACCTTCGGCCTGCCCGAGCACAACAACGATCAACCCGCACAGACTGCGCAGATTCCAGCCAACGCCTCCATCGAGATCGAGAATCCCCGCGGCGACGTCAGCATCACCGCCGGTGACGCCTCCTCCATCGATGTCGAAGCTCACCAGGTGGCCTACGCCGATTCCGACTCCGATGCCAAAAAAATCTTTGATTCCGAGGCATCTCATCTCACCGTCAGCGGCGCCGCCGTGCTGCTTAAGTCTGATAACAACTCCAGCGGCCACGTCAACCTCACCGTCACCGTGCCCAAATCCGCCCGCGTAACCGTCAATGCCGGCAAGGGAGATGTAACCGCCGCCGGTCTCGGCAACGGCATCAGCGTCAGCGCCTCTCACGGAGACGTGCATCTAAGCTCTACAAAAGGCTCCGTGCAGGTTCACTTCTCCGGCGGCAAGCACGATTTCTCCGCTCACCAGGTCGACGGCGATCTCTCTATCGACGGCGACACCAACGACATCACCGTCTCTGAAATCAAGGGCAAGGTCACGCAGAGCGGTGAAATCCTCGGCGACGTGCATATTGAAAACGTCTCCGGCGCGGTCAACCTCCACACCACGGTCACCAACCTCGAACTGGCCGGCCTGCCCGGCGACCTGAACCTCAACTCCGACGATCTCCGCGTCACTGAAGCCAAGGGCCCGGTGCGCGTCTCCTCGCACTCCAAAGATATTGACCTCAGCCAGATCTACGGCGAAAGCTACGTTGAAGACCGCAACGGAACCGTCTCCATCGAGCCGGCCGGAGCCTACGCCGTCGAAGCCAAAAACGAAAAAGGCGATGTGGAAATAACCCTGCCGCCCAACGCCTCCGCCAACGTTGAAGGCCGCACCCACAATGGCGATATCGTCACCGATTATGGCCTGACGGTCAGCGGCGACGAAAGCAAAACCGTCACCGGCCGCATCGGCTCCGGCGCAACTAAAATCGTCCTCAGCACGGATAACGGCGATCTGCGCATCAAGAAAGGCTCAGCCTTCCCCGCCACGCCGCCGCCCCCGCATACCCCAGAACTCAACGTCCCGCCCTACCACCGAGTTCCATCGTTAGAAACCAGTCCCAGCTCCAAATCCACAGCAGGCACGCCCCGCCTGAAAGCACCCAAAAATCCCCCCGCCCCACCAACCCCGCAATAAGAGCCGCAACCCAACCGGCAACAAAAGCAGGCGCAGGAGAACCACTCCGGCGCCTGTTCTGTAGCAACGGACTCCCGCGTCTGTTTTGTAGCGCCGGCCTCCCGGCCGGCTGTAGCGTGGACCTCCGGTCCACGCTCACTGCGCCCTCAGGAAAACTGCTCTAGACAAAATCAAAATCTTGTTTCAATTGGGAACAAGTCTTTCCAACAGCTTCACCCGAACCGCAAGCGCAGAACCGGCCAAAGCCCAGAAATAACCGCAACCTTCCCGGAGGGAAGACATGAAAATAGCCCCGGATGAAATCCGGGGACTGTGCCCATACCGATTTTTGCGTCCCGTGGGGACGCGATGAATCATTTCACCGCCGGCGAATCGACTTCACGCAATGCGCGACTCACCAAACAAACGGAATCAGCCGGTACCGCGTCCGCAGGCAATACTCTGCATACCCAGGCAACTCGCTGCGCAAAACCTCTTCTTCGTTCTTGAGCCGCAATACATAAAAAGGAATGACCAAAACAAACACCGGCCACGCCACAAACGACCCCAGCGCCGTCGGTGTAAAAATCCCCAATACAACCGCTCCGGTATAGAGCGGATGCCGAACCAAACTGTAAGGCCCGGTAGTGATCACCGTCTGCCCCTTCTCCACCCCAATTGTGCGCGAGGCAAACCGGTTCACCCTGAAGACCCAGAAAAACATCGCCATGCTGCCCACAATCATCCCCAGCGACAGCACCGTCAGCCACACAGGCACCACGCCAACCAGGCTCCGCGACCATCCAAAACGGTAATCAAGTCCCGGCAACAGAAAAGCGGCGATATAGAGCGGCTTGCCCCATTTCAGCAGCAACTTCTGTTCCGTGATCTGCTCTTTGGTGCGCAGCCTGCGCTCAAGAAACTCGGTATCGTGCAAATAGAAATAAACAAAAGTAAAAACAACCGGAATAAGAAATGCAGCAAGAAAGGCCCATCCCTGCCAAAACCTGAACGACCCCGCGGGAACAAACACCCCCGCAAAAGCCAGAACCAAAGCCGTCAGCATCCCCAGCACAAGCCTCAATTTGAGGCTCATCTGTGTCTTGTCAACACGCCCTTTTCCCCTTTCGGATTTCGCACGCGTCTGCTTCCCCATGCACTCTGTCCTCTTTTAAATTCCCGCTTGTTCTCCCATCAATCGGGGAACCCCCAGAACTCCACCCGTTAACTGAGAACTGATAACTGACAACTGATAACTATCTTCTAAACTCCAACCCTCCGCACCCGCGCCGAAATCCGCGTAAAAACCTCCCACGGAATCGTCCCCTCAACCTCCGCATGGTCAAACGCAGAAATCGTTTCGTTCCCCTGCGTCCCCACAATCACCACCTCATCCCCAGCCTCAACCCCTGCAATCTCCGTAACGTCCAGCACCGTCTGGTCCATGCTGATCCGCCCCACAACCGGCGCCCGCTCCCCGCGCACCAGCAGGCTGAAGCGATTCCCCAACAGCCTATCCAGCCCGTCGGCGTATCCCACAGCCACCAGCGCCAGCCGCATCGGCTCCGTCGCCACAAAGGTCCCGTTGTATCCCACCACCGCCCCGGCCTCAACTGAGCGCACCCCCACCACCGCACTCTTCCAACTCAGCACCGGCTTCAGCCGCACACGCGCCGCAACCAAACCCGCCGGCTCCTTATCCTCATCAAAACCCGGCTCAAACCGCGGCGCCAGCCCATAAAGCGCCAGCCCCGGCCGCAGCATCGCCTTCAACCCATGCCGTCCAGCCAAAGCCGCAATCTCATCCGTCCGTCCCGCCAGCAGCGCAGCTGAGGCGCCCACATTAAGCCAATCCGGCAACTGCCCCGCCGCATTAATCCGTGCCAGCACCTCATCCAGCCGCGCCAACTGCTCAGCGGTAACCGCTCCGTCCGCCTCATCTGCGGCAAACAAATGCGTCATTACGCCCTCCAGCCGCAGCATCGACCCCGCCCCAAACCGCGCCAGAGCCCGCTCGAGCCCAGCCGTCCCCACGCCCTGCCGGCTCATTCCGGTATCGATCTCCAGGTGAACCGCCAACCCTCCCGGCCGCCCACCCGCCGTCCGCGCAGCCTTTTCCAGCTCATCCAGTTGCCAGGCCTCCCAGGCCACAACCGTAAGCCCGTGCTGCACCACCTTCGAACCCTGCCCGGCAAAGACTCCGCCCAAAACCAGCACCCGAGCCTCCGGGCAAAGCGCCCGCGCCGCCACGCCTTCTTCCACTGAGGTCACGCCCAGCCACCGTGCCCCTGCCCGCACCGCCGCCGGAGCGCAAATCTCCAGCGAATGCCCGTAAGCATCCGCCTTCACAATCGCCAACAGCTCCGCCTGCCCGCCAGCCAGGCTCATCAAATACCGATAGTTGTCTTCGAGGAAATGCGCGCGAATCTCAACCCAACAGGGACGATTTGTCATCAGCCTATCCAAACCATAAGTCTATCGCGCCCGCTCTAATCACTCATGAATCTGTATTGGATCAATTTGAAGTGCACACCCTTTGCTCCGCACAAAAAACATCCAATCTTATTTAAAGGGTACATGCATAATTGAGAACCGCAATCGCGCCGGAGGCGCAGTGTTAGTTAGCCCCGCGCTTCAGCGTGAGGGATAGGAACCCCGCAGGAATTCGTTTCAGAGTCCTGTAGGGACGGCGCAAGGGCATTATTTATGCTGGAACCAACAGCCCATACATTTAGACGCTAGAATAAACTTGGGCTTTAGCCCCCGAGGGATATTTTCCCCAACTGACCCAATCTCTGAACCAACCATGAAATTCCTCCTCGCCATCCTCGCCATCGTCCTCGTAGTCGCGTCCCTCATCGCCGACTACAAATGGCGCCAATGGATCGCCGCCCGCCGCCGCGACCGTCAATAACGCGGGCGCCCACCCTCACGATGTTCTCGTTTTTGTCGCTAGGGTCGATCGTTCCATCTGTCTATATTCTTTCCATCATTCCCACCCGTTACAATAATCCCAAGGGAGCCGTCCAACAGCCATGTTCCATTTCGATCGTCAAGCCCACCCTGTCTCACTTCGCCTTAACCGCGCCGCCCTCGCCCTGTCCCTCGCCGCCGCGTTTTTCTTCGCCGCCTCCGCCCACGCCCAGTTCGGCGCACCGCCGCCCGGAACCCAGGTCCACGACCCCGCCGCCCTCCATCCCCCTGCTGGCGCCCGCGTAGCCATCGTCGAATTTGAAGACATGGAGTGCCCCGACTGCGGCCGCGCCAACCCCGTCCTCAAAGAAGCCGCGGCCACCTACCACATCCCCTGGGTCCGCCACGATTTCCCGCTCCCCATGCACGCCTGGAGCTTCGACGCCGCCGTCAACGCCCGCTTCTTTGACACCAAAAGCAAGGCCCTCGGCGACGAGTATCGCGACCTCGTCTTCGCCAGCCAGCCCTCGCTCGCCAACAGCTCCGACCTCCTCCGCCAGCTCACGCAGTCTTTCGCTGAGAAGCACAAAATCACCCTCCCCTTCGCCGTCGACCCCCAAGGCAAGCTAGCCGCCGTCGTCAAAGCCGACTACGCCCTCGGCCAAAAAATCGGCATCGAGCACACCCCCACCATCTGGGTCGTCACCGCCAACAGCAAGGGCTCGCCCTTCGTCGAAGTAGTCGACCGCAGCCGCCTCTACCAGATCATCGACCAGGCCATAGCCGACACCAAAGACGCCAAGCCCCCAACCAAAAAGCCCTCGAAATAAATGACAAATTGAATTTTGTCATCATGATCAAATTAGATTTGTCATCCTGAGCGGGTGCCCCAGGTGCCTCGCATTTGGGCACCTGGGAAAGCACACCCTTGGCGGGTGGCTTACATGCCGGGAGAAGTGAACACAACCACCGAAGATGGGTGGATTACCTATAGCTTTTGTTTTTGCGTTTGTCCTTGTTCTTTATAGTTTCTTATCTATAAAACCCTGACCACTGATCCCTGACAACTGACCCTTGTCTAGTCCCTATTCCCTAGTCCCTAACCCCTGGCACTTTCAATATTCACCAACACCGGCGCATCACTCCCATTTTCCCCCGGAGAAACCATTCTCGTCGGCGCCCCCCGCCAATGATCGATATAGCTAATCCGGTGCACGCAACCAATCGTGCAATTCGGCGCGCAGCTTTTCGCCGTATAAAACTCCCGCTTCACATCTTCCGTCGTATATCCCGCCAGCGGCACTCCCGGATACCCTCTCTGCTGGCTGCAATAGTGCACCAGCCCATCCTCGCAGATATACAAGTACCGCGACCCAGCCCTGCACCGCCAGTCGTTCGGCTTCCCCAGCGCAATCGCCTCCTGAAACCGGTCGAACTGCGCATAGTTCGTCTTCCTCCGGTGCGTCATCGCAAAGTAGACCTTGGCCTCGTCCTCATTCAGCGGCTTCAGTTGCCCGCTCCCGTCGTGGATAATCCCAATCGTCGACTCAAACCCCAGCTCCAGCGCCCGCCGCCCAATCACCAGCGCGTCATTCGGATCCTTGAACCCTCCGCCCACCACCGAGTTGATATTCACATGGAACTCGGCGTACTGTGCCAGCATCTGCAGCTTCCTATCCAGCACCTTCAGGCTCTTCTTTGAAATCTCATCCGGTTCTAAGTTATCTATGCTGATCTGCATATGGTCCAGCCCGGCCTTGTTCAGCCTCTCAATCCGTTCCGCATTCAGCAGGTAGCCATTGGTAATCATCCCCGCAATAGCCCCCGTCCCCCGCATCCGCCGGATAATCTCGTCCAGTTGCGGATGCGTCAGCGGCTCCCCGCCGCTGATGCCGATCATCGCCGTCCCCAGCCGTCCCAGGTGGTCGATCCGCCTGTACATCTCTTCCAGCGGCACCGGCTCGCGCGCGCGCCACCATAGCGTACTCGCGCACCTTCCGCCGAGCCGCAATCCACCGCCCCCGCACCGTAGATCTCTTGGAAATTGCCATCTCTTCTATTGAAACACAGGGTAGAGCGTCCTGACACGCGCCAAGATGCGGGCAACGAGCGCAGGATCTTAAAGATGACAGAACCGGCTTTATTTTTCAGATTCGGATCGTTGTTTGCGTCCACCGGGGAAAATGATGTCTTCGCCAAAGCGGCAAGAGGGTGAATTGTAGACGGCAGATTTGAACGAACTGCGGGCGGTGTCGCCCGTTTTGCTTAGAACGGACCCACCTGAGAAAACAAGCTGGCTCAAATGCCGTCGCTTTTGCGAAAGCAGCGCCGCTGTCGCGATTCGGTCTAGGGGACCTATCAATCCGCGTTCTGTGCGTCCAAGTCTTTCAAAATCCTCATTAGATATGAAGTTCACGTGTGTCCAAATCACGCCGGGACGTTCAGAACTGAACTGCTCTCGGGCGGTTTCGGAGATTATCTTGATTATCTTTTTCCCAAACTGTCTTGATTTACTAGAATCGAGCTCCAAAACAATTCTTGGAGGAGAGTAAGTTGCTAAGACAACCCTCTTCGTCAGATCGGCATGCATCTTGGTTCCGAGTGAAAGTTGAACCGGAGTAAGTAGCGGAATCGTTCCAAAGAATCTAATCTCAACATCCGAATCAGAAAGATTCGTCCGAGTTTGTGCGACTCTGTTGAGATCAGAGACTAAACGAGCAAGTTCGTCCCTATTCGATGAAAGATTTGATGACAATCTCACGCCGAATACAGGAATCGATTTGCGATCCTTCCAAACGAAGCGCTGCTTGATTTCAACAAGCAGTTTGTCAAGATTCTCGGGTTTGATCGGTAGTCCTGTGAAGATGGAAATTGCTTTGGCCTCAACCTCAAACTCCTTCCCGTCTCGTGAGGCTAAGAAATCGTACCCTTCACCCTCCTCTAGATCATGAAAGCGAATGTCCCAACCATAATTGCTAAGACTCGCTGCCACCCGTAACTCGTGCTGAAGAGGCCACAATCCTTCATCAAGACCCTTCCTTAGACGACCTAGGAGTCTGACCTTGGCGTTCTCAGATAACACGGATATCGTTTGGCCCAATCCAATCAGAAAGTCTACCCCGGCATGACACTGTTTTGGCAGGTGCGTAAATTTCCCGGAGCCCTGAGCACGTATAATTTCGAGGTTCAAGAGGTCGAGTTCCAAAGCGAAGTTGGCGTCATCGAAAGTAGTAACGAAACCCTTAGCATTCAATGAGCGGTGTATCGATTCCAAAGCGCGGATATACTCCCGCTTTCCTATGAAGTCTATGACAGTCCTCGCGTCGCGGGAAATATCGCTCAGGTCGTTTGCATCTCTGTATCGCATCTTCTGTCATTAACTATAGTTCGCACAGCGGGCGGCCCCTGTCTCGTCCGCCACGGCGGAAGACCGGGGATCGCACTATTTCCCCGACCCAGCCCGCCGTTCCGCGTCCATCAAATTGGTCAAAATATCGTTGATGCGGGTCAGATGTCCCTCGCCCTTGCCGCGCAGCCAATCGAGCACCTGCGGATCGAGACGCACGCTCACTGGAACCTTCCGCTTCACGTCCCGCAGCCAGACCATGCCCGCAAGCTGCTCCGCCGGGTGTCCCAGGTCTCGTTTTGAGACCTGGGATCGCACGAACCACAACCCACCTCCCACCCCGCTCCCGGAGGGAGCAAGT
>JBEKUB010000027.1:0-87400 GCA_049515455.1 Occallatibacter sp.
GGCGGAGGCTCGACTGACGGCGCCGCAACCGGGGCTGGTGGTGCCGCTGGGCAACCCGCTGAGCGAAGAGGCCGGGGTGCTGCGGCCATCGCTGGTGCCGGGAATGCTGGGAATGATTGCCGGGAACCTGCACAGGGACGTGAGCGACGTGCGGCTGTTTGAGCTGGGCACTGTTTTCAGTGGGACGACGGAGAAAGTTGAGGAGCGGCCGGCTGTGGTCTTTGGAGCGGTGGGCAGTTTGCCAGAGCTGGGAGCGTTGCACGCTGCGCGGAACTTTGACTTTTTTGACGTAAAGGGCGCGGTGGAGCAGGTGCTGGCGCAGTTTGAGGCGCGGGCCGTTTACTTCGATCGTTTTCCTGCCGAGGCTGGGCTTACGCCGGGATGGCTGCATCCTTACCGGGCAGCGCGAGTGGCTGTTGAGGGCGCGACGGTGGGGTGGTTTGGGCAACTACATCCGAGCGTGGCTGCCGGGCGCAAGCTGAAGGAGCCGGTGCTGGTGGGCGAGCTTTATCTTGACCGGCTTTACAAGCTGCCGCTGCGCAGGCCTGTTGCCGAGGAGATTTCGCGCTTCCAGCCCGTGCGGCGGGATTTTTCGCTGATCCTGAATCGAAGCATCGGCTGGGAGGCGATCGACCGTGCTCTGGCCGGATTGCGGATTCCGGAACTGGTGGAGTGGAGGGTGCGGGAGGTCTTCCGCGACGCAAAGCTGGGCGCTCAGGAATATTCGCTGCTGCTGGGCGCTACATTTCAGGCCGCGGACAGGACGCTGCGCGAGGAGGAGTTGCAGAGCTTCCAGGCACGGTTGGTGGAGGCTGTTGGCAAAGTTGGGGCGCGGCTGAGAAGTTAGCGCAGGAATCACCTGGACTGGCGCTATACTGGCTCCGTCAAGCGCGTATTTGACGCGGAGGTATAGTAATGTCCCAAACATTCTGGGAGAATGAGGTCTCCGAGGAAATGCATACGGAGCAGCCGTTTACGGAGCCGCAAGCCGAGGCGCAAATGGCGGAGCATCAGCCGCAGCCCGAAGAGCCGCATTACGAGCCAGCGGCTGAGCAGGAGCCCGTCTCTGAGCAGGTTGCGGATTCGGGCGCGCTGGCCTTGAGTGGGGACGAATTTTCGGCGCTGGAAGAGCGCATTCTGCGCACGGTGAACCTGGTGAAGCAGGAGAGACTAAGCCGGGTTGATGCGGAAGAGCGCGCTGCCCAGGCAGAGGCCCAACTCCGCGAGCATGCACCGCTGGTTGAGAAATTGCAAAAGGAAGTGAAGGCGCTGAGCGCCGAGCGGGACCATGTGCGGCAGCGTGTGGAGCGGCTGCTGTGGCAACTGGATGCACTGGAGCTATAAGGTACGTCATGGAGGCAGGGCATGGCTGAGGAACAACGCGGCAATGCGACCGGTTACGTGACCGTTGAAATCTACGACCAGACCTATCATCTATTCGGCCAGGACTCGGCGCATATTCACCAGCTGGCTGAGCGTGTGGATGCGACGATGCGTTCCATAGCCGCGCAGGGCCGCACCGTGGACTCGCTGCGTGTGGCCGTGCTGGCCGCTTTGAATCTGGCCGATGAGCTTTCGCGGACCGGCGGAGCAGATCGAAAGCTGGGCCATGCGCGTGCGATGAGTCTGCGGGGACTGCTAGACGAGGTGCTAGAGGAAGAGCGCAGGACGGGATCGTAACTGGCGTCTCCGTTTTGGGCGTTCAGCCCCAAAAACGGCAGCTTGGCAACCTAGCACAATAAACCCCAGTTGCACAAGACTTGCAATTTCTTTCCAGTACCCCTACTATCCGCAATAGAAACCGGCCTGCAAAGCAGGTGGGTGGTCAACGCTGGTTGAACCAACATTCATGAACAGGGGCTCGACTCGACAATCGGTTCTGTGTGCAGTGTCCGCCAGTCCGGAATGCCTAATGAACCGCGGAGAGCTCCACCTTCCTTGGAAGGGTTCACCAGCGCATCGCTCACGGCCCAGTGGGTCGGATTCTACCTTCTTTCGCGATGACGGCGGCAACGGCTGACGGTTGGAATGCCGTATGCTGACTCAGTGGATCCAGTCCTCTCCCATCTCGGTTCAATTCTGATTCCGGCTTATGGGGCCTCGGCGGCCGTAGGCGTGCTGCTGGCACTTTTTCTTGCGCAGCGGACGGCACGCATTGCGGGCTTGAATACCGGGCAGGTGTGGAATCTGTGCGTGGTGGCGCTGTTTGCGGCGCTTGTGGGGCAGAGACTGCTGCTGGTGGCGCTCAATTGGAGTGATCTGCGGCTGCATCCCGCGTGGCTGTTGACGTTGGCCATGATTCATCATCCGCTGTTGGCGGCGGCGGGGGCGTTGGCCGGAACTGGGGCGGCGGTGCTCTATGCGCGCTCGCGGCGGCTGCCTCTTGCGAACACTGCCGACACGCTGGCTGCGCCCGTCGCGCTGGGCCTCGCATTTGAGCAACTGGGAGCGCTGCTGGCGGGGTCAGGATATGGGACTGAAGCCTCCGTTCGCTGGGCTGTGACCTATTCCAATCCATTGGCGGCGCGATGGAGCGGGACTCCGCTGGGTATTCCGCTGCATCCGGTGCAGGGGTATGCGGCACTGGGTTTCTTGACTCTTTCGATTTTGCTGTTGGTTTGGTTGCCGGAGAGACGGCGGCAGCGCGATGTGGCCGGGTTGTGGCTGCTGGGAACTGGGGTAGTGGTTTTTCTCACTGAGTTGTGGCGCGATCCGGAGGGCCGCGGCATGCTGCCTGGGGGTGCGCTGGATGGGCCGCAGGTGGCGGCGATCCTGATGGTGCTGGCTGGAGGGTTGGTGTTGATGGAGCGCGCTAGACCGGTTGGGGACAGTGGTTCCCCACCCATTCCGCAGAAAGAAGCGGAATGGATGGAACACGGAGCTTCTGATGGATCAGAAACGAAAACTGAAAGAGTGGGTGCGAACGGCGAGGCTTTCAATGACTGAATTAAGCACCATCGAAGTGCCAGCGGAGGCGAAAGGGCAGAGGCTCGACCAGTTCCTGGCGACCCAGCTTGAGGGAGTGAGCCGCTCGCGGGTGCAACTGCTGATGGAGCAGGGGGATGTGCTGGTCGACGGGGAGCAGGAAAAGGCATCGATGAAGCTGCGCGGGGGTGAGCGAATCGCGATTACCGGCGAGCCGCATCCTGCACCGCTGAAAGCTACGGCGGAAGACATTCCGCTGGATGTGGTTTTTGAGGATAAGGACCTAGCGGTAGTGAACAAGCCGGCGGGGATGATGGTTCATGCCGGGTCAGGGCAGAATGAGGACGCGCGCAACCGGGGGACACTGGTGAATGCGCTGCTGTTTCGTTTCAACAAACTCTCCACGACCGGCGGCGAGCTGCGCCCCGGTATTGTGCATCGGCTCGACAAGGATACCAGCGGGTTAATTGTGGTAGCCAAGAACGACCGTACGCACGCCGCGCTGGGGGAGATGTTCGCGAGCCGCCAGATGAAGAAGACTTATATCGCTTTGGTGCAGGGCGCAGTGGAGCGACAGAAGGGCACCATCAACGCCGGGGTGGGACGTGATCCGGTGCGGCGGACGCGGATGACCACGAAAACCCTGGGAGACGCGCGCTCGGCGGTTTCGCATTACGAGGTGGTGCGGCGGCTGGAGACGCGATTCGGCAAGTTCACGCTGGTCAGGGTGCGCATTGAGACCGGGCGAACGCACCAGATCAGGGTGCACATGGCCTCGATCGGCCACCCGGTGGTGGGCGATACGCTCTATGGCGGCTCAGGGCAACTGACGGACCAGGTGGCCTCGCAGGCGGCGACGTCAAAGGCCGCGCGACGCAAGGCTAATCCTGAAAGGCTGCGGCTGGGGCGGAATTTCTTGCATGCGGCAAGGCTTGAGTTCGCGCATCCAAAGACGGGTAAGCTGTTGGAACTGGAGGCTCCGCTGCCGATGGAGCTGGAGAGTTTTCTGGGCCTGCTGGAAGGCGCGGCTGAACCCGTTCCAAGCGGACGGGCCAGAAAGGGTTGAGGCGGATGCGATCGGGCGGGTACGGTTGCTAAAATAGGGAAGACATGACCAGAAAGACAACCTACCTCATGCTTGCCGCGGTTTTACTTTCAGCTGCGTTGGCGGCACAACAACCAGCAACTCCGGCGGCATCGCCGTCTGGGCAGGCCGCGCAGGCTCCGGCGGGTCAGGCTACGCCAACTCCGGCCGTGCAGGCTCCGGCGGCCCCACAAGCGGATGCTCAGACTGCGGAGCAGACCGATGTGAATACGCCCGTCATTCACATCACCGCCAATGAGGTCAACCTCATCTTCACGGTGACGGACAAGCATGGGCGCTACAATCCCAACCTGCAGCAGAGCGACTTTGCGCTGCTTGACGATTCCAAGGCGCCGGCGAAGGTGAACTCATTCCACCAGCAGATCAACCTGCCGCTGCGCGTGGGAATTCTCATTGATACCAGCACCTCGATTCGCTCGCGGTTTCAATTTGAGCAGCAGTCAGCGAATGAGTTTTTTCTTGAGATGCTGAAATCAAAGAGCGACAAGGCTTTCGTGATGGGGTTCGATGTGACGCCCACGGTGACCCAGGACTGGACCAACAACATCGACGGACTGGAGACGGGGGTGAACCGGCTTCGTCCCGGCGGCGGCACCGCGCTGTTTGATGCTGTTTACACTGCCTGCCGAGATAAGCTGCTGGACGTTTCGCGCGGGCAGGAGCCGACTCGCAAGGCCATCGTTCTGCTCTCGGATGGGGAAGACAACCAGAGCCGCGCCTACCTGGACGAGGCAATCAAGGAATGCCAGCGGGCGGAGACCATCATCTATGGGATCAGCACCAACTGGACTCCCAGCCGGGGCAAGGGCGATAAGGTATTGGCGCAGATGGCACAGGATACCGGCGGCCAGGTTTTCTTTCCGCCATCGGTGGAAGAGGTTGCGAACAGCTTCAAAGACATCGAAGAAGAACTTCGCAGCCAGTACGCTCTGACCTATACGCCGGCGGATTTCAAGATGGATGGTGCCTTCCGAACGATTTATCTCTACTGCAACGACAGGCACTACCAAGTTAGAGCGCGCAAAGGATATTTTGCGCCGCGGCAGTAGACTTTAGTTTGCGGCAGCCGAGCCCGGGGGTGCAGAAACTGATTCTGCCACCGGGCTCTTTCATTGCGTGAACCGGGCCGTTTTGTGACCGGCTGGCCTGACCGTACTCATTTTCGAAGCTCTTTTCAATGTGAGACTGGGCGAGTTCCGTTTCGGGATTATTCCGCGGCAACTGTCCATAATCGCCTCACCCACAGATTCTTTGCCTCCCGATTTCAGAAATTTTATTTTCCGCCGATGTAATGGAAGGCGGCGCTCCAAAACTGTTCGATGGGGTTGCTGAGCGGCTTACAAGATGCCGAGTTTGTCTGCTGCATGGGGACAAAAGGGTAAGCCGGAGTCGACTGGGCCGCGGAAAGAATGTGCGGAATGAGGGAGATGCGGTGATCCGGCAGGCGATATCGTGCGACATTTGCGGATCGGAGAAGAAGCTGACGAACCACTGGTTTGTGGCCTATGACCAGGGAGGGGAACTGCGGGTGAGCGGGTGGAACTCTCGCAATAAGCTGCGGCTGGGGTCGAAGCACCTGTGTGGGCAAACGTGCCTGCATAAGCTGGTGGACAATTTCATGGCCCAGGCGCTGTCGGCGCCGGCGCTGCCATCGGAAGAAGTAGTGGAGCAGGCCGCTGGCGCCGATTCCAGCTTGACTTCGAAATATGGAGAGATCGAGTCTTCAGCACGGCAGCTTACCCCGCCCGCGCTGGTCCCGTCGGCGCGTCCTCCTCTTCGGTTGCCGGTGGAGTTGGTTCCGCTGCCGGCCAAAGTCCGCTCCGATCCGGCAGCGGCTCTCGCTGAAGAGATGCCGCGTTATGCATCGCGCAACTGGCGTGCCGAAGCCTGGGACCGGGAGCGGGTGCGTGCATCACAAGCCGGCGAGCGGCGACCGATGCTAACCGCGCTGCGGCGTTCGGGTTCCTGATTGCGGAAGGGGAGTCTGCGCTTCCTATGCGCTTATAGCAGTGGCGGATTGCGCAACTATATGCATAAAGTCACTTTCGCCGAGAATGCGAATATGCTGACCCTTTTCAATCAACCGCTCAGCCTTCGTGTGTTTTGAACTCTTCTCGTGGCCAACAAGACGTCTCAAGTCCTGATCGCCCACGACCAGTAAGGTCGTGGGCTTCGTAACGCCGTCATCAACACGGCATCCCGCTGCTGCGGCCAGGTCTGCCGCTTCCTGACGGGGGACCGACAACGATCCGGTAAACACTAGAACATCGCCAAAAAATTCTCCCTCTGGGTTCCCGTCCCTTTTGCAGGTGGTCGGCCATTTGTTGAATGGGTTTTCATGGCTGGAAGTATGGATCGGCTGCTCCACGCGAGTAAGCCACTGCTCGGCGCTCAGACCGGTTTCGGCTATAGCGCGAAGGACCAGCAAACCAGCGCATCGGGCATCCTCAAGCGCATCATGGGCCTGATATTCGATTCCGAAATGGGCTGCCACATTTGAGAGTCCATATCCAGACCTGGAAAATAGCGGCCACGCCATTCGGACCACTCTTGCTGAATCGAGCCAAGTGTATTTGCATTCTGATAACCCGGAACGGTCGCATGCTCGCGCCAGGGCCACACGATCAAAAGATGTATGGGATACAACAATCTTGTTCTGCAATCGCGAATTGATCTGTGGAAAAGCCCCTTGCCACGTCGGAGCATCCACCACCATATACTCATCTATACCGTGAATGGATACGTTAGCATGACTGAAATAATCCTCAGGGTTAATTAAAGTTTTCCACGCTTCAGCCAATTCGCCATCGCGGAAAGACGCTATGCCAACTTGGCAGATACTCGACAAATTCGCGTTCGCGGTTTCAACATCGATTACGACGAAATCCATTTTCGTGCACTTCCAGGGGGTTGCTGCGTTTTCCCGCAGAGATTTAATTGCAGATGAGTCTGCAGATAATGTAACAGCTTCCTCAGTCTCATTGGATGGGCGGCTAGGGAAATAACATTCCGTCTTTCGTCTCTGGGGTAGGACCGGATTTTAGCAGCGTCAATAGCTCCGACTCATTGAGCACCGGGATATTAAGTTCATGGGCTTTGTCCAACTTGGAGCCGGCCTCCTCGCCAGCCACCACATAGCTGGTGTTCTTGCTCACAGATCCTGATGTCTTGCCACCGGCCGCCTCAATCATCCTCTTTGCTTCATCGCGCGCTAAGGTGGGCAATGTACCCGTAAGCACAAACGTAAGGCCGTTCAGTTGAGTTGACCGTTGTTTCTTCTCGGCCTTCATGTACACGCCGGAATCTTCAAGGCTATCAACAAGAGCCCGATTTGCTGGCTGAGCGAAGAACTCCACAATTGCCTGGGAGATGCGTGGGCCCACTTCTTCCACTCGCTCCAATTCCTCGGGGGATGTTTTGGCTGCCTTTTCGAGTGCCTTTATGTCTCCAAATTCCTCGGCCAGCAGTTCAGCGGTTCGTTCACCGACAAAGCGGATGCCCAGGCCTATCAGAACGCGGGCCAAGCCTGCGTGTCTTGAGACCTTAATCTCGTCGAGTAGGGTTTCAGTGGCTTTTGGGCCGAGTAAACGCTCTATTTTTGTCTCATCTAAATGAGTGACCTTGTTTTTGCGGGTGACCTCCTTCTCGAGCGAGAGTAATGCCTTTTCATCGAGCTTGTAGAGATCGGCGACGCTTTGCACCATGTGCTTTTCAAGCAACTGCTGCACCACCGCTTCGCCGAGGCCCTCAATGTTCATCACTCCACGCGAGGCAAAGTGGAGCAGGCTCTCGCGCAGCTTTGCGGGGCAGTCGGCGTTGACGCAGCGGTAGTCGACTTCGCCCTCGACGCGGACGACTTCGCTGTTGCATTCGGGGCAATGAGTGGGGAAGTGGAAGGCCCGCGTTCCCCTGGGATGGTCTGCGTCCTGAATGACTTCGACTACTTTGGGGATCACGTCGCCGCCGCGCTCGACCTTGACCCAGTCGCCGATGAGCAGGCCGAGGCGCTCGATGAAGTCGGCGTTGTGGAGCGTGGCGCGGCTGACGGTGGTGCCGCCGATGAAGGTTGGCGCCAGTTCGGCTACGGGGGTCAGCTTGCCGGTGCGACCTACTTGCACGGTGATACCGAGGACCTGGGTCACGTCTGATTTGGCCGTGAATTTGTAAGCAATGGCCCAGCGGGGAGCGCGGCCGGTGTAGCCGAGGCGCTGCTGGGTGGCATGGGAGTCGACCTTGAGGACTACGCCGTCGATCTCGTAGCCGAGTTTGGCGCGTTCGCTCTCGGCCTTCTCGATGAACTTCATCATGGCTTCGACGGAGCCGACGCGTTCTCGATGCGGGTTCACGCGGAACCCCAAAGTCGTGAGGGTATCAAGCGTAGCCGTCTGCCCGGCGGCAAAGTACTCGCCTTCCACGAGGAGAAAATATGCAAAGAAAACCAGCCGGCGGTTTGCGACGATACTTGGCTCGAGCGTGCGCAATGTTCCGGCGGCCGAGTTGCGGGGATTGACAAAGACCGGCAGCCCTTCGCTCTCGCGTTCCTCGTTCAAGCGCTGGAAGGCGGCCTCAGGCATGACCACCTCGCCGCGAATTTCGAGGCCCTTCGGGCTGTGGATCTTTTGGAGTAACTCTGCGGACAAAGAAAGCGGAACGCTGCGGATGGTGCGAATGTTTGAGGTTACATCTTCGCCGGTTTGGCCGTCGCCGCGGGTGATGCCGGTAACGAGGCGCGCTCCGCCGTCTTCCGATGCTTCATAGTGCAATGCAACGCTCAATCCGTCGAGCTTGAGTTCCGCAACGTACTCGACGGGAAGACTTCCAGCCAGTTCGCGAACGCGAGTATCCCAGGCGGCCAGCTCGTCGGCGGAGTATGCATTATCCAGGCTGAGCATGGGGCGGGAGTGGTGCACTTTTTTGAAACCCTCGGCCGGCTTGCCTCCGACTCGCTGGGTGGGCGAGTCGGAGGTCAGGAGCTCGGGATGCTCGGCTTCGATTCGCTTGAGCTCGTTCATCAGCGCGTCGTATTCGGCATCGGTGATCTCCGGTGCGTCGAGGACGTAGTAGAGATGTTCGTGGTGGCGCAACTCGGCGCGGAGTTTTTCTGCGCGGCGGGCTGGGGCTGAGTCCGGGTTGGTTGGTTTGCCCATCGTGTGAATTATAGGATGCGCGCGGGGCAGGATAGTATGGTTTCGAGAACGTAAATGGAACCTGTAACCCACTTTCTTACTGGAGCTTGCATTGGCCGCGCGGGGTTAAACCGCAAGACGGCCTACGCCACGCTGACGGCAGTGCTGGCTGCCGAGGCCGCGGATCTGGATGTGCTGTGGTCGTTTGCCGGGCCGGTGGAGGAGTTGAAGCACCATCGCGGCATTACGCACACGTTGATTGCTGTGCCGGTGGTTGCTGCTGTGGTAGTGGGAATGGTTTGGCTGCTGGATCGGTGGCGAAAAGGGAGGCGTGCTCGTGGATCGAATTCGCTTGACCAACGTGTAAAAGCGCCTCCGGCGCTGCATTGGGGCTGGCTTTATTTGACAGCGCTGATTGCCGCGCTCAGTCATCTGCTGCTGGACTGGACGAACAACTATGGGTTGCGGCCGTTTTTCCCGTTCAATCCGCGCTGGTATGCGGGGAGTTTTGTTTTTATTGCCGAGCCGGTGCTGTGGGCGCTTTTTTTTCTGGCTTTGGTCATGCCTTGGATACTCGGTCTGGCTGATGCGGAGATCGGGGTGCGGCGAAAGGCCTTTCGCGGACGGGGATGGGCGGTTTTTGCGCTGACCGGCATGGTGCTGCTGTGGGGCTGGAGATGGATGGAGCAGGCGCAGGCTCGACGGATGCTCGAAAATGCGCAGGTAGCTGCCGCACCGGTGAAGCGCGTGGGACTGGAGCCTTACATGATCAACCCCTTCCGCTGGCACGCGATTCTGGAGACTGCGGATTATTATCAGACTGCGGAGATTGACACGCGGACCGGGGAGATTGTGAGCGATCCGCACCAGGACGTGCTTTATAAGCCGCCCGTTACCGCTGCTACCGAGGCTGCCAAACGCACCCTGCTGGGACAGGTTTATATGGACTGGGGGACGTGGGCCGTGGTGCGGGATGTGGGACAGGAGCCAATCCAGGGGATCAAGCTGCAACTTGAGCCGTGGGGGAAATGGACCACGGTGGAGTTTACAGATCTGCGCTTTGCTTACACCTTTTTGGGCACGGGTAGATCGAGCGGCCAAAGCCCGCTGAGCGGTTGGGTTTATATCGTGGATGGGCACGACGATGCGGGCGAGTCGATGAATGGGCGAGAGCAACGGTAAACTTTCTTTGTCTCAGATGGAAATTTATGTTGGCTTGGTAAAACGATTCGAGTTGACCCGGAGGCGCGCGGACCGCAAAATGGAGTCAGGTTCGCCGCTCGACGGAGCACTTCCCCCTGGGTCTGAGAGACCAACCCAGGAATCCAAGAGACTGAGGTTTCAAAATGGCTGCTTATTTACTGTTGCTGGTTGCCGTGTTGAGCCGTCTGCTGCCCCACGCGGGGTGGTTCAACTTTACCGCGGTGGGCGGCGCACTGCTCTTCTTTGGTGCGCGGCGGTCGTGGCGTGAGATGCTGGCTCCGCTGGCCGTGCTGATTGCCGCAGACTACTACCTGACCGTTTACGCCTACCACTACCGCTTTCAGTGGCAGGCTTATCTGCCTACCTGGGCCTGGTATGGGATGGCGATGGTGCTGGGTCAGATTCTGTTGCATGCGCGGACGACCTTTGTGCGCGTCGCCGCCGGAACGCTGCTGGGACCGACCTCGTTTTTCCTGGTCTCGAACTATGCGGTTTGGGCTGGCGGCGTAATGTATCCGCGCACACAGGGCGGGCTGGGCGCCTGCTTTGTGGCAGCTTTGCCGTTCTATCGCAACGACCTGATCTCGACGGCAATTGTTGCCGGGCTGGCGTTTGGGGTTCCGGTGCTGGTGCGGCGGATGAATCGGGTGTGGGGACAGGCTGCGCTGGCGGAGAAGTAGGGTTACGGCAGCGGAAGGTTAGCTCCCGCTGCGCGGGGTTAGCGGGGTTAGCACCGCTACGCGGTGTCAGCGGAGTTAGCAAGATAGCAAGTTGGCGGGTTTCGTGGGATGCCTGCGGCTTGCGTTGTGCGTGCGGAGCACTAATCGACCAGAAGCTTGCCCGCTCGTTTTTTTCTTATCAACCACCAGACAAAGCCAACCACCGCCAGGATGCCCACGATGGCCATCAGCTTGAGGGAGTGGTGCGCCACAAGGTCGACTGCGCCAGGTCCCAGCTTGAGCACCAGGAGCGAGAGGATCAGCCAGCGGAACATGCGGCCGGCAAAGACGGCGAGCATGAAAGGGAGGACTCGCATCTCAAAGACGCCCGAGGCGAAAACGAAGACCTTCCAGGGAGCGGGCGGCGGGAGCATGGAAGGAATCATGACGGCCAGGAACTCCTGGCGCTCGAATCGGGTGCGCAACTGCTCGAAGCGCTCGCGGTTGATGCGCTTGAGCAGGAAGAGCTCGCCGCCGGCACGGCCCAGGCCGTAAGGAAGCAGCCCGCCAATGGCCGACCCCGCGGCGGCCAGCAGGCAATAGAGCCAGAAATGGCTTTTGTCGTTCCAGATGTAGACGGCCAGGATCGCATCCATGGGGACGGGAATGGAGGAGGAATCAAGCAGCGCAACGGCCCCTACGCCCCAAAAGCCCAGCTTAGCCAGTGCCGGAAGCAGCACAAACTTCCATTTGGCCATGATTCTAGCTAGAAACGACTTCAAAAAGTGTCCCCTTCCGGCAGTTCATCCGTCTTATGATCAGGAACCATTGTACGAGCCGAACTCTGCCCACGAACATTCGCTGGGATGAGAGAATAGATAGGAAGGACTCAAACGGAGCCTACAGGCGGCGAGTGTGCCCAAGCTCCACGGGAACGAATGCCCTCCAGCGATACTCAAATCAACGAACCCAAGAGGCCGGACGACACCAGCCAGGACACCGGCAGCCCGGATCCGGATCAGGAGCCGCGCCCTACGCCGCCCCCTACTGTCGGCGGGTCGCGTTGGGTGGACTACGATACGCACGAACTGCTGACCATGATCAGCGAGATGGAGGACGAGCGGCGCTGGGCGCGGCTGCGCGAAGGCATCTGGATCGCAATTCTGTTGCACCTGGCGCTGCTCTCCGCGGTCACGTGGATTCCGAAGTACATTCTGAAAGTGCCGCAGGTGGTGGACAAGAACGACGCACTCAGGCAGCACAAGGATTTCACCTACCTGGATTCGCCGCCTGAGGCATTTCTGAAGACGCCGCCCAGGGTGGTCATCAAGCCGGTTCCGGTAAAGCAGCCTGTGATCGACAAGCAGACTTTGGAGGCGATGAACCGGGCGACAACTCCTGCCGCTCCCGCACCGCAGCCCTCTGCGCCTGCACCTGCGCCGCCTCCACCGCCTCTGTCCAACAGCCAGCCGACGATTGAAGCGCCGCACCCTGCGGCTGTGCCGGCGAGGCCCAACTTCGCCATGGGCTCGCTCAATCCGGCCGACCAGTTGCGGGATGCGATGAAGAATGCATCGCGCACCCCCGGCTCGGGCGGCGTGGGCAACCTGGGTTCGGGAGGACTTTCCCGTCATCCCGGGGCCGGCTCGGGCGGTATTCAGATTTTGTCCGATACGCAGGGCGTGGATTTCAGTTCATGGCTGCAGCGCTGGCATTGGGAGACGATGCGCACCTGGGATCCGTTGATTCCGGATGAGGTGAATGCGCCGATCATGAAACAGGGGCAACTTCAAATCCGTTTCAAGGTGCAGCCGAACGGACGGATTATGGACGGCAGCATGGTGCTGGAAGGGAGCTCAGGCGATACGGCTCTGGATCGAGCGGCCTGGGGCGCGCTGGTCGGCTCGAATTATCCGCCGCTACCACACGATTTCCATGGGCCTTATCTGGAGCTGCGCGCGCTGTTTATGTACAACATCAAACCTGAATAAGCCGGCAAGAACAGAGCCTGGTTAATCGTCGTCTAATCGTTACAATCTAATGACAATTCAGTGATGTGAGAACTGCAAAATGGCATTGATCTGGGTCTAAACTCAACACAGACGGCGCCGCCCAGGCTTCCCTTATTCCCCCAATCCTCAACGGCGGCGCATAAGGAGCCCCCATGAACATGAATCAATCAAGAGGATACTTTTGCTTGAAAATCGCTTCAGGCATGTTTGCGGCACTGGTCCTGGCAGGCGCATTTGCTCCGTCGAGGGCGGCTGCACAATTCCCCCCAGCATTTGTTGACTTTGGCCCCGTGCTCATATCAGACCAATACAACAATCGGGTCATCGAGGTGGATAGATTTACGCACCGGGTTCTTTGGAGGTTTGGAGACGGCTCTGACGTTCCCGGGCCTCACAGCGTCGTGGGCGTCAACGATTCGGAGAGGTTCGGCGACTACACACTGATCTCCGGCACGGGCATTCCACCGAGCAGTCCGCCGCTGCCAGGCTGTTCGGACTCTGTGGACGGCTGCCCTGATAACCGCGTGTTCATTGTGGACCGGGAAGGCAATGTCGTTTGGCAATACGGCCAGGCGGGCGTCACCGGGTTTGGTCCCAACGAACTGAATACGCCGGTGCAGTCTTTGATTCTTGACTGTTTCCCGTGGCATCCCGGGCTCCACGTGCTCATCACCGACCAGGGAAATCAGCGCATCATTCTGGTGAGCAAGAATGGGAATATTGTGTGGCAATACGGTACGACCGGTGTGTCTGGGGCTGGGCCCAATCAACTCAATAACCCCAACAGCGCCGAAGTCCTGGAGAACGGCCACATCCTCATTGCGGATGAGAACAACAATAGAGTCATCGAGATTACGGTGGAAGGCAACATTGTGAAGACGTTCACCGCACAAGGCACCATCAGCGGGGCGGCCTTTGCAAGCCGGTTGCCGAATGGAGATACGCTAATTACCGACGGGAACAATAATCGGATTGTGGAGGTGGACAGCAACGACAATGTTGTGTGGCAGTATGCGACCAACACGGGTGCGGGCAGCAATCCAAATCCGCTGCCGTCGCGCGGAATTCGCCTGGCAAACGGCGACACGCTGATCAGCGACCAGTATAACAACCGCGTGCTTCAGGTGACTCGGGGCGGCAAGATCGTCTTTCAGCAAGGCATGATCAACGTGGGCGGCGATGGCTTCAACCAACTCAACGGCCCTTACGACGCAAAACAGATCGGCGACTTTACCGGACTAACGCCGCCGCCGACTCACCATTGGTGATACAGGTCCATCAGCAGGCTGTAAAGGGCAAGCGAACAAACATATAGAGTGGACGGAATCCAGTGATTTTAGGGCCGGCTTTTTTTGAAGGCAGTGCCGGCCCCGTTCAGTTTTTCCCCGGAACGGGAGATCCGCGTTAAAATTTATTTGAGTTCTATGCGCAGTCACCCTGCCATTTCCGGCATGCCTATGCTCAGGCGATTTCGCCGCGGACGGCGTGACCGTGGACGGCTTTCTTCCCACTGAGTAATCTGATTTGGTTGATTTGTGGTTCCGAGTCTCCCGCTGCGGTGGGCAGACTCTGGGATTCATGGCGTCCAGCTGCCGGCCTTCTTCGCGCGGCGGACTCCTGACGTTGACTTACAGAGTTCCTTCCGCCCGTGCGCGGATAGAAAGGCACATCCCGAGATGAACAGCTTTGATAGCAAGGCGACGCTCCGTTCCGGTGATCGCGACTATACGATTTATCGCCTGCCGGCATTGAAGGCGCGCGGCTTCAATCTGAGCCGGCTGCCCTTTAGCCTGAAGATTCTGTTGGAAAATCTGCTGCGCCGCGAAGATGGCGTGAACGTGACCGCTGGGGATATTGAGTTTCTGGCTCATTGGGACGCAAAGGCCGAGCCTAGCCGGGAGATCGCCTATATGCCGGCGCGGGTGCTGATGCAGGACTTTACCGGCGTGCCCGCGGTGGTGGATCTGGCCGCGATGCGCGACGCCATCAAGACTCTGGGCGGCGATCCGGAGCGGGTGAATCCGCTGGTCCCGGCAGAGTTGGTGATCGATCACTCCGTACAAGTGGACGAGTTTGGCGCCGTGGGCGCTCTTGCGGCCAATACTTTGTTGGAATTCCAAAGAAATCGGGAGCGGTATGCATTTTTGAAGTGGGGACAAACGGCTTTTCGGAATTTTTCGGCCGTTCCGCCGGGGATGGGAATTTGTCACCAGGTGAATCTTGAATACCTGGCGCGCGTGGCGTTCACCGCAGAGATTGATGGGGAGTGGTTTGCTTATCCCGATACGGTGGTGGGAACTGACTCGCACACCACAATGATCAACGGGCTGGGCGTGCTGGGTTGGGGAGTGGGCGGGATTGAGGCCGAGGCGGCGATGCTGGGGCAGGCTGTGAGCATGCTGGTGCCGCAGGTGGTGGGTTACAAGCTGATCGGCAAATTGCGCGAAGGAGCGACGGCGACAGATTTGGTGCTGACGGTGACCCAGGCGCTGCGCAAGCTGGGAGTTGTTGGCAAGTTCGTAGAATTTTTTGGGCCAGGAGTAGCGGAGCTACCTTTGGCGGATCGGGCGACGATCAGCAATATGGCGCCTGAATACGGGGCTACGTGCGGCATTTTCCCGGTGGACGCGGAGACGCTGCGCTATCTGCGGCTGACAGGGCGGAGCGAGGAGCGGATTGCACTGGTGGAGTCTTATTACAAGGAGCAGGGGCTGTTCCATACTGCCGGCTCGCGGGAGGCTGAGTATACGCAAACGCTTGAGCTGGATTTGGGCGAGGTGGAAGCCAGTGTTGCCGGACCGAAGCGTCCGCAGGATCGCGTGCTGCTGAAGGATGCGGCGGAAAGCTTCAAGCAGCAGTTGCCGGCTTTGCTGGCGCCTACGGCTGAGCCGCTGGGCTCGCGGACAGCGGATGAGTGGAAGCGTGGGAATGTGACCGATGCCTGTGTTGCGGAGAAGGTACCGGTGCATTTGACCACTACCGTGAAGGAGCGGTTTGGGGTGGATCCGGATAAGTATCTCGATCACGGATCAGTGGTGATTGCGGCGATCACGAGTTGTACGAATACTTCGAACCCATCGGTGATGGTGGCGGCGGGGATTCTGGCGAAGAAGGCGGTGGAAAAAGGACTGACTGTTCCGCCGTGGGTGAAGACTTCGTTGGCGCCGGGATCGCGGGTGGTTACCGATTACTACGCCAAGGCCGGACTGCTGCCGTATCTTGAAAAGCTGCGCTTCAACGTGGTTGGTTATGGCTGCACCACTTGTATCGGCAACTCCGGACCGCTGCCCACCGACGTTTCAAAGAGCATCGATGAGCATGGGCTGGTTGCGGTGAGCGTGTTGAGCGGCAATCGCAACTTTGAAGGGCGCGTGAATGTTGACGTGCGGGCTAATTATTTGATGAGTCCGCCGTTGGTGGTTGCCTACGCGCTGGCTGGGCGGATTGGACACAACTTCGAGACGGATCCGCTGGGCAACGACGAGGCGGGAAAGCCAGTTTATCTCAAGGATATTTGGCCCACGCAGGGTGAGGTGGCAGCGGCGATTGAAAAGGGTTTGTCTAGCGAGAGCTTTCGCAAAGAGTACGCAACGGTGAGTTCGGGCGACGCGAATTGGCAGGGACTGAAGTTTCCTACCGGCGACGTTTACCAGTGGGAGCCGGATTCGACTTATATCCGCAAGGCGCCTTATTTTGAGGGGATTAGCCCGACTCCCGCGGCGGTTACGGATATCGCTGGAGCGCGCGTGCTGGCGGTGCTGGGCGACTCGGTGACCACCGATCACATTTCTCCGGCGGGATCGATCAAGGCGAATGGTCCGGCAGGTAAGTATCTGGCGGAGCATGGAGTGAAGCAGGCGGAGTTTAACTCCTATGGGTCGCGACGCGGGAATCATGAGGTAATGGTGCGCGGCACCTTTGCCAATGTGCGGCTGCGCAACAAACTTGCGCCGGGAACCGAGGGCGGCGTAACGCGGCTGCTGCCGGAGGGCGAGCCAATGTCGATCTTCGACGCCAGCACGAAGTATGCCGAGCGCGGCGTGCCGCTGATTATTTTGGCGGGCAAGGAGTATGGCTCCGGTTCTTCGCGGGACTGGGCGGCGAAGGGGCCGAAGCTGCTGGGCGTGCTTGCGGTGATTGCAGAGAGCTATGAACGCATTCACCGGTCGAATTTGGTTGGCATGGGGATTTTGCCGTTGCAGTATGAGGAGGGAGAAAACGCGGAGTCGCTCGGGCTTACCGGAGAAGAGACTTATGATATTCTCGGATTTTGTGATCGGCTGAATTCGAAATTTGAGAACGGGCGCACGGTTGCGGTGGTTGCAACCTCCGCGGACGGGAAGAAAAAGAAGTTCGAAGCCGAGATACGCATCGATACTCCGCAGGAGATTGAGTACTACAAGCACGGCGGGATCTTGCAGTATGTGCTGCGGCAGTTGGCGGCGAAGTAGTTGGGATCCCGTACCTGGCTGCAAGAAATCTTCGGTTTGCCGGTCATCCGGCCTTGACTCGAGAATCCGCGATCTGCTGCTCGTGTGGGTTGAATCCAACGCAAGCAAGCCATCATCAAAAGTGCGATCCGAATTTGGCGGCTGTCACGAACCGACGGCGAACCAGAAGGAGAGTTCCGGATGTCGGCCTCTAATTCAGATGCTCTTGTGGTTTATGGCGTGACAGGCGATCTCGCTCACAAGATGATCTTTCCCGCACTCTATGCGATGGTGAAACGCGGCGCCCTCAACATTGCAGTTGTCGGCGTCGCGTTTCCGAAGTGGACACTGGAGCGCCTGCAGAAACGAGTGACGCACAGCATCGAGCAATCAGGCGGAATCGATAATAAACGGGCCTTTCATCATCTTCTATCGCTGCTCAAATATGTAAGTGGGGATTATAACGACAGCGATACATTCGCGTCGATCAAGCAATCGCTGGGGAGAGCGCGCCGCCCCGCACATTACCTTGCGATCCCGCCCTCGCTCTTTGAGACCGTCATCGAAGGGCTGGGAGCAGCGAAGTTGGCCGAGAATGCGCGGGTCATTGTCGAGAAGCCGTTTGGACGAGACTTGGCTTCGGCTCGCGCGCTGAACCGAATGGCGCGGTCGGTTTTCCCTGAAGAGGCGATCTTTCGCATTGATCACTTCCTGGGGAAGGAAGCGATCATGAATATCCTTTACTTCCGCTTCGCTAATTCATTTCTCGAACCCATCTGGAACCGCAACTACGTCTCCAGCGTGCAGATCACTTTGTCAGAGAGCTTCGGGGTCGGGAAGCGTGGCAAGTTTTACGAGTCCGCGGGCTGCTTGCGGGACGTTATCGAGAACCATCTCTTTCAGATTGTCGCGCTGCTCGCCATGGAACCGCCTGCAGGCCGGAATTTTGGAGCAGTGCAAACTGAAAAGGCAACGGTACTCAAGGCTATGCGTCCTTTGAAATCCGCTGACATGGTGCGCGGCCAATACGCGGGGTACCGGCAGGAGAAGGACGTAGCAAAGAACTCCGATGTGGAGACGTATTGCGCGCTCCGGCTATTTATCGACTCATGGCGTTGGGATGGCGTGCCGTGGTATCTGCGCTCGGGCAAGTATCTTCCCGATACGGCGACCGAGGTTGTGGTGGAGCTGAAGCCGCCGCCACAAAAGCTCTTCGCGGATGCAGCGGCGCCCGGGGCCCAAGGCGATTATCTTCGCTTTCGGCTCTCTCCCAACGCAGCGATCGCACTCGCCGCACGCGTCAAGCTTGCAGGGGAAGAGTTTATCGGTGAACAGCGAGAGCTATATTTGCAGGAAGAACAAGCGGGAGAAGAGGCGCCTTACGAGCGGCTACTGAGCGACGCCATGAAAGGTGACAGGGGGCTCTTCACTCGCGAAGACGCTGTGGAAGCCGCATGGAAGGTGGTCGATCAGGTACTGAAACACCATCCACGAGTTCGCCCCTACAGGCGCGATACCTGGGGGCCGAAGCAGGCCGATGCATTGATCGCAGCGGACGGCGGCTGGCATAATCCCGGCGGTTAGATTGGGCAACCGGCTTCAGGAATGATGGCCTGACTCCGAGGATAGGTTCTCAGCGCGCGGGGAAAAGAAGCGCTCGCTTTCTCTCTTTTCGCCCAGGACGTGGAGGCGGAGGAAATTGGTGGAACCTGACTTGGTGCGGGTGCCGGCTACGATGGCAATCACCTCGCGGTTGCGGACGAAGCCGCCCTGCTCGAGCATCTTCTCCGCCAGTTCGACCAGTTCCTCGGTGGTATAAACCTTGGGGCAAAGAATGGGAGTTGCGCCCCATAGCAGGTTGAGACGATTGATGGTGACTTCGATGGGGCTGAGCGCATAGAGCGGCTTGGTGGGGTGGTACTTCGAGAGCAGGCGGGCGGTCGATCCCGACTCAGTGAAGAGCGCGATGGCGCGCAGGTCAAGGTCGTCGGCGGCGTGGGCCGTAGCTTCGCAGATGGTCTCCGCGATGGAGAGATGGCGCCTGCGTTCGCGGGCATCAGAGCGGCTCTCTTCCCGGATGTGAAATTCTGCTTCAGCGACAATGCGGGCCATCATGGAGACCGTTTCAACCGGGTATTTGCCGATGGCCGATTCGCCGGAGAGCATCACAGCGTCAGTACCGTCGTAAACGGCGTTGGCAACGTCGGAGACCTCGGCGCGTGTGGGCCGAGGGTTCTCAATCATCGATTCGAGCATTTGCGTGGCAGTGATGACCGGCCTGCGGAACTCGGCGGCGCGGCGAATGACGTGCTTTTGAATGGCGGGAACCTGCTCGGGCGGAATCTCGACACCGAGATCGCCGCGGGCCACCATGATGCCGTCTGCAACGGTTAGGATTGCATCGAGGTGCTCGATGGCCTGGGGCTTTTCGAGCTTGGCGATGATCCAGGTTTCAAAGCCGTATGCGGAGACGCGGTTGCGCACCAGGCTTACGTCTTCAGCGGTGCGGACGAAGGAGACGGCGATTGCATCGACGCCGTTCTTGAGCGCGAACTCGAGATCATCAGAATCTTTTTCAGTCAGAGAGGGAACGAGCACCGGAATGCCGGGAAGATTAATGCCTTTGTGCTCCCCTAGCAGGCCGCCGTTGACGATCTCGCAGACCACGTCTCCGCCCTTCACTTTTTGAACGCGCAACTCGATAAGGCCGTCGGAGAGCAGAATGCAGGAGCCTTGATCGACGTTTTCCGCCAGAGTTTTGAAAGTGGTGCCCACCAGGGCTGCCGTGCCCGGAACTTCGCGTGGAGTAATGGTGAGTATCTGGCCGGCGATGAGCAGCACTGGCTTGTGATCCTTCAACTCGGACGTGCGGATCTTGGGTCCCTGGAGATCGGCCAGAATGCAGAGGGATTTCTTCTCCTCTTGGCTCACTTTGCGGATCAATTGGATCATCGCAAGTTTTTCCTCGTGCGTACCATGGGAGAAATTCAGGCGAACGACATCGACGCCGGCGCGGACCAGGTCGCGGAATACAGGCTCGGTGTTCGAGGCCGGACCGAGAGTTGCGACGATCTTTGCGCGGCGTTGAGAGGCAGAGCCGGTGTGGCTTGGTTCAGAAATTTGCATGGGGAAGCCTCCAAAGAAAAACTTCGGTTGAGGGATAAAGTTGGAAAATGGGCGACCTTCTTTATTGTATATGGTGGCTTGAGTGTAATCCCACGGTCATTATGAATTGCTTATGACGATGTTTTCATCATGGTTAAAACATAATGAGACAGGTGCAAATGCGCGTATCACTCGACACCACCGCAACGCATTCATGAAGACTGACATATGTGGGGTTGTGGTTTCCCAGAGGTCAAAAAAGAGACCCGGGGCACGCACTTTTGTCCTTCGACTCCGCTGCGCTTTGCTCAGGATGGCAGCGTTCTGGTGGTGCTGTCAGATTCTGCGGGAATGTCAACCTGCTCCTGGCGCTCACGGAAAAGGACGCCATTCAGTTCCGCGCCCAGCAGCGCGCTGAATGAGGTGATGTAAAGCCAGACCAGGGTTGCGATGCCGGCCCCGAATGAGCCATAGAACATGGAATAGTTGGCGATTCGCGTGACGTAAATTCCAAAGGCCAGCGTGGTGATAAACCAGGCGAGCGCCGAGGCAATTGCGCCGGGAAGCACCGTGGACCAATGCTCCTTAGTTCTAGTGCCGAAGTGGTAAATGGCAGTGAGTACAGTTGTGCTGGTGACCAGGGCCACAGCCCAACGCGCCATTCGCCACAGGAAGAGCACGATGTGGCGCAACTCATGACGTGCGTTGTCAATCATCCAGGACTCGATCTGGCGACCGAAGATGATGACCAGAGTGGCCAGCGCCATGGGGACCAAAGCGATGAAGATGAGAACCAGAGCGCGCGCCCGCCGCTCCCAAAAGCCCCATGCGTCGCGGGAGAGCCGGTATGCGCGGCGAAAGCCCTCCATCATCGACAGCACCGCACCCAGGGCCGCAAAGACGCTGAGCAGGCTGCCGGACAAGACCAGTTGCAAGGAGAGGGTTCGATGCGTATGAAGCGTGTATTGGAACATGTCCATTGAGTCGGCGGGTAAGAACTGTGCAAGGACGGAGCGGAACTCACCCACCAGATTGGGCCCTTCCGGACTTTGGGCCAGCAGAGTGGCAATCACCATGAGCGCGGGGAACAACATCAGCATTCCAGAGTAGGCCACGGCTTTGGACGTGTTGATCACGTCGTCGTCAAAGGCATGCCACAGGACTTTCCGCAGATAAAGAAAAAATTGATTCATTCGTGTCAAAGGCAAGAGTAGATCATTTGCGGGGCTTGCGGCTACGTTTCTTCGCTTTCGAGTTTAAAAAACAGTAACGCAAGGCGGGTGTGAAAGATCAAATGAGGTGCGAAGAGATCGGCAGGGTCGCCGCGGGGGCTTCTGACGTTTATTTCGCAAACGATTTATCATTATCGAGCTATGAAAATCTTTTCAATTCGCGCTCACAACGCAATTCTGCCGCTGGTGTTGCTATGCGGTCCTAGCTGGTTTTCAGCAGCGGCCCAGACCAGCCCCGTTCCCAACCCTCAACTGGCGTCGAAAGAAGTGAATGCCCGCGTCGAGGCGTTGCTGAAAAAGATGACGCTGGACGAGAAGGTTGGGCAGTTGACGCAGTATGTGGTGGGGGTAGGCGAAGGACCTGGCGGTACAGGCACGAACTACGAGGAAATGGTGGCCAAAGGGAAGGTGGGCTCGCTGATGGGCCTGAACGATGCGGAGGCGACCAATCGCTATCAGCACATCGCGGTGGAAAAATCGCGGCTGCATATTCCCCTCATCTTCGGGCGCGACGTGATTCACGGGCACCGAACCACATTCCCGGTGCCGCTAGCGCTGGCGGCGAGTTTTGACCCTTCGGCGGTGGAAACTGTGGCGCGATTTGGCGCAACAGAGGCTCGGGCGGATGGGTTGGCCTGGGTTTTTTCTCCCATGGTGGATATTGCCCGCGACCCGCGGTGGGGGCGCATCGTCGAGTCAGCCGGCGAAGATCCTTATCTGGGTTCGGCGATGGCTCGCGCGTGGGTGAAGGGCTACCAGCAGGACGATCTATCTAAACCTGACTCCGTCGCCGTGAGCGTGAAGCATTTTGCCGCATACGGCGCTCCCATCGCGGGGCGCGACTACAACGCAGTGGATATGAGCGAGATCACGTTGCGGCAGGTTTACCTTGAGCCATATCGCGCGGCGGTGGAGGCCGGCGCGGCTACGCTGATGAGCGCGTTCAACTCGATCAACGGCGTTCCCGCTTCAGCCAATCCTTTTACGCTGACCGAGATTCTGCGCAAGGAGTGGGGCTTTGAGGGCTTTGTGGTCTCCGACTGGGATGCAGTGGGCGAACTGCGCGACCACTCCATTGGCGCGGACAACGAAACCGTGGTGCGCAAGGCGCTGGAAGCCGGCGTGGATATGGAGATGAAGGGCATTCTCTACGGAACGCTTATCGTGTCCCAGGTGCGATCGGGGAAGATTCCTGAGAGCGTGGTGGACGAGGCGGTGCGGCGCATACTTCGGGTTAAATTTGCGTTGGGTCTCTTCGATCGGCCTTATACTCCGTTGGGGCCGGCATACGATGCTACGCCGGAACGCCGTGCCGCGGCTCGCAAAGTTGCCGATGAGACTTTTGTCCTGCTCAAGAACGATCCGGTAGAGGGTTTGGGTACGTTGCTGCCGCTCTCCGCAAAGGTGAAAAAAGTCGCCTTGATCGGGCCGCTGGCCGACAACAAGAAGGAAATGCTGGGCGCCTGGGCCGTTGCCGGGGATCCCAAATATGTAATTACGCTCAGGCAGGCTCTCGAAGAGCGGTTGGGCGATCGGCTGCTCTACGCACAGGGCTGCGGTTTGCTCTCAGGAGAAGATGCGAGGGACCTCGAAGAGCTCGCAAACGGCCGGGCGGGTGGCGAACTGCCGATTCCGGACGATGATCGCACCATCGCCGAGGCGGTGGAGACGGCTAAGAAGGCCGACATTGCCATCCTTGCGTTGGGCGAAGACACAATTTTCATGGAAGGCGAAGCCGCAAGCCGGGTTCACCTGGGCTTTACTGGCGCACAGGAACAACTGTTGGAGGCAGTGGTGGCCACCGGTAAGCCCGTGATCCTGGTGGTGCTGGCTGCCCGTCCCCTGGAGATGAAGTGGGCCGCCAATCATGTGCCCGCAATGCTTGAAGCCTGGAGTCCAGGCATCGAAGCCGGGCACGCCGTGGCCGATGTGCTCTTCGGTGACGTGAACCCCTCGGGCAAACTTCCCGCAAGTCTGCCCCGCGCTGTGGGACAGGAGCCGCTTTATTACGCGCAACTTCCCACCGGAAGGCCGGCGCATGGGGACCTTAGCCGGATGCCGAGCGGTCATGACGACAGATTTATGTCGCGGTATGTAGACGAGGAAAATTCAGCGCTGTATCCCTTTGGGTGGGGATTGAGTTACACGCGGTTCAGTTACTCGCAGCCCACCGTCAGCCGCGCGGAGGTGCCTGCGCGGGAGGTGGTTGCTTCAGGACATAGTCCGGTGGTTACGGTGGGCGTGGACGTTAGAAATACTGGCAGCGTGGCCGGGACTGAGGTGGTTCAGCTCTATATCCGCAATACGGCGGCCAGTGTGGAGCAACCGGTCAGGGAACTGAAGGGCTTTGCGCGCATCACTCTCGCTCCCGGCGAGCAGAAGCACGTGGAGCTTCCGCTGGGCTTTGACGAACTGAACTTTTATAATGTCGAGGTCAAGCGGACGGTCGAACCGACTACCTATAAGATCTGGGTCGGAGGAAGCTCGCTGGCTACGGCGGAGACGAGTTTGCAGGTGGATTAAGAACAGCGAATGTGTAGTGAAGGATCGCACCGTTCATCTTCGGCAAGAGCTGGGATGAACGGTGCGATTTCTTATTTGCTGTCCTGTGAGGCTAGAGCTTCTCGGACAAGATGGTGAGACATATGAGTGTCGGGGAGTAGGAGAGAATTTCTGAATGATTCTCTCGCCTGCTCCTTTTGGTTGAGGGCAGCCTGCAGCATGCCGGCGGCATACCACCATGGGCCTGTATAGGTGCTGGTCTCAATATGGTTTTCCGCAGCGGCTAACGATTCTGTCAGCTGCCTGTCCGACGTCACTGAATCATAAGTGCCCAGAGCTTTTTCCGCCTGGATCGCCCACACCTGGTCAGCGGGATCGGTACCTGCGGCAGCTTTATGCAAAAGATCATCAGACTCTTTTACCTGCCCGCAGCTTCGCGCAATATCGGCCAGCTTGACATACTCTCGCGACGACGCCCTATGCATGTTGGTTCTCAGTTGCTCTTCTTTGAGGAAATCTTCAGCCTGCTTGCAGCTGCTCTCTTTGGCCCACGCATCAGCCTGCATCAGCCCGATCTCCAACAGCACTTCTTCCGACGTGGTCCCTAATTCTTCACTTGGGAAGAAGCGATCTTTGAAGAGCGCCAGTGCCTGCTGATATTGTTTTGCCTCGGCAAGCGTCAATGCGAGTTGGTAGACGAGGCTTGCAGGCATCTTCGAATTTGGAGCATCGGCTGAAGGATATTTGGATAACATTGCCGCGCGTTCCGTAGCCGGCGCACCTGTGAGGCTTATTGCCGCATCCAGGCCGATGTATACCGCAGCGTTGTTGGGATCGTTCCGCATGCCCTCACGGAAGGACTCCAGCGCGCGCTGCGGGTCGCGATTCACCTTCAGCAATGCATTCCCCATATCGACATCAACCACGGGCATACGCGGCGCAAGTTCCTTTGCCGCTGCCCAGTGGGCTATTCCTTCGTTGCTCAATCCCTTGGAAAAAAGCAGCGTTCCTAACAGGTAATGAGCGATAGCGTTTTTTCCATTTGCCGCGAGCGCTGCCTGTAGTACAACCCTATCGGTATCGGACGATGGAAAAACGAGGTCGGGAGACAGGTTCGCCACTTGCCAGTTCTGGGGTGCATCGGAGCCGAGTTTTTGTTTGCAGTAGGCAGAGTAATAACGAACCAGCGGATGATTTTGCGGCAAAACCGAGCCAGGTTCACTCTGGTCAGCGGCTACGGGCAAATAGGTTCGATCCAAAACGTCCAAAGCATTGCGATAGAGTCCGAGCCGCATATACTCGGCAGCCACGCGCAGTACGCGGTAAGGGTCCGCGGCTAAATGTTGCAGGTCCGGCTTACCTGTGTCTTCTTCCAGAAAGTCACTCGTTGGGTCGGCCGTCAGTCCGAGGTTTGCCAGGCGGTCTGCTTCAGAGTTCTCGCCCAGCGCGCGCGTTACCGCTTCCAACTCTTCCTGCGCACGAAGATTCGCCGGCTCAGCGGTCACTGCAACTTTCAAGTAGGAAGTAGCATCCTGCAGCTTGCCCTCTCTCGCACTCAGTTCGCCCAGCTTGATCGCAGCCGGCGAACGCAGATCAGCCTGGCGGTAAGCAACCTCATAGAACGTTTCCGCGTCGCGAGTGTGATTCAGATTTTCTTTTGCAATTCCCAGATAATAGGCAATCTCTGAGTTGGGAGTGTCGCGTTTATGCGCAAGATTGAGCAAGCGGTCTGCTTCTTCATACCGCTGGAGCGATACAGCCAATCTGCCCGCGGCAATCTGGAGCGATTGACTCTGGGGGAATTTCTCCAACGCAGTTTCATAGGCTCCAAGCGCAAGCAGAACTTTTCCGTTCAACTCCAGATTCTTTCCCAACTGCAGCCAATCGTCTTCCGATCGTTTCGCCGGTTCAGGAATTTGCGCCGGTTGCTGATGCCCTACTTTGATCGACGATTCCGGGTCCCAATCGTAATCGCCATCAGTCTGGTTTAGCAGTGAGCGGCCTGCATTATCTCTCAATTCGAAGGTCACCTTGCCAGCATCTTTCGGAGGGACCGTTTTCGACCAGGTTTTCTCGGGAGCAAGATCGGCGGCGCCGCTCCAGAGAGCAGTTCCATTCTCCGACAGAGAAATCTGCGCGCCTGCTAGATGCTCGTTCACATTCAAAGCGACTGATACCTGAGAGCCGCGAGTATCGAAATAAACCACGCCAACTTTGTTTGCACGGGAAATTCCGCCCGTTCCGCGTACTGGCATCCAGTACTCGCTGAAGTGGATGGAGTGTCCAGGCTCGAGAAAGGCGAATGTTTCCTGATTGCGGAAGAGCCCGCCCTGCACTTCAACGCACGCTGTGTTGTCGTCGGAAAGAGCCTTGCGCCATTCAAGGCCGGCAGCGTCGGCACCCCACGACCAGGTTTTCTTTCCCGGCAGATCCCGATACTCCGCGAAGTGGGCGGTTCCCGTCTGCGTCTTCGGATTCCAGACTCCCATGAATGGCTCGTGGCTTCCATGCACAAAGAGCGAAACCGGCCCGTTGGTTTCGTCTTTGATTAAACTCAGGTCACGGCCTTGCGCATCGATAGGCCAGGGGTAGATGTCAGTGAATCCGTGCGAAGCTACAAAGCGCATCGGGTATTCGATGCGGGAATCATCCCACACCTGCACTGCGGCGTTGTTCCACCAGTAGTAGCGATGGCGAAGGTCGCTACGGTTATAGAGTGTTACTCGCTGCTCCAGCAGCGTTGAGCCGGGCTTCAAAACCAGTTCAACAGTCCATTGCATGCCGTACACGCGATCGATATTGCTTACCCATACCGAAGCGCCGCCGTCATCATGGGCGGCATAGGCGAAGTCCACAGGCGATGCCGATGCCCAGTTATGCGAAATGGGGAAGTTGAATTCCACGCCGAACTCCGCCCATGCGCCACGATACCCAACCTGGGCCAATTTGATGGAAGAGTTGGCATAGAACATCGGCTGGCCGCTGATTTTATCGATGCAGGTATAAAGGCGGCCGCCGAAATCCGGGAGCACCGTGCACTTCAAATATTCATTTTCAAGAAATATGGCGCGCCATGTGTGATCCGCTTTGACGCCGGTTAGATTGGTTCTCATGGTATAGGGATAGTTGATGCGGTTGGTTGCATAGATATCGAATGGCGGATTCGGATCGGGCTGTCCTTCCTGGTAAGTGGGTAGTGCAAGTGTGCCTTGCCACACCTTCACTTGAGCTGCGAGGGGGGAATAGGTTGCTGAGAGCGTTGCCACCAGCAGGAGTGCAAAGAAGGAGCGTTTCATCATTATGTTTACCTTTCATTCGGAGCTGTTTCTAAAGAGCGGAGCCGCACAGGATTGTTGGGTCGTTTCGAACAGTATCTTAGCACGCAGGATCATTCGCTCTCATTTATAATCCTTTGGTGAATTGAACTGGCGAATATACGTAGCGTAAATGACTGCAAGTCACCCAAAAAACGATTAAATGGAGAATAGCGCGGATGAAGTTGAATCAATTCAGGCTACAGATATCAGCTATTGCAATCATTCTATCTTTCACCATGGTTTCCAGCCTGGCTCAAGGCACGGACAAGAACAGTTGGAAAATCGTCGGCCCCGGCGGCGGCGGCACCACGTATGACCCAGTGGTGAGTCCTCACGATTCCAGGGTTGTGGTAGAGTTCTCCGATATGACCGCCGGATATATCACTCGCGACGATGGCCTATCATGGCGCATGTTTAATTTGCGTGCCCATACCGATGCATTTGCTTTCGATCCCGTGGACCCGCGGGTGATCTATGCTGCGACTACCGCTCTTTGGCGCAGCAGCGATTCCGGGCAGACGTGGAAGATGATCTTCCCCAACCCAGACCGCAACACCGTCGAGCATCAGATAGGCGATCACTCCGACTATAGCCTGACCACCAGCGATCCCGCTTATCCCGGCGGAAATCTCACCCACATCGTCGTCGAGCCAAAAGGCGACGCGAAAAACGGTCAGGGCAGCGCGGAGCATATTCTTCTTTCCTTTGAGCAGAGAGGTCAGCCAACAGTCATCGTCTCCTCTGCGGATGGCGGCTTCACCTGGAGCCGCTTTACTACGCTGCCGCAACATGTGCCGCTCCTCACTCTGCACGACTCCGGATTGATCGCGGTTTCCGGACCTGCGGCCTGGCGCGTTGCTTCAGACGGCACGACCACCGAACTGGGCAGTATCGCAACAAATTTCAGAGCGGCGAGCGCGGCGCGCTCTGGCAAATCGATTTGGATTTATGCAACCGGCCAGGACGGAAAAGTTTATCTTTCTGAAGATTCCGGTCAGCACTTCAGAGCGGTAACTCCCGAATTCCAGCAGAGTGCAGGCAAGTTTGAAGCCATTGCTACAAGCGAGCGCCATCCGGAGGTCGCCTATGTCGGATTCCGCGGACTGCAGATTGGCGAGGGGAATGAAAATCTCTTTAACGGCATCGCGAAGACGACGGACGGTGGGCACACCTGGAAGATCGTCTTCAAGGAATCGACTCACGGCGCTGCCAATCTGGATGGAACATGGATTGAACAGCGCGCCATGCAGTCGGGCGGTCCAATCTGGTTTGATTCGCCAACCAGCATCGGCGTTTCGCCCACCAACTCCGATGTAGCGTATGCGAGCGACCTCTTTCGCACTTATCGCACATTGGACGGCGGCGCAACATGGAAAGAGTTGGACTCAAAACAACTCGCCGACGGGAGCTGGGTTTCTCGCGGCCTGGATATGACTACCAACTACGGCATGCAGTTCGACCCCTTCGATTCGCAACACATATATATGGATAACACCGACATGGGTCTCTTCCAGAGCGCGAACGGCGGCCAATCATGGCGGAGCGCATCAGCAGGCGTGCCTGAAGACTGGCGCAACACAACTTACTGGCTGGCATTCGATCCGGCTCGGCGCGGGTTGATCTGGGGCGCTTTCAGCGGCACCCACGATCTTCCTCATCCGAAGATGTGGCGGCACGATGACCCTAAAAAATTTACCGGTGGAGTCGCCGTCACAACCGATAGCGGCATTCACTGGCAGCCGATCATCAATGCCGGCATTCCATCGGACGCGATAACGCACATTCTGCTCGATCCTGCGAGCCCTGCCGGCAACCGCACTTTGTATGCTTGCGCCTTTGGGCGCGGGGTTTATAAGTCCACGGACAACGGCAAAAGCTGGGCCCAAAAGAACAACGGCATCGCCGGCGACGAACCGTTTGCATGGCGTATGACACTCTCGCAGGACGGATCACTGTATCTCGTCGTCGCCCGCCGCAGCGAGAAAAAAGATTATTCGCCTGTCGGTGCAGGAGCGCTCTATCACTCGACGGACAAGGCGGAACACTGGCAGCGTATGGAGATTCCTCCTGCAGTGAATGGCCCTGTCGCCCTGGAGGTTGACCCACGCGATCCGCAGCGCCTCTACCTGGCGGCATGGGGACGAGAGGGCGATACCGCCGATAAAAATGGCGGCGTCTATGCCTCCGACGACGGCGGCATCACGTGGAAAAATATCTTCTCTCAAATGCAGCACGTCTACGACGTGACCATCGATCCGCACCATCCCGACACGCTCTATATCACCGGCTTTGACGCTGCCGCCTACCGCTCGACCGACCGCGGCGTTCATTGGACACGGATCGAGGGCTACGACTTCAAGCAGGGGAGCCGCGTGATTCTTGATCCCAACGACTCAACCCAGATTTACATCAACACATTCGGCGGCGGGGTTTGGCACGGGCCCGCAACAGGCGTAAACAATCCACCCGAGGCGGACGTGACCCCAGTACCAATAGCGCCTCCGGAGCAATGATGATGGAGTTCGAGTGCGGGGCCATCACGCTTCGATCGATATGCTCATGCGCATTTAGATGACCAGTGCACGCTTATAATTCTATTGGTGAATTGAGCAGGCAAATCAATGCTCGCGAGTCAAACAGTAGCTAGAAATGGAGAGTTGTGCCGATGAAATCGAACATGCAGATTACTAAAACGCTGGGACTTGCAATCCTGCTCATTCTTACTCCACTTGCGAGCCTCGCCAAAGGCCCGGATTCAGACGGTTGGAAGATCGTTGGTCCCGGCGGCGGCGGGACTACGATCGGTCCGACGATCAGCCCTCATGATCCTTCGTTTGTGGTTGAACACTGCGACATGACCGGCGGTTACGTTACGCACAACAATGGTGAGTCATGGCACATGTTCAATCTCCAGGCCGGCGTCACCAATACTGCGTTCGATCCAGTGGACCCGAAGGTGATCTATGCCACGACCGCAGCTCTGTGGAAGAGCAGCGACTCAGGGCGGAGCTGGAAGATGATCTTTCCCAATCCTGCCCGCGACACGGTTGAGCATCAACTCGGCGATCACTCCGACTACGTTCTTACCACGAGCGATCCCGTGTACCCCGGCGGAGATATCGCTGCAATTGCAGTCGCGCCTGGTAGTGGCGCGAAGAATGGCCAGGGAAGTCCGGAGCATTTTTATCTTTCCTTTGAGAAGAGAGGCCAGCCCGCAGTCATCGTCTCCTCAGTTGACGGAGGCGCGACCTGGAACCGTTTGGCTACCATGCCCAAGCACATCGTTCTCCTCACCGCCCAGGACTCCGGCCTGATTGCGGTCTCCGGTTCTTCGGCCTGGCGTATTGCGCCGGATGGCACCACCACCGAACTGGGCAGCATTGCGACTGCATTTCGAGCGGCGAGCGCGGCACGGTCCGGCGATGCAGTTTGGGTTTACGCGACCAGCAGGGATGGAAAGGTCTACCTTTCGCAGGATTCTGGCGTGAGCTTCAAGCCGGTCACTCCCGCACTTGAACAGACCGCCGGCAATTTTCAGGCCATTGCCGCCAGCGATCGCCATCCAGAGGTTGCCTATGTTGGCTTCCGCGGTCTGCAAATCGGCGAGGGCAAGGAGAACCTGTTCAACGGCATTGCAAAAACAATCGACGGCGGCAGCACATGGAAGATCGTCTTCAAAGAATCAAATAAGCCTGCCGCCAATCTGACTGCAAGTTGGATAGAGCAACGCGCGGGGCAGGGCAATCACAACATCTGGTTCGATTCGCCGTACAGCCTGGGTGTGGCGCCAACCGACCCCGACGTAGCTTATGCAAGCGATCTGTTCCGCACGTATCGCACCCTCGACGGTGGCGCAACGTGGCAGGAGACGAACTCAGAACAACTTAAAGACGGCAGTTGGATCTCGCGCGGCCTGGATGTAACCACCAACTACGGTATGCAGTTCGATCCATTCGATAAGCAACATATTTTTATGGACAACACCGACATGGGTCTATTCCAGAGCACCGACGGTGGTCGTTCCTGGATTGGCAGCAGCGAGGGCATTCCCGAGAACTGGCGCAATACCACTTACTGGCTGGCCTTTGACCCAGCACAGCGCGGCCAAATCTGGGGCGCATTTAGCGGCACTCACGATCTGCCTCGGCCCAAGATGTGGCGTGGACGCGACACGAAGCATTTCAGCGGCGGAGTGGCCGTTTCCACCGATGGGGGCCTGCATTGGACGCCGAGCAACGAGGGGCTCCCAGTGGACTCCATTACCCATATTCTTCTCGATCCGTCGAGCCCAGTCGGCAGCCGTACTCTGTATGCAACGGCATTTGGACGCGGCGTTTACAAGTCCACTGACAACGGAAAAAGCTGGACGCAAAAGAACGACGGTATCGCCGGCGACGAGCCTTTCGCGTGGCGCATCACTCCTTCGCAGGACGGCTCTCTTTATTTGGTAGTCGCTCGCCGCAGTGAGATGAAAGATCTGAATCCTGCTCTTGCCGGAGCGCTTTACCGCTCGACGGATAAGGCGGAACACTGGCAGCGCATGGACATGCCTACAGGAGTAAACGGCCCAACGGGTCTGGAAGTAGACCCACGCGATGCACAGCGACTTTATCTGACGGCATGGGGGCAGGAAGGTGATAATGCCGATAAGAATGGAGGCGTCTATGCCTCAGACGATGGCGGCAAAACGTGGCGCGCGCTCTTTACGGAGTCGCAGCATGTTTACGACCTGACCATCGATACACGCCATCCCGACACGCTTTACATCTGCGGCTTTGATGCTGCGGCTTTCCGCTCCACCGATCGCGGCGCGCATTGGGAACGCATCAAGGGCTACAACTTCAAGTGGGGCCATCGCGTGATTCTCGACCCCAATGACCCCAAAGACATTTACATCACCACATACGGCGGGGGGGTCTGGCACGGTCCGGCGAAAGGCTCTGTGAATGCGCCCTCGACCATTCTGACTCCGGTTCCCATCGCCCAGGCGGCACAATAAGAGTGATGGTAAAGTCAGTTTCGCGGTGAATTTAAATTTCGTCGGGCACTTGACGGATTTCAAAAAAGGGAACTCGTTAACGGAGGGAGTGTATATGAAGCCGAATTCAAATTGGTCGCAATTTTCAGGTCTTGCAATTCTACTGTTTCTTACCACGCTGGCCGGTCTCGCTCAGGGCACGGGCGCGAACGGCTGGAAAATAGTTGGCCCCGGCGGCGGCGGCACCACGATTGGCCCGACTATCAGCCCGCACGACCCAAAGCTGGTGGTCGAGCACTGCGATATGACGGGCGGGTACGTTACGCGCGACGATGGCCAGTCCTGGCATATGTTTAATCTCCGCGGAGTAATCAATGTTTTCGTTTTCGATCCTGCGGACCCCAAGGTCATCTATGCCGGGAATGCGGCGCTCTGGCGGAGCAGCGACTCGGGCCGAACCTGGAAGATGTTTTTTCCCAGCCCGACTCGCAACACCGTCGAGCATCAAATCGGCGATCACTCCAACTACAGCCTTACCTCCGGCGATCCCGCTTATCCCGGCGGAGATATCACTGCCATCGCCATCGTGCCCGGAAGCCCGGAACATCTATATCTTGCTTTTCGGCACAGAGGCCACTCGGCTGTCGATGCTGGCGGCAGTGGCCACATAGATCCCGATGGCGCCGTCATCATCTCCTCTGCAGACGGCGGCGTTTCCTGGAAGCGCCTCGCCAATCTGCCGCAGAGCATCCAGCTTCTCGCTATCGAACACTCCAGCCTGATTGCTGTCTCCGACACGGCAGCCTGGCGCATCGCTCCCGATGGCAACGCCACCGAATTGGGCGGCATCACTTCCGGCATTCGGGCAGCCAGCGCGGCTCATTCCGGCGGATCGGTGTGGATCTACGCAACTGGTAAAGACGGAAAGGTCTATCTCTCTGAGGATTCCGGTTTGCACTTCTCGCCAGTCACGCCTTCACTCGGGCAGAGCGCAGGCAATTTTGAAGCCATCGCCGCCAGCGATCTGCATCCTGAGGTTGCGTATGTGGGCTTCAGAGGGCTTCAAATCGGCACGGGGAAGCAGAACCTGTTCAACGGCATCGCCAAGACAACCGACGGAAGCAAAACGTGGAAAATTGTTTTCAAGGAATCGAATCGGCCTGCCGCCAATCTGAGCGCAACCTGGATCGAGAAGCGCGCCATGCAGGACAGCGACGATATCTGGTTCGATTCGCCTTACAGCCTGGGAGTAGCGCCGAGCAATCCCGATGTGGCCTATGCAGCCGATCTTTTTCGCACTTATCGCACACTTGACGGCGGCGAGACTTGGGAAGAGATGAATTCCAAACAAGCGGGAGACGGCAGTTGGGTCTCACGCGGTTTGGATGTGACAACTAACTACGGCGTTCAGTTTGACCCCTTCGATTCAAAGCATATCTATATGGATAACACCGATATGGGTCTGTTTCAGAGCACGGACGGCGGCCAATCGTGGCAGACGACCTCTGAAGGCGTTCCCGATGGCTGGCGCAATACGACCTATTGGCTGGCCTTTGATCCCGATCATCGCGGTCTTATCTGGGGCGCATTCAGCGGACAGCACGATCTGCCGCGGCCCAAGGATTGGCGTCACAACAGCCCTAAAAATTTTATGGGCGGGGTTGCCGTCTCAACCGATGGCGGCCACGACTGGCAGCCGAGCATCAGCGGAATGCCCGCGCATTCCATTACTCACATTCTTCTCGATCCCTCCAGTCCGGTTGGCAACCGTACTCTTTATGCTACCGCCTTCGGTCTTGGCGTTTACAAGTCGACCGACAACGGGAAATCGTGGACGCAAAAGAACAACGGCATCGCCGGCGACGAACCTTTCGCGTGGCGCATCACTCTCTCGCAGGACGGCTCTTTGTATCTTGTTGTCTCACGCCGCAGCGAGGGAAAGGATTATTCTGCGGCTGGCGCCGGAGCTCTCTATCGCTCAACAGATAAGGCCGAGCACTGGCAACGCATGGATATGCCTGCCGGCGTTACCGGGCCGACCGGTCTGGAGATTGACCCACGCGATGCACGGCGGCTCTACCTGACGGCATGGGGGAAGGAGGGTGACTCCGCAGATATGAATGGCGGCGTCTATGCCTCTGACGACGGCGGCAAGACTTGGCGGACGCTCTTCACCAAGTCGCAGCACGTTTACGATCTGACGATTGATACCAAGCATCCCGATACGCTTTATATTTGCGGTTTTGACGCCGCTGCTTATCGCTCCACAGATCGCGGGGTCCATTGGGAACGGATCAAGGGATACGACTTCAAGTGGGGGCATCGCGTGATTCTCGACCCCAACGACTCTACGCAAATCTATATCACTACCTACGGTGGTGGAGTTTGGCATGGACCTGCGGCGGGCACACCGAAACCCACCGAGGCTATCGTAACTCCGGTTCCTATTGCTAACTAAGACGTAAACAGGTACGGCAAGCCGGATAAGTTCCGGCTTGCCGTTGTTGTGATTATGCTATTCAATACTTTGAAGACAACGTCATCGAGATTTCGATCTGCCCCGAGTTATCTGTGGTTCCCGCATAAATAATGTTCCTGCACCATCCCTACGGGACTCCGTCACGAATTTGTGGAATCCGCTTTCCCCACGCTGAAGGGCGGGGCTAACAAACATTGCGCCCACGGCGCGCGGTGCAAACTCACCCACGCTTTTATCCCAAGAAACGAAGGCCGTTTCTTGGAGGCCCCGGTGAAGCACAGGGCTAACCAACTCTGCGCCCACGGCGTGTTGGTGCGGACATTAACTATGCAGTCCTCACTACTTTGTTCCGGCAAAACGAGTTCTTTCGTAGGGCCTGTAAGTGGTTGGCACCATACCTGTGATTGTGATGCCGATAGTTTGTTGTGCTTTGCGCCCGCTCAGGCCCGTGGCTGTCGCCGTCACTGTGTATTGCCCGGAGTGCGTGTAAGCGTGCGAAACATCCGCGCCGTCTGCGCTCACGCCGTCTCCAAACTCCCAGTGATACCCAAGCACCGGCGCATCGGCACTGCCGGCAGTCGAATGGAAAGCCACCAAATCGCCGGCCTGCCCGGCAGCCGGCGCGTGCGCCTCAAACACAGGATCGGCCTCGGGTAGAGATGCATCGATCAACTTGATCATGCGAACCGAATGCGGCGGCAGAGTTATCGATAGCGCGCCGTTTTCTATGGTGACAGCGCCGCCCCGGAGGACGTCGGTTGCCGCATAAGAGGCACTTGGCTTCAGTCCCAGATCGGCCAGGCCAAGCGTGTGGCTCTGCGATTCCAGGGTCCAGTTGAATACGGTCAGAATCTGCTGGCGTGGAGTTTCTTTGAGGAAGAAGATACTCGGCTGCTTGTCCTCCGGCCGGTAGGTCATCAGGTCAACCGGGAACGAGGAGCGAGCAAGACGAGCCATATCGAGCAGATCAGGATTTTTCACCAGGGCCATGCGGTCAGAAGATGCGCCGAGCGTGGGCAGATCGTCGCCGATCTCGAACATGCCTCCCGAAACGGACGCAAGCGCGATGGAATCTTCTGCTTCTTCAAGCGTGAGCGGAACTTTGTTGCCGTGCCAACCTCTGTCATTGACGACCTGCCTGGAAACGGTAAACGCATCCGGATCGGAGAGATAGAAATTGTGATTCATATAGTATCGAGCCGCAATGCCTGGGGCCGCTTCGCGTGTAGAGCCAAATGTGTGGCCGGTGTCCTGTCCGATTCTTCCGGTATTCACAAGCCCCACCGGCGTGAGCATAAAGCTGCCGTCCTTGTCGAGAATCACGTCGTCGCCAACCGCTGACCGAATGGTCTCAAGGCCGATGCGCAGCGCCTCAAGAGCAGTGGTGTTCGGGCGGTAGTGAACCCCCTCCACTGCCGATGAATCCATGAAATCCATCTTGATCAAGCGGACGCCCCAGTCCTTTGCGAGAGTGCCGTAGGTATACCTGATGTACTCTTGCGCTCCGGGGTTGGTTGGATCGAGGGCATACAACTCATCAGTGTTCTTGCCGCCCGCTTTGCCCAGCTTTATCGGCTCCCCGGCAAGGTTATGCACCAGCCAATCCTTATGGTGTTGATAAACATAGGAAAGCTCCGACATCTCAAACGGAGCCACCCACACGCCGAACGTTAATCCCTCGTCCTGCGCATGACGAGTTACATATCCCATTCCATGGGGAAATCCTTTTCCATCCGCAGTGGCGTACTCCCCGCGTGCATATTGATATCCCTCATCCACAAAGCAGTAGTTATATCCAACAGACAAAAGATTCTGCGCCAGCCAGTCGGCGTTGGCAATCACTGTGTTTTGCGTTACGCCATAGTAGTATGCGGTCCAGCTCCACCAACCGATAGGGGTGGATTTGGTATCCAGAGCCTTGTGAAGAATGCGAATAGCGCGACCGTAGTTTTCGAGCTGAGCATGATAGTCGGAGCCAATTGCGAACATCAACGGCTCGGCGCTCACGCTTGTTCCGGCAGGCGCCTGCAGGCGAAGAGGAACATCATTTCCGGGCGGGTAGTTGCGACTCTGATCTGCCAGGAATTCGTTGGTTCCGGCGTCTGTTACCTCGTAGGAAAGCAGATGCGCGTCTGGCCCTTTCGTGCTTAACAAATGGAAGATGGTAACAAGCTTGTCGGCTGAGAGCGCGCCCAGAAAGAGACTTTGTCCGCTCTTCCGGTTGTAGATAAGCTGGCTTTCGGCTCCCGTGTGAAGGCCATTTTCAGGCTCGTCGAGATCCATCAGCTGCACTGGGTTTTCAGAGTAGTTATCGGTGAGAACGCGATCTGCTGAAGGCGGACCGCTTAGGTTCACAACATCGCCGGCATTACTCTTCAGTATTCGAATGGCGTGAATCTCGATGGGCGACTTCGTTGAATTGTCAACTTTGACACGAATGTCCCCCCAAGGCTGGTTGTCATAAACACGAAACTCGCAGATGAGATCGGGAGTGCCAGATAGACCGGTATGAGTCACGGTCAGCAGGTTGCCGGATCCCAACTCATCGGTAAACGGAGCAAACGAAGTTGTATGACGTGGATAAAGCGAGGACTTCAGCGTTCCAGCAGCCGTATCAACCTCTACCTCGCCGCGCAGAACGTCTCCTTGAATTGCCGTTGAGCGTAGCGCGTAGGAACCGTCAATAAATACTTGGACGGCGAGATTTCCGCCGTGAATGGAGTTGGGAAGAGCGGGAGCCGTCTTTCCATGCGCCGCGCTCGAGAGCAAAGTTGTTTGCAAAGCAAGCATGAGCGGCAATGTAATTATCAATCGCGCTGTTTTCATTGCGAATATCCTCCAATGTTGGTGAAAATGCCCTAGAGCATTTTCAATGTTTTTGCAATTCGGGCAACGTGCTATCCCTCCCTCGCCGTCCGTCTCGGCGGAAACGCGTCAAGGATGGGGCCCCCATGCTCCACAACAACCTTAAAAATGCGTTAGCCTTGCCCTTCAAAATGAGCTTCAATCTCTTCCAGCGTTTTGCCTTTGGTCTCAGGCAGGAAGAATGCAGCAACGATAAAGTAGAGAACCGTGAAGCTAGCGAACAAAAAGAAGATCGAGGAGTAGCCATGTTTGCTGACGAACGGTAAAAAGATACCGGCCAGCGTGGTTGAGGCCAATTGGTTGAGGACCAGCGCGATGCTCATGCCGTTGGAGCGGATGCGGGTGGGCATCAACTCCGAAAGGGCGAGCCATACGCATACGCCCGGTCCCATAGCGAAGAAGCCCATGAACAGGAACAGGCCCAGGGCGACCCACCAACCGTGACTTGCGTCAGGAACCTGGCCGATGAGAGCCTTTTCGATTTTCAGCGGCGCGGTTTGCGCGGCATCCAAATTGCCAAGTGGATTATTGAAGAAAGCAATTACCTTGTTGGCCGGAACGCAACTGGCGCGAGTGATCTCAACGGGCCGCGCGGCGGGGTCGTCAGAGCGCACAAAGCTGGTGGTGGCGGAGTAATCGCCGTAAGAGTAGATGATGGCCAGCGATGCACGGCCGGCATCAATCTGCTTGCCCGCATCGCCTTGGGAGGCCAGCAGCTTCGCGGCAACGTCGCGATCAAAGTGCAGCGTCAACTCCTGGCTCGGTGTGACCATGGTTTCAACCCGGGCTCCCGCGTCAATGCTGAGTTTTTCAGTGCGCAGAAACAGGATGCCCACGCCCACCAGCGAAAGGATGATGCCGCTGGTGCCGATTGTGAGCAGGAACTTGCGTCCCTTGCGATCCACCAGCACCATGCCCACAAATGTCATCAGGAAGTTTACCGCCATGAAGATGACCAGGCCCCAGTGGGAGTAGAGATCGGAGAGCCCCCCCTGCTGCAGGATGGGGCCGTTATAGGCGATGATCGAATTGACGCCGGTTGTCTGGGTGCAGAAAAGCACCAGGCAGGCCAGCACGAAGGGCACCACGTACTTGCGGCGCAACAGCGGCTCCTGAACCTTCTTGCCGGTCGAGCTGATCGTTGAGGCTTTTTGTGCCTGCTCTTCCATCTCCTGCAATTCGCGTGCGGCCTGCTCAGGAGCGCGGGAACGCAACAGGGCTGCAAGGGCCTGTTCCTTCTTACCGCGTTTGAAGAGCCAGCGGGGCGATTCAGAGACCATCAGGCTGCAAAGTAAAAACAGGATGCCGGGCGGCAGCGCGACCCAGAAGAGATTGCGCCAAGCGTGATCCTTGTAGGCGAACAAGGCCGCGGGGTCGCCGACCTTGGCTACCGCCAGCACGTGATAGCTGAAGTAGATGCCGCACAGGGCCGCGAAGAGCATCGAGGAGACCGGCAGCCACTGGAAGACCGCCGTGCCCTTGCCCCGCTCCGAGGCCGCCAGACACTCGGCCAGATAGAGCGGAATCACCACGCCGATCAATCCGGCGCTGATCCCTTCCAGCAGGCGCCCGAAGAACAGCGGCGCATAGCCGTGCGAAAGGGCGATCAAGGGAATGGCGGCGACAAAAACGACGCCGCAGAAGTTCATCAGCCGCTTGCGTCCCATCCAGTCCGCCAGCAGGCCGGCAAAGAGCGTGGAGAAGACGCCGCCCAGCATCATGGCGGCCACGATGATGGAAAGCTCGGCGGGGGTACCGGCGAAGGTGTCTTTCAGGTAGGGCAGCGCGCTGGCAACAATGCCGTAGTCCATCCCGTAGAGCAGGCCGCCCAGGCCCGCAATCACGAGCAGAAACATATTGTAGCCGCGCTTGGATGAAGAATTGGCGGATAAGGCGCCGGCGGTTGAAGAGCTGGAGTTCGTCGTCACGATTGAAATCCCCTTTCACTAATTCTGCTTCGTTATAGCAATTTCAGGATCTGCAATGCGAGTTCCTCAGTCAACGTCCGGGGGAATATCGAAGTTGACCAGTTCAGAGCGGAAGCCTTTGGTGCGTACTGCTCCGTAGGCGATGCCGACCACTAACCAGATTAGTCCCACCAGAAATGCGGACAACGCGGAATATGCGACATTGCCCCAGAGGAAGAGGCATATGGTGAAGCCAAGAAAAGGAATGGCAAGAGTGATGGGATTTCTGCTTTTTTGGCGGAGCAACAGGTGAACGAACGAAGATGCGTTGACGCCCATGAAGGCGATAAGGGTGCCGAATACGAGGCACTGAGCGCCGATCTCGTACGCTCCCCCGCCGAGCTTTGCCGAGAAGATTTCCATCAGGCCAGATCCGGCAAGCGCAATGCCTCCGATCAGCAAAATGTTGTTGCGCGGAATACGATGCTTTGGTTCGATAATGCCAAAGAACGACTTGGGAAGGGCATTGCCGCGTCCCATTCCATAGAGAAGACGCCCAGCGGCCAGTTGCGAACCCATCCCGGAGCCCATGTTGGCAATCAACAGCGTGAAGTTGACGACCTGGAAGAGAATCAGACCGCCGGCCCGACCCGAGACCTGTGCGAAGGCCGTTTCGACCATATTGCTGGGAAACGGCGTCGATCCCCAGATAAGCTGTGCCGCATAGACCTCTACCGCGGAGAGAAGACCGGCAATGATGCAGACCAGAACGGTAGCCAGCATAATGTTGCGGCGTGGATTCTCAACCTCTTCAGAGAGCGTGGAGATGGCGTCAAAGCCGATATATGTGAGCACGGCGACTGAGGTTCCGGCAAATAGATAGGAAGTCTTGAAGGTCGCCGGATCATAGAATGGACGGGTAAAAAAGCCGGGATCGTGGTTCATGCCCCAGACCGTGTGGATAACGCAGGCCAGAAACAGCACAACCACCACCACCATGCCGGCGCACAATACCTCTTCCAACTTTGCCGAGGTCTTGATGCCGTGCAGGTTAGTCCAGGTGAAAAATGCCGCGAAGAAGAGAATCCAGACGTAGAAGGAGAGGTCGGGAGAGATATTCGTGAGACCGGGAATGTAATTCAATATGCCGGGCAGGATTCCCATCGCAGCCTTGGCGCAGAAGGCCGTACAGATGAGTGGGTTGAGGAGGTAAGCCAACACCGTGGCCCAGCCCACGACATAACCGAGGAAGGAGTGAATTTCCTGGCCTACATATGTATAGGCTGAGCCGGCGCTGGGATAGACCCTCGCCATGCGGCCGTAACCGATGGCCGTAAAGAGCATGGCGATCATGGCGATGAAAATGGTGGTGACAACATGACCGTGAGCCTTGTTGCTGATGACCCCGTAGATGCCCATAGGCGCAGTCGGCTGGACGATGACCATGCCGATAATAATGAGGTTCCATAAGCCAAGCGTGCGATGAAGGCGTGCTCCACCGCTGGAAGGCGCGGAAACAGAAGTGTTGTTTTCCTGGTTCGTCAAGGCTCAGCTCCAGATGAGAAATTACCTATACTGGCATAATGGCGTGTGCCAACCGCCGGGTCTAAATTCATGCGCGGTATTTTGATTTAAGACATGATATCACCCCGGACAAGTGCCTTGTTCAGTTATGTTTTCCGCCTATATGCTATGATTTCTGTTGCCGCGGGATAAGCCTGCAAAGCCGTGCAAACACTGGTGATTTCATGCGTCTGCGCGGACCGGGGCTGCACAGTCCTTAACCGTCATACTTAATAGCGCCGGATTAGAATGCGGCGCTACGACGCCACGCTAACTTAGCAACCTTAATTAATAGAGGATGGGACGATATGAAGAAGCGATTCGATGTGACCATTGCCGGTGAGATCAACCTGGACCTCGTTCTCTATGGGCTGCCTGAGGTAATGCCGCTGGAACGTGAACTGCTGGCCAAGGATTTCCGGCTTACGCTGGGAAGTTCATCCGCAATTGTCGCCCATAACCTGGCGGCACTTGGAATCTCAGTCGGCTTCATCACCAGGCTTGGCGACGATCCGCTGGGCAGTATCGCGCTGGAACGGCTGGCGGAGAAGGGCGTTGATGTTAGTCACGTCAAGCGCGTCTCCGGCGGCACATCCACGGGCGTCACCATACTGCTGACCCATGAAGGCAAGCGTCATATTCTTACTTATCCCGGTACCATGTTCGAGATGGCTGCATCGGACCTCGATATGGATTACCTGGCTTCTGCCCGGCATTTTCATCTGTCCTCGCTCTTCCTCCACAAGGCGCTTCAGGCGGACCTACCCAGGATACTTAGGGAACTTAAATCGAAGGGGCTCACACTCTCGCTCGATACGAATGACGATCCGGAAGATCGCTGGGGAGACCCGCTCGACGAGCTGCTGGGCATGGTTGATATCTTCCTGCCCAATGACGACGAGGCCTGCCGCATCAGTGGAAAGAAGGATCCTGAGAGCGCGATTGAAGTTCTCGCAAAGCGTGTTCCTCTGGTTGCGGTCAAGTGTGGCAAGCGTGGCGCTCTGGTGCAGAAGGGAGGCCAGCGCTGGGAGGTTCCCGCGAATCCAGTTACGCCAGTCGATACTATTGGCGCCGGCGACAGCTTTGATGCCGGATTCCTGGCTGCCTACTTGCGGGGCGAGTCGCCCAAGGACTGCGCGGCCTTTGGAAATCGCACGGCAGCGCTCTCAACGTTGCGTCCTGGCGGCACGGAATCATTCCGCGATGCCGGACTGGTCAACGAGTACCTGGGCACAGCACGCTGATTTGTGGCGAGACAGAAATTGTTCGAGTAACTTGCGGGAGGGGTAAGTATGCTAACCGGCGATGGAACCGATAAGGAAAAATTTGTCGATATGGTCAGCGCCAAAGCTGAAGTGGATCTTCGCCTCAGCGACTTCACGCCACAAACGCAGCTTAAGACTCCAGTTTCTGTCATTGAGAGGCCACGATTTCCGGTAATCGACTATCACAATCATCTCGATGCACAGTCGCCGCTTGAGGTGCTCCGCGTGATGGATGACGCTGGCGTTGAGAAGCTGGTGAACATCACCATGCTGACGGGAGAAGGCGCACTCGAGGTCATCGACCGTTTTCACAAGGCAGCGCCCGATCGCTTTGCCACCATTGGATGGATGGATTGGAACGGCATTGAGCGCAGCGACTTTACGCAGCTCAGCATCGATCGCCTGGAACGCCTGGTGGAGCACGGAATCTGCGGGCTCAAGTTTTGGAAGGATCTTGGCCTCACGGTCAGGGATGCAAGCGGCGCGCTGGTGCGGGTGGATGATGAGAGGCTGGCGCCGATTCTTGACAAGCTCGCGGAGTTGGGTATTCCAGCCATGTTTCATACTGGTGATCCGGCTGCATTTTTTACCCCGATCGATCGAAACAATGAGCGCTACGAAGAACTGGCTGCTCATCCAGATTGGAGTTTTTACGGGGCACAATACACCTACTCCAAGCCCGAGTTGCTTGAACAGCTTAGCCACGTAGTTGCGCGACACCCAAAGACAACGTTAGTCGCCGCTCATGTTTTTGAATGCAGTGAAAACCTGGCTTATGTTGGAAGTCTGCTGGACCGCTATCCGAATCTGTCAGTCGATATCAGTTCGCGCACTGCGGAACTTGGCCGCCAGCCCTACACCGCGCGTAAGTTTTTCCTAAAATATTCAGACCGTATTATCTTTGGAACCGACCTGCTTCCCGAGGTCGAAATGTATCGCCTTTACTATCGGTTCCTGGAAACAGACGACGAATATTTTGAGTACCCGTCGCACGCTTCGCGCCAGGGTCGCTGGAATATCTGCGGAGTTTTCCTTCCCGACGATGTGCTCGAAAAAGTTTACCGGGTCAATGCGCTCAAGCTGCTCAGCAAATAAGCAAACTGACTCAGATGCCTTTGCGCCAGTTGGGATCGTTCATCGGCTTCACATCGAGCGATAGAGAACCGTCCGCGTTGAGAGGCTGCTCACAGGCCCATGCTACGGGCTTCAGCACATCGGGGCGGATTTCAATTTCTGCCTGCAGGTTGATTGTTCCCACATAGCCTTTGGGCAGGAGAAACGATCCCAGGCGGAGAGCGTCGCCGTACGGGTGCCCTGGCTCGAGCGACCCGCGCAGATTGATCTTGCCGTCGGGGCTTTTCGCCGTCAGCCAAAGCACGCCGGGTACGCCGGCAACTCCGTTGTTTGAGACGGCGGCAACCAGCTCCGATGTTCCAAAGCGTTTGCGCTGCCACACCCACGAAGGCCTCACGCGATAGCCCATCCTCGCGCGCAGTCGCGCGAAGCCGCGGGGGTAGCGCTCGTTATAGCTGGCAAGATTTTCTGACTCGGTCCACAGCGACCAGTAGTTCGCTTTCAGATCGAGCACGTGGAGCATATAGTTTTCCAGCTCGTTGACTCCGGCCGCATCCACCTTGAGCTTTGGGGCGTCGTACTGGCGCAAGGTTCCGTCTTCAAGAATTGCCGCCAGCCAGGGAGGACGATTTGCCAGCTCTTCAATTTGAATCGGCTCTTCGACGATGATGCTGTCGGAGCGCACCCAAGCGCCTCCGCGCACCGCGATATCGATTGCTTCGCGGTTGCCTGTAAAGCTGATGTCTGGCTGCGTGTTCATTGCCAGTGGAGTCTTCTTCCACGTCGCCAGCTGCATGCGAACCATCTGGCTGAGCGTGCGCTTTGCAGTCTCTGCATCAGGGAAGGGGCTGGGATAGCCGCTGAAGTGGCCTTCTCCCCAGAAGCCGATATGCATTACGTCAACGAATTCGATGAGCGGGTTGCCATCGAAGCGGTCGGCGAGCATGCGGTTCAATTCAGCCAGAGCTCCCTGATACTCGGGATGATCGTATCGCGGCTCAATATAATCGCCTTTGGTGGTATCGCCGGCATCGCCGTACATGCCAATATGGCCTATGGAGACCATGGGGACTTTTGCCCGGAGGAACTCGGGCAGCGCGAGTTGCTTGGGCTGAAACGCGGTATTCGAACTTTGAACACGGAAGGCGACGCGCTTTCCGTGGCGCTTTGCCGCAGCGAGAGTTAGATCCCAGATGGGATCGAGGTCGAGCCGGCCGGGCTGCTTCTGCACGTTGCGCCAGTCGCAACGGATATAAAGCACATCGACAAAAGGAAGACTGGCCATCTTCTCCACATGGTCTTCGAGCGTCTGGCGGCCCTCGCGCACAGCGATGGACGGTCCGCCCTCTTCCCACGTATAACCAAGCAGGCCAAGGCCGGGATTGCGAAGCGGCTTCTCCGATGGCGTGGTGAACAAAATGGTTTGCCAGCCGTCATCCTGGTCGATGTCGAATGGACCCTGGCTCAGGCGATCTTTGGCTGCGAAGTTCGAGCCGAAATCATAACCCTGCCATAGATGCTTTGGATCTTGTGAAAGCGCATGAATGCTGGGTATAAGAGGCATCAAAGCAGCGGACTTCAATATATCTCGACGGTTCATATTTTAGACTCCTTTCTCAGTTAATGACCGGGCTGCAATACGGGAGTGGCGATGTCCGCATGCCCCTCGGCACCGGCGGATGGACCGTGCCACACACCGCCGCCAAAAGTGCTGATATAGATCATCCTCGGATCCACAAGATCGGGCATAACGCGGTGGCCCCACTTGAAGTTGTAACCGGGGATGCGCGTCCAATGCTCTCCGCGGTCGCTTGAGCGCCACGCGGAAGATTCAAAACCCGCGGCATAGAGTAGATTGGCGTCGTGCGGCTCGATGGTGACGTCATAGATGTGTTGATCGCGATCGAGGACGTTCTTCCAGGTGCTGCCTCCATCGGTCGATAGATAGACTCCGCCGCCGGCGCCTGCCGTTCCGGTTGTTGCGCGTGTCCAGGCAGCGAGGTACAGGCGCCGGGGATCTTGCGGATCGATGGCCAAACCGTTTGGTCCGTTGGTCCCAGCAGGCAGATTGACAGGCGTCCACGACTCCGCCCCGTCAGTGGATTTGTAAAGCGCTCCATCGCCAGCCGTGCCGATGCTTCCATCTTCGCTGCGCCGCGCAATGACCACGTACAGCGTTCCGTCGGCAGCGCGAGTCAATCGCCAGGCAAATGGCTCATGCTGAACGATGCCGTTGTTCTTCAGCGTCCACGTGACGCCGTCATCCGTGCTCTTATAAACTCCGCGACCGAAAGCAGCGACCCATAGCACTCTTTTTCCCACCGGGCTCGATGGGTCCATCAGGATGTGTGTCGGAGCCGTCTCCGGCATTCCTTGATTCGAGGGCCTCCACGTGCGACCGCCGTCTACACTTACGCAGACCCCACCTTTGTAATTGGCTACTCCCCGCGCTCGCCACATCTTTGGCCGTGGCAGGTCGTGCGTTTCGCTCATAACGCCCCACATCTTGCCTCGAACGTCAGGATCGAATGCAACCCAGTAGGCAGTATTGTCCCACGCCCGGGGAACGCCGTTCATCGACCGCGTCCAGGTGTGGCCGTCATCCTCGCTGCGAAACAGGCCAATATCGGTGGTGGGAATAAAACGCCGGTGCGAATCAAAGGGGTCAAAGAGATAACCATAATTAGTGGTTACGTCGAGACCGGTACTTGTCCAATCCGCGCCCTGCACATGGCTCGAATAAACGGCGTACCAGTTTGCACCTCCGTCGATCGTCTGCATGGTGCGGCCATAGTCGGTGCCGTAGGCGAGGTTTGGATCCTGCTCAGCCACGCCCAGCGCGAGCGGATTTGCGCCCCAATCGGGGCCGAACTGCTCTGCTAGCCAAGCGTCATGAAGGTTAGGCGCAACCTTCGTATTCTCCTTCCAGACCAGCGCCCATGAGAGACCGCCATCGCTTGTCTTCGCCACACCCCTCCAGGGCTTCCCGTCGAGTTGAAGATGTTCGTAGGAGACGTAGGCAGTTTCAGGATGATAAAGGCTGGTGGCGACGGCGTAGAGGCGCGCGCCCTTGCCTGGTAGCGGAGAGGCAGTCCAGCTTGCCGCGCCGTCGTTCGAAACATAGATTCCCTTTTCAGAAACCGCATACAACCTGATGCCATGCTGAGCGGAAAATCCCGCGCTGGCATCGATGAAGGAAACGCCTTCAGGAGCAGGCCTGCTCCGCCATGTGCTTTGCCGCCGCACCGTGACGCTCTTTTTCCCCGCAACGTAGAGATCGCGATCACCAGTTGGAGAATTAGGATCGATCCAGATTCTTTGCGGAGTCTCCTGTAAAGCCGTCAGCTTTTCCCAATCGCCGCCCTCATCCTTTGATTGATAAAGTGCTGCCGCGCCATCCTTGACCGCTGCTGCAGTCAGAATGTGCGAATCGGCGGGATCGATGGCCAGCGCTACGATGTCCCCGAGCGGATTGGAATCAGAGAGTATGGTCTCGTCGGCATGGTCGGTGTTCATTTGGACCCCGCCCACTGTGGAGGGCTTCGGCCAGACAAGATCCCAGGTTTCGCCATCATTGGTGCTGCGCCACAAAGCTTTGGTTGCCGCATAGATCACGTGTGGCCGCTGAGGATCGAAGGCGAAGAACCGCACCGTGCCACGCAGATTGAACATGCGCCAGGAGTGTCCGCCATCATGGCTGATGTAGGCGCCGGTCATATCGCAGGCGACCAGCACCTCGTCGGTGTTGCGGGGGTCGATGGTGGGGTGGAACATGGCTCCCCCGCCCCCCGGGCCGACTACATGAAATTCGCTCGTACGTACGGCCTGGCAGACGGTCTGGCTTGCCATACAGATTGCAATGGTGTAGGCTACGAAGATTCCCGTGATTTTTGTCATATGGACTGCGGCGATGCGCGTAGTTCTTTCAAGAAACTATCAAGTGCTTATGGAATTTCAAGCTAACACAGTACCACCCAAGATACGAAACGAAGTGTAGATTTACTTTTCCCGTCACGATCGATGGAAATCGCTAGAAATGGATGGCGTCCCCTTTTTATTGCCAACCTGAATTCCATCCGGGCAGCAAGAAAAAACAAACGAGTGACTCGAGGATGCATCCACCGGCAAGTCATTTTCCCCCGGGGGTGATCAGGGGCAAAAATTTAGCTTGCTTAATTGTTTGCATTTGTGCTTTTGAGGAGTAGTATTTTAGCAATAACCACAATACGACATAAATGCCCGCAATGCGGATAAATATGTTAGGTATTGCAGGGGAGGATTGCCTTATGACATCAAGAAGGCTTCTATGCTTTTTTGCAGCCTTAGCCATGTGTTTCGCAGCCTACACTCCGAATCTGTTTGCGCAAGGCTCAGATCTCGGCACAATCCGCGGACTCGTTACCGATTCCAGCGGCGCGCTCGTTCCTAATGCCCAGGTTCAGATCACCAACCTGGACAGATCACCAACCTGGATAATCTGAGAGTCTACTCGTACAAAACCGATGCACGCGGCGAATACGATGCAACCAATCTGATTCCTGGAAAGTACAAGGCAGCAGTTACGGCCCCGGGATTCGAGACCAGCGTCATCGAGGGTATCGTTCTGAACGGTTCCGACGTTTCGCAGCAGAATGCCGTGCTTCATCCGGCAACGGAGACCGTCAACGTCCAGGTCACGTCTGAAGCGGTGGGAATCGATATGGACAATTCCACTATCAGCCAGACGCTCAACTCCACGGCGGTGATTGAACTGCCGCGTGACAGCCGCGACATCAATGAGTTCCTCTACATCGATCCCAGCATCACGGTGGGCTCCGGTAACGGCGGAGCGCCCGAGTTCCTTCCCACCTTCAAGGCCATTGGCACACAGAGCTACGGCGCCAGCTTCTCGCTGGATGGCCAGCGCAACAGCGGCGGCGTCTTTGGTGAGCAGACGAAAAGCGAGCCATCGCTGGAGTCGGTGGGCGAGCTGAACGTCCTCTCGAATAATTTCAGCGCGGAGTACTCCGGCGTTCTCAACATCCGCGTCAATACCAAGAGCGGCGGAGCTAAGAATCACGGATCGCTCTTCTACAACGACGTGAACTCGGGCCTGGCAGCTAATCAGATGCTTGGTACGATAGGTGCTTCGAAACCGCATTCCAACTTCACTCAGACCGGCGGATCATGGGGCGGCCCCATTCCCAAGCTGAAGAATACCTTCTTCTTCATGGCCTATGAGTGGTGGGACAATGCCTTTCCCATCCCAGAGTCGAATGTTACCGGCGTTTTGTCCCCCAGGACGCAGGCTGGAGACTTTTCCGAAGTCAATCTCTGCAACGATCCAACGCTGGCTAAGATTGCTGCGGACTCGCCTGGCGGCGCGGCCCCGGCGGGTTTGACATTGGGGACATGCGCTTCATCAGGCGCCACAGTGGTCACGGGCGTTCCCTCGTCCGTCCAGAACCCCCTCACGTCGAAGTTAGTCAGCCTTTACTTTCCGCAGAATATTCCCGACTCCAACGTTAATCCCGTAACCGGCACCATTACCTCCTATTCGCAGACATTGCCGGGATCTGACAAGACACAGTTGGGCGACCTGCGCATCGATCACGACTTCAACGCTTCAAACCGCCTCTACGGTGTCTACCACGGTTCTGCTGAAGACAGTGCCGCGAACGCGGTCTCGTACCCTTACACAGGCCTCGGGCTCAATCAATACATCCGCAAAAATTCCGTGCTTCAGGTCTCCTATACTCGCATCGTTACTCCGAATCTTGTCAATGAGGCGCGCGGAGGCTACAACATCGAGAACGCAACTTACGGCGACAACACTACCGTCAGCGGTTTCCTTTCGAGCATTGGTATGTCATCCACCGATATTACGGCCTATGGTGGCTTGATTGGGACGGCATCTCTGGGTTTGTTGGGAAATCCCAACATCACCTTCGGCGGCTCCGTCGCGACGCTGGGCGATGACGCCCGGAGTTCCTCGCGCGATCTTACTCAACACCTGGCGACTTTTGGAGATACACTTAGCTGGCAGAAGGGCCGTCACTCGTTGAAGTTCGGCGCGGACTTTGTTCGCAACGAGGCGCTGGATAGCTTTGGGGCGTTGCGCGACACTCCGCAGAGTACGATGTCATACAGTGGCACCGGCTCCAATCTTACCGGGTACACGAACTTCCTGCTGGGGAATGCGCCTCACAAGTATACCTACGTCTATGAACCCCGTCCCCCGATGGATGTTTCTAACTGGGAGACCGGCTATTACGCGCAGGATGATGTGCGCGTAAACTCGCGGCTCACCTTGAACCTGGGCTTCCGCTATGACAGGTACACCCCGTATGTCGATAAGAACGACATCATGGCCAACTTCGATCCCGATTATACGAATGCTGTGACAGGTCAGAAGGGCGTCTATCTCATTCCGTCGACCAAGACGCTGCAATACCTCATCTCCAGCGAACAAGACAATCCTCCCTACGGAATTGGCTATATCATTGCGTCGCAGTCCGGTCTTGGAATCGGCCGCGGCCTGATCCGGCCCGACCGGTTCGATTTCGGCCCGCGTTTCGGATGGGCATATCGCCTCACCGACAAACAGGTTCTGCGCGGCGGATTCGGCCTCTTCTATCCGACCACGGCGGCGCATCAAGTTCGCGATCCTCTCGCTACCAACACATTCAACGCCGAATACACCTTCCAGGCGACTGGCGCCAGTCCAGTCTCGCCGTGGCCAGGCAGCACCACCGATACGACGGGCACCGTTCCCATCTCCGGCGGCGCTCTAATTGGTTTCAATAACTATCCAACCGCCGAGGCTGTTGATGTCGGCATCAAGAACCCTCGCCTGATGCAGTGGAATGCTACGTTTGAGCAGCAGTTGGCGTGGCAGACAACGCTTCGGGTTTCGTATATCGGCTCGGCTCAACAAGGTATGGTCATGGACTACGATCAGGACATGATCCAGGCCAGCGATAACCCCTTCGGCACCACCCAGGGTGATTCGAACTTCCTCGGGGGTCAGCCGCAACCTCAAACTACTCCTTACTACAGTTGCGATCCCTACTCTGATGGCGACTGCGCCTATTCCTACGCGGACGACTCTCGCATAACATTTCCCGTGCTTGGAGATTATGCCTCCAAGACCATAAATCGCGGCAAGAGTATGACCAATTCATTGCAGGTTCAGGCCCAGCGCAAGGCGAAAAACCTGACTTACAGCGTTGCCTATACCTACCTCGATCAGAAAACGACAGCCGGAGACGCTGGTGAAGAGAGCTTTGGAACGGATGCCTATAACCCGTTCGATCCGAAGTACGACTATACGCGTGACTACTACGTATCCACGCACCGGTTCGTTGCTTACGCCGTCTACGATCTTCCTTTTGGTCACGGACAGCACTATGCCGCAACCGCAAACAGGGCGGTGGACGCCATTATCGGCGGATGGCAGCTCACGACGAATATGTTCGCTAAGTCCGGTGTCGGGTTTACGCCTACGTGGAGCTGCGGAGACTGCGATCCTGTGATGGCGGGTAACATTGCTTCGGGAGCTGAGGACGCAACTGGAGATGAAGGACCATCCTACCGTGCCAATGTCGTTAACAACCCGTATGCTGGACAAGGGAAACGCTACCAGTTCGCGGCAGAACCAACCGACGGTCTTGGAAACCCCACAGCTTCCGCTCCCTTCCAACCGCCAGATCTAGGTTCCACTTACTGGACTAACCCAACGGTAGCCAGGCGCGGCGCTCTTACCGGCCCGTCAACCTGGGGCGTGAACCTGGGACTTCACAAGTCCTTTCACATCAATGACCGCGTTTCATTGAAAATTGGCGCGGACGCCGACAACGTATTCAACCATGCAATGCTATCGCCCAATTCGTTTGATACATTTGGAAACGTAGGAACCATCAATATGCTGACGCCGGCGAGCGTCGACGGTGTTTCAGATGGAACGCAACTCGCTCCGGGAGTTGGTACACCGGGAGGGCCTCCGCAGCCGGCGCTCCAACCCGTCACTTCCGTTGGCAACGGTACCGGGGGCCTAAGCACAATTGTGTATAACCCGGCCTTTGGCCTGAAGAACGTCAGCTATTCTCAGGAAGGAATCGCCGGCAACCGGGTAATCCGTCTGATTGGCAGAATCACCTTCTAACTTAACTAGCCTGCGTTGGCTTCCAGATCCTCGGAAGCCAACGCCTAACTCTTGCATACTATGTTGGTTGAAGCCAGCGCAAAGCCCTTTTCCGTTCTCACGGATTAGGGCTTTGCATCGTCTGTACTATTTTCTTTTCATTGTGAATCGTTGGAAAGGGAACGCGCTTGACCTATCGAATTGCGCATGTTGGAGCCGGCGAATGGAGCCGCTACGCCCACGGGCCGGCATTGCAGCGGCTGGCACAGCAGTCGATTGTTTCTCTGGAGCTTATATGCGACCTGCAGATTGAGCGCGCTCGCACGTTCCGCGATCTGTTCCATTATCGTCTTGCATCGGACAAAATTCACGAGGCGCTGGCTGAGGCAAGGCCGGATGCGATTGTATGCACCGTGCAGCCCACAGCCACCGCGGAGTTGGTGAGGTCCCTGATTCCGCTGCGCATTCCGCTGCTTATTGAGAAGCCGCCTGGAGTCTCTCTGGCTGAAGCATCCTCTCTGGCCTCGGCGTCCAAAGCTGCCGATGCCTTCACATTTGTCGCATTCAACCGCCGCGCCATTCCGTCCATCGTTCAACTGCGCGATTGGGCGACGGAGCACCCGGTGCGCTTTGCGCGGGTGGAGATGCTGCGTACCAATCGCCTGGAACCTGAATTCGTAACCGGCACGGGAATACATGTATTTGACGCGATCCGTTTTCTCATGGGCGATCCAGAGCGGGTTGAAGTTGAATCTCTTCCCCACGATAACCCGGCTGTCCGCGACTATGCCGTGCGTCTGCGCTTCGCTGGCTCGGCCACGGCTGAAATCTCATTGATGGTCAACACCGGACTGCGGCGCGAATCCTACTATCTCAGCTCCGACGGGACGACGGCAGAGGCCACGCTCGGCTCGGCTTACAGTTCGGATCTCGGCTATCAGGGGTATCGCGAGTGGAGCGGAGAGGCGATTAACAAGGAGCTTGCGCTCTCAGGGGATCCGCTGATCGATGGCGGCTTTATTTGCGAGTATGAAAAGTTCTTCCGTCTTCTGGAAGAGGGAGTTCCATCCACCTGCTCGCTCGAAGATGCGGCGCGATCGATGCAACTGGCTGAGGCTGTTCGGAATCAATATTGTGGAATTCTGCCGCCGTTGAGCTTTGTGTGAACGGGGCAGGGAAGAGGCTAAGCGGTCAAGCGTTCCAGTTGGTCGGGCTTGACGATTGTCATGCTGGAGCCCTTGATGGTGATCCACTGGTCGCGGCGGAACTGGTTGAGCAGCCGGGTGACAGTCTCACGCGAAGTACCGGCCATATTGGCGATCTCTTCGTGAGTCAGCGCCATGGTGAAACGAATTTCAGGCTTGCCGTTGGCTGAGGCGCGTCCCCAGTCCAGCAGCAGACGGGCCAGCCGCCCCGCCGCGGAGCCGGAAAGCGCCAGCCGCTTGGCATCGTGAAAGACGGTCAGATATTCGCCGGAGAGCGATTGCGCGGCGTGCATGCTGGCAATGCCATGGCGGCCCAGGAAGTCGACAAATTCCTGCTTCCGAACCGTCTTTACCTGGCAGGGTTCGATTGCCTCGGCGGTCACTTCATGGGGAACGTTGGCCAGAACGGCGCTCAGGCCCATCACGTCTCCGGGGCCGGCGATCTTTAGAATCATGGTCTTGCCATCGCGGGAAGTGGAAGAGATTTTTACCTGGCCGAAGCAGATGACAAAAACATTGCGCGCGGGGTCGCCCTCTGAAAATAGCTTGGCGCCCCGGGCATGGCTCATCATGATCCCGATGCCGTCGTAATCCTCAAGCGCCTCGGGCGTGAGATTGCAGAACATTCGCAGATGGCGATGCTCACAATTAATGCAATCTTCCGGGGGGTGATGAGAATGGAAAGCAGCCATACTTATTCCGCGGGTCAAATTGAAGTATAGCGCACTTTGCCGGGGGGCAAGGCAGGGATTTCCGTCAATTTCCGCTGCGGGCGACGGGATCCCAAATGCGGAGATTTGACTCCGCGAACGATCTTTTTCTACGCCAGCGAGGCTTCAGTCCCTCGCCGCCGCGCCCGCGCTGTGCGGTTCTGGCAGCAGGCGTTATACGCGCGGGAGACCTCGCGAGCCAGCTCCTCAAGCAACCGCATCCGCAGCACCGGATAGTTCTGAAATGCTTGACTGAGAGCCTCCATTGGTAACAAAAGCACCGAGCCGGCTGTCAACGCGCTCATGGCATAGGTATGGCGGCCGTCGCCCAGCGCGGCCGCAAGCTCAACCAGATCTCCGGTGCGGGCCGGGGAAAGCGTCAGCCGCGCCTCCATGCGCTCCGCCCTGCGCTGAAACTGTCCTGAAACCACCACGTAGAGTCCCTGGCAGGTCTCAGACTGGCGAAAAACAATATCTCCTGCCGCAAAGTCGAAACACCGTGCTGCGCCGTTGAGAAGATTTCCGGTCTCCGCGGGGCACTCCAACAACTCTGCCAGCGGGTGGGCCTGTACGGCTTCCATTCGCCAGGATCGTGCTTCAGGCTGCATGGTCACATCTCCCATTGTCTCTGCCCGGAATCCGGTCCCGCTATGCGGGTCTTCTCCGATCCACCTGCCGACTGGCGCCTCTCGGGCGCGATCGGTACTGCGGATTTGCGACGTGCCAGATTTCATGGTCCTAACTCCACATCCGGCTAACTGCTCCAAACAACAATTGGTGAGGAACGGCTCCCAACGATTCAGGCCCGAATAATGCGGTTGGTGAAGATGGGTTGGTGAGATTTCTCCATCCGCCTGCCCATTTCTTCTTTAGTGCCAGGCTTCAATCTCCTGCGCATCTCGCGCGCTATTGGGCTGCTACCGGAGTCGAAGCCAGCCGCTCAGCGCCGGCCGCTACCGCAACCGGCGGAACACAAAGCACGGGCACACGGGAGCGAGCAAGCAGCGCAAAGGCGGTGCCGTGCGGCCCCGGTGTATCGCTGGTGCGCTTTACACCGGCCACCAGTATGCAAGGATGGTTTTGCTCGATCGCTTCTGCAATTGCATCTGCCGGATTGCCGTCCTTGACCATACAGCGCACCGGAAAGCGCCCACTCGTTGGAATGCCAAACTCATCCAGCGCCGTAGCGCAGGGATTCAAAAAGGCCGAGGCCTCCGCCGGTCCGCGCGCGTGCAACACCAGCAACGTGCGATGAAAAACCTCCGCCAAAGAGCATGCTGTATCCACCGCGGCTGCCGTGGACTCATTGCGTTCCATTGCCAACAACACTGGACCGCCGGGGGTGGGGCGGAACTCCCCTGCATTCCAATCTGCCGCGACCGCCAGCACCGGACACGGCGACAGTCTTACCAACTGTTCAGCGACGACGCCTACAATCACCGGCCCGGCGCCCTCGATTCCTTTGGTACCAATCACAATCAGCCCGGCTTCATATTGCCGCGCCACATCCACCAGCATCTGGGCCACCGCGCCCTGGCGAATCTCCGAATGGCTATGAATGCCTTCGAGCAACAGATCGCCGCAGAGCTTATCGAGCGCTGCTCGCGCGGCATCGGTCAACTGCTTGCGTAAGCGCCCCGGCACGTCGTCCAATGCCGCATAATCCAGCGGATCAACGCCGTGAGCCAGCACAATTCGCGCTCCATAGGCTCCCGCCAGTTTGCGTGCGTACTCGAGGGCTGCTTCGGACTGGCTGCCCAGATCCGTGGCCACGACGATGGTTTTCATGCCGGTAGCAAAACTCATGGTTATCTCCTGGCGCCTGAGGTGTTTCCCTGATTGCCATAGGTTCAGCCGCGCCTGTCGAGGGGCATCTGCTTCAATCAAAGGCTGCTAATCACTGGCCTCTCTGCTCCACGCAAATTCGGGAAAATGCACCAGCGGCGTCCCTGGTTTCGTGCCCTTAGAACTTTGAGTCTGCGCTCTCGATCAGGAGCAGGCAGTGATCACATTCACCCCACCCTGTGACCCGGGTCACAGGGTTGATTTAAATCGCCTTAGACGCTCATTCCGCAAACGCGGCCATCCGACTCGAAACGATGGACACCGCGTAGGCGGGTGCCCGAGCCGCCTTTGGGTGGGCTGAAGACAAAGCTGCGCTCCAAAGTTGTCGTGCCGGAGAGATATGCTCGGAAAAGAATAGAGACGATTCCGGGAAGAATATGAGCAATTTTGACCAGCGGGGCAATTCTATTTTGGAAGAAATTCACAAAAACAACATAAATGTGTATTATGTGGGTGACGCTTCAACCAACAATTTTTCGGTTTATAGCGAGGAGAGAGACCTATGATTCGCAAAACACGCTTATTCACGCCGGGTCCCACACCACTGTTGCCGGCTGCCCAGTTTGCCATGGCGGCTGCGGACATTCATCACCGCACGCCGGAATTTCGCGCCCTGTTCCAGAAGGTTCTGGCCCAGTTGAAGGTCTTTGTCGGCACAAAGAACGATGTGTTGCTGCTGTCGAGTTCGGGAACGGGGGCAATGGAGGCTTCAGTATCGAATCTCACCTCTCCGGGCGATCGGGTGCTGGTGCTGACGGCCGGCAAGTTCGGCGAGCGCTGGGCCGATTTGACCAAGGCTTTCGGTTGCGAGGTTGATGTGGTCAAGGCTCCTTATGGACAGACCTTCGACCTGGCTGAAATCAAGCAGGCGCTGAAGCCGGAGCATCGCGCTGTTTATATGCAAGCCACGGAGACCTCGACGGCGGTTAGCCACGACGTGGAGGCAATTGCCAAACTGGTGAAAGAAACCGATGCATTGCTGGTCGTGGATGGGATCACGGGGCTCGGCACATCGCACCTCGACGTGGACGGCTGGGGAATCGATATCCTCATCGGCGGGTCGCAAAAGGCGGTGATGATTCCGCCGGGGCTGGCCTACCTGAGCGTGAGCGAGAAGGCGTGGGCGGCGATGGAGACCTCCAAGAACCCGCGCTACTATTTCGACCTGCGCAAGGAACGCAAGAACGCCGTCAAGGGCGAAAGTGCGTATACGCCCGCGGTTGCGCTGGTTGCCGGATTGGGCGCCGCGCTGGATTACATTGCAGGCCAGGCGGGTGGGGACTTGGAAAGAGGCCGCGTTGCACTGGTGGACAATGCGCAGGTAAACGCGGCGGCTACGCGGGCAGGGCTGGTGGCTCTCGGGTTCACGCTGTTTGCGCCCACTTCGCCAGCTGCGGCTGCTACAGCGGTTGCGGTGCCGGAGGGAATGAACTCCGGCGACGTGGTGAAGGCACTCAAGTCGCGCTTCGCCCTGGTCACCGCCAACGGCCAGGGGGAGATGCAGGGCAAGATTTTCCGCGTTGCGCATCTGGGCTTCTTCGACTACCTGGATACGGTGGCATTTCTGGGCGCGATGGAACACATTGCCAAGGACACGCTGAAGCTGCCGGTGAAGTATGGGCAGGCGGTTGCGGCGGCGCAGGAAGTGTATGCCAAAGCGACGGCGCAATAATTTTGTTTCCCACCCTAGCCGCAAAAACAAGAACTCGGCGAGGGTGGGGCACCCGGCATAAGACCGCCGGATGAGGTTTGTGGTTTCCCAGGTCCCAAACGCGGGACCTCCACCCCACGGACGAAGACCTGTCGTGGGGACCCCGGACCTGGGGCACCCAGTTTTGTTTTTCAGCTAGTGGCTAAAAGCAAGGAGCAGTATTCATGGCCGACCTGAATTTTGGAGAAAAGCTGCTGATCGCGCGGAAGCAGCTTGATCTCTTTCAATACCAGATGGCCGAGCGGCTGGGCGTGCACCCCAACTCAATCGCCAAGTACGAGCGGGGCGAGGGCAAGCCGCATGCGGCTGTGGTGCGGATCTTCGATTTGTTGTGTGAGCAACAGAGCATCCGCTTTGATGAATATGTAGCCGCACAAAACGGCAAGGGAGACACGATGAAGATTGTTTTGGGAGAAAAGGTTTCACCGGCGACGTTGTCCGTATTTGCGGCCGAGCCGGGATGGGAAGTTTTGACGCACGACCAGTTGCCGGATGGATTGCCGGCGGCATTGGCCGATGCCGATGCGCTGGTGGTTCGCAGCGCGGTGCAGGTAGACGATGAACTGATGGCGAAAGCGCCCAGGTTGCGAGTAATTGGCCGTGCGGGGGTGGGCGTGGATAATATCGACGCCGCTGCCGCCACGCGGCGGGGCATTGTGGTGATGAATACGCCGGGCGCGAACGCTGTAGCCGTGGCCGAGTTGACCATCGCACTGATGCTGGGGCTGGCTCGCAAATTACCCAAGGCAAATTCCACCATGCATGCCGGCCAATGGGAGAAAAAAAGTTTGCAGGGAGCGGAATTGCGCGGCAAGACGCTGGGCATCCTGGGGCTGGGGCGCATCGGTTTGGAAGTGGCCAAGCGGGCCAAGGGATTTGGCCTGGAGATCATCGGCAGCGACCCGTTTGTCTCGGCTGCCGTCGCACGCGAAAACGGCATCAAGCTGGTGACGCTCGATGAACTGATTGCCGGTTCGGACTACATCACGCTGCATGTGGGCCTTACGCCACAAACCGCCGGAGTGATCAACGCCAAATCGATTGCGGCGATGAAGAAGGGCGTGCGCATCGTCAACTGCGCGCGCGGAGAACTGATTGAAGATGCGGCGCTGGTGGAGGCTCTCAAGTCCGGCCAGGTAGGTGGAGCTGCGCTGGACGTATTTGCGGTCGAGCCGCTGAAGGATTCGCCCTATGCCGCACTCGATAATGTGATTCTTACTCCGCACATCGCCGGCTCCACGTCCGAGGCGCAGGAGGCGGTGGGGATGCAGATTGCACGCCAGGTGCGCGAGTATCTGAAACTTGGAGTGGTGCAGAATGCCGTAAATCTACACTCGCTGAGCCACGAGGAATACGTGATTCTGGCGCCTTACATCGGCCTGGCGGGACGGCTAGGATCGTTCATGGCGCAAGCCGGCGCGCGCGGCATCGAGTCCATTCACATCACCTATAGCGGCTCGCTGGCCGAGGCCAATTCAGAACTGGTGCGCAACGCGGCGATCGAGGGACTGCTTAAAGGCTCGGAGAATGTGAACCGGATCAATGCTTCGGCCGTGGCCGAGGAGCGGGGCATTCGCGTTCACGAAGAGAAGCAGGAAAGCGATCGCGGCGGCGCGGCCAGCGTGCTGACGTTGGAACTGCACACGGCTTCCGGTTCAAGCATCGCCAGTGCAACCGTGATTCACGGCGAGCAGCCTCGGCTGCTTTCCTTCGAAGGCATCGACATTGAGACGCCGCTTGAAAATCACCTGCTGGTCTGCCGCAATCTCGACGTACCCGGCGTGATCGGCAGAATCGGAACGATTCTTGGCGAGCACAAAGTGAATATCGCCAACTTTGCGCTGGGCCGCGATCGCTCCGGAGCCAAGCCGGTGAAGGCTCTCGCCGTCGTGCAGGTGGACGCTCCGGTCTCAGACAAAGTGCTGGAAGCGCTGGGATCTATCGAAGCGCTGCTTGAAGTGAAGCTTGTCAGTTTGCCCGTCGGCTAGTTCTGAGGGAACTCATTACGCAAGGCAAAGCTCTGCCCGGAGAACGAAAAACCACCGCAAAACGAGCGGTGGTTTTTCGTCTGTATAGAAGATTTCGTCACATTAGGGCCGTAACCGGGTTCGAGCAATTTCTACAATCACATTCAACAATCAGTCTTTCTCAATTCGTGGGATCAACCACGCGGCCCATGAACAGAATGCCGCCTGAGCGATTATCGCGGATGAGAAAAATGAATGGATAATCGGCTCGGAAGACAATGGGCGGTGGCGGGGTCCTGTTCTGCTTTGCCATATCTCGCATCATCACAGCCGTAGCCGCCGCTGCTTCGGTTCCTTCTTCGTTGACGTCGACAAAAGCTTTATGGATGACCGATGAAATAAACAGATCGCGGCCCCCGGTAATCCCTGAAAAATCCGCACTCTTTCCAAATGCCTGCTCCATTCCCATCCGACCGAGCGTCTGCTGAAGTTCGAACTGCCTCGTCATTTTGAATTTGGGCAAGGTCAGGATCACATCGGAAGCCGGCTGTAATTGGCCCAGCCATTGCCGCAGGCTGGACTCAGTGAGCGAATTTTCAAAAGCAGGCAGGCCGCTTACATCGTTGGGAAGAAAAACGATCATCGAAAGTTCGTTGTTCTTATACGGGATCTCCAGGACCCGAAACGTTCCGCCGTTGAGGTAGTAGAAGCTGTTCCGGATATGCATCAGGGGCGCTCTCACGGTCTGCACAGGGGACAAGTGAAAGTCCTCAACCTCTGTTCGATCTTTGTCGAACGGCGTTTGCCAATCACCCTTGAAATAGATCGCGTTCGTCAGTACCAGCCTGGTAGTGGGTTTGAGCACGCCCGGTTGCAGCAGGTCTTTGATCTTATTTTCGGTTTTCTGCCCGACCCATTCGTTGATGGTTAACCGCGCCGCTTCGGTTGCGCCTTTGAAATCCACTTGATTGAATCCGGCACCGTAGTCGTTCTTGGTCAGCTTGAGAAAATCATCGAGAAACGCATAACCCTGTTGCACCCAGAGAGCGTCCGCCACGTGAAGCTGGTATCCGTTATGCGGCGCGTTCAGATCGCCTAGCAATGCGCCCATCGCAGGATGCAGCCGATCGGGAGGCAGCGTGAAATGCAGCGACTTCGCCATCTCAGCGGCGGTGTCGCCGCGAGCCCCGCCATAGGTCATGGCCAGGGCGGTGGAGATGCTCTCAGGCGAAAAAAAGAGATTGCTGCTTCGGCTCCGCAACTGGCCGTAAAGATCAACGGCGAAGGCGTTATTGCCCTCCACAACCGCTGCGCGGTCAGCAGTTGCCGATGCCGGAGTCTGTGCCGCCCAGGCGGGAGCCATTGAGATGAGGCAGGTAGCGAGCAATGAAAGCAGTAGTTTCACGCAGTTCTCCATCCAGCCAGGCGCGAGAGCTGCCGGCTTTTGGTCGCTCACTGCCGAGCTACCGCGCACTGCCTTCCACTTATCCTATGCCCATCTCTTTCCGGGTCGGACGAAGGATGGGAATTTATTCTCGGAACAGCTGCTTAAGCGCGGCTTTGGTAGGTGCCTTCGCTGGTATCGACGCGGATCTTTTCGCCTTCGTTGATGAAGGAAGGAACCTGCACCACCAGGCCGGTTTCGGTCTTGGCGGGCTTGGTGACGCTCGAAGCGGTGGCCGACTTGAGCCCCGGCTCTGTCTCCACTACCGTCAACTCCACCGACGCAGGGAGATCGATGCCCACCGCCTGGCCGTCGTGATAGCTGACCTTGATCTGGAGGTTGGGCGTGAGGTACTCGACGGCATCGCCCAGCGTGGAGCCCTTGAGCATGGTCTGCTCGTAGTCCATGGGATTCATGAAGTAGTAGTCGTCGCCGTCGGCATAGAGGAACTCCATGGAGATTTCGTCCACAACCACTTTTTCGATGGTGTCGGCGGAGCGAAAGCGCTCCTCGAACATTGCGCCTGACTTGAGGTTACGAAGCTTGGCCTGGATGAAAGCGCGCAGGTTGCCGGGGGTGCGATGTTCGACCTTGAAGACCAGATGGAGTTGGTCTTTGTGCTTGATGATCATTCCGGGACGCATTTGAGTGGCGGGAATCGCCATAGAATTTGTAGCTCCTTGCTATGCTTGCGCTTATAACGCAAAAAAGATGGGCATAAGCCCATCTATCATTGTAGCGTAGCGGCGGATTCCTCACCTATGATCAGGTTCGCCGGCCATGATCTTGCAATGATCGGCTCACATTTCAGAATCCCAAATTCGCTTTGCGAAGCCCGTCCTTGTATTCATCTCGGGCAAGTTTGGCCTTGCTTCGGGCATCTTCCTCAGCTAATCCCGCAGCGTCCCAACGCTCCCACGCGGTCTCTGAGTGGTCGGGTGTGGCCAAAGCTTCTTCGGCGCGGATGGCCTGTACCCATATTTCGGTGGCTTGCTTGTAGGATTGGCGCAGTTGATCGAGGGTTGAGCTGTCCATAGCTCAAGAGCGTATTCTATGGCCTATTTGCGGTCAATGGATGTTTCCTGGTTTCACCGAATGTTAATGGAGAAGCAAATTCTCCTCTACCTCGCCGGCTCGTAGGGCTCCACGCGCAGCAAATCGGTAAGGATGCCGCGCTCCTCCCGGGTAAAAACGCCCTGGTAGCGGCCGGAGTTGAGCATGATCTGTCGCTGGTCAAGCGGAACCGCGCGGAGGTCCTGGAAGGCGCCTTTCATCAGCGCCTGGCGAACCGGCGGCAGGGATGCCCAGCGGCGTGCAGAGATGTTGATCTGCATCCTTTCCTGGGGCGTCAAATGCTCGATCATCTCGGCGCGGGCCAGTCGGCGCTGCCGCTGCTCTTCCGGCATCTGGTTCACCTGGTGCAACTGCCGCATCAGCCTCTGCTGATCTGTCGGATTGAGTCGACGAAAACTGGGGTCGGCACGCAGCATTTGCTCCTGCTGCTGGATTGGCAGGCCGCGGTGCTGGTTGAGCCAGTCGCTGAGGTGGCCCGGAGGAGCATAAATGGGAACGCCGGATCCAGGAACCGCAGGACGAGGGTAGCCCGGCCCAAGGTAACCCGGATAGCCGGGTCGGAGAGTGTTTCTGGGATATTCGGGAGCCGGACGCTGCCCATAGGGTTGCCCGCCGGGCCGGTTCTGCGCGGATAGGACCCGGGGAGCCGAAGTGTAGCGCTGGCCGCTAGCCCAGGTTGCTGAGACGCAGAGAACTACCGTCAGCGCAGCGACCGCCGCGCGCGCCGTCATTCTCGCTTTTCCAGCGTATTCCGCATTGTGTTCCCCGGTCACACTTATCTCCCGGTCCCAGCCCCAGTCCCAAGCCGCTAAGAATATTCGTTAATCCCCGTTTTCGTTGTTGCTAGAGAGCGTCTCCAACTGGTCAAGCAGTTGGGCATTGCTATCCAGCGTTTGCAAATCGTGCACCACGGCCGCCTCTGGAGGATTGGCCGTTTGGTCCCAGTTGGTGACGCCTAGATAGGTCCCGCCGCCAATAAGAAGCATAACTGTAAGCGCCATGGCTGCCAGCGGACGAACGTGGGGGTGAGGCCCATACAGAAAGCTGCCGCGCAGGCGAGCAAGCCATCTTGCCGGCCGGCTTGCCGGTTCCGCTTCACGCTGCTCGCGCATCCGGGCATCCAGCCGGCTGAGGAAGTAGGGACTTGGCTCTGGACCCTTCCAGGTATCCAGCAGCGCCATTGTAGCCTGCAACTCCTTGAACTCCGCGCGGCAGTGCTCACACGCTTCCACATGTGCGCTCACCTCGGCAGGAACTCGCTCGGGATCGAGCAGCAGGTCGGCCAGATTCGATTCCATTCCGGTACAATTCGTCTTCATAACCACCACCCCACTCCCGCCGGTCAAGTCTGGTTTGCATCCAGCCCGGCTTGCTTCCCCTTACACAAAATCCTTCAGCTTGTCCCGCAGCGTCTGGTAGGCGCGAAAAAGCAGCGACTTGGTCGCCGACTCGCTAAGCTTGAGCACCTCACCGATCTGCCTGTAATCCATCCCCTGGTACTTGTGCATCAGCACCGCCATCCGTTGCCGCTCCGGCAGGGCCATCACATGCGTGCGAATAGCCGCCATCCGCTCATCGGTCATCAGGCGCTGCTCCACCGACGGTTCATTGTCGGCCACATCCGGCTTCGTGCCGGTCTCTTCGTCCGGGGCGTCCAGATAAATGGTTTGCGCCGCCCGTTCGTGCCGGGTATCGCGCGCGTGGTTCACCGCCAGGTTGGTCGCGATCCGGTAAAGCCAGGTGGTGAACTTCGCCTCCGCCCGGTAGCTCTCCCGCGAGCGGTAAACGCGCAGAAAAACCTCCTGTGCCAGTTCTTCGGCAACGGCCTGGTTGTGGACCATGCGAAAGAGAAAGTGAATCATGGCCCGGTGGTATTTTCCCACCAGGTAGTTGAAACACGATTCGTCGCCCGCGGCCAGGCGCAGCATGATTGCCGCGTCTCCAGCCGGATCCAGTCCGATCTGCCGGCCCGCTTCATTTGGTGTCGGACCCGGCCACCTTGCCGCGCCCGTCCCCAGAGCCGAGTTGTCAAGAACAAGGCTCGCCATATCATCTGGAACCCCATCCCCAGCAGAAGGTTGCGCCTCAGGCTCAGTTTCAGGGCGGGAATTCCCGCCCGCGGCTCGATTCTGTTTCTTGCCGTTCCGGGAGCCGTTGGATTGGACGGAAAACAGGGCCAGTACACGCGGCAGACCGGCTCCAGCCAGTTCCGAACCGCCCAGGCCGTCTCCCGGCAATGCCGGGCTCACCTCAAGACTGCCCAGGCCTGGAAAAGAGCGGGAGGCCCGCCCCCCGTCAATGGGTAAGTCGGTTGCTGGGCGGATTGATTTGGCTCCAGAGCGCATAGGCATCCAACTTAGGTTTCAGGCAGGTCGCGGTGAACGCGCGTTGCCGGGATTTAGGCGGCAGACATTGGCCTTAAACGCCCCGCTGGTGTTACTCTACCCTACGGGATGCTCCGCTGGCGCGGCCTGTGCCGGCCCACTCAGGGGCGCTTAACTCAGCGGTAGAGTGCCACCTTCACACGGTGGAAGTCGCAGGTTCAAATCCTGCAGCGCCCACCATATCCAATTCAAAATAAACAGATTATATCTCTCCAACCGTTATATGCCTCAGTTCGTTCACTACCCGCTCCAATTCCTCCACAATTCGGTTTGCTGCTGACGATTTGAAGGTTGCCAGCAGCTCATCAAAGTACCAGATTTGCTCCTGCCTGCCGCGCTTGAATCGATCCCAGACCTTTGGCCCAATCTTTCGATAGTCTTCGAGGATCGCTCTCGCGTTGTAGAGTTTGTCTGCAGCGGAGATGAGGCGAACGTCAGCCGGCTCCTGGCGCAGTCTTTGCAAGTATCCCTGTTTGCGCTTCTGCCAGGACTGCTTGCTGGAGGAGTCTTCGGCAAGGCTGTCTGACAGTCCCTCTACCATGCGCGCCACATTCGAGCCAAAGTTGTGCTCGATGTCCCTGAGCCGCAATGATCCGCCATGGTCTTCGACGGCGTCGTGCAGCAGCGCGGCGATCACCATATCTTCAGTGACCGGGAATCCGGCGTGTCCTGACTCGCCCATTACCAGGGCTGCAACCCCCAGCAGGTGCGCCATGTAAGGAATGCCGGTTCCTTTGCGCCGCTCAATGTGGATGTGCCGCGCATAGTCGATCGCGCTGGTGAACCGGCTGCTCAGGTGAAGCTCTTCGTTCTCATTGTTTTTTGTGCTCTTGCTTTCAGCTGTCATGGCGCCTCGATATACAGATTAATTGACATCGATGAAGCGGGACTGCCCGGCAGTCACGACTTCCAGGATTGTTCGATCTCTTCGAGCGACCGCCCTCGCGTCTCCGGCAGTCGTGAAAAGAATAACGCAGCAAAGGCGCAGATGCCCGCGAATACGCCAAAAGCGCCGGCAGGACCAAGTGCGCGAACCATAGTCAGGAACGAGTTGGAAACCAGTATACAACTGGCCCACAGGACGGCGGTGGCGATTGACATTGCGCGGCCGCGAACGTTGGTGGGAAAGATTTCAGAGATGTAAAGCCATGCTCCGGGGCCAAGGCCCATGTTGAATGCGGCAGTGTAGAACATGATGGTGCCGACAATGAGGGCAAAGTCGGCGTTAGCGCGATGAAATTGGAAGACCAGTAGCAGCAGCGCCGCACACATGACTGAGGCGGAGCCTGTGAGCAAAGTGCGCCTGCCGAAGCGATCCATGATACAAAGCGCAATGAGCGTGAAGACCACATTGGTAAGCCCGATGAGCATGCTGGCGGCGAGGGCGCGCTGGTCGCTGCCGCTGTTGCCGTGCGCGACAAGAAGCATGGTGCCGTAATAGAGAACGGTGTTGATGCCGGTTATCTGTTGCAGTATTGCGACGCCGACGGCAAGCAGAAGCGGGCGGCGAAGGCGGCGCAGCCAGCCTGGGGCGGGAGTTTCCTGGGCGATGGCGATGCGAATCTCCTCAAGCCGCTCTGAGCGGTTGGCCTCACCTCCGATGACGCCAAAAGCTGCGCCTGCCTCCTGAACGCGATTTTGCTGGAAGAGCCAGCGGGGACTTTCGGGAACAAAGCGAAGACAAACGATGAAGGCGAAGGCGGGAACAGCGGCGGAGCCGAACATCCAGCGCCATGCCGATGCGCCGGTAACGGCGAGCGCCCAGTTAGTGCAGTAAGCGAGCAGCATTCCCATGCCGATTGCGGTCTGATTGAGTGTTACGATGCTGCCTCGCTTTCCTTTTGGCGATACTTCCGCGAGATAAAGGGGCGCGATGGTGGATGCGAAGCCGATACCGAGGCCACCCAGAAAGCGGGCCATGAGGAATTCGGCAAAGCTTGTGGGCACGGCGGCGAAGATGGCGGAAAGTAGGAACAGTGCTGCGCTGAGGCGCAGGATGGATCGCCGGCCATACCGGTCACTGAGTGATCCGGCGGCCATGGCTCCGAAAAAGCAGCCATAGAGCAGGCTGCTGGCTGCGAACTCGACCTGGATTTCAGAAAGCGCAAAATGCGTGCGCAGGGAGAGCAATGCGCCGTTGATGACAGCGGTATCAAAGCCGAAGAGCAAGCCGGCAAGCGCGCCGGTGAGGGCAATGCGATAGAGGTAACCTGTGTGAACGGCGGATTGAGGAGGCAAGTTGCGCAAACTCCTGCGGGCTGAAGTGGCTGGCTGCAATGGCGGCTGACAGTGACCATCATTTGAATTGCATGCGCTGTCGGCTGTCAATTCGCCTTAATAATCGCGTTGTGCTTTACTCACAGATTGAATACAGAGCATCTTCGGCTTGTACGCGAACTCAGGTGTCAGCTATGATCGGTGGCTTAAGACAAAACTGAATGGAAGAAGCTCTGCGGGGCTACGGCTGTCATTCAGGCCTTTAGGCGTACGGATCTTCTTCAAGGAGCGGTGCATGATTTCTCTGAAAACAATTCTCCGGTTGATTTGCTGCTGCATCGCGATTTGCTCGCTCGCAACGGGCGCGCAAACCACGCGTCGCACCACGCTCTCCCTGGATGGCCGGTGGGATGTGGAAGACAGCATCGGCGCCAGCGATATGCCTGCGACCTGGCATCACGCCGCCCCAGTGCCCGGCCTGACGCATTCCGCTGTACCGGCATTTCCTGATGTGGATCAGTACCAGAGCGGGCAACTGCTCTCCAACCTCGCGGGCAACGTCCTGGCGCGCAAGGGCAGGTTTAGCCAATCCGATTACGACAAGTTGGGCAACGCGCGCGGCATCTCGCGCCAACGGCGCAACTACTTCTGGTATCGGAAGACCTTTCAAGCGCCAGCTCAGAACGCAGTGGCATTGCTCAAGGTGAACAAGGCGCAGTTCGGCACTGTGGTTTATCTGAACGGCGTGCTCATCGGTGAGCACGACCCGTGCTTTACCGCCGCATGGTTTGACATGACCAAAGCTATCCATTGGAATGCGGTTAACGAGCTAGTCATTCGAATCGGCGCGCATCCAGGCGTTCTGCCCGCCAACGTTTCACAGGGGACAGATTTCGAAAAGAATCGCTGGACGCCTGGCATTTACGACGATGTGACTCTGATGGTGATGAACAACCCGGTCATCGCCACGGTGCAAGTGGCTCCGCATATTGCGAGCGCGAGCAATCCGGTCCCCAGCATCCTGGTGCAGACGGAGTTGCATAACTACTCGGATCGCGCCGTGACGACCGAAGTTACGCAACAAGTTACCGAGTGGAAGTCCCGCGCCACAGCATCGGAAAAAATTGAGCTGCAGGTTGAAATTCCCGCGGGCGGCGAAAAAACCGTAACGCAAAATGTTCCTGTGCCCAAAGAGCACCTGTGGAGCCCCGAGGATCCATTCCTCTACGAGGTGGCCACAAACACGGCAGGCGACCAAGTAACCACGCGCTTCGGAATGCGGGAGTTTCGCTTCGATACGGTTACGCAACGCGCTTATTTGAATGGGCGGCCATATTTTCTGCGTGGGTCGAACATTACGCTGCACCGCTTCTTTGAAGACCCGGATGTCGGCACGCTGCCCTGGGACGAAGCGTGGTTGCACCGTCTGCTGGTGGAGATACCGAAGCAGTTGCACTGGAACGCATTCCGCTTTTGCATCGGCCCCGTGCCCGATCGCTGGCTGGAGATTGCCGATGAAAATGGCCTGCTGATTGAGAATCAGTATTTTGTTTGGACCGGAAATCCCGCCTGGAGTACTTATCAGAATAAGTACGATACCAACGAGATGATCACCGAATATAAAGAGTGGATGCGGGATAACTGGAATCATCCCAGCGTTGCAATCTGGGATGCAACCAATGAGTCCATTCTGCCGCAATTTACCAGTATTATTATTCCCGCGGTGCGAAACCTCGACCTGTCAAACCGGCCATGGGAGAACAGTTATAACGCGCCGGCAGGGCCGAACGATCCGGTGCCCGATCATCAATATCTGTTTCATGGGTTGGCGATGGACGAGGTGCCCAATCATTCATTCCAGATCACCGATCTCGAGTCGATGGAGGGGCCTGCTCCCAGTTGTTGCAATAGCAAATCAGGCCACGCAATGATTCTGAACGAGTATGGATGGCTCTGGCTCAATCGCAATGGCACGCCGACGCTGCTGACGCAGAAGCTCTATCCCAGGCTGCTAGGTGATAAAGATACGACCGAGAACCGCTTTGCGATGCAGGCTTATCTGCTGAGCGGAGAGACTGAATTCTGGAGGGCATACCGGCGCTATGCGGGAGTGCTGCATTTTGTTTACCTCACCGCCAGCGACCCGCTGGCGTTTACCTCGGATCACTTCATCGATCTGAAGACTCTCAAACTGGAACCGCATTTCGAAAAAGCCATGGAGCAGGCCTTCAATCCTTTGGGAGTGTATTTGAACTTCTGGCATCCGACCTTGAATGCGGCCGAACCGCACGACTATACCATCGCCGTGGTGAACGATGAAGACCGTCCTCGCGCCGGCAAACTGCGGTTGGTATTCACGGATGACGCGGGCAAGGAAACTGCTGCCGAAGAGACTCCATTTTCGCTTGCGCCCCTGGGAACGCAGTCCTACCTGGTGTCTCTGAAAACGCCGTCCGCGTTAGGCGACTATTCACTGCAGGCAATTGCCATGGCAGAAGACGAGAGCGCGCATCCTGTGATTTCGCGCAGGGATGTTCTCGTGGTGCAAGCTGTGGCATCAAAATGATCGAAGGATAAAGATGCTGCGGTGTGAGTATCTACTTTTCAGTTATATATAAGTGCCGCTCAGCCGGATGGTCCGGCTGAGCGGCGATCCACTGTTTAGTTATCCTTTCCGGCTAGCGCCAACCGGCTCAGGTGGTAGGCCAGCGTGCGGTCAGGCTTCATAAATGCCTTGTGGAGATCCTCATCGGCTGCTGCTTTATCTCCCAACTCCAGTTCCGCCATGGCGGCGAAATAGTAGTGAGAGCTTGCCCCTGTGTCCCCATGCGAAGCGGACGCACGCACCAGTTGAGCATGCCACTTGGCTTCGTCATAGTTGCCCAGTTTCCTTGCTGCCTTTGAGCCCCATGCGGCATCGCCTTCACCCTTCAAGCCTGCAGCCTTCTCGTAGTGCTTTTTCGCTTCGTCCGAGTGCCCGCAACCCGCCTCTAAATTGCCCAGCAGGTATTCGGTACGCGCCGAATCGAGAGTCGGCTGCATGCCATCCTTTGTAAAGTCCAGGCCGGGTACAACGGCGCCCAACTGCGAAGCCATCGAGAGCGCCTTATCGCAATGCCCCTCTTTGGCCAGAGCCATTGCATGCATCAACCGCACTTCCACCCACACCTGGCGAACGTTCGTTCCACCTTCGGCACGCACGAAGAAGCGGTTTTGGAAGAGCGACTCCGCGCGCTCAAAATCGCCTGTTTCCGCCAGCGCCAAGTCATATTCGTAGAAGAGATCCGTAGGCATCTTAGCCAGGTCAGGGTAGTGGCCCAATGCTGCTACGCGCTCCGCCGCCGGATGTTTCAGCAGGCTGAGAGTCTGGTCGATGCCGAAATAATTATCCAGGTTATCCGGATCGTCGACCTCCACACCGCGCTTGAATGCGGCCATCGCGCCCTCAGTATCTCCCTTGATCTGCAACAGAGCAAGACCGATATCCCTATCCAACGCAGGCATCTGCGGATGCAATTGCTGCGCATGCTTCCACTTTTCCAAACCCGCATCCATCATGCCGACTGAGAACTCAAGAGTTCCCAGCAGATAGTTGGCATTCGCATCGTTGGGATTGGCAGCCAAAGCCGCCTTCAAAACCTGGTAGCTTGTGGCTCCGCTCGGGAAAATGTATTTCGTCGAAGCCTTTGCGGCCGCAGCATAATCATCCGTTGTGGAGCGGCCCAGTTTCTGTTCACAATAGGCGCGGTAATACAACACCACCGGATCGTCCTGAGGCAACACATTGGCAGGCTCGGCCTGGTCGGCGGGAACCTGGGGATAGGTTCTGGAGAGAACGCCTAATGCTTTCTCATACAGGCCCAGCCGCATATATTCCGCTGCGATATTCAGGACGCGTTCGTAATCCGCTGCCAGGTGTGCGTTGTCGGGCTCTCCGAGTTCCTCGCGAAGGAAATAGCTCGTAGGATAACGGGCCAGCCATTTACCGGCCAGCTTATTTGCCGCTTCATTCTGGCTCAGCGCGTGCTCAACAGCCACTAGCTCTTCCGCGCTGCGCAGATCGTCTCCTGCGCTGTGGAGCGCTTCTTTCAGGTCGTCCGCCGCTGCCTGGAGCTGGCCTTGACGTGCTTCCAACTCAGCGAGCTTCAAACTGCCGGCGGCGTGAAACTCCGGCACTCTTAGCGCCTCTCCATAGGAGAGCCTGGCCTCGCGTTCGCGGCCCAGGGCGTCGTAAGCGATTCCGAGGTAGTAGGAAGGCTCCGGATTCGAGGTTTCGCGAGCCTCTACAGGCGCGAGATATTTGATTGCCTCGTCGTAATGAAGAAAGTCTGTCGAGAGCCGTCCAGCGGCCAACTGCAACTCGTAGCTGGTGGGAAACTTCTCCAGCGCCTTCTTGTAGTTGCTCAGGGCACTTAAACGAGCGCCGTTCAACTCTTCATCTTTGCCAAACTGAACCCAATCGTCTTCAGTGCGCTCCGCCGCTGCGGGCATGGGAAAGTGTTTTTGCGGGCCGACGTGAACGTCCTCCTTCGGAGTCCAGTCGTATTCGTCTTCGGTATGATGCAAAAGCACTGCGCCGTTTGCGTCCAAAATGTCCACTGTATATTTCTTTTGGCCGTCTGCCGGTGTGACTTCATGCTTCCACGTGCGCTCCGGCGCAAGGTCCTGCTTCTCGCTCAGCACCACGTTGCTTCCATCTGATATGCGCACGGTAGCGCCGGGAAACGCCTGGTTTGCATTGAATACCAGTTCGAGCGCATTGTCCTTCCGGCTCATATTCAAAACGCCGTTCAGGTTTGCGCGAACAAAGCCGCCCAGATCGCGCGCCGGCATCCAATACTCAGAGAAGTGGATGGTCTGACGCGGTTCGAGAAATGCGTAGGTTTCCTGATTGCGGAATATGCCGCCCTGGACTTCCATGTAGGCGCTGTCATTGTCAGAGAGATTCTTGCGCCAATCCAGCCCGTCGGCGTCTGAAGCGAACGACCAGATCTTTTTTCCGGGCAAATCTTTGAACAGCGCATAGTGGACGATGCCGGTATTTGTATGCGGATGCCAGATTCCGTTAAAAGGCTCGGCGCTGCCATACATGAACCGCGAAACCGGGCCGTAAATCTGGTTCTTCAGAATACTGATATCGGTACCGCTGGAATCCACCGGCCAGGTATCGATATCCGCAAAGCCGTGGGCCTGGCTGAAGCGCTGGGGATATGTGATCCGCGAATCGTCCCACACCTGCACTCCGGCATTGCTCCACCAATAATAACGGTGGCGCACATCGGCGCGATTGGCCAGCGTCACTTTTGTTTCCAGAACCGTTGAGCCGGGGCGAAGCACCATCTCGACGAGATATTGCATTCCATAGACGCGGTCAGTGTTTCCAATAAAGATTGAGCCACTGCCGTCGGCATTCTTCGCGTAGGAATAATCGATGGGCGAAAGAGTAATCCAGTTGTGCGAGACGGGGAAGTTGAATTCGGATCCAAACGCGGCCCAACTGCCCCGGTACCCGATCTCCGCCTTTTTGATAGAAGGATTGGCATAAAACATTGACTGGTTGCTGAGTTTGTCGATGCAGGTATACAAGTGCCCGCCAAGGTCCGGCAGAACCGTACACTTCAGGTACTCGTTCTCCATGAATACCGCGCGCAAATCATGGTCGTTCCGCTGATTCGTAAGTTGATCGCGCAACGTATAAGGGTAGTTCGAGTTGCGAGTATATTGGTCGAATGGCGGGTTGGGGTTGGGAGGACCTTCTTCATAAACAGGAATCTTGTATGTGCCTTCCCATACCTTTACCTGAGCGGATGCCGTGTTTAGTCCTGCAAGGAGGCTCGCGACGACGATTACCAAACCAAAGTATCTTCTAGTGGAAATCATCCCTACAGTGTAGCAAACGCTCTCTGCTGCAAACAACGGAATAGGATTGAGAAAGGAAAGCGAAAACTTATTAATTGAGGCAGCGCCCCGGCTTAGCCGCTGCCCCAACTCCGGTTGGTCGCTAGCTGGTGCTCGAAACCGCGTGATCCAGAATCTCTTCTGTTGCCGGGTTCCAGTAGAGCTTCTTGCCGCTCCAGTAGGATTGCGCCGCCATTATGCAAACCACGGAGGCAGAGAATCCGTGATTCACATTTGCGTTGGGCGTCTTGCGCGAACGCATGGAATTCAGCCAGTTCATGATATGAACCAGGCTGTCATCGTCGGGGCCGTCCGTGCTTGGCGGTTCGGCGCCCGCAACCTTTACGATCTCTTCCTGGTCAATCGCCGGGCTCGTGATGGGAACGCCCTTGCTTGATGGGCATCCGCCCATTTCGTGCCTGCCGCCTTCTTTGCTGATCGTAAACAACGAAGCGCCTTCGCCCCCATAGTTCGCGATAGTTCCGTCGCGTCCCTGGATCCGGGAGAAGCTTCTGAAGCTGTTTCCGAAGATGGTCTTATAAGTGTAGAGAAATCCCTTGGGATAAGTTACGGCGGCAACGCAGGTATCCGGATTCTCGCGGCCATCTTTCCACGCATAGATTCCGCCGTTGGCTACAACACTCTCGGGATAGGCTTCATCGGTCCACAAATGCACCAGGTCGCTGCCGTGACTCAGCCATTGGTCGAAGATGCCGGAGGAGTAATCCTTGAAGAGACGGAATTCAAGGTACACATGAGGATCGAAGGGGCGGTAGGGCTTGCCCAGCAGCCAGCGTTTCCAGTCAGTGTCTTCCTCGCGCAGCTTGGAAGGTCTCTCATAGAGCCACTTCTTCCATTCCATGTTGCGATCCTGCTCCATCTCTTCGGAGTTGCCGGTATCCATATTTACAAACCGCCAACGCTCCTCGTTCACATTCCATTCCTGCTCAATGTGGACGATCGCGCCTATGCGGCCGGAGCGCACGATATCGCGAACAGCTATCTGGTAGGGCTCGCTGCGGTGTTGCGAACCGATCTGCACCATCTGCTTGGAAGCATTGACCAGGTCGCGGGTTTCTTTCGCTTCGGAGAGTACATTGGCGAACGGCTTCTCAACGTAACAGTCCTTGCCCGCGTGCACAACTTCCGCGCACAGTTTGGCATGCTGAAAGTCGCCGGTGGCGATCATCACGCCGTCGATATCCTTGTTGGCGAGCATCTCCTCGGAGTATTTATAGGATTTTGGGTCCAGATTGAAGGCTTTCTTTACCTGGGCAGTGCGCTTCTCGCGGGCAAGGCTCCAGATATCGCACACGGCGATGGTTTCAACCGGAGTGACCTTTGAGGCCATCTGTGCCATGCGCACATGACCGTGGCTACGTCCTCCGCATCCCAACTGAGCCAGCCGGATGCGATCGTTGGCCCCCAATACCCGTGCGTAGGAGCGAGCGGTCATTCCGGCTGCGAGCATGGTGCCCGCTGCCTGTTTCATAAAGGTTCTGCGATCGGTTCCGCTGCTTGAATTTTCCATCTTCGTGCACCTGTTCCTTTAATTTATATGGTGGCATGCTGATGCTGATCTGTCATCTCGGCGCCTTCCACCAGCACGTTTTCTATCTGCATACTTTTCTTTTCAATGTTCATCGTAAAGCGGACAAGGTCCGCGTTTGCGCCGACTCGAAGCACACCCCTGTGCCCAACGATTCGACCGGGGTTTTCTGTTGCCATTCTCACGGCGTCTCCCAGTTTGCAGACTTCCGATGCGGCAACCCAGGCGATTCCATCCTTAATCGGTAGAGCGGCGCCGGCCAAATATCCCGAATCAACCGAACCCACGCGGCCATCCGCGCTCAACTCCACCGCGCCGCCAACGGCTGTATCGTAAATTCCCGGCTCCATGCCACCTACGGCAACAGCATCCGAAATGAGAATGCTGCGTTCGATTCCCTTGGCGCGCACCATCGCCTTCAGCGCGTCCGCCGGCACATGATGACCGTCAGCAATGAAGGTCGCTGTCAACCGGTCGTCGGCAAGTTGCGTCCAGATGGGGTTCGGGTGCCTTGGAATCATCCCAGCTATGCCGTTGCCGAGATGCGTGGAGAGTGTGGCGCCGGCCTGGGCGGCCGCGTGGATCTGATCCGGCGAGGCATGAGTGTGGCCAATGGAGACTCGTATTCCCTTGCCTGCAAGCGCACGTATAAACTCCGGAGCATTCTCCCAGTGCGGTGATAGCGTCACCATCCCCACCAGCTGGCCGCTCGCCGCCTGCCAGCGTGCAAATTCATCCAGGCTCGGCGGGCGAACGTACTCTCGGTCGTGCGCTCCAACCGCACCGTCCACAGGGGAGATAAAAGGGCCTTCAATTTGCACGAAAGGCATGGTATAAGCCACCAGCGGACTTATTCTGCGTGCCTGCGCAATGGTCTTCAAGGCGTGAATAATTTTTTCTTCCGACGCGGTTATGACGGTAGGAATAAAAGTGGTCGTGCCGGTTGCGATCACCTTGTGCGCAAGGGAGATTACAATCTCGGGATCGTCCAGCTCTCCGTTAAAATCGCATCCGGAATATCCGTTGATCTGGAGATCGATAAAGCCGTGCGAAAGCCACGCGGTTTCGTCGGCCGCGCCCGGCTCAATGGCCGCAATGCGGCCTTGCTCGACGGTGATGCGTAGCGGTTGCCCGCTGCTGGTATTTCGGCCTGTCATGATGCGCGAATTCATTTTTGCCGTCCCGTTCCATGCGCGCTTCCCACGCCCGAAAGCTCAGCTTGGTCCGCTTGCATCCTTTCCAGCAGCTGCAATATCAAAATTATTCCACGAGGTAAATGAAATGGATCCTTCACCGGAAGCGCAACAATATCCGTCGTCGGTTTGCCCTCTCGATTGAGCCGCTGGCGCCACTCCCCGAACTCGGGCGCGGGAAAATGCGCCCATGTCCATTCTGCAACCTTCTCATGCCAATCCAGGCACCATGATTCCCCGGTCAGATGATGAGCCAGCAGCGTGCCGTAGAGTGCTTCCACGTGTGGCCACCACACCTTCATCTCGGAGTGCGGCAGATACGGCGGATGGCCTTCAATATCCCGCGATAGAAATATCCCGCCAAACTTTTCGTCCCAGCCTAACTCCAGGTGCCGGCGCATCACTTCAGCGGCGCGGCTGATCAAATCTTTGTCGCCTAGCCGCTCAGCCAGGTGCATCACAAACCACATGGACTCGATGGCGTGACCGGGCATCACAAATGTTCCTGCCGGCGGCGGTAGTTCTTTGTAATCAGCAGTCAAAAATTCCAGAATCACATTCCGATCAGGACGCACAAAGTGCTTCATCACTCGCCCTGCGTACTCGGTCGCCAGCGCGTCGAAGCGGCTGTCCGCGGTCGTCTGTGCCAGCTCGTTCGTAACCTCGGTCAGCATCATCGGAATGCCGTGATTTTTCCATCCCAGGGGTAGCGGGTAGGGAGCGGTCTCAGAAAAATCCGGTTCTTCCAAGCGGCGCCGAACGCGCTCAAAAGTCTCCAGGGCAATGGAGAGCAGGGGCCCATCCTTGGTGGCGCGATAGTGTTCGCTGAAGCCGTAGATCGCAAAGCAGTCGCTGTAAATGCTGGTCGGGCCTTCAATCACTCGGCCTTCACGGTCCGTGTGATAAACCCAGCGACCATTGTTGTCGCGCCCGTGAGCCAGCAAAAATCGGATGGAGTTTTCCGCCGCTTCTAAAAACTCCTGCCTTTTCTCGATGCGATTATAGAGAGCTGAAAACGTCCACACCGAGCGCGCCTGCGACCAGATAAATTTGTCCCCGCTCACCAGGGTGCCGTCGTCGTTCATGCAGGTGAGCACGCCACCATGAGTGCGGTCGATGCCATGACGGAACCAGAAGGGTACGACGTCATCAAGCAGTAGTTCGCGGTACCGGTGGTGCAGGTTCTTAAGATCGATCATTTACGTCCAAATAGTACCATGAAAGAAAATTTTCTGATAATTACAGAAACAATTGTAATATCTTTCCTTACTGATTCACACAACTTCCCTCAAAATCCCACTATTTATCGCCATCCCAAGTCGGATTTGAACGAAGCCGCCGGGTGGCCGATGGGATCGGCCGTGCCCGGACGGTTCCGTGAGGTACCGCGTGATTTCACTGTAACCGCATTATTTTCAGCGCAATGCTCTGCCCTGTGAAAGCATCTCCCACAAAAAGGGGAAATTAGCCGTCTCTGGGCTATCGTGCGTCGTCCAACCCGGGCGAATGGAAGCTCAACCGGCGGAAAGAGCGGCGATGGATGATGCTGGGACTGGCGGTGCAACTGGCCGCAATTGTTACATTAGGATGGGCGGGCACGCTCAATTAACTTTGACGCGGGCGGGCCGAAAAGCCCCGAATCCAGGCCGCTGAAATTCCGACGGCCACGTAAGGGAAAGGAAATCATGACCGAAGCAGGCGCACTCGAAACCCTGGTTAATCAGCAAATCATTATCGCCATGAAGGCCCGCGAGCAAACCCGCACCGGCACGCTGCGGCTAATCAAGAACGCGCTTAAGAACAAGACCATTGAGAAGCGCGAAGCTCTTACGCAGCCCGAATCCGAGCAGGTTCTAGCCACTATGATCAAACAGCGCCGCGACTCCATCGAGCAGTTCACCAAGGGCAACCGACCGGAGCTGGCGGCCATTGAAGCCGCCGAGATCGTCGTCATCGAGGAGTTTTTGCCCAAGGCCCTCGAGGAAGCTGGACTTCAGGCTTTGGTAGCGGAAACCGTCGCCGAAGTTGCCGCCGGATCCGGCCAGAAGCCCACTCCCAGGGAGATGGGCCAGGTCATCAAAGCTGTCCAGGCCAAGCTCCAGGCCGCCGGCCTAAGAGCCGAAGGCCGCGTGGTCAGCGAACTTGTGAAGAAAGCTCTGGCTGGGTAAAGCAAACCTACCTACGTCCCAAGCCGGTGCCGCACAGCACGAAATCTGGTCCTGGACGGGCCAACCGCCGGCATTGTTTAAAGCCAATGGGCCGTAAGTCGATGGTATTATGGAGGAAATTCCTGTTTCGCATTGGCTTCGTTCCCCCGTTGGGGGATTGACCCGATATTGGGTAGTTTGATAGGCTTGGTGCATAATCCGGGGCACATATTCTTCGGAATTCCTTAATTCTTACGAGTTGAATATGCCCCTATTCCTTTCGCTTTTATAAGTTCATTGGCGAATTGCGGCCCTGCAGATTGTGGGGACGAAAGGCGAGGAAGATGCTACGCAAACGCTATTACATTCTTTTTGTTGCAAGGGATGACGACGGGCAGATTCGCAAAATTCCGCTCCCTCTTCGCTATGCATATGGATTCGTTGCCGCAGCCTTGGTGGGCGCATTCACCATCGTCGGGCTCGCCGGATCCTATACCCGCATGCTCCTCAAAACAGAGAGCTTCAATCAGGTCCGCCAGGACAGGGAGAACCTGCGTAAAAATTTCAAGCAGATGGCGCAGATCGCGCACGACCGCGATGTGCAGGTAGCCTCGCTGGGCGCGCTGGCCAGCGAAGTAACCGCCCTTTATGGTCTCAGGCAGAACAAACTCACCACAGCGAGGCCCGCGGCTGCTTCGAGCGTGGCTGAAGCGCCCACGCCTTCCACACTGGCGCTGAATGACGACGTAAACCAGCAGCAGGTCAAGCTCACCGTCGATCAGTTTTACGATCTGCGCAATCAGGCGCTTTCCGGGCGGGTTTCGCGTGCCCTCGAAGGCGGCCTTTCGCCCAGCTTTGTTGGCGACTGGACGGAGCTGGCCGATGCGCCCTCACTTTGGCCTCTCGAAGGCCGCGTTACTTCGAGTTTTGGAGAGCGGCTTGATCCGTTCAACGGAGAAGGCGCATTCCACTCCGGCATCGATATATGCGCCCCCTATGGAACTCCCGTCCGTGCCGCGGGCGACGGAGACGTCAGCGGAGAGCAATTGGGCGCCGGTTACGGCCGCGGAGTCATGGTCAATCACGGCCACGACCTGGTCACGGTCTACGGGCATCTATCGGCGATTGCGGTGCTGCCAGGCCAGCATGTGGTTCGCGGCCAGGTCATCGGCTACGTGGGCGAGTCAGGGCGCGCCACCGGACCGCACCTGCACTATGAAGTGCGCGTCCACAGCGTCCCGGTCAATCCGCACAAGTATCTGCGCACCACCTACGATCAGATTGCTAGTCTCGATAGCAGTTCATTTGCTTCGTCGGGCCTATAGGCAATCATTTCCAGGATGCAAAGGCGGCTTCCGCGCATGGGAGCCGTTTTTGTCGCGGTTCTATAATTGCTTTGCTCCAAAGCTCCCGCCGTTCAATTCTTTGAGGAGAATCAGCTTTGCCCATTCGCCTATGCATTTTTGCCGTCTTGCTCGCCTTGGCCCTGTCCGCTGCGGCACAGGATCGCGCCGCGGGTTTGCAAACCGCCTTTGCCCGCGTTCAGCACCTGAGGCACGGCATCAATGCTTCGGAATGGTTCGCGCAATCGGCCAATGATTATTCGGCTGCCCGCACCAACCGTTATACCGACGCGCAGGATATTGCGCTGATGGCACGGCTGGGCTTCGACCATGTGCGGTTGAGCATCGACGCCGTCCCGCTGGAGCAGTTGCCGCTGGGCAGGGAAGGATTGAACGCCGACTTTCTCGCCCGCCTCGACCGCACGGTGGGTGCCGTGCTGGCTGATGGACTAGCGGTCGAGATCGATCTGCACCCCGAGAGCGGCTTCAAGCAGCAGTTGCTCTCGAACGACGATGCCGTGGACCGGTTGACCTTGCTTTGGCGGCGGCTCGCGACGCACTATGCCACGCGCGACCAGGAGCGCGTCTTCTTTGAGATTCTGAATGAGCCGGAGGTCAACGATCCTTACCGCTGGGCCGGCATTCAGGCGCGCCTCGCTGCAGCTATCCGCGAGTCGGCGCCGCGCAATACCCTCATCGCCACTGGCGCCAATTACTCCGGCATTCAAGATCTTCTTACGCTGCATCCGCTCAGCGACGGCAACGTGATCTATACCTTCCACTTCTACAATCCCACTGAATTTACTCACCAGGGCGCGAGTTGGGGGCCGGCGTGGTGGAGTTATACCCATGGCGTTCCCTACCCGGCAACGGAAAGCTCAATGCAGGAAATTTTGAAGCAGGTTCCCGATGCCGCCAATCGCTACCAGTTGGAAAGCTACTGGCTGGACCACTGGGACGCGCACCGCGTCCACCTCTTGATTGATGAGGCCGCTGCATGGGGGCGTGAAAATCATGTGCCGCTGAACTGCAATGAGTTTGGAGTCTACCGCGGACTCTCCGACCCTGCTTCGCGCGCAAACTATATTCGCGATGTGCGGACGGCGCTCGAGGAGGACGGCATCGGCTGGGCGATGTGGGACTATCGGGGAGGGTTTGGGGTGGTTTGGAAGGAAGACGGCCAGCCTGCGCGGGTAGATGAGTCCGTAGTGAGCGCGCTGGGGCTGGGGAAATGATTGAGCGGAGCTAGCGGTGTTAGCAAACGGCCGCTAACTCCGCTAGCCCCGCTAACCCAGCTAGCTCCGCTAACCCCGCTACTTGCCCTTGTAAATCACATGCCAGATGGATCGAGAGCCGTCGTCGGAGACGAACAGCGATCCGTCATTTGCTACGGCCACTCCTACCGGCCGGCCCCAGACCGTGCTATCGGGATTGACGAATCCGGTTAGAAAGTCCTCGTACTCGCCGGTCGCGTGGCCGTTCTTCATCGGCAGCCGGATTACCTCATAACCGGAGCGCTGTGCCCGATTCCACGAACCGTGCTCAGCCGCGAATCCGTCGTCTTTGTACTCGGCGGGGAACTGCGAACCCTCGTAAAAAAGCATCTCCAGCGAAGCGAAGTGGGGATTCACGAGGATGTCCGGTGTAATCACCTTGGACTGCAGCTCAGGATGCTTACCTGCGTGGCGCGGGTCTTGGACGCCACCCTTTTCGCCGCCCATGTAGTACCACGGCCATCCGTAAAAGCCGCCTTCTTTAACGTGGGTTACGTAATCGGGAACCAGGTTGTTGCCCAGTGCGTCTCGCTCGTTTGTCGAGCACCACAGTTCGCCCGTTGTGGGATTGATGGCCTCGCCCACGCAGTTGCGCAGACCGCTGGCATAGACCTTGACGAACTTTCCCTCGGGAGTGAACTCAAGTACATCGGCGCGGTGGAACTCCTCGGGATGCGTGTCGGGATCGTCGACATTGGAGTGCGATCCCACCGAGGCGAAGAGCTTGGTCCCGTCCCGCGAGAAGACCAAATCGCGGGTCCAATGGCCGCCGCCGCGCAGCCGTCCGCCGCCGGGCAAATCTGCCAGATGCTCCTCTGGTCCGCTCGCCTTAAGATCGCCGTTGTTATAAGGAAAGCGAACAATGCCGTCGGTGTTGCCGATATATATCCACTTTGGATTGGCTCCGGAAGGATAAAAAATGATGCCGAAAGGCTGGTGCAGGCCAGTCGCAAAGAGCGAGACTTGTTTTGCGGTTCCGTCCCGGCCTACGCCGCGAAAGACTTTGATTTTGCCGCTCGAGCTTTCGGCAAGAAACAGATCTCCGTTGGGTGCGGTGCGCAGCAGGCGGGGGTTGTCAAGATCAGAAGCATAAAGCTCCACCTTGAAGCCCTTGGGCGCGATGGGCCAGTTATCGTTCGTCCGGGGGACAAGTGTGGGGCCGTTGTCCACTGACTGCTCGGGTGCTGGAGCAGGCAGGTCGGCAACGGTCAGGTGGCGGCGGATGCCTGGAGATTCGTGGGCCGCGTCGGTAAAGGCAGCCTGGCCGGTGAGAACCGGCGATGATTTCGACGGCGCAGCTTGTGACTGCGCGGTGAAGCCGGAAATGAACGCGAGGGCGCAAAGGAAGGTCGAAGCCTTCAGGAAATGAAGCAGGAATTTACGATTCATGGGACCTCTTGGTTTGATTCCGTCCACCTGATGGCTGCCACTCGAAGCAGCCGTGGAGACTAAAGCGGCGGGGAAGCGCGCTAACATTCATTTGGATGCAGCCGGACCCGATCCGGGTTCAGCTTCGAGCGAAAATTTCACAATCGGAGACAGATTGCGCTCTCTGTCTGCTTTTAGAGCGAACTGTTCTAAAGGAAAACAGCTCTGTGCCGAAAGGGTTATTACCAGCATTCGGGCTCAATCAGCGGCTCGCCGGTTCTTCCTGCAAAGGGATACGGCCGGATTGGCGCAATCAAATATTCAAATAATCGTGGAGACTCGGAAGGTGGGCATTGAGAAACAAGAAATCGACGTGACCGGCCTTCCCTGGTCCAACCTGCATCTGTCCTCGTTTCCCCAGGTTGCAATCCGTGTTTTGCAACTGGCAGGGAATGAGAATGTGCAATTGCACCAACTCAGCGATCTGATCTCCTCCGATCCTGCGTTCGCCAGTGAAGTGCTGACGATTGCGAACTCTCTCCTTTATGCCCCGCGTTTTCCCGTCACCAGCATTCAACATGCGATCGCCGTGCTTGGCGCCAACCATCTACACGGATTGTGTGTAACAGTCGGCGTCAGAACTTATCTGAATGGAGCGCTGAGCCGTCCTTCCATGCGGGCTGTATGGCGCCATAATCTGGCGTGCGGTTTGATCGCGGAACGGTTGGCCCCAGCGGGATTCATGGACAGAGACAGCGCTTACACCTGCGGAGTCATCCACGATATCGGCCGTCTGGCTCTGGCCGTCCTCCGGCCCAGGGAGTACGCGGTTCTGCTGGGAATGCAAAGCGGGCCGCCCGCGAGCATCCTCGAAGGCGAGCGGGAGCTCTTCGGGTTGGATCATTGCCAGGCCGGACGCCGCCTGATCACGGATTGGAATCTGCCCATCGACTTTAAATCGATTGTCAGCGAACATCACGCTCCCCGGCGGGAAAACACTTCCTGGGATATGGATGAATTGATGAACATCAGTTGCAGGTTGGCCGATGCAGCCGGTTATGCCGCCTTCCCCCGTTGCGAGGTCACGCCGTATGAGCAATTGCTCGACGAACTCCCCTCGAGGGAGCGCAGCCGCTTCCATGCTGACCTGGAGAACCTGATTATTGAAGTTCGCGGCAAGATTGAGGCGCTGGAATCTGCCTGAGACGGCAAGTGAGTTATTTTTGAGCCGGAGCGTCGGTGTCTGCGGCGCGGGCTGAGCCTTCACCTGAGGCCAGACCGGCAAGAAAGACGGGTGAAAGCGTGGCCGTAACCTCGACCCGTTCGTGCTTTTGAGTCACTTCTGCAGTCTTGAGCAACTCTTTCAAGCCGTTGTTGGCGGTGTTCTGTGCCAGCGGAGCGGTAAAGCCGCGCGCCAGCGTAATCAGAGTAGCCAAAGCGGCTGCCTGGCTGACAGCCGTCTCCTCGGTGGGTGCAATCTCTTCCACTTTCAGCCGCAATGAGTCGGCCATAGGCAGCGCCGGCGCCACGCTGGCAATGATGGTGGAGTCGTCCTCCAATGGCAGCGAGAGCCCAAAGACCTTGATCGCCCCGCTCTCAGAAAAAGGCAACCCGATCTGCCCCACGCCCCAGGCCAGCGAAAGCAACGGCACATCGTGATAGTGGCGGGAGAGCAGCGTGGAGCCGGCAAATGGAAGTGCGGCGGCGCGATGCCGGTCCAGCATGGAATGGATCTGCTCCGGAGTTGGGGTGTTGGAGACGGCCACCATGTCGTAGCCGATCTGCGCCACCCTCACCGTGCGCCCCTCCGACGGAATCGAGTAAACAGTATGCCCCACGTAGGTTTCTCTGCTGGTTGCGTGCGCTTCGAGCCAGGTATTGAGCCGCTTGCCGGTAAGCTTGCCCACTAGCACCATCGAGTAGGCGACGGGTCCGTTGGGGCCGTTCGGATCGGGCATGCGGTGCAGCGCGACGGCCACCTCGTCCAGGTCGTTCTCCCAGTCGATGCCGGTCGCGTCAATGAACTGCTGGTACTCAAGGACGTGCTGGGGCGGCTTCAGGTCCTTGTGGAGGAAGGCACGGATGGGCTTGAAGTGGATATAGATGATGCCGTCGGACTCGGGCAGCAGACGGGCGGCTTCAGGCGGGGCCTTCGAGCGCAGGAAGATAGCCACGGCCAAAACCAGCAGGACCGCGGCCACAATCCAGAGCGTTCTGCGCGTGCGTCGGTTCATGGGCCGTCAGAAATAACTTATCACTCCGCAGCGTACCCTGAATCGAGATGTGCAAGAGTTTGGAATGCTGACATGCCTTTTCGCGATGCTTTACTTAGCGTCCACGCCAAAATCAAAGATCGTTGCGGGTTCAGATTCGCTTAATTCCGACGCTGCGATAAAGGCGTATTCGCCGGGCGGCAATTCTGTATCCGGCGTCACCTTGAAGACATTGGGACTCACCTTCTCTGCCGTGGTTTTGATTATTTTCGATTGGTCAAAGCCCATCACGGCCATCAATGTATTGTTGGCGACTGGTTTGAGCTTGCCTATCTCGGTCTCGCGGTGGTCCTTCTTGCTGTCAAATGTCAACAAGGCAAACTGGGAAGGACTGCCGGTATGGCTGAAGCCGGAGCCGGCCGGAAAATACATATAGATGACGGGCCTGGACTCTGACGTTCGCAAAGTGGCACGGAGGCCCGGAATCTTGGCCTTGATGGGGCGCGAGAAAAAACCCATTGCGACGCGTTCATTGGTCGAGGCAGTCCGCTCAAGAAGCACCATGTTCGGCTTGCCACCCGGACCGTTGAGCATCATGTAGAGACCCGGCTCGTGCGGTGACGCCGGATCGTTGGGGTCATCTGCGGTTGGCGCCGCTGCAATCGGCGCGTTGGCCTTGGTCACAACGGCAGCAATCACCTTGTCACTGACACCCGCGGTCTTCAGGGCGATGATCCCATCCGTGGAGGTGTTATAAATTCCGGGCGAAGCGTTGATGGTGCTGACAATCAGATCGTCCGACAGGCCGGCCTTGACCAGCTTGATGATGGAGTCGTTGTTGAGTGCCTGCTGAGCCACAAGCAGAGGGCAAAATGTCAGAAATAAAAGTGCGATAAGACTCTTGCGCATACAGTTTCTCCTTGCGTTTCAGAACCGCTTCAAGTTCATTCAGGATCATCTACTGAAAGCTTGTTTTTAACAAGTGCGTTTTCCCCCGATTGTCTAAAATCCGCGCAGGATAACGTGATATCCGCTGTTCATGCGTGTTCAACCCCCGGCCGCCGGCGTATCTATCGCCGCATCATCGTCTTGCCCCTTTCCCCCGCGGTTTCCCGGTTTGCTCCACGGGCGGCGGTGTGCTAACCTTGATTTCTGTGCCGTTCAGTGTGCGGAGTAGGAGTGTGTCCGTGTGCGATGCCGGGACGGTGAAGAATTGGGTATCCGGAATCGGTTTCCGGGTGGGTAGGGCTGGCGTAGCTCAGCTGGTAGAGCATCTGATTTGTAATCAGAGGGTCGGGGGTTCAAATCCCTTCGCCAGCTCCACATAAAGGAACCGGTAAACGAAGCCTGAAACGGCAGAAGGTTTTGCCAGCGCTCGAGTTTACGTGCTGGACCTGTTCTCCGCGGCGATCCCACTTCAGGTGCAGGCTCCGCTGAACCGGAGATTTTCCGGACGGGGTTTGATGCGCTGAAAGTTAATATGGCGCCGACAGGGGACTTGCGGTGGGGCAGGTGAGGGTTTTGGCGGTGCCTCCGGGGATGGAATTTTGTTGCCGGGGTGGGTGAGCACAGGTGGCCGAGCGGTTAATGGCAGCAGACTGTAAATCTGCCGCTCCTTGGAGCTACGGAGGTTCGAATCCTCCCCTGTGCACCACGAATTGAAGGTGGTATGCGCGAAGGGTCGCAGCCGGTATGAGGTTTTTAGGGCGCGAACTGGATCGCAAGACGAAGGGCGTGCACAGTTCCGGGGCCGAGTTGGACCGGAAGTACTGGGTGGCTCTGGGACTATATGCTGTTTTGGCAGTGCTGGTTTGGCTGACCATAGGCGAAGGCAAAGTCTTCGTCATGGGCAAGCCGGTGGAGTTAAGACTGGTTCCGCTCATCATTATTGGCGGGCTGGCTTTAAGGACTGTTTTAGCTCGCCAGGCGGATAAGATTCGCCGCGGCGGGGATGAGGGCGGGAATTAGACGCCTCAGAGGCAAGTCGAAGAGGGCTGATGTAGCTCAGTTGGTAGAGCACTCCCTTGGTAAGGGAGAGGTCACCAGTTCAATCCTGGTCATCAGCTCCAGAAGTGCAGTGGATAGTGGTTAGTGGATAGTGGTTAGTCAGTGCAACAGCAGTGAAGCGAAGCGGCTTCGATTTGCGGGAAAACCAATCACTAATCACTAACCACTAGCCACTAATCACTGGTTTTTGCGGGAGTAACTCAGTGGTAGAGTCACAGCCTTCCAAGCTGTTGGTCGCGGGTTCGAACCCCGTCTCCCGCTCCATAGTTGGAAAGAATGCTGAAGGGTCGGCAAGGTTGAAGAACAGGCCACGCGGCACGATGGGCAGGGAATGATGTTTGAGCAGGCGGCAATCGCGGTGCAGAATGAGCAGGGATTTGCGCAGCTTCATGCGCTGATCGATGCGGCCTTCGATGCACGCGATGTGGATGTTTTTCTGAATCGCGTGACAAAGCGCAAGCTTAGGATTCGCGACTATGAGGGCGTCCTGAAGTGCGGATTGCTGGGCAAGGAAGCGATTGCGCTTTACGCGGCGCTGCCCGTCTCCGATCAAGGGCTGACGCGGGAACGGTATCTGCGGCTGGTCGAGGCGGTGCCTCTCGAACTGCGGCAGAGATATTTCAGGGTGTATGCGTACTACTGAGGCTGTTCGCTGAAAGCTGAAGTTTAAGCTTGAGCCGGATTTCCGGCAACGCAAGAAAAAAGTCTAACGGAAGGAACTGAAGGGTTATGGGCAAGGAAAAGTTTGATCGCAGCAAGCCGCACGTGAACGTAGGAACAATTGGTCACATCGATCACGGCAAGACGACGTTGACGGCGGCCATCACCAAGGTTTTGCAGAAGCACAACCCGAAGATTGTCTTCCGTTCGTTCGACTCGATTGACAACGCGCCGGAAGAGCGGGAGCGCGGCATCACTATCGCCACGGCGCACGTGGAGTACGAGACCAAGAACCGGCACTATGCGCACGTCGACTGCCCTGGGCACGCCGACTACATCAAGAACATGATCACGGGCGCGGCGCAGATGGACGGAGCGATCCTGGTGGTTGCGGCCACCGACGGGCCGATGCCGCAGACCAAGGAACACGTTCTGCTGGCTCGCCAGGTGGGTGTGCCCTCTGTGCTGGTCTTCCTGAACAAGTGCGACGCGGTGGATGATCCGGAGTTGATTGACCTGGTGGAGATGGAAGTTCGCGAACTGCTGGGCAAGTATCAGTTCCCGGAAGACGCACCGGTGATTCGCGGTTCGGCACTTCTGGCTCTGAACGGCGACCCCAAGTGGGAAGCGAAGATCGACGAGTTGATGGACGCGGTGGACAGTTATGTTCCGCGGCCCGATCGCGCGGTCGATCTGCCCTTCCTGATGCCGATTGAAGATATCTTCTCGATCTCCGGCCGCGGCACGGTGGTGACGGGCAGGATTGAGCGCGGCAAGGTGAAGGTGGGCGAGGACGTTGAGATCGTCGGCTTCAGGGAGACGCGCAAGTCGGTCTGCACGGGCGTTGAAATGTTCAAGAAGCAGTTGGACGAGGGTCTGGCGGGCGACAATGCGGGAATTCTGCTGCGCGGCATTCCGAAAGAGGATGTGGAGCGCGGAATGGTTCTGGCGAAGCCGGGATCGATTACGCCGCACACGGTCTTCAAGGGCGAAGTTTACGTGCTGAGCAAGGAAGAAGGCGGACGGCACACACCGTTCTTCAAGGGCTACAGGCCGCAGTTCTACTTCCGCACGACGGACGTGACGGGGGTGGCGCAGTTGCCGGAAGGCGTGGAGATGGTGATGCCGGGCGACAACGTACAGCTTGAGGTTGAGCTGATTACGCCGGTGGCCTTGGAAAAGGGATTGCGCTTTGCCATCCGCGAAGGCGGACGCACGGTGGGCGCGGGAACGGTTTCAGAGATTGTGAAGTAGCAGGGATTAGGGATCAGGGGTTAGGGGTTAGGACGACTAAGAAACTGGCCCCTGACCACTGGTTACTG